>DYEY01000044.1 GCA_020725465.1 Dethiobacter sp.
GGAATATGTTCAGGGTAAATTTTCACGCCTGGGCATGGGAAGGTTTTTATAGTCCTGACATACCGTGACCACAGCCTTTTCCACGGGAATCCTCTCCACGGCTGAAGCGGCTACAAACCCTTCGGCGTCAGTTTTTTCATAAACCACCCGGGTGCTCCCGGGGTCGTAAAAGGGCCCCCCGTGAATCAGGCAGATCACTTCGGGATTGACTTCCCGGGCCGCATTCATCACAGCCTGGGCCTTGTTCAGCAAACTGTCCAGGTCTTCTCCGGGAGCGTAGCCGGTAAGCCCTCCCATGCTGGGGCCCACGTGAACGCATATGGCGTCTGCACCGGCCCTGGCCATGTCCACCGCATCCGGCGGCGTAAAAACATAGCACATGGTAAATACCTCCCACTGGTGCAAAATCCTTATCATCTCCACTTCCCGGCTCCATCCCCAGTGTTTGACGCCATATCCCGGAGCCATGGCCTCGGTGAACCTTCTCAGGGCCATTCCACCCTCCAGCAGGTTTTCATAAAGACCCACGGTGGGGAAGTTTATGGCCCCGCTGAAACCCTTGTCCAGGAAGCGCTTCAATGAGGCCTCCAGGTCCAGGCAGAATATGTCATTGGCTTCAATTCCGGCGATAAGGGGGGTGTTCTTGACCACATTTTTCAGCTCGTCCACCATGTCCAGGGTTATGGGATTGGACGTGCCGGTGATCATGCTGGTGGGAAGCCCCATCATCCTGGTTTTCCCTGTGCTGTACACGATAATCAGATCTGCCTGGCCCATTTCGGCGCACCTGGCTATTATCCCGGCGCTGCACCCCGCGCCCAGAATGGGCTTTTTCTGGCTTATCTGTTGTTTAAGCCTCCCCACAATTTCCTTCCTGTCCATTCTAACACCCATTTTCTTCCCTCCCGAAAGAGGTTATCTCCCCGAATACTTTTATAACCTGGTCAGCAAACAGGTCATCATTTATGTGGCAGTCCACCTCCACTACCCTGATCCCGGGGTGGATGCATCTTTTCAGGGCATTGACAAAGGCCTGGTCGGCCTCCGGGTCGTATAGCGGGGCATCTTTTTTACTGGCCTCGGAAAAGCCACCGGTGGGGATTACCAAGGCCACCGGGCCGGTTGCCCGGTTGGCCCTTTCCGCGATGTTCCGGCCCACTTTTTCCAGTTCGTCCTGGTTGGTTCTAACCAGCATAATACCCGGCCCGTGCATGGACCACGCCCTGCCCTGATACTCCCGGGGCAGCTGGTCAATTGCCGTTACCCCGGGGAAGATGTGCATATCCAGGCCTCCCGGCGCTATTACCTGGGGAACCTTCTTCTCTACAGCGCCGCTGAGCCTGGACCTGTCCACCCCGGATGATCCCGCCAGCGCGCTGATCTGATCATCGGTATAACACACCTTCACCAGGGTTTCAAAGGTAGTAAGGTCGAAAACGGCATCCACCACACCGCCCCTTATCATCCTGTCCATTTTTTCCGTGGTGGCGTGAAACACCACCGAGTCATACCCCTTTTCCTCCAGCCGGGCAATGACTTTCTGAACAGCCGGGGTGGTAACCCCCAGGGCGGTGATGCCCACCATTTTTTTACTCTGGCCCTCCGGCACCTCCTGTTCCACCATGCCCGCCATAGCCCCGGCGGCATTGGCCAGGGTTTTGGCCACTATCCTGTTAAGGCCCACCAGGTCTGCCGGGGACTGCATTACCGTTATATCCTCCTCACCCACCGGGGCCAGGTTGATAAAGGTGGTGACCAAAAGCTTGGGCAGTCCCACGGGCAGCCCCGCCATAACGGCGGCGCCGCTGGCGGCGGCCGTTGACCCGCCCAGGCCCATAATGCCGTCCAGCTTTCCGGCGGACAGCAGTTCCCAGACGATTTTTTTGGCCCCTGCAATCATTACGTCAGTGGCCTTTTTCCTGTCTGCCCCCGCCCTGGCTGCCTCGACCAAATCTTCAAGGCATACACCCCCCGCTTCCGCCACCCTTTCCCTGGTGTAGTCCCCTTCCATCAGCGGGGCGCCCATAACACCCATATCCACTGTTAAGACCTGGTGCCCCCGGGCCTGGATAATTTCCTTGAGAAAATTTACCTCGTCGCCCCTGGTGTCCAAAGCAGCCAGGATCACCAGGGTTTTGATTTTTGTGTTTTCTTTATTCACCTATTAATCACCTCGCACTCCCATCTCGGTTAAGAGGATTGGCCGCTTCCACCAATGCAGGCAGATCATCCGGTTCGGCAGGCCTGGTTCGGATAGCCCCGTCCCAGGAGATACCCTCCCTGATGCGGAGGCTGAAGCCGGAAGGATCATCGGGAAAGGAATAATAAAGGTTAAAAACTATCCCCTTTAGCCCCAGGTTCAGTTTTCTCAGGTTGGCGCCCACCGGGCCCGGAAAATAGCGGTTCAGGGTAGTTATTTTAAGCAACAGGCGAATGGCCAAATCGGGCATAAAACGAAGAGTGTCGGCCAGCAGCCGCAGGCCGGCCGCATCCTGGGCGGGAATGTAAGCGGCCATGCGGTCAATCTGGTGAATAAGACCGGTTTCTGAAAACCGGGGTAGAACCCCGTCCCCAGGTGCAATTATGTCTCCAATCCGGTTAAAAACCTGAAGCTGGGCCGGGGTGAAGTATTTCGAAGTCATCACGCCATCTCCTTCAGGATTTGTTGACTGGCCTTGATAGACAGCGCCAGGATAGTAAACACCGGGTTCAATCCGGTGGCGCCGGGAAATGCACTGGAATCCGCACAATAAATATCCCGGAAGCCGTGCAGGTGAAACTCCGGGTCTACACAGCTCCGGCCTCCATCCACCCCCATATTCACCCCCCCGAAGTGATGCGGACAGATGCTGAAACAGCTGGTGGCCACCTCCCTGGCACCGGCGCTGCAAAGCATCTGGTAAGCCATGTTCCGGGCCTCCCTGGTACGCCGGTATTCATCGCCCGTCAGCCCGCAATCTATAACCAGGTTATCGTTCCTGTCGAGCCGGATGGTCCCCGGGTGAAAACTGCGAATGGAGGATTCAATGCAGGAAACGTAGCGGTATCTGCGCATGAACGCATGGTGCCTGCGCCCGTAGCCCGGATAGAGCCAAGCCAGTCCCGCGGGGGGCGCAAAAGTATTCTCGAACTTTATGCCCTTCCGGCGGAGCCTCATATCCTGCGAGCCGTAAACCTGGAAAGGGCCCTTATGGGCGTTTATCTCCTGGTCAAACAGCCCGAAATGAAACCACTGGGCATGGATATAGAAATTTTTGCCCAGCGCCGGAAGCCTGTCCCGGAATCCTGATTTAAGCAGCAACCTGGTGTTCCCTAGAGGGGCCGCGGCCAAGACCAGCCTGCGGCAGGAAAAGCTCATCCTCCGGTCCCGGCGGTACCGGCCGCGGCAAATAATGCTGCCGGCCTTTACTTCCACCTGATCCACCTCAAACTCCGGGATGAGGTGAAGCCCCTGCCGGAGCGCCCGCTTCAGCACGGTGTGAGGCATGCTCCCCTTGCTGTCCAGGGGACAGCCGCCCAGGCACATGATGCAGTCGTTCCCTCTATCCCATTGGCAGTTGTGCTGCGCCCTCAGCTCCGGTTTGGCCTGGTAGCCCAGTTTCCGGTGGCCCTCTAGAAAGATCCGGGAGCACTCATTCCGGTATCTTTCATCCACCGGCGCCATGTGCAGGAGGGGTTCGGCCCTGTCGTACCATGGCTGCATATCTTCCTCGGTGAAATAGCTGATACCGGACAGATCGCGCCATGACTGGTAAACAAACTCGTCAAACCGGTACATTATCCCCTGGTAGGCAAGAGTGCCGCCGCCCACCGCTTTCCCCCGCATAATGCCGTTCCTGGCGGTGGTATCCAGCTCGATTCCGCCTCCCCAGTATATCTGTGAATAATAGTCAATCTCCGGCCGCGGAAACAGGTGCCTGGGGTAATATTTACCCGCCTCCAGCATCAGGCACCGGACGCCGGCCCGCGTCAATTCGCTGGCTATGGCAGAACCTGACGGCCCGGACCCGATGATGATCACCGGATAGTTTGCCTGAATATCAGGTGACATAGGCTATTCTCCTTTACACAGATGCTGCCCTTCCCCTCCCCTCTACTGCACAGCTTAGCGCGTTCCCCCTGGGGAAACAATTACCAAAAAGGTATATTGAGGGTATAGTGATGTTCACATTTCATAAGCCCTGCAGGTTGGGTTCCCCCTTGCCGGCCCAAAATAAAAGAGGGAACCTGATATGTCAGTTCCCTGGAAACTTGCGCTGCTGTATATTGCCGTCCCCGCCTGTCAGTCCGGGGGCAGGATCCCGAAGGCCTGCGCCCGCTGCATGGCTTCACGGCGGCTGTGCACGTTCATCTTCCGGTAAATGTTGATGGTGTGCAGTTTTACCGTTCCCGGAGAGATGACCAGCTTCTGGGCAATTTCCTTGTTGGAAAAGCGCCGCCCGATCAGCTTGAGCACTTCCAGCTCCCGTCCGCTCAACGGTTCCACCATCCCTCCCCGGCCAGGGGGCATTTCCTGGACTTCCCCCCTGCCTGCCGCTCCTGCGCCGTGGAAGGCATCCAGCAGTTTACGCATGAAGGGCGTCCTTTGCGCCGCCGGAAACCGAAGGATCAGCCCGGCCACTGGGGGGCCCAGGTCCAAAAAGGTGCGCACCAGCCCGCCGGGGGCAGCCATCTGGAGGGCTTTCTGAAGCACGGTCAGGCTTTCTCCGGTTCTTCCCCGGGCATCCATCACCAGGGCCTGGAGGGCCAGTATTTCGATGATTACCCGGGTATTGTGTTGGGCCTCGGCCGTCTTCAGGAGCCGGCCCAGTACTTCTCCCGCCTCCCGCAGTGAGGCCTCAGTGCCGTCCGCCAGCAGCACCTTAACCTTGGTAAGGGCCGGGATCTCGAAAGTGTGCATGGGCCTGTTGTCGATGACCACCTCAGTCCCCCGAAGCCAGCTCAGACCGGGCCCGGCATTACCCTGCAGCAGGGCTATGCGTGCCTGGAAGGATTGGATTACCGGCAGGTGGTTCACATTCCCTGTTTCCAGGGCAAAGGCATATAACTGGTTCACCACCCTGGAAACCTTGTCCACCCACCCCTGGGCCTGGTAGGTCAACGCCAGTCCAAACAGACTGTCCCGCAAGGAATAGTGATTCGCCAGCGAATAGTTGTTGGTCCGGTGACAATTGTCAATTACGGCGGAAAAGTGCCGGGCGGCAGCCTCCAGGTGGTTCCGCTCGTATCCTACCATCCCCAAAAGAGTATTGGCCCAGCACAGACTCACCAGGAACTGGCCCTCCAGGCTCCATTGCAACAGGTGCTGTGCCACACGCTCCACCGCACCCAGGTCGGCCATGGCCAGGTAATTCACAGCTAGGGCAAGCAGCAGCCGGGAGTCGTATATGCTCTTGGGCATCTTCTCTCCGTCTATGGCCCGGTGGATCACCTGCACGGCATCCCTGCCCCGCCCCGCGGCCTGGTAAGCCAGTCCCAGCGTACTCATGGCGAACCCGCGGACATAGAGCTGCTGGGGCAGTCGTTCCAGCGCCCTTTGGGCGAACTCGATGCAGCGGGCAGTACTTCCCTCCCAGTAAAAAATGTGGCTCCAAAGAATATCGATTTCTCCCCGTAGTGACCTCAGCACCGTCTGGTCCAGTTCACCCTCCCGGCTGTCCAGTACACTCTCGGCCTGGCGCAGCATGGACACCACGCCCGGCCACTGGGCGCGGAAATGCAACACCCAGGCCCTCCCCAGAATGAGGGCCGGGCGCTGCAGCACTTCGTCCTCGGGCAGCATCTGTAGCCACTTCTCCAATTGGGGCCACTGGTCCCGGTTCAGCAGCTGGTGGATGTTCCTTTCCACGAGTTGCGCGGCACCACCCACATCCCCGGCATCCAGGGCATACTGCAGAGCCTCCTCGATATACCCGTGATCAGCCAGCCACCGGCTTGCCCTGGTGCGGAGCGAGGCTATCTCCTGCCGGCTGGTGAACTGCTGCAGCCGTTGATACAGCAGGTCCTGGAAGAGATGATGATAGCGGTACCAGCCGCGCTCATCGTCCAGCGGTACCAGGAACAGATTGGACCGCTCCAGCCGGTCCAGCACCTCCTGGCTGCTCCCCAGGGTTTCGATATCGCCGGCTACGGCGTCACAAAGAAAGGCGCAGAAACGGTTCAGCACCGAGGTCCGCATAAGAAACAACTGCACGGCCGGGGGCTGGCGGGAAATCACCTCGTCGGCCAGATAATCCACCACGCTGCGGTTGCAACCGCTGAAGGCGCGCACAAAGTAGGCATGGTCGGTTTTCCCGCGCATGGAAAGCGCGGCCAGCCGCAAGCCCGCCGCCCAGCCTTCAGTCCGGGACTCCAGCGCCGCCACCACCTCCTCGCTCAGTTTCTCGCCGACGGTCTGCTCCAGAAGGTGTTGGGCCTCCTTCCGGTTGAAGCGCAGGTCACCGGCCCGGATTTCGTTTATCTCCCCCCGCGCCCGCAGGCGTGCCAGGGGCAGCGGCGGGTCCTGGCGGGTGATGATCACCAGGTGCATCTGCCGGGGCATGTGGTCCAGAAGTCTGGCCACCACCCGGTGAACGGCCCCGTCCTGGATAGCATGGTAATCATCCAGCACCAGCACGAAGGGATCCGGAATCCCGCCAATGTCGTTTATGAGCGTGGTGGCGACCAAATCTACCGGGGGGAGGCTGGGCAATTGGAACAAACCCAGGGTGGCCTTGCAGGCATCCGGCGCCAGCACCTGCAGGGCAGCCACCACGTAGCGGACGAAGCTCACCGGGTGGCTGTCCGCCTCTTCCAGCGACAACCAGGCTGCGAGCCGGCCCA
Organism: Dethiobacter sp.; assembly: GCA_020725465.1. GTDB lineage: Bacteria > Bacillota > Dethiobacteria > Dethiobacterales > Dethiobacteraceae > DYEY01. The sequence goes on from DYEY01000044.1 coordinate 6,823, forward strand.
GGTTTTGCAGCCACGCACTGGCCAGGGTGGTCTTGCCGAAGCCTGCGGGGGCGGAAATGAAGGTCAGCCGCCGTTTGATGCCGCGGTCCAGGCGTGCCAGCAGGTGCGGGCGATCGATTAGGTCATCACTGAGGCGGGGCCGGTGGAGCTTGGTGTCCAATATTGTAAAGATTCCGAAAACTTCGGGGTTTCCTCCTGATTCCTTCATTTTCAGGACCCTTTCCGCCCGCAAGGGGATGGTTCCGGCTATATTATACCACAACGCAGATACTCCACATTAACTCCCTGTAAATTTTTATTTTAACTTAGTACTCCCCAACATAAATACGGTGACGTATTAATTAGTGTTCAATCGCTTTATTACGTGGTATGATGCTGCCAGGAAGGTGAGCATCATGCCGAGGAAAAGCCCATTCATGCCGCATGACACTTGACAAAATGAACCGGCGAGGAATCGAGAAGGCTTTTACAGATGTGATGCTCTGCTTGATTACCTTCCTTGCCTGCACACTTGCACAACTGAAAATCGAGCAGCAAAGCCGCAAGGCTGCTTAATTCAACCAGATTTCAAGAGGGGGTGATCTGTCCTGTTTTAGCTGCCTTTTATTGTCAGAATAAGTTCTTGGCCATTTGCATTCCAGGGCTGAATTCCTATTCATGCTCCTTAGGAGTTATTTCTTGCCAGCATGGAATAAGTTAGGTACCAGGCACCTAAGATATTTCTTGGCCATTTGAAAAGTTAGGTACCATGAAAAGTTAGGTACCAGGCACCTAAGATATTTTGCCAGCATGGAATCTGAATTTTGCAGGTCACACGTTTATTATTTTAACCATTATTTTAAAAATTAACAAAAGTATTAAACATTCAAATATATAACATATTCAGTCTTGCGATATTTTAAGGCCTTTATTATTGGTATATTGTTTGAAATAAAAAATAAAAATTTTTTAGGAGGGATGGTTGCAATGAAGGTTAAGGCAAAAAGAGTTTTCCTGTTTTTTATGGCTTTACTTCTTGTGATTACTGTGCAGTGTGCGGGCGCTTTTGCAGATGAACAGACAGCAGCAACCGGCCAGTTAAACCAATTCCGTCAAAATCTTGCATACAGTCTTGGTGTTCAGGCATATATCTATGGATATCCCCTCGTGGTTATGGAAAAAACAAGACAATCACTGTCTTTGTTGACGGGGCCGGACAATCAAAAGTACACTGTTGCCAACGTGTTCAAGCATAATAACATTCTTTCCACACCAAAATCCAAATCTGTTGTTTCGCCAAACGTTGATACAATTTATTCAATTGCATGGCTTGACCTTTCGGAGGGACCGGTTGTGCTCAACGTTCCTGATACCCAGGACAGGTATTACGTGATACAGTTTCTGGATGCCTGGACAAATACATTTGCCAATATCGGCCGCCGCACCACCGGGACGGGGGCAGAGAAATACGCCATCGTGGGCCCCGATTGGAAAGGCATTTTGCCTTACGGCACCGAAGTGATCAAATCCCCGACCAATACTGTATGGGTTTTGGGACGTATTCTGGTAAAAGGGGTGAATGACCTGAGCAATGCCGCGGCTGTACAGAGCCAGTTCACATTGCAATCCCTTGACGGAAAAAGTGACCCCCGTATCAAAAAACCTATTGATACCCAACTTTTAACGAAAAAGGTAGAAGATTTAAATGCCACCGACTTCTTTAAGATAATGACGGATATGCTGATTAAGAACCCGCCGCCGGAAAGTGACGCCGTGCTGCTGAGGCAGTTTGAAAATATCGGTATCAATCTGAATTACGGGTTTGATGCAAGTAAACTGGACCAACAGACAATTGCCGGACTTTCCCGCGCCGCCAAGGACGCCTTTGAAATTATTAAAAATAGCAGAGGGGAATTAGGACCTCAATTTGTTAACGGGTGGATGGTGCTGCGCAACCTGGGCACGTACGACGATGCCTTTCTCAAAAGGGCGGTAACTGCCTGGTCTGGACTGGGAGCTAATGTTGACGAAGAGTCAATGTACGCAAGGGTTTTTATTGACCAGGAAGGCAAGACTTTAAACGGCAAGAATAAATACGTCATCCATTTTAACAGCAATGAGCTGCCCCCGGTGGACGCATTCTGGTCAATGACAATGTATGGTCCGGATTACTTCCTGGTGCCCAATTCAATAAACCGTTACGCCATTGGGGACCGCACAGAAGGACTGAAATATAATGCAGACGGGTCGCTTGATATTTTTGTCCAGCATGAACCCCCGGAGGAAGGTCAGTCAAACTGGCTTCCAGCGCCGGAAGGTGATTTTAATATAATTTTGCGGTTGTACCAGCCCACATTCAAAGCTCTGAATGGCACCTATAAATTTCCACCGGTCAAACGTGTTGATTAAAGGTGGAAATGTTAAAAACAAAAAAATAGCCTGTTGTCTGGCGACACAGGGACAAAGGTCCCCGGAGTCAATTCCGGAGGCCTTTGTTTTTTTGGACCAATTCAGCCGCATGCGTGTCTCCCGGGCAATAAGTTAGGTGCCTGGCACCTAAGATAAGGCACCTAAGATGCGTTGCTGGCTAATAGGAGTAAATAAAAAGTCAAACCTGGGTGAAAACAAGTCGTAAATATTATTGGACAGTTTACCATAAAAGAATTCCCATGGTGTAATTTATTAAAATAGGATATCTTGTTTGTTACCTACTTGTAGTTATAATATTTGACATCTACTACTACAATGTATATAATTGGCTAAGGTGGAGGTTGGGCCGATTGTCGGCAGGCATGGTAATTTAGCTTACCCTCTTGTAACAAATGACCGATATGCTGTTATGTATTTTTTGATCAATGTAGTAAACAAAAAGAAAAAATGAAAGCAATTCGTTTCAAGATAAAATAAGCTTCTGTTACCTTTAGGCAGGTGCATTGTAAATTTCAGCATAATTAAAATATGAGGTATCAACATGAGAAGAGTACCTTGCAACTTCTTGCAGCCGGGCATGGAAGTGGCTAACCATGTTTACTCGACCGACGGCAGGGTTTTATTGGCCAAAGGCGTCCGACTGACCAGGTCTTATATTAACAGTCTGATTAAAAAAGGAGTATCTTCAATATATATTGAAGACGACATCTCAAGGGACATATATATAGATGATGTTGTCCTGCAGGAAACCAGGACGCAGGCAAAGATTCACATTAAAAA
>DYEY01000045.1 GCA_020725465.1 Dethiobacter sp.
CAATTGTCGGCCTGCCGGGGGTAATGTGCAAGCTGGGCTTCATTGCCGCTATACTGATGTGTGCTGGCGCCGCCTGCGCCTTCGGCTGGAACGCTTACGTCATAGCCCCGGCCTTTCGCAGGGCGGGGGTCAACAGTGTCCCCGAGTTCCTGGCCAGCCGCTACGGCAACAACATGAGGTTCGTGTCACTGCTGGCAATCCTCCTGGGTTACGTGGGCTATCTGGTGGCCCAGTACAAGGCGGCCGGGCTGACCCTGGAATCATTGCTGGGAATTCCTTACGTAACAGGCCTGGTTGTTTTCGGCGCCATAGTGGCTGCTTATATTATGCTGGGGGGCCTGTTCGCCGTCATCTGGTCGGACTTTATCCAGGGCCTGATGGTCATAGCCGGCATGGTCGCCATCACCGTCGGCATCCTGATTGCTTTCGGGAGTCCCGGCGATATGTTTGCGGCCGCCAAGGCCGCGGGCGCAAAGACTGTGCTCTGGGAAAAATGGGGAAATACAAACCTGCAACTGGGCATCACCTTCTTTGCCGCCTACGGGCTTATGACGCTGCCCCACGTGATGGTAAGGTTCTTTGCCGTCAAGGGAGCGGAAGAGGCTAAAAGAGTGAGCCTGGGGGCTGGCTTCCTGGGCGTGATCGTCTGGGCTCCCTTTTTCTTAATAGCCCTGGCCGCCCTGATCATCAGCCCGCAGCTGAAAACACCCGACGCCGCCATTTTCGTGGTGATTAAACAGGTTTTGACAAACCCGTTATTGGCTAGTGTCATGTACTCGGCCATTATAGCGGCGGTCCTGTCCACTGCCGCCGGCATGACCTTTGTTGCGGCCACAACCGTTTCATATGACCTGTTAAAAATTGTTAAGCCGGACATGGATTCCAAGCGGCTGATCCTCTTGAGCAGGGTGGCGGTATGCTTGGTTACTATCCTGATCATCGGCCTGGCCCTGAACCCGCCCCTTCTGCTGCTGGAACTGGCAGCCGCCGCAACCCTGTTTATCAGCGCCACCATAGGTGTTCCGGTAATATTCGGCATCTGGTGGAAAAGGTCCTCCCAGCAGGCGGCCGTATGCTCACTGGTCATAAGTGGCGCCTTCATTTTGTTGTTCCGTCTGATCTCCCCGCTGTACAAATGGTTTATGAAGAATGTGGGGTTCTGGCCTGAACTGGCGGGCTTTGCCATGGCGGTGCTGATCATGCTGGTCGTCAGCTCAATTACCTCCGCCAAAGAAAACGAAGTTCAATTTTACTCCAAAATACACACCACGGAGAAATTCCCGGCCTAAATACCAGCAGCCGGCAAAAACCCAATCCACGAAACAGCCGGAATAAGAGAAAAGACGAATATGCCCCGGCCGTCCGGAATTTACCGGACGGCCCCTTTTTCCACCTGTTCTGTGGTATATTTTTTGCATAAATACATCATAAAGCCCGAGTTATAACTACACAATTTAACGGAGGTCAAGCGTTATGGACAAAAAGATTTTCACCATCAACTCTCCCCTTTCCGGAACATTCTACAGAAGGCCTTCACCGGAGGATCCCCCCTACGTCGAGGAGGGGGACGAAGTCCAGCCGGGCAGTGTGGTGTGCATCGTCGAGTCCATGAAGGTTTTCAATGAGGTGAGGTCGGAAAGGGCTGGAATTATCAGGAAGGTTTTAATTGAAGACGAAGACCCGGTAATGATTAACCAGCCCATGTTTGAGGTTGAGGTAATATAAAAAAGCAGTTCAGAGGTGGAAAATGTTCCGGAAAATCTTAATAGCCAACAGGGGCGAGATCGCCCTGAGGGTGATCCGCACCTGCAAGGAAATGGGCATTAAAACGGTGGCGGTGTACTCGGATGCGGACAGGGAGTCTCTCCACGTAAAATACGCCGACGAAGCGGTGAATATCGGGCCTCCACTTAGCCGTAAAAGCTATCTAAATATTGAAAGAATAATCACTGCTGCAAAGCAGTCGGGGGCCCAGGCAGTTCACCCGGGATACGGCTTTTTGGCTGAAAATGCAACTTTCGCCGAGGCGTGCGCCGGTGAAGGTCTCAAATTCATTGGACCCACGGGGAAAACACACAGGCTTACCGGTGAGAAGACAGCCGCCTTGGAGATTGCCGCCAAGGAAGGAATACCGGTTTCTCCAGGCAGCCGTGGCGCCCTTTCCTCACCGGAGGAAGCCGTCCGGACTGCCCGGGAGACAGGCTACCCGGTCATCCTCAAGGCTTCCGGCGGAGGCGGCGGCCGGGGTATGAAGGTGGCCTTTACGGAGGAGGAGCTAATCAATTTGTTGTCAGTGGCCAGGGGGGAGGCCTTGGCGGCTTTCAGGAACCCGGACATTTACCTGGAAAAATACATCCCTGAGCCCAGGCATATCGAGTTTCAAATTCTTGCTGACGAATACGGCAATTTTATTCACTTGGGCGAAAGGGAGTGTAGCATACAGAAAAGGTATCAAAAGCTGGTTGAAGAGTCACCTTCTCCTTTTTTGGATGAGGACCTGCGGGAAAAGATGGGCCGGGCGGCAGTCAAAATAATGCGCTCCGTGGGGTACACCAACGCCGGCACGGTAGAATTCCTGGTGGACGCCGAAAAAAATTTCTATTTCAATGAAATAAACTCCCGACTGCAGGTGGAGCACCCGGTGACGGAGATGGTGACCGGTATTGACCTGGTCAGACAGCAGATAATCATTGCTGCCGGGGGAAGGTTAAAAATTGATCAGGAAACAGTAAAACTAAAGGGATGGTCACTGGAATGCCGGATTAACGCTGAGGACCCGGAAGAGGATTTCAAGCCTTCACCGGGGACGGTCGAAAGCCTGATTATGCCAGGTGGCTTCGGGGTGAGGGTGGACACGCACCTATACAATGGCTACGATATTCCTCCATTCTATGATTCGCTGATAGCAAAGCTTGTTGTATGGGGGGAAGGCCGTCATCAGGCCATCAGCCGGATGATAAGAGCTTTGGCTGAGTTTAGGATAGAGGGAGTTAAAACAACCATACCCTTCCATAAAAGGGTGATGGAAGATGAGAGGTTCATTAAGGGGGAAATAAACACCCACTTTCTTGCAAATCTTGTTCGGGAGGTAGGTTAGCGTGGAACAAAATGACGTAAAAAAGTACTCTGTTGAGACCACCAAAGAGATTATCGAGGAAAAGAAAAAGGCCGCCAGGGGTAAGGGCATTACCTTCAGGCCCTACGTGGAGGATATGCGGACAAGGTTGGCCAAGGTGGAAGAAAAAAGGGCCTTGAACATGCAGCCGGCAAGCGAGAGGCTCCACGAAAGGCTGCGCTCCATGGGCAAGTGGACGGCCAGGGAGAGAATCAAAGGGCTCTTCGACGAAGGCACATTTAATGAGGTGAGCATTTTCGCCGAAAGCCAAATCAGGGATGTTGGCATGGATAAGTACAAAACACCGGCAGACGGCGTCATTTGCGGGTTTGGTGAAGTCAATGGCCGGATGGTTTGTGCTTATGCCACAGATTATACAGTCCTGGCGGGCTCAAGCGGTGAAGGCCATATCATAAAAATTAAAAATATTACTAGAATGGCCGGTGAGATGATGGTTCCCATTGTTGCCTTTATCGACTCGGCGGGGGCCAGGCTTAACGAGGCCCAGCCCTGCTTGAGGCCCTACACCGAGACATTCTGGCTGCAGAGTATCTATTCCGGGGTGGTCCCACAAATATCGATAATCTGCGGCGGTTGCGCCGCTGGGCAGGCATACAGCCCTGTTCTAACGGACTTTGTGATCATGACCAAAAACACGTCAAACATGTGGCTGGGCGGGCCCCGAGCTACGGCCGCCACCACCACTGCCGAAGATATCACCGCAATCGGGGGAGCGGAATACCATATGAGGTACACCGGCTCCTGCCATTTCGTGGCCGAGGACGACGGGGATGCGGTTGAGCTGGCTAAAAGACTGCTAAGCTTCCTGCCCTCCAACAACCGCGAAAAACCGCCGCACCTCCAGCCCACCGATTCGCCCTACCGGCGGGAAGAAAGGTTACTGGATATTCTGCCCGTTGATCCCAGAAGATCTTACGACATGCATGAAATAATTCAACTGATCGTCGATGAGGGCGATTTCCTGGAAGTGCAAAAGGATTATGCCAAAAACGCCATTGTAGGGTTTTGCCGCTTTAACGGTGAAGTATGTGGTATAGCTGCAGGCAACCCGGCATACATAGCCGGCTGCATGGAACCCGATTCGTGCGACAAATATACCAGATTCATTACTTTCTGTGACTGCTTCAACATCCCGCTGGTTTTTCTGGTCGACATGCCGGCCATTCTGGTGGGAGACGAATGGGAAAGAAAGGGCTCCATCAGGCACGGCACCAAGCTGCTGCACACTACCTGCACCACCACTGTTCCCCGGGTATCCATTCTCGTCCGCAAGTCTTACGGCGGAACAACGCCCATTTTCTGCGCCAAACCCTATTCCACCGATTTTGTTTACGCCTGGCCCACGGCGGAGCTCTGCCCCATGGGCGCCGACGGCGCGGTGGCCATCATCTATGACCGGGAAATCAAGTCACTGCCCACCAGCGAGGAGAGGCTGGCCTTTGCCGAGGCCAAGAAGAAAGAATACTTTGATCTTTACGTAGACCCCCTGGTTACCGGGATGAACATGCGCTACGACCTGTTTGACGACATCATCGACCCCAGGCGCACAAGAGAGGTAATTATCAACGCCCTCAAACTATCTAGGAATAAAGTTCCCCTGGTTCCCCTGCCTCAAAAGAAGCGCGGAAACCGGCCGGTATAAGAACGTCCCCACCTTAAAAAAGAAGGGTTAGATTCTATGAAAAAAGCTTTGGGAATGGTGATTTCGGAAAGAAAACTGGGAAACAGTGAATTGCTCGTTAAAGAAATTATGGCCGGTGTCCCGGAACCTTGCGACCGGGAACTGATTCGCCTCACTGAACTTGAAATAAAGCCCTGCAGGGGGTGTTACCGCTGCCTCAGGAGTGAGGAAGGATGCAATATAAAGGATGACTTCAATTTTGTAATGAACAAGATAAGAGAAGCAGACGCGCTGGTCATCGGCATGCCCGTGTATTTTCTCGGTCCCCACGCCAGCTTCAAGTTGCTTACCGACCGCATAATGGGGCTGGGCCGTTACGCTGAGAAGACTCGCGGCAAGCCCTGTGTGGTAGTAATGTCCTACGGTATACCTGGATGGGATGGTTATACCAGGACTGCTGCCCTGTCATTGCCCAGGTTTTTACAAATGAAAGTTGTAGAGTGTTGGCTGGTCAAAGCCGCCCTTCCCGGGGAGAGTTTGCTCAATTCACACAATATGGAATATGCCCGGAAGATAGGGCTGAGCTTATTCACACGGCAGGAATTTGATAAAGGGCCATATATGTGTCTGGATTGTGGTTCCGATCTGTTCCGGTTGTTGCCGGGAGAGATAGTTGAATGCCCTCTGTGTGCCGCCAAGGGAAGTATAGGGACAGCCGGTATTTCTCTTTTTGCTGAATCCGGCCGAGGCCGTTTTTCTAAAGAGGAAATACAAAAACACTTCGGGGCAGATGGCTGGCTGACCGGCATGAAGGACAAATTTCAGGTTGAAAGGGCCAGGTTACAAGAGGTTCAAAAACCATACAAGGAAATGAACTGGTGGATCAAGCCATAAAAAGATTAAGTGAATCCGGACTAGGAGGACTGGGAAATGGCGGAGTTAGCATATGACGTCAGGGCCCTTAAATTCATTATGAATGAGTGGCTGGACATGGCCGAAGTCTTTCAGGGCGGACGATAAAACCGCCCTGGAATGTCCTGAAGAGGACTTTGTGAACGGCTGGTTGGTTGTAATGTAAAGGGTGAGGAGGTTTTAGGAAGATGAGAGAAGTGTACCTGGTTGAAGGTGTTCGCACGCCCATAGCGAAGGCAGGCAAGAAATCATGGTTCGCCAACATCAGGGCCGATGATCTGGCAGCCCTGGTGATTAACGAGGTATTGAGGCGGGCGGAGGTAACCGGCAAAAAGAGGGAACAGGTGGACGACGTTATCCTGGGCGGAACCGCCCTGATGAAGGACATGGGGGCGAACATCGGCCGCTATGCCGCCATCTTGGCCGGGATGCCTTATAGCGTCCCGGGTTGCACCGTGGACCGCTTCTGCGCCTCCGGTGTACAGTCTATAGCCTTTGCCGTTGCCGCCATCGCCATGGGCTGGGCCGACCTGATTGTGGCCGGCGGCGTCCAGCACATGACCCACATACCCATGGGCACCGGGGCGGAACACAACCCCAGACTGGGGGAGTTTTGCGACCCGAACATGATATCAATGGGTTACACGGCGGAAATGGTGGCCCGCAGGTTCAACATCAGCCGGGAAAAGCAGGACCAGTTCGCCGTGGAGAGCCACGCCAAGGCCCACCGGGCGACTGTGGAGGGCCTGTTTAAAGAGGAAATCCTGCCCGTGGAGGCCGACGTTCCCGCCGACGAGTGCGGAACCCGCAAAATGCTGGTGGACCGGGACCAGGGAATCAGGCCGGACACCAGCTTGGAGGCTCTGGCCAAGCTGCAGCCGGTATTCATGCAGGATGAAAAGGCCACCGTAACCGCCGGCAATTCCAGCCAGACCAGCGACGCCGCCGCCGCCGTCCTGGTGGCCGGCCGGGGAAAGATAAGGGAACTGGGGCTCAAGCCCAAGATGAAGCTGTTGGCCTACGCGGTAGTGGGCCTGGACCCCGCCATAATGGGCATCGGGCCGGTCCTGGCGGTGCCCAAGGCCCTGAAGCAGGCCGGCATGACCATGGACCAGATTGACCTGTGGGAGATAAACGAGGCTTTCGCCTCCCAGGCGGTTTACTGCACCGAGCAATTGGGGATAAGGAACCACCCGCTGCTCAACCCCCGGGGCAGCGGCATAGCCCTGGGGCACCCCCTCGGCTGCACCGGCGCCCGCATAGCCACCACCATCATGCATGAAATGCCGTACTATGGCGCCAGATATGCCGTTGAAAGCATGTGCGTGGGGCACGGCCAGGGAGCCGCGGCCATCTGGGAGTGGGTCGGATAAAAGCCGTGACGTGAAACCTGCAGAAAACACAGAGAAAAGCTGTCCGCAGCCGACGTTATTTTGGACCGTCCTGGTGCACAGGCTCACAAAAAATTGTGCTGAAGGGTGAGTCGATGCGCAAAGTGCTCTCTTGAAGAACGCCGCGCCGCATTTTTCCGTCTTTAGACGGGAGTAAGGCGCGGCCTGGTTTTTTCCAAGTTCCAGGAAATGTTTTGTCCAACTTCTCGGCTTATGATATAATATAAGTAATTATCGTAAGCAAGGAGATATAAAGCAGTGGAGCTTCGCCGCAATCGCAACAGTGTGTTCCAGATTGGCTATCACATTGTTTGGTGCGTCAAATACCGCAAGCAGGTTTTAACTGGTCCATTGGCAGACGATTTAAAAGAACTTCTGCTTCAAATAGCACAAGAAAACAACTTTTCCATCGAACAAATGGAAATCATGCCGGATCACGTCCACCTTTTTATCACCGCCACGCCCAACCATTTAATAGCCAGCATGATCAAGGCGCTCAAGGGTGTATCGGCCAGGTTCCTGTTCAAGAAGCACCCGGAGTTAAAAAAGCAGCTTTGGGGAGGCCACCTCTGGAATCCCTCTTACTACGTTGGGACGGTCGGACACATTTCCGAGGAAATAGTAAAAAAATATATCGAAAGCCAGAGGACTGGTGATTGACATGCCCCACCTGCACGGGTTCACGAAAACATTGCGGTTTAACCTTCTCATGCCTGCGGAAGTCGAAAAGCAGGCATTTTGCACCACCGCCTTATACCGCCAGGTGGTCTCGTATTACCTTCAGGTGTTCCAGGACCACCAGGACTTGATTGGCCACAGCCAGTGGCTGAAGATGGCCGAGGGCCTGACCCACCGGACGGAAGACAACCCTCACCCAGCCTATCCCTTCGACGAAGAGTTTCCCAATTATCCTTCCGGTTTTCGGAGAAACGCCATCGCGGAAGCCCACGGCAAAGCCCTGGCCTGGAAAACCAGTTACGAAAAGTGGCAGAAGAGAAAGCGGAAGCACGAGGAGAAAAATGCCAGGCACGCCGCTACCGGCAAAAAACCAATCGAGTTTAGGGAGCGCCCTCCGCAGTACCCGGCAGACAATGACTGCTGGCTCTCGTACTATGACACCGAATATAAATGGATGGATTCCAACCACATCATGCTTAAAGTATTTACTGGCAAGTCTTACGTTTACCGGAAAGTCACGTTGCTCCAGCCGTTAGTTGTCCCTATGGGGTACGCCGCCGGCTCGCCCATGCTGGTTAAAAAACCCGCCGGCTGGGAGCTGCATGTTCCGGTTGTAAAGGTACAGCGGCAGAACCTCAAAAAGATTAAGGGGTTGGTTAAAGACCCGTCACTTAAAATCTGCATGGTCGATCTGGGTATGAAGCGCCACGCGGTGATGACCATTCAGGATACCAAAGGCAGGGTCTACGCGACGAAGTTCATCTCCGGCGCCAAGGACAACCACCTTAGGAAGCGGTATCTTGAGAAGATAGTCAATTTGCAGATGCAGACAAAGACCATTCCGGAAGGGGAGCGCTTTGCAAAAGACCTGTGGGACAAAATATCGAACCTGAACGACGACATAGCTCACCGGGTGTCCCGGAAGGTAGTGGACTTCGCCAAACACCACGGAGCGAAAATCATTGTCTTTGAGTACCTGGATAACCTCAAACCGTCGAAAGGCAGCAAATCTCACTATCTGAACCAGAAATTCAACCACTGGGTAAAAGGCCGGATTTTCTGGTACACTCAATACAAGGCGCTCCACATAGGGATAACTCAACTTTCGCAGACCGAAAGTTGTAGGCGAGACTTGAAAAACGCGGGCAGAGAGGAAATAAACTGGTTCAGAAATTCTGATACCTTCTGCTCCGATAAAGACAAATGATTTCGCAGGCTGTCTTTCAGTATTTCAAAG
>DYEY01000046.1 GCA_020725465.1 Dethiobacter sp.
AACGCTAAAGCGTTGACCACATATCCACAACCCCCACCACCGTGTTTACTTTTCAAAGAACAAAAGAATAAAAAATGAGCACCTCCGAACTGGAAATTAACGCTCAGAACGGCTGCTGCTCATAGTATACAAGGAGGAATGTATAGCCTTATGAAAATGAAACAGTATCACAAAAATCTCCTTACTGTCGCTGTTCTTTTTATGCTCCTGGCAGTAATAAGCGGACAGGCATTTGCCCAGGTCACAGGCAGGGACATTGCCAATGAAGCGTTAAAGTATGAAGGCAACCGCGTTGTTATGGATTCAGCAGCCGGCATACAGTACATATATAAAAAAGCGGGAATCAGTTTACCCGGCACTCTGGACGCACTAAGCAGAGTGGGAACTCCGGTAAAAAAAGGTGAACCTCTGCAACCGGGTGATATTGTTTTTTTTGGGACAAGCTCCAGCAACTTAATTGCTGCCGGTATTTTTGTGGGGAATAACCAGTTTATCATTTCTCATATACCCTACAACACTATCCGGGTTATGAGCCTGAGCTCCGGAGAGCCCGCCCGTTATTTCCTGGGTGCAAGACGTGTAGTTCATGCCACACAGACAACGGTCAGCAATATAAGGGAAAGGGTTATTCAGGCAGGATTGAAGTATCTGGGCACACCTTATGAATTTAACTCAGACCGCTCAAGTACGGCTACGTTTGACTGCTCTGATTTCGTGAGAAGAACATATTATGATGCAACCGGAAAATGGATACCGGGCAATTCAAGAACTCAGGCCGACTTTGTACGCCAGAATGGCAAAACTACTACAGACTGGAGAAATTTAAAGCGTGGGGATTTGATGTTTTTCGCCGATCCAACAACAGGACGAATTAATCATGTGGCTATCTACATGGGTGACGGACAAATATTGCACGCCACAAGTACAAGGGGAGTCAATGTTCAGGCAATAAACAGTTATTATAACACCCGCTTTACTTTTGGCGGTAACATCCTGGATTAACAATTCAAATGTCTGTAGCTGCGTTAAAAAACCGCCCACACCAGGTGGGCGGTTTTTATATACTCCTCACTGCCTACACACTGCCGGGGATTGTTGCATACTTATGTACAAGTCAGGTAGGGAGGTGCATATATGTGTTATCATACAGGAGGATGAAAAAAAGTGAAAAAAAATACGCGCTTCGGCTGTCACGGGAAGAAGTTAATATCGGGGCAAAAAGATTGGACGATTACAAAACACTTCTTATCTATAATGGCAAAAAAAGAATAGGCTTCGTCAGCTTCGGTTTCAGGCCGGATAAAACAATTTATATTTATATACTGGCTTTTGAAAAACAGGCACAAAGGCAAGGCTTCGGCTCTATGGTAACTAAAACAGTTTTAAGATACGGGCTGAAAAGATATAATCACTTTCAGGGGCTTTCGGCCAGGATTCATAAAGCCAACGGGCCTGCCATCAACGCTGCCAAAAAGTATGGATTTCTGGTAAGCGGGGAACGCAAAAATTACTTCGATTTAATAAGACCGGCTTCTTCACATGAAGGGAATCAGCAATGATAGGAATCGTCCTGCCAATTGCCGTTTATAATCATGAAATAAAGCTTTGCCATGAAAAAAGCAGCATTTATAATCATTATAAAATCATGGCCAAAAAATTCCAGGTAGATATGTGCATGTACAGTTTCAGGCAAATCTCAAAAAACCTGAAAATGGTGGAAGCGCTTGTTTACTCCTGCCGGCAGGATAACCTGATTTGGAAAAAAGTAATGGTACCACGGGTAAACATTGTACGTAATACCAGCTACGTCAGGGACCAGCAACAAATTAACAGGTTTAAAAGGCTACGGAGCCAAAATATCCATTTCATTAACTTCCCCATCTACCGGCAAGCGAATAAATTAAAAAACTATATGTATTTGCAATCGCACGAATTATTAAAATACCATGTTCCGGCTACCAAACGCTTGTCTTACAGGCAGCTGGAAGCATTTATCCGGCAATACGGCAAAGTGATCATTAAACCCATTTATGGCTCCAAGGGCAGAGGCATCACCATTATTGAAAAAGATAGCGATCAATACAAGGTTTGCCGGACTCCCTTCAGCAAAAATGATTCAGACAGCAACGGAAGTCATAAGTTGGCATCTTTTCCCCACCCTCAACTTAAACAGTTTTATCAGGAAAATTTTTTAAATCCTTCATCTTTTCTCGTGCAGCAATGGATTGACTTTAAACAGTTCAAAGGCCGCCCTTATGACATCAGGGCCGTCGTGCAGAAAAACGGCAAAAACCAGTGGCAGTTAACAAGCCGCGTGGCCAGGGTGGCGAACGGGAAGGGGCAAATCACCAATTTGAACCAAGGCGGTGAAATGGTCTCTTTTCCCCGGTTGCAACTTCAGAAATACCAAGGTGAGATCTTTGAATTTTGTCTTGAAACAGCCAATATATTTGCAAATCTCTATCCATGGACAGCCGAGATGGGTATCGACCTGGCCATTGATAAAAGTAATAAACTTTGGTATATTGAAACAAATTTTTGTCCTGAAAAAATCAGATATACAACCACTTACAGGATCCCCTTTGAGTATGCATACTATTTGTATACAAGAGAACTTTCAGGATCTGTAAGCAAAGGGCAATATCCGCCTGGCTTGCCCGCAGGAAGCTGATTGTACAGCTTCTTTACTTTTTTGGCCGGTGCAAATCTCCGGGCAGGCAGGAATCAGGACCGGTTCGGGAGAAAAAATATATTAAAACCTGACAGGGGAGGTGCGCCGGTGCCTGCCAACCTTACCCCCCAGTACTACGCGGCCGAGGAAAGATACAAGCGCGCCCGTACTTTCGAAGAGAAGACGGACGCGCTACAGGAAATGCTGTCAGTTATTCCCAAACATAAAGGGACAGAAAAGCTGCAGGCCGACATTAAAAAGAAAATATCCCAGCTCCGCGAGGAAAGTCAGAACCATAAAAAAAAGGCTAAAGGCGGCTTCAACCCTTTTCACGTGGAAAAACAGGGAGCAGGGCAGGTGGTACTGGCCGGCTGCCCCAATACCGGCAAGTCAGCCCTGGTAGCCACCCTTACCCGTGCCAAAGTTAAGGTGGCCGATTTTCCCTTTACCACCTCGCTGCCCGCCACCGGTATGATGCCTTACGAGGATGTGCTGGTGCAGCTGGTGGACACCCCTCCATTCACCGCCGACAGCGTACCGCCCGGCCTCATGGGCACCTTCCGCCATGCCGACGCCCTGCTGCTTATCATTGACCTGGCCAGCGGCGAATGCCTGGAACAGCTGGAAACTACCCTCTCACTGCTGTCCGACCGCGGCATCATCGATCAAAGCGGCGAAAATCCTTTTGCCGTCCCCTACCTGATACTGGGGCTGAAGGCCGACATGCCGGATTCCCCGGCCAACCTGGAAATTCTGCGGGAACTGCACCCAGGCATTGAAATAATACCTTTTTCCACTTTCGATGGTGATACGGAGTTTTTGCGCCGCCGTATCTATGACCTGCTGGATGTAATCCGCATTTACACCAAGGCTCCCGGCAAGCCACCGGACCTGGAGCGCCCTTTCGTTATGAAACGAGGCTCAACGGTACTGGATCTGGCCTACGAAATCCACCGCGATTTTCCCGACCGGCTGAAAAGCGCCCTGGTCTGGGGTTCGGCCCGCTATGACGGACAGGCTGTGGCCCGGGATTACGTGCTGCACGACAAGGACATTGTGGAGCTGGTGGTTTGATCAGATCACCGGTGCTGATCATGGCCTGGCCGGAAGCAAAAACAGTACGGTAAAAAAATGACAGATGCTTCCTCCCAACACAAAAAGATGCCAGATGGCATGGTTGAATTTAATCCTTTGCAACCCGTAAAAAACAGTGCCTGAGGTGTATAAAATCCCGCCGGCCAGCAGAAACCTCAGCCCGGCAACGTTCATGGCCGCCGTCAGCGGTTTGATGGCGACGATGATCAACCAGCCCATCACGATATAAATCAGGGTGGAAAGCACAGCAAACCTTTTAATGAACAGTATCTTAAAAACTATCCCTACCAGGGCTATCCCCCAGATAACCCCAAAAATTGTCCAACCCAGAGGCCCCCGCAATGTTATCAGGGTCAGCGGAGTATAGGTCCCGGCAATAAGCAAATAAATACACGCGTGGTCAATAATTTTAAAAATGCTTTTTGTTTTTCCCATTGGGAAGCTGTGATAGAGAGTTGAAGCGAGATACAGAATAACCAGCGTAGAGCCATAAATACTGAACGAAACAATATGCCACACATCACCAAAAATACCGGCCAATACAACCAAAACCACCAGTGCCGCTATAGCCAGCCCCAGACCGATTCCATGTAAAACAGCATTGGTTATTTCTTCAGGCTTTGTCAGTTCTCTTATTTTTACCATATTACTCTCCTTGCCCTGGTTGTTTGATTTTTTGTCAGAACAATCTTACCCGCTTTTGGGCTCCTGCCGCCGCGTCCAGTTCCGACGCGGCGGCTTTGATTATTTTTTCCCACCTGGGGCCGCGCAGTTTCATGGCAACCCCTTTTACAAATTCCACATCGATAGCCGAGTCGTCTTTTACCTCCAGCACGCCGATTTGGAAGATGGCGCCGCCGCGGAAGGCGGTCATTTCACTGAGCATGGCCGCCCGGCCTTTTATGCCGGCGGCGATGTCGCCCTCTTCGCAGACAGTGAGCATCACTTTGCCGTCGCGGCGGATATTTTGTGCGCTGCGGCAGTGGGCCTGCATGGCCATCAGGATTGTTTTGCTAAAGAGAAACTGTGGGCAAAACTTTTAAGCTCACTGATGTTTTCACAGGCGTAGGCGCCGTCGCAAAGTGGCGCGAAAATATCCATGTAGCTGTCGCCTGTTCCCCAGGAAGCTTTGTCTTCCGGGTTAAGCCAGTAAATGCCGCCGGCCCGGGCCCTGAATTCACGCAGGTAGTCAGTGCCGGCATTGTAATAATTATTGCGGGCGTCGCCCAAAATGACAAGGTAAGTGCGCCTGGTCAGCTCCTCACGGTGTTTGCGGTAAAATCCCCTGAAGGCGTTGCCGTAATCGGTAAGGCCGCGCCGGAAAACCCTGGCCCTGGTGCTTAACATCTCCACTGATTTTTCCACGTTAAGCGGGTCGATGAGCGAGGTGATCTCCTCAAGCACATCGACAAAGCCGAAAACCCTGACCGTCCCCCGCATGGCGGCAAAACTGAAAACGAACTCCAGAAAAAAGGGAAGGTACGCGTACATGGAGTTGGAGAGGTCACATATAATAAAAACCCGGGGCTTGTTGGTCCTTCTTTCCCGCCAGGCCAGATCCAGCGGCACACCGCCGGCCGCCAGGCTGTTGCGCCAAAGCCGCCGGAAGTCAGCTTTTTTCCCTCCCCGTTTATATCCGGCCGCCTTTTGGGATGCCATTTTCCTGGCCAGCTCCCTTACCACCACCAGCATTTGCTGTTTCACGGCGGGACTTGCCGACAGGAACGGTATTTTAAGCAGGCTGCTATCAGCCGCTTGGTACTCCCCGGCAGCAGTGCTCTCCACCCCCCTGGCCGGCGCATCTTTACTTTCCCCGGAGCTGCCGCCGCCCCTGCCGTTTTGACCGCCGCCGCCACCCTGCCGGCCGCCTTCACCCACTGCGTCGGCCTGCTCGGTCCAGGGTAGCGGGAAGGTACGGGCAAAGGCGCGTTCAAACAGGCTGTCCAGGTGTTTGTCCTTAATCAGGCAGCTCTTCAGGACGGTCCGTACGGTGGGAAGATCATAGGAAGGAAGGGCGGACAGCGCTGCCAGCGCATCCATTATTTCCGGCGTGGAAACAGGGGCGCCGCCCCGGCGCAGGGCATTGGCCAGCAAAAGTAAATTGTCAACCATGATTGGCCTCCCCTCATATCCAGCGCCCCGACCGGAACTTTTCAAACAGTATTTCGGTGTCCCGGTGGTGTTTCAGCAGGGTGCTGGCCGCCAGGTCAACCGCGGTCCGGTCGACCTGGTCAAGGCCGCTAGCCAGCATGGCCGCCACCCAGTCCAGGGTCTCAGCGATGCTGGGGGCTTTGCGCAAATCAAGGCTCCTTAATTTCTGCACAAACTGGACCACCCGGGCAGCCAGTTCCCGCTCGATATCAGGAAATCTGTTAATTACTATTTCCTTTTCCCGCTCCGGAGAGGGGTAATCTATGTAGAGGTAGAGGCAGCGCCTTTTTAAGGCCTCGGAAAGTTCACGGGAACGGTTGGAAGTGAGGAATACCGCCGGGGCATATTTTGCCCGGATGGTGCCGATTTCCGGGATGGTAATCTGCCAGTCGCCAAGCAGTTCCAGGAGCATGGCTTCAAACTCCTGGTCCACCTTGTCCAGTTCATCCACCAGCAGTACCACCGGTTCCGGCGCGGTGATGGAGTTTAACAATGGGCGCGCCAGCAGAAACTGTTGGGTAAAAATGTCACCTTCTATAGCCTGCCAGTTACTGCTCTCTTTTTCCGCCTGGATATATAGCAGCTGCTTCTTGTAGTTCCATTCATAGATGGCCCTGGTCTCGTCAAGGCCCTCGTAGCACTGGAGCCGGATCAGCCTGCGGCCCCGGAAGTCGCTGTAGGCCCTGGCCAGCTCAGTCTTGCCCACCCCTGCCGGTCCCTCGATTAAAAGCGGTTTGGCCAGTTTTTCGGCCATAAAGAGAACGTTGGCAATATTCTCATCACAAATATATCCGTGCCGGCTCAGGCCCTCTGCCAGTTCTCCGGGCGAGCCTGTGTCAGGCCTCCTTTTCATCCCTTGTTTCCTCCTTCCAGAGTTCCCGGTATTCCTGCAACCACCTGATTCTGGTCTTTTGCATCTCTATGCCATAGTCAAGAATTTTTATCCGGTGCTTTGCTACTTTTTTTCGCACCATGCTCTGCCTGGCCATAAGCAGGACCTCAAGGGATTTTTCCGCTTCCGCCAGCTGCGCCTGCAACTTGGCGGTGCTTACAGCGGCTGGCAGGTGGTTAAAGAAATTGTATTTGTTCAGAAACCGGGTATATGGACTTCAGCACTTTATAGCCGCAAGTGGGAGGCAACCCAGAATCATGTGTCGTAAAGCCATGGCAAAACCTCCCTGTATCTTTATTTTATTATATCTTAGATGGAAGGTATATCAATAAAAATATTCCCGACTTACCAGGTCAGTTTTTTTGGGCGCCGGCAGGAAAGTAGCGGCGGGCAGCGAAAAAATCAGCAAGGTGCGGCTGAAAGGAGAATAGCGATGAAGGCGAACATTCTGGAAGTCATCGGCGAAACCCCTCTGGTGCGCATAAACCGCCTGAATACCAACCCGAAGGTTGTCCTGGCCGCCAAGCTGGAAGGCCATAACCCCGGGGGCAGCGTCAAAGACCGGATAGCCCGCCGCATGTTGCGGCAGGCGGAGGAAAGCGGCGAGCTAACCAGAGATAAGATTATCCTGGAACCAACCAGCGGCAATACCGGCATCGGCCTGGCCATGGTGGCCGCGGTGATGGGTTACCGGCTGGTGGTGACCATGTCGGAGGGCATGAGCAGCGAGCGGCGAAAAATGCTGGAAGCCTTTGGAGCGGAGCTGGTTTTGACTCCCGCTGAAAAAGGGACAGACGGCGCCATAGAGAAGGCCCATGAGATGATGCGCGAGGAACCCGGCAAATACTATATGCCAAACCAGTTCGCCAACCCTTACAATACTCTCGCCCATTACGAGACCACCGCCAATGAAATCTGGCAGCAGACAGAGGGGCTCGTCACCCACTTCGTAGCCGGGATGGGCACGACGGGGACGCTGATGGGGGTTTCCGCCCGCCTGAAGGAACTGAAGCCCGCAGTCAGGGTAATCGGGGCTGAGCCATACAAAAACCATAAAATTCAGGGACTGAAGAACATGGAAGAAGCAGTGGTGCCGGAGATATATGAGCGGGCCCGGCTGGACGGGATTATCAGAGTCAGTGACGAGGACGCCTTCGATATGGCTTTCCGGCTGGCCAGAGAAGAAGGAATTTTTGCCGGCATTTCAGCCGGCGCCGCCATGCACGCCGCCGTGCAGGTGGCCTCAGACCTGGAGACAGGGCTGGTGGTCACCCTGGTGCCGGACCGCGGCGATAAATACATGTCCACTGACCTTTTCTGCGCGGAGCGATGCCGCCGGCGGCAACGAGACTGCCTGTTTACCGCCCGTGACTTTTGAATTATAATATATAGAAGCAACAGGACAGGGTAACACCGCGTCCCGCTGCGCTCCGGTGACAGGCAAAACCGTCCCCCCAGCTCCATTGGGGCTGAATTTCGCTTTAGCAGCCATGTCTGATTATATTAAAAAGAGCCGCGGCCTGATAGCAGGCCGGCCAGAGGGGAGCAAATGACAGTAAAACAGGTTATGGACGTTCAGGTTATACTGCCGGACGGGAAAGTGGGAACTTATCCGGGAGGGCGCAGTCTGCTTGCCATAAGCAAAGATGTACAGCACCATTATCCGGCCAAAATACTGGCCGCGGTGGTGAATAATGAATTGCTGGAGCTTGGGCAGGAGATTGACGGACCGGCCCTGATCCGTTTCCTCGACCTGACCACCAGGGAAGGGGCCCGGATCTACCACCGCAGCCTTACTTTGCTGTTAATTACCGCGGTATATGAGCTGTTTCCCGATGCTGTCATTAAGGTGGAGCATTCCATTAGCAAAGGGCTGTACTGCGAGGTGGAAAAAGAACCGGCCCTTAGCGCCGGGGACGTCTCACTGCTGGAAAAAAGAATGTGGCATATGGTTAACCAAGACATCCCTTTGAAAAAGAGGCGCGTTACCCTGGCCGAGGCAAAGGAAGTCTTTACCCGGCAGGGCTTTGACGATAAGGTAAAATTGCTTAAATACTGGCCCAAAGACTACCTTAGCCTGTATTCGCTGGGAAAGCCTGAAGACGCACTTTACGGGTATCATGTGCCAAGCAGTGGCTTCCTCCACCTTTTTGCGCTGGAATATTACCCGCCCGGATTGATACTGCGCTTTCCGGACGAAAATGATCCGTCTGTCATCCCGCCTTTTGTGGAACAACCCAAGCTGTTTGGCATTTTCCGCGAAGCGGAAAGGTGGGGAAAGATTCTGGGCTTTGATACCACCAGCGCCATGAACGAATTGATTGAGCAAGGCCGGGGTCCTGAGGTGGTGCGTGTGGCTGAAGCGCTGCACGAAAAAAAGGTGGCGCAAATTGCCGACCTGATTGCGGAAAGAAAAGATGAGATTTGCGTTATACTGATAGCAGGTCCCTCCTCCTCCGGCAAGACCACCTTTGCCCAGAGGTTGCGCACCCAGCTTATGGTCAACGGTATCCAGCCCTACCCCATTTCCCTGGATGATTATTTCGTGGACCGTGACAACACACCGCTGGACGAGTCGAACAAGCCGGATTTTGAGCATATTGAAGCCATCGACCTGCCGCTGTTCAACCAACACCTGTTGCGGCTCATCAACAATGAAGAAGTGGAAATACCCACCTTCAACTTTGCCACCGGCACCCGTGAATACCACGGCAGGCGCCTAAAACTGGAGAAAGGACAGCCCCTCATAATCGAAGGCATCCACGGCCTCAATGAACGGTTGACCCAGTCAATCCCCCGCGCCAGGAAATTTAAGATTTACATCTCAGCACTCACGGCGCTGAACATCGACCGCCACACCCGGATACATACCACCGACACGCGGCTGCTCCGCCGTATTGTCCGTGATAACCAGTACCGCGGCACCGACGCTGTCACCACCATCAGCCGTTGGCCCTCGGTCCGCCGCGGCGAGGAGCGGAATATCTTCTTTCTCCAGGAAGAAGCAGATGTAATGTTCAACTCTTCCCTGGTCTATGAGTTAGCTGTTATCAGGCTGTATGCTGAGCCGCTCCTGAAGAACATAGACCGGGATAAAAACGAGTACATCGATGCCAGAAGGTTGCTTACTTTCCTGTCCTTCTTCGTCCCCATGGAACCTCACGATGTACCGTCCAATTCTATTCTGCGCGAATTTATCGGCGAATCCTGTTTTTATCTGGGCTAGTATCAAAGCCGGCACGGCCGGCTAAGGTTTGGAGGATACAGTATGGATTATAGCAAATTTACTGAAAAAGCACAGGCTGCCCTGGCGGGTGCCCAGGAACTGGCGGTGCGCCACAATCACCAGGCGGTAGAGGTGGAGCACCTCCTGCTTTCGCTGTTGCGGCAGGAAAACGGCCTCGCCCCGCGACTTTTTGCCGCCATGGGCGTCAATTTGCAGCTGCTGGAAAGCAAACTTGTGGAGGCCATAAAAAAAATCCCCGCCGTAACCGGCGCTTCGGCTTCCACTTACATCACGCAGCGGTTAAACCAGCTTTTAATACTGGCGCGTGATGAAGCCAAACGTTTAAAGGACGAGTACGTCAGCGTGGAGCACCTGGTGCTGGCCATGTTCGAGGAAAAACAGGACACAGCCGTTGCCCGTATTTTCCGTGAACTGGCAGTGGAACGGTCCGGCTTCCTGAAGGCCCTGAACCAGGTGCGGGGCAACCAGCGGGTTACCAGCGCCAACCCGGAAGAAACGTACGAGGCGCTGGAAAAATACGGGCGCGACCTGACCATGCTGGCACGCCAGAACAAACTGGATCCGGTCATCGGCCGTGACACTGAAATTCGCCGCGTGATACAGGTCCTGTCACGCCGCACCAAGAACAACCCGGTCCTGATCGGCGAGCCGGGGGTAGGTAAAACAGCCATAGCCGAGGGGCTGGCCCGCCGCATCGTGGCCGGCGACGTACCGGAGAGCCTGAAAAACAGGCGCATCGTTGCCCTGGACATGGGAGCCCTGGTAGCGGGAGCCAAGTACCGGGGCGAATTCGAAGAGAGGCTGAAGGCTGTCCTGCAAGAGGTAACCAAGTCGGAAGGGCAGATTATCCTCTTTATTGACGAACTGCATACCGTGGTGGGCGCCGGCAAAGCGGAAGGGTCGATGGACGCAGGCAATATGCTAAAGCCCATGCTGGCCCGGGGTGAACTGCACTGCATCGGCGCCACCACCCTGGACGAGTACCGCAAATATATTGAAAAAGACGCCGCCCTGGAGCGCCGCTTCCAACCGGTACTGGTGGAGGAACCTTCGGTTGAGAGCACCATCTCCATCCTCCGTGGTTTGCGGGAACGCTATGAAATACACCATGGCGTCCGCATCCAGGACTCCGCCCTGGTAGCCGCCGCCGTACTCAGCCATCGTTATATCTCCGACCGTTTCCTGCCGGACAAGGCCATTGACCTGATAGACGAAGCGGCTGCCAAGCTGCGCACCGAAATGGAAAGCATGCCGGAAGAGCTGGAAACCATTGAACGCCGCCTCATGCAGCTGGAAATTGAACGGGAAGCCCTGCGCAAGGAAAAGGACAAGGCTTCCCGCGAACGCCTGGAGTCACTGGAAAAAGAGCTGGCCGACCTGAAAGAAGAGCGGGATGCCATGAAAGCCCGCTGGCAGTCGGAAAAAGAGGCGGTGGCTGAACTTTCACAGTTACGCAGCGAGCTGGAAAAGGCCCGCCACGCCATGGAGCAGGCCCAGCGCAATTACGACCTGAACAAGGTGGCCGAGCTCCAGTACGGCACCATCCCTGCCCTGGAACGCCGCCTGCGCGAAGCGGAAGAAAAGATTACCGGCGGGGAAGCCCGCCTGATCAAAGAAGACGTGTCGCCGGAGGAAGTGGCGGAAGTGGTGGCCCGCTGGACAGGCATCCCCGTCTCGCGCCTGCTGGAGGGAGAAAAAGAGAAACTGCTGCGCTTGGACGAGATTCTGCACCGCCGGGTAATCGGCCAGGAGGAAGCGGTACAGGCGGTCAGCGACGCCGTTATCCGCGCCCGCTCCGGTTTAAAAGACCCGAGGCGACCCATCGGTTCCTTTATCTTCCTTGGCCCCACCGGCGTCGGTAAAACAGAGCTGGCGCGCGCCTTGGCCGAAGCTCTTTTTGACAGCGAGGACAACATTATCCGTATCGATATGAGCGAATACATGGAGAAGCATACCGTGGCCCGCCTGATCGGCGCGCCTCCCGGCTATGTCGGTTACGACGAAGGCGGCCAGCTTACCGAGGCGGTGCGGCGGAAACCTTACTCGGTCATACTCTTTGACGAAATAGAAAAAGCGCACCACGACGTCTTCAACGTCCTGCTGCAGATCCTGGATGACGGCCGCCTTACCGACAGCCACGGCCGCACCGTGGATTTTAAAAACACCATAATCATCATGACCAGCAATATAGGCAGCACCTACTTGCTGGAAAACGTGCGCGCCACCGGTGAAATCGACGAGAAGACCAGGAATACGGTTTTCGCTGAACTGCGTCTCCACTTCCGGCCGGAGTTTTTAAACCGGGTGGACGAGACAGTCCTGTTTAAGCCGCTAACCCTGCAGCAGATCTCACGCATCGTGGACCTGCAGCTGGAGCTGCTCCGCCGCCGCCTTGCCGACCGCCATATAACTCTCCACATGACACCGCAGGCCCGCGAGTTTATAGCCCGTGCCGGCTACGATCCGGTCTACGGCGCCCGTCCGCTGAAGCGCTACCTGCAGCGCTCCGTGGAAACAGCCCTGGCCCGTAAGCTTATAGCCGGGGAAATAACAGAAAACTCCCGCGTCACCGTGGATGTGTCCGGGGAGTCCCTGGTATTTCTGCCGTCATAGAACCTTGGCTATGCTGACAATTTTCTCCGTCATGGAGGCATTATGCTCTATACTGGCTGATATCTGATGGGTAGCGGCAGCTTGGCCGCTACCCAATTCTTCTGCTGCCGTGGGGACACCGGATACGATCCTGTCAGGTTTTCGGCCGGAAGCTGTCAAAGAGGGGGCGCAGGTTAAGGCCGCAGGGGCGGCTGTCCCTGTAGTTCAGGTAAAGTGCCTGCTGCCCTTCGGTGAGGTGTTGGGAGCGGATACCGTGGGACAAAGACAGACAGGTTTCAACCAGGGCGGCGAAACGGTCGCACACCATAATCAGTTCGCCATCGACAGGCGAGAACCGGTCCTCGTTGTATGCAGCCATCTCCTGTCCGACAAAAATTATTTTACCGTCCACCATAGCGCGGTTGGCAAACTCATTACAGGTAAAATACTTTATTTCCCCGTGCCAGGCAGAGGGCAGAAGCGGCAGGAGCTTTTCTTCCAGCTGCCTCTGCTCAATGTCCTTTATAACTTCCTCCAGGCCTGCCACCGCTTTTTTAACCGGCGAAACTATGTCACGGGTAAGCACCTCGGGCAAATCATGAAAAAGCCCGCAG
Source organism: Dethiobacter sp. (assembly GCA_020725465.1). Taxonomy (GTDB): domain Bacteria; phylum Bacillota; class Dethiobacteria; order Dethiobacterales; family Dethiobacteraceae; genus DYEY01. The sequence continues at coordinate 13,263 of DYEY01000046.1, forward strand.
AAATAGTTGTTGTACATACGGCGATCGCAGGCTGCCAGCTGCGCGGTCAGAAAGTAAGAGAGCATGGCCACGGCCAGCATATGCCCCATTACTGAGGTTTCCGGTATGCGGGGAGTGTGGGCCCAGCGCTGCTGGAAGCGGAGCTGGCCCACCAGGTCCATAAAATTAGCTGTTTTTTTCCCAAGCTGCAGCTTCCGGACACCGGCCAGTTCAAAATGCTCTTCCAGCTCGTCTTCGATCTTGGCCTTTGTTTCCTCCAGTCCGTATAACCCGGCGTTCAGATGGTTGATGATTTTAAACTCCCAGTTGGTAGCCAGGTAGTGGGAGGCTTTAAGTATCCTTTTTTCCAGCCCCCGGGACGGCGCCCACAGGTAACCGGCAAATGATTCGTAGAACCCGGGCCAGGGTGCCGGCACCCTTTCTTTTAGCCGGCCAAGTACCCACTCGTTCAGCCGCTCCCCTTTTTCCGCCATCAACCTGTGAAAGATGGGCGGCTTGATGTCGGTCAGTACCACCCTGTGCATAAACTCAAATATGCCGCCCTCAATAAGCCGGCGCCAGTTTACTTCTTCTCCCCTGTCCGCCTCTTCAAACCTGGCCAGCACATAAGCAAAAACCATCTTGTGGGCCTGCTTATCCAGCTCGGTAAACCCCTTGTGTGGGCGGATATGATCGTTCCAGCGCTGGATACTGGCAGCCTCGTAGACAAGCTCAACCAGCTCCCGACTTATCACAGTTTCTCACCCCGCATAAACTCTTCTTTGTCCGCTTCGGAAAGCTCAAAACCGGCGTTACAGATACTGCAGCCCAAAAAATACTGCTTGCGGTAAGTAAACACCGGTATTAAAAACAGGTTGAACTTATCCTGCAGCTCGTGCAGGATAAAAGGAACCCGGTTGCCGCAATGGGGGCAACGGCGCCGGCCAGAGCGGGCGATTTCCCTGGTCTTCCGTCCACGCCCAAACAGTACTATCAACCCTTTCACCTCTATACCGAATATTCCGCGCTGATAAGTGAAATCCTCTGCCTACGGGAAAATAAAAAGCGGGGTCAACCGCTGCGGTCAACCCCGTTGCCGGTTTGGGGGTTATGCTACCTCACTGGTCACTGTTTTTTCCGAAGCGGCCTGCGGCGGCTTTACAAACCTGATGATAAAGGCCAGCGCCAGGCCCACCAGGCACAGTGCCGCCGCAATCAGGTAAGCGTAAAGGTAGGTTCCGAATATGTCGCGGAACCTGCCGCCAATTAAACCTCCAAAGACTCCACCGGCACCCCAGGCTGTAAACACCAGCCCGTAGTTGGTTCCCATGTTTTTGACTCCAAAAAGGCTGGCTGTTGTGGCGGGAAACACCGATAAACAGCCCCCGTAACAGAAACCGGCCACCACAGTACCCAACAGGAGGGTGGGCAGAGTGTTATATGCATTGAAAAAAAGAAAATTGACAGCCTGCAGTCCAAAAATCAAAAACAGCGTGTTCATACCCACTCTGTCAAAAAGGATACCGCCTGCTATTCTGCCCCCGGCATTAAACACCGCCAGGATGGCAACCAGCAAAAACCCAAGGGCGATACCGGATTGTTCATAGGCAATACCGGAAAGCTGCCCGATTACCATCAGGCCCGCCAGTGAGCCGAAACAAAACATCAGCCATAACAGATAAAAATGGGGCGTCTTCAACACTCTGCGCCACTCAAGTTCTCTGGAGAGGTTGGTTTTAACAGCGCCCTTCTTAACTTTTTTGCCGCTTTTATGCTCTGCCTCCGCCACTTTATACCCTGCAGGAGGATTGTCAATCAGTTGTGACAGTACCAGTACCACCACAAAGAAAGCAATCCCGAGAATAATAAAGGTGGACTGGATACCGAAGCCCCGAAGCAAATAGTTGGTCAGCGGAGCGGCATAGACTGAAGCCAGGCCAAAGCCGCTGACAACCAAACCGGTAATCAGGCCCCTTTTTTCAGGGCCAAACCATTTTACTGCAGGAGGTGTGGCCGCTGAATAACCCAGACCCATGGACGCACCAAAAAGAACCCCAAAAAAAACAGTGACACCGGTCACCGTCATAAACAAAGAAGAGCCTGTCAGGCCAAGACCGGCAAAAACAGCCGAGGTCATTATCACGTCCCGGGGACCAATCCTGTCCTGTATGCGACCACCGGGAATCATCAGCAACGCGAACATGCCGCAGGCAACCATGTAAGGCAGCTGTGTATCAATTGCTGACCAACCCATTTCATTGCGAAGGTACTGGGCGATAACACTCCAGGAATATAACATGCCCAGTGCCAGGTTTACGCCTGTCCCGGCAAAAGTTACTCTCCAGCCACTTAGCCTGATTGCTTTTCTTTTTCTGATGCTCATACCCAGCTTTCCAGGCGACATATCTGATTCCCTTCCTCCGTTTTCTGTTTTAACTGCCGGGTTGCGATATTACCCGGCTTTTCCCGTAAACTACCACAAACAGCGGCGCAGTTATCACTCCTTTTAGTATTCAGGATAAAAGCAAAGCAGTGATTTACTTTACTGAAGTCTCCCCAGCCTGCCATTATGATTATATATATAAAAAGGACAGCAGGAAATAGGAATTAAGTATAAAATATTAATATAGAACCTTTGTAACAGGCGGATGAAGCATGTATACCATCAGTCAAATCCTCTATAAAGACATCCTGGCCATCCACAGCCTTTCTGTCCCACCGGGGCGGGTAACCTGCATCACCGGTGAAAGCGGTACCGGCAAGACCACGTTTTTAAAATTGTTGAACAGGCTTATCAGCCCCGACCGGGGCGAAATTTATTTTAATGGTACTCCGCTTTCCGAAATTGACCCCGTAATACTGCGCCGGCAGGCGGTGATGCTACCTCAGGTTCCTCCCATGTTTGCGGGTAACGTGCGGGATAATTTGCAAATCGGCCTTTTTTTCGCGGGAAAACCCCCTGCCCCGGAAGAGAAAATGCACCGGATGCTGGCGCAGTTGGGCCTGAAGAAAGAGCTGGAGGATGACCCGGGCAAATTTTCAGGCGGTGAAAAGCAGCGGTTGGCTCTGGCCCGCGTTCTGCTGGCCGACCCGCCGGTAATGCTCCTTGATGAACCGTCGGCTTCCCTGGACGAGGGCACCGGCCATGCCGTTATCTCCAGGGTGGTTGCCACCAGCAGGGAGGCAGGCAAAACTCTGGTTATGGTTACCCATTCACTTGCCATCGCCCGGGAGTTTGCCGACTACCTGGTCACGTTAAAACCAGGCCGGCCGGCCGGAATCAGGGAGGCTGCATGGACGGTATAATCAGGCTGCAAATCTGGCAACTGGCCGCCGCCTACCTGTTTGTGCTGTTGCTTGTGGCTATTGTCCGGGGACGGGGTATACCGCGTGAGCGGGAAATTGTCATCGCCACGCTGCGCATGACGTTGCAGCTTATCCTGACCGGCTACCTCCTGATCTTTCTCTTTGCCAACCGGCATCCCTTCTTTACATTGCTTGCCGTTGTTGTCATGCAGGTTTTCGCCATCCACAATATCTGCCAGCGTACCAAGGTACCGCTTTCGCGGCGCCTTAAGCTGATTGTCGCCCTCTCCATGAGCCTGGGCACACTGTCCAGTACCTTTTACTTTATTCTGGTGGTGATAGCCCTGGTACCATGGTACGAGCCCCGTTATTTCATTCCCATTGCCGGCATGCTCATAGGCAACTCCATGACCGGTATCTCTCTTGGCGTCAACCGCCTGGCAGAAGGGATGCGCAGCCAGCGGCACCTGGTGGAGGCCGCCCTGATGCTGGGAGCCACCCCCAGGGGCGCTACCCGCTCCATTGTGGACCACGCCTTTGACGCCGCCATTCTACCCACCATCAACTCCATGGTGGGAATGGGCATTGTCTTCCTGCCGGGTATGATGACAGGACAGATACTCTCCGGCGTCTCACCGGTCACCGCCATCCAATACCAGATTGCCATCATGCTGGGGATCACAGGCAGCGTGGCACTGACGGTAATCCTTTTTGTACAGCTGGGCTACCAGACTTTTTTTAACCGGGAACAGCAGTTGGAAGCGGAATAAGCTCACGGGCCGTAAAAGGGGACGTTGTGCAGCCAGCCCTTTAATTTGCCAAAACGGATTAAGGCATCAAGATTCTTCACCTCTTCGTGCAGCAGCCTTTTAAACAGGCTGCGCACTCTTTTGTTGGCGGAACTTATTTTGACCGACCGGGCATGGATGACACCGGCGCCCTGCATGCCAAGCAGGATGGACCGGAAAATTTGTGAATCCAGGTAAAGGTCCTTGTTGTCCAAAACTGTGGTTACTTCCGGCGGCCGCCTCGGCATGGACACACCGAAATGCGCCAGCTCTTTTTCCAGCAGTTTTACCTGCTCTTCCAGCATCTCTATGCCCAGTTTCATTACCCCCTGCAGGTCCATGTCATGGACAATGGTCAGCATGGTTTCCGTAAAGTGTTTGGTGTCATAGCGGTAAGTGAGCATATCCCACAGGCAGCCCACTTCTCCCAGGTGGATGTCTTCCATAACTTCCGGCGGCCGGTGCTTAAAGGCGGGCGGTACGGCAATCCAGCCGCGGGCGGCCATCTGGGTGGTCAGGTCGTCTAACTTTTCCATCGTCCCAAGCAGCATTTCCCCCATTACGCCCCGCAGCTTATCGTTGGTTATAAAACTGTAAAACGAGAAAAGCAGGTTCTCCAGGTGTTCCTGTTCATAAAAAAGCAGGTCAGTTACAATTAGTTCATCAAGAAATACCTGCTGGTGGACAGGAGTTGTAACGCCCGCCCTATTCGCAGGCGGTGAAGGTATGCTGTAAGCGTTCATCTGCCTGACTAAGATGTCAATATTTTTGATTATTTCTTTTTCCATCTGTTCCAGAATTATTTTCAGGTGGGGGTCGTTGGCATACGGCTTGTAGATTATTATCTTCTCCAGGGACAAGTACTTGGAGTTCAGTACATCCCACAGGGCATAAGCTTCCCTGACATCCACTTTGCGCTGCTTGGTTTCCGCTTTTTTTCCCCAGAGTGCCGCCAGTTTCATGATTATCACCCTTTCAGCTTTTTTTTATTATGCGCTGTGGAAACTGTTTTCACTCCGGCGGAAATATTCCGGTTGCCAAAAGTTGCATTCCGGTGTATTGTAGATAACGGCAGGAAATTTTTGCCCCCACCCGGAGGTGACCGGATGGAGAAGGTGACGGCTCCCAGTCAGGGTGAAGAGCGTTGCAACTTCATACTCCAGGGCAACCCTTTTCGGGTTATCTGGTTTCTGTCCTGGCCGGTAGTGATGCAGATGCTGCTGCACAGCCTGGTCATGGCTGTTGACATGAAGATGGTGGGTTTTCTGGGCAATAATGCGGTAGCCGCTGTCAGCCTCTCACTGCAGCTGATGCTTTTTTTATTCATGTCCGCCTGGGGGCTCGGGGCCGGAACCACGGCCACGGCCGCCCGTTATTTTGGCAGCAAAGACAATGACGGCCTGGTGTCGGTAGTGGCACAGGCCATTATAATACATATTGTTTTCAGCGTTTTTTTTACTGCCGTTGGCCTGTTAAGCGTCAGGCAGCTTTTGATGTTGCTGGGTGCCCGGGGTGAGGTGCTGACGTTTGCCCATTCCTACATAACCATTTTGCTGATGGGCCTCTTCTTCCTGGCGGCCAAGGCTTTTTTCTGGTCTGTATTCCAGGGTGTGGGGGATACCAGGACACCACTGCTGCTTGACATCCTGACCAACATTTTAAACGTAGCCGGCAACTACGTCTTCATTTTTGGCCTCGGCCCCGTGCCCGCTTTCGGGGTAAAAGGAGCGGCCATGGGGACGGTCCTGGCCCATATGGCAATGTCCCTGCTGGCTGCCAGAGTACTGCTTGGGACAGCCTTTTTCCGGCAGCCGGCGCTTTGGGAATTGCTGCATTGTCATCTGGAGAGGCTGAAAACCATACTCAGGATCGGGATCCCGGTGGCCCTGCAATCCATGGTGATGGTTGTGGCCAACACCCTCCTTATGGCTATGCTGGCACGGACCGTTGAAGGGACTTATGCCGTCTCCGCCTACTACCTGGCGTTGACCATCTATGATTTTGCTTTTGTACCGGGCATTGCCGTTGCCGCGGCCGCCGCCTCGATGGTGGGAATCAACATCGGCGACGGCAACCTGGACCGGGCCGATGAAACCGGTTGGCGCTGCGCCCGCCTGGGAGCCATGGTCATTGCCATACCGGCTTCAGCTGTCTTCTTCTTCGCCCCCTCCCTGATGAATTTCTTTATCAACGACTCCACCGTAACCGCCCTGGGCACCATGCTGGTACGGTCACTGGCCGTGGTATTGCCCGTGCACGGGGCCGGCATGATATTTTCCCGCGCCATGCAGGGCGCCGGCGAAACCAGGCTCCCCTTCCTGATAACCACCTTTGCCTGGTTGTTTGTCAGGGTTCCCCTGTCCTGGCTTCTGGCCTTCGGGCTGGGCCTGCAAAGCAGGGGGATCTGGTTCGCTATCGCGGGAACACAGGTGCTGGCAGCCTTTATATTTATGCTCACGTACCGGCAGGGAGTGGTGCTCAAAGCGGGAGAGACGGTGCGGTTGCCGGCCCAATAGCCAAAAACCAAAAAAAGCGCCTGCTTAAAGGCGCTTTTTTCTTTTCAGACCACTTTGCGGCCGCGCTTATAGACACTTTCCACCAGGTTGACGCCGAAGTGGTAGGGAATATAACGGTAGTCAGGCGCCTCCATCACCAGGATGTCCGCCTGTTTACCCTCTTCCAGACTGCCCACCAGGTGGGCGCGCCGCAGGGCATGGGCAGCGTTGATGGTGGCCGCTGCCAGCGCTTCGGCCGGGGTCATCTTCATCTGCAGGCAGGCCAGGGTGATAATCAGCTGCATGGACTCGGTGGGGGAAGAACCAGGGTTGCGGTCGGTGGACAGGGCCACCGCCACGCCCGCTTCAATCATTTTCCGGGCGGGGGCGAACGGTTCCATCAGGAAAAAGGCGGTGCCGGGGAGAAGGACAGCGATAACACCTTTCCCGGCCATCATCTCCATGCCCAGGTTGGAGACTTTCAGCAGGTGGCTGGCGCTTACCGCCCCCACCCGGGCTGCCAGCTCGGCGGCCCCCATCGGTGCTATCTCATCAGCGTGGATAACAGGCAGCAGCCCGTGTTTCTTCCCCGTCTCCAGTATAGCTTCCGCCTGCTCCACGCTGAACACCCCCTGGTCGCAGAACACGTCACAAAACTCGGCCAGCCCCGCTTCCGCCACCCGGGGAATCATCTCCCTGCACACCAGATCAACGAACTCATCCCGTCTCTCCTTATATTCAGCGGGGAAGGAGTGTGCGCCAAGAAAGGTGGGTACCAGGTCCAGGGGATGATTCTTCGCCAGGTGCTTAACCACCTCCAGCATCCTGATCTCACCTTCCACAGTCAGGGCGTAACCGCTTTTAATCTCCACCGTCCCCACCCCCTGCTGCAGCAGCCTGTCCAGGCGGCGGCGGGCGGTCTCCGCCAGCTCGCCGAAAGTTGCCCGGAGCGTGGCGCGGACAGAACTTAAAATGCCGCCCCCCGCCTGGTGAATTTCCAGGTAGGTGGCTCCTTTGAGGCGAAGCTCAAACTCGGCCTCCCGGCTGCCCGCAAAAACCACGTGGGTGTGCGGATCCACAAAACAGGGCATCACCACCTTGCCCCAGGCATCCACCACCCTGGCGTGGGGCAGGAGCTCCACGCTGCTCTCCACCTCGCCGGTCTTGCCCACCTTCACTATTTTCCCTTCCAAGGCGGCTACCGCCCCTCCTGTCACCAGGCCCAGGTCATTTAATTCATCCCCCAGTTTGGGCCGGCCACTGTGGCCAGCCATAGTGAGAAGCTGGCCGGCGTTTTTTATCAGCAGGTCAACGGGCTGCTTCACCGCAATTCCCCCTTTAGAAAAAAATCTTTTTCTCCAGTACCTGGTCGGCGGAAAAACCCTCCAGCTGCAGGTAATAAGCGGCACAGTCCAAAAGATATTTCATGGGAATAAGGCCCACCACTTCCGTGTTGGCTATGCTTACACCGTAGCGCGCCGCCTCGGCCCTGATCAGTTCCACCACCCGGTAGACCGGCGTGGCATCACAGTTCACCAGGTTCATGGAGACCTGTACCTGCTTTCTTTCCTCCAGCAAAAGTCCCATGGCTTTCACATTGGCCAGGCCGCCGCTCCGCTCCCGCACCGCATTGGCGATCTTTTTGGCGACATTCAAATCACCGGTATGCAGGTTCACATTGTAGGCCACCAGCGGCCGGCGTGCCCCCACCGCGGTAGCGCCGGCGCCGGCATTAAAGCGGGCGGGTCCGAAATCCGGCGCGTGTTGCCCGTCTTCCAGCTTTTTGGGGAGCGCTTCGTACTCTCCCCGCCGTACATCGGCCAGATTCCGGCGCTCCGGCCTGGTGGCCGCCTCCTCGTAAAGGTAAACGGGAATGCCCAGTTCCCTTCCGATTCTTTCACCCACCGAGCGGGCCAGCTGCACGCAGTCAGCCATGGTCACCCCGCTTACGGGTATGAAGGGAATCACATCGGTGGCTCCCATGCGGGGGTGCCCGCCGCTGTGCCGGCTCATATCAATAAGCTCCGCTGCCCTGGCCGCCGCCCGGAAGGCCGCCTCCCCCACTTCCCGGGGCCCGCCGGCAAAGGTGACAACCGAGCGGTTGTGGTCGTAGTCATAGGAATAATCCAGCAGGCGCACACCCTCCGTACTCTCCACCGCCGCCACAATGGCCCTGACCACTTCCAGATTACGCCCCTCGCTGAAATTGGGTACGCACTGGACAATCTGTGTCATCTCTTTCCCTCCTTAAAGTTTCAACTGCTGTTCCAGGTAAGCCAGGGTTTTTTCGTAAGCAGCGGCACCCCTGGCGCGCAGATCTGCCAGCTCTGCGGAGCATTCAGCCACGAAAACCGCGTCTTTAACCGCCGCCAGGTTAATCAGGACGTTGTAGGCGGCGCCGGTCAGCCCGGCAAAAGCCTGCAGGTTGGCCACGCCAAAATCGGTGATGGCGCTTTCGTTGCCTGCTCCCGCTGCCTTCTCCAAAAGCGCCAGCAACTCCACGCAGCGCCGGCACACCGCCAGGGGCACCCGGGCCGCTTCTTTAAACGCTTCCCCGATAGCCGCCTGCCTTTCCGCTTTTTCCTCAGGCGTACTCTTCGGCAGCTTGTAGGCCGCCATCACTTTTTCAAAAGCCCTGGTATCATCATCTACCGCCGCCAGCAGCGCTAGGCGCTGTCTCTCCGCTTCGGCCAGGATTTCCCGCAGCAGTGCCTCCGACCGGGCATACTTCTCTTTACCAAACGTGAGGTTGCAGTACATGGCAAGCAATGCCGCCGCCTGCGCCCCGGCCAGAGCCGAAACGCTGCCCCCTCCAGGCGCCGGCGAGGAGGAAGCCACCTCAGCGGCAAAATCTTCAACCGTCATTTTAATTAGCATAAAACACCTCTTTTCTCGTATAAGCCCGCAGTATCAATTAAACATTTTCGCCGGCGCACTCTTTGGCATCAGGGCGGCGAAGGCACCTTCCTTTACCAGCCGGGCCAGCAGGTGGATATCAGGGTACATGATCCTGTCGTTTTCCACCACCGCCACTTTTTCCCGGATCGCCCTGTAAACCGCAGCCGATCCTCTGCCCAGCCGGCAGGGCTGGTGAAAATCAATGGCCTGGGCAGCGCAGAACAGCTCAATGGCGGTGACATTGACCGCGTTGGCGAGGATATCAAGCGCTTTTCTGGCCGCAATGGTCCCCATGCTCACATGGTCTTCCTGGAAAGCCGAAGTTGGTATGGAATCCACGCTGGCCGGTGTGGCCAGCACCTTGTTTTCGGAAACCAGCGCCGCCGTGGTGTACTGGGTAAGCATCAGCCCGGTGTTAAGCCCTCCCCTTTCCACCAGAAAAGGGGGCAGGCTGTCTACCTCCGCCACCATCAGCTGCGAAATGCGGCAGTTGGCAATATTGGCCACCTCCGAGAGGGCAATGCCCAGGAAATCCATGGCCAGTGCCACCGGTTGCCCGTGGAAGTTACCGGCCGAAATTACCCGGCCAAGTTGCGGGAATATAAGAGGATTATCGGTGGCAGAATTAATTTCCACCTCTACCACTCCCCGCACGTAGTCGACAGCGTCACGGGATGCCCCGTGCACCTGCGGTGTACAGCGCAGGCTGTAAGGGTCCTGAATTCTTAGTTCCCCGGCCCGCGACACCAGGCTGCTGCCATCCAGCAACAGGCGCAGGTTGGCCGCTGACCTGGCTTGCCCCGCGTGGGGCCTTACCAGGTTCACGTTTTCATCAAAGGCCGAATCAATCCCCCGCAGCGCCTCCACGGTCAGGGCCGCCGCCATGTCGGCGGTATCAAGGAGCACTCCGGCATCATGTACCGCCAGCGCGGCCATGGCTGTCATCACCGTGGTGCCGTTGATCAGGGCCAGCCCTTCCTTGGCGTCCAGCACCACCGGCCTGATCCCCGCAGTCTCCAGCGCTTCTCTGGCTGCCATCCGTTGCCCCCGGTAGGTGACCTCCCCTTCACCAAGCAAAGGCAAGGTCATATGGGCCAGGGGCACCAAGTCACCGCTGGCGCCCACCGAACCCTGGGCCGGGATGACCGGGTGTACTCCCTTATTCAGCATCTCCAGCAATGTCTGTACCACCACCGGCCGGATACCGGAAAACCCCTTGGCCAGAGTATTGGCCCGCAACAGCATAACCGCCCTCACCACTTCTTCCGCCAGCGGCGCGCCCACACCGACGGCGTGACTGCGGATCAGGTTCACCTGCAGCTGCGCCGCCTGTTCGGCGGAAATGGTAACGTTGGCCAGCTTACCAAAGCCGGTGGTAACACCGTAAACGACTTCGCCCGTTTCTATCATCCTGCTGACCAGGTCCCGGGAATCATTCATGGCCCTGACCGCTGCCGGCGCCAGGCCCGCACCGGCACCATGCCTGGCCACACTCACCACATCCTCAATTGTCAGGCGTCTGCCATCCATAACCAGCATCGCATTACCTCCCTGCACGCTATCTGGTGGCAAACCCTCTGCTGCCTGTCGTCTGTGGGTTTGTACTGTTTTATCCTTCTCTTTCCTTGCTGTTACAGGTGATTCAGCCCCAGGCCGATAACCTCGTGCTCAAAGCCCTTGATGGGTGCGCCGATGGTACCGTAGAGCACCACCGCAAGCCACGCCCCGTCCGACTTTTCATCGGGAAATCTCGGTCCCCTGACCACGGAAAAAGTCAGCCCCACCGTCCGCAGCACATCCCCCAGGGCCAGCTGCCCGCGGCAGACACCGTTGAGCGCTTCCAGCACCGCGTGATAAAGGGCGTGTTCTTCCCGGTAGCCGCCGGTTACCAATCCCTGCCTCTTGGCCGCCGTCTCCACCGCCGCCACCACTTTCTCCATATTCATGGAGCCTACTTTCCCCCTGAGCGCCCGGTAACCCCGCCCTTCCACCTCCGCCATCAACTCCGGCACCTTTTCTTCTTCCTCCAGCGCCAGAAACAAAGCCATCTGCCCGAGGGTCTTCAAAATGATACCTCCCCGCGGAAAAATAAGCTGGCATTTTTAGTTTGCCCGGTTTGCCGGTTTGGCAGCAAAAAAGGACAGGTCTTAACGTGGCAGGTTAAGACAAGCCCTCTTTTAACTAATGCCTGTGGGCCGCAACAATGTGTTTTATGGTATTAATTCTGCCACCATCCTTTAAATTCCTGCCTGCCGGATTTTATTTTAGGCCCCCGCAGGCAAAATCTTGCTTTACCTGATTTTGGCAATCAGCGTGCCCCCGCCGTTGCAAAGTGAATAACTTAAAAATAACAGGGGGGCATGTCTCCCCCCTGTTATTTTGCTTTTATGCCTCTTTGCGCTGAGTCACAAGGGAAATGACAACATAGGCTGCCAATGATGCCAGTCCGCCGGCAACTATATTGGGAACCAGTCCGTAGGAAACCCACTTCATAACCCCAGCCAGGCCGGTGAGGGAACCAACCACTATACCGGCAATGGCACCCTTATCGGTGCCCCCTTTCCAAAGGAGCCCCAGGACCACCGGCACAAATACCCCGGAAGCGTACATGGTGTATGAGAAGATAAGAACCCTGATGATGCCAGGCATGGCCAGAGCGAAGAACAGAGCCCCCACGCCCAGGATTACAGTCCAAAGCCGGGAGATGTTAAGAAGCCTTTTGGTGTCGTTGGCAATCTCGGGGTTAATGAGCTTAATGTAAAAGTCGTTGGTGATATGGGAAGTACCGGCGATAAGCAGTGAGTCCGCCGTAGACATAACCGCAGCCAGGATGGCCGCCACCACAATAGCTCCCACGCCCACCGGCAGTACCTGTGTGATCAGCATGGGCAGCGCTGAAGCTGTAGCAGGAATCTCTCCGAAAATAGCGCGGGCCGACATACCGGCGATTGCCGGAAATACACCGAAGGTAAGCAGGATGATACCCGCCAGAATCGATGCATTGCGTGCCGTGTTTTCGTCTTTGGCGGAGAACAGCCGCTGGTAGAAGTCTTGGCCAATCAGGTCGTACATAATAACCGGAATAATGATGCCCAGCATAACCGGCACTCCGCGCCCGATCGGGCTGAAGAAAGCGTCAACACCGCCGGGGACAGGCAGTGTGGCGATTGTTTGCTGCATGGCAGCCCAACCCCCTGCATTCTGGACACCAAGAATAGCGGCAATGGGCAGGCCGATAAAAATTATAATAATCTGAATACCGTCTGTCAGTGTAACTCCCCACATGCCGGAAAAAGCGGTATAGGCAATAAAGAGCAGGGTAGCGACCACAGCGCCTGCCTGTGGCGAAATGCCAAGTATGGTAAGAGCGCCGCGGCTTGCTCCAACCTGAGCTGCTACAATACCAACGATAGCGACAAGCGAGAGAAGCGCCCCCAAAGCCCGCACGATTTTACTGTTGTACCTGAGTTCCAGGTAATCGGGGACGGTATAGAGGGCAAGCTTTCGCAGGGGTTTGGCGGCAACCAGACCAAGGGTAATCAGGCCAAGGCCGGTACCCACGGCAAAAGCGATTCCGGAAAGGCCGACGGTATAACCGTCTTGTCCGCCCCCCATAACGAACCCGCCGCCAAAGTGGGTGGCGGCCAAAGTTGCCGCGGTAAGCACCAGGCCGAGGCGCCTGCCCGCCAGCAGAAAGTCGGTGGAGTCTTTCACAAAACGAGAGGCATAAAAACCGATACCGAAGACAATGATGAAGTAGCCGAGAATAATAATCAGCCTTGTTGTATCCATAACCATCCTCCCCAGAAATAATTGTGGAAACAATTGCGCACTGCCGACAACAACATATTTCCCGGAGCCCAATCACCTCCCCAAACCAAAATGTAGACCGGCACAACTTTTTACATGGGTTACGTTTTTTATCCGGTCACAATAATACGGCTGTTATCCGCGTCCACTTCGACTTTAACGCCGTCTTTTACGGCGTCATAGAAACCGGGCTCAACATTATCCACCAGCGGCACCTCCATGATGATGGCGCTGGCCACCAACACCGTTTCGGGGTAGCGGATAATCATTGCCCTGGGAGCGGTACCCTTCATGGCCAGTTGATAGAGACCATCGGCCTGTACCACCGAACTGCCTTTGCCGCTGGGAAATACCAGCACTTTTCCGGCGACGCTCTTACCTTCCAGGGCATGACCTTTTTCAATTACTTTTCCGGTGTCGGGATCCACCAGATAAAAGCAGATGTCATCGGCAGAAATCAAAACTTCCCCTTTCGCTTTTCCTCCGGCAATTTTATGGCATTTAAAAATAAGGTCCGCCGTCATTTCACTTCCCCCTCCAGGGCCGCCCTGACGCTCTCCGCCAGGCTGCGAATTACAAATTCCATATTCCTCCGCTTGGTGTAATAAGCGCATTTTGGCGAGTCTGTTACGCCTTTCCTGCCGTAGAGATGGTGCCAGCAGGGCTGGTCAATACACGTATCAGCTACGATATGGCCTCCTGCTCTCTCAATAATCTCCAAAAAGCCCATTCGTTCGGCCAGATCCCTGGTCAGTGAAGAAGTGCACACCCATAGCTCCACCGCCAACTTTTTGCCTTCAACAAGTTGGGCGATTTGCCTCACCTGGTCGATGGTAAAATGAGGGCAACCAAAAAGAGCGAAGTCAATTTTTCCTCCGCCCGCAGAGATAGCGGCATGGACTTCCCTTAAATCATCATTGGTTATTTTTATTATTCTTTTTGGTTGCTCTCCGTGAAAAGCAGCCTCCAGGGTAGGGGCCTCCGGAGTTACTCCGACAATGTGGTACATCGGCACCGCCCCGGCCGTATTAAGCTGGGCTCCCAGGTTCATCAACCCTTCCGGTGTCGGGTTGCTTGGCAACCCGGTAAAAACCGGCACTCCATGACCCGCCTTCCTGGGGACACAGTAACCCAGTAACTGGTAATCAAAATCATCCCTGATTTCAGCCTCTACTTCCACCAGCACCTCGCCTTTCCTGTTTTCCGTAAGCAAAAAACCGTACAACGGTACCCTCCCGGTCACCGCTGCACATAGGGCGCTTTGCGCGGCTTCCCGGTTGGTCCTGGCACCATAAACAGAATTAATGTAAGGGGTCGCTCCCGATTCGGAATAGGCGGTAATTTCGCCGAAGCGGGGGATATTTTTCTCCAGGTAAGGCGTACAGCTATAGGTAAGGGTAGCACCGATAGCTTTGTAAGCTGCCTCTGTACGCCTGATAATAGCTTCATCTTCCGGGGCAACAGTTGATACCCGCCGGAAATAATCCAGGTTGAAACCCGGATTAACGGTAGGCGACACCCGGCATTTTGCTCCTCCCGCCACCAGCTTTTCCACAAACCACAGGTCCGCCTCCTGGTTGCTAAGCGCCACATGCGCCCGGCTGATTTCCACCATCCGCTCCGCGCCAAAAGCCTCCCCGATTGCCACCAGTACCTTCATGGCGGTGGCCGTTCCTTCACCGTACTTACCCTGCAACATATCTTGTTCTTCCCGGGTTAAGAGCATCTGTTTTCCTCCTTCCAAAGACTGTCGTTTTCCCCTGCGAAAACCGGGTAGTGTATCCCTCCGTAAGGCAGTGAGGCGACGGCACACCTGCCGGGCGCCAGCTGCTTTGCCCTTGTCAACAACTTATCCAGGTCGGAAAAATGCTCAAAAGCGCCAAACCGCCCCATAAGCTCTGCGGGCAAAGCCGGCGCGTAAATAAGGACCGTAAATCGCCGGGCTATTTCACAAAGAAACTGCAGCATATAAATTTCATCCATATTTAACGGCCCGGCCAACTCATTGCGGATAGCCACCAATTTTTCCGTGCCCAGCTCCCTGGCAAACCGCCCGGTCAAAAAAGGTGGCAGGAAAGCCGCCGGAATGGTCATATCGCCAAGACCCCGCTCACAACGTAAAAAGCCAATTAAAAGGGCGCCTTCACGGGCAGCGGCCAGGCTGTTGCCCAGGCACTTCGTCCCCTGACGAAAGTCGATATCCATTGGATGAGAACCAAGCAACAGAACATCGTACTGCTCAGGCACCGGGGCGCCATAAACTTTGGCGGCCAGCCGGCAGCCATTCCGGTGCGCTTTTACCGGGTCGCCACAAAACACGCCGGCAATGCCGCCCTCAGCAGTAAGGACCGTATTCACCATAAAATACCGGCCCCGTATCTTCAGCGCCGCTTCCTCAAGCTCTCTCCGCGCCAGGCACTCCTCACCCATCCTGCCCACACTGCTGAACCTCTCAGCAGCTGCCCCCACCAGGTGAGTGGCAGCAATAGTCTCCATGCCAGCACAACCGGGAATAATGTTTTTCAGTCCTCCGCCAAAACCGGCCAGCAAATGGGGTTCAATGGTGCCAACCAGTATCACCAGGTCAGCTTCCGCAACCCGTCTGTTTACCAAAATCCTGCTTCCACCGGAGGTAAATCCCAGCTCCGTCAGCTCAGATGCGTTAAAACAATCGTGATTTACCACGCTAATTGCGCTAAGATCATCAAGGCCAAGGCGCAGCTTAATTTCTTCAGCAGTCATGGGCCGGTGCATTCCCAGCGCCACCAGCACCTCCGCCTCCCGCGGGCTGATGGACGCTTGGGCCATTTCCCGCCAAACAGCGCGCATTATTTTTTTTACGGGAGTGGGTCTGGTTATATCATCGATGACAATCAAAACTTTTTTTCCGGCAAGAGACATTTCCGACAGCGGCAGAGAACCTGCGGGCTGCCGCAGCGCTGTACTTATTTCCTGCTCCTCATCCGCTACCGCGCAAACCGGTACGGGCACAATTTCCCGCCTGAATTGCCACTCTGCCGGCAAAGTTACCTTTATTTCCTCTTTTCCCCAAGGAAGCCGTATCGCCTTCATAACCAGCCCTCTTTCATACAACCTGTATACAACCGGTATAAAAAAATTATTGCCGTTTGAAAATACTCTTGGTGGTTATGTTTTCCATCGCCATCTCAATGTGCCTGCGCAAAACGGGAATCAGCTTTTCTCTGTCTCTGCTCCTCAGCAAAGCAGTAATTTCCAGGTGCTGCCTGACAGTATTCTCCGGGTCGCCCAGTGCCTGCGCCGACAGCAGCTGAAACCGCAGTGTCTGCTGGTTAAGCACCGACATGATTCCTTTCAGCCGCCCGTTTTCACACCTGTCAATAATCAGGGAGTGCAGTTCATTGTCATAAAGGCTGACCCGCTCCCATTCTATCTTTTTGCCTTTTTTTAAATCATCCAGCAACCCCTGCCATTTTCTTTCCAGCTCGTCGATTTCCTCATCCTGAATATGATCAATGGCCGTCTCGGCCGCCAAAGACTCCAGTGCGTAACGCAATTCATAGATTTCCTTCAAATCCTGCCAGGAAATATGAGTGACGATACCGCCCCGTCCGGGCATAATCTCCACCAAACCCTCTCCGGCCAACTCTTTCAGCGCTTCACGCACCGGTGTCCTGCTCATGTTCAAAACACCGGCCAGCATATTCTCGCTTAAAACGTCACCGGGCCTGAATTTGGCGTAAATAATTGCTTCTTTAATCTGGTCATAAGCAATCCTGGCCAGATTGGACTTTTTCTTGCTTTTCATTTCTTCCATGCAACTTATCAGGTCTGACATATAATCCTCTTTAATTTTAGTATACAACCAGTATACATTTAAGCAAAAACATTGTCAATATTTCCTTTTTGCCACACAAAAAAAGGAGCATCCGTATTGACACTCCCGTATCTTTTTTTTGCAGGACGGTCACTGCCTGTAAACATTTATTTCAGGGTCATTGTGGCATTTCGGGCAGAAAGCCTTTACGTCACCGCTGCCACAGCCATGACACCATATGTCAAAGATGCGGCACTTGCTGCAGAGAGCAGCTTCGCAGCCGTTACATAGGACTACCGCTTCTCCGGCGCCGCAAACGTTACAGGGGATCCCTTCTGCTGACCTCAGACTCACTGGTTGTTCCTCCCTGGTTTAAATGCTGTGTGACAGCTAAAAGCGCTGCCCTGCCGGTGATGCGCAGGGGTACTGATACAAAGCAGGCCTGTAAGCCGAGTTCTGTTCCCCTTGCGGGGCGGTAGCCATCTCTCTGGGGCGGCAGTTGCCTGACGCCTCTAGCGACCTAACCCGGGAGATCGGCGGGCCACGTCAACTCTCCCCTATTTGGTCTTGCTCCGGGTGGGGTTTACCTAG
>DYEY01000047.1 GCA_020725465.1 Dethiobacter sp.
GGTTTGTTTGGCAACTACTTTTATACCAGGATTTTTTTGTCTATTCAACCTCCCTCACAAGCATTACGGGAATGCTTTGATGAGCACTATATTTTACCCCAGTTATGACGCCACGCATAAACTTGGACTACCTCCCTACGCGCATTTAGTGACGCTGGTGATGCCGCCCCAGTTTCACCTGGGAGGGCAGGCCTTCACCCTGATGCCTTTGATATACCCCTGCACAGTGGTTGTTATGAGAACATTTGAGCCCGAAAAGTTTCTCATGCTGATTGACCGGGAAAAGGTGAATTCAACCTGGGTGCAGCCGGCAATGCTCTACCAGATCAAGAGGCTTCCGAAAGATACAATAAAGAAATACGATGTAAGCTCGGTTATAGCCGTAATTTGCGGGTCCACCACGCTGAAGGAGCAGGAACGAAAGGACCTCGAGGAATTTTTCCATAATGCCAAACTCGGATCCTGCTACGCGGCAACCGAATTTGCCTTCGTGGCTTACGTTTCCCAGGAAGAACTGGCCGCGACCAGGCCCGACAACCTCGGTATTCCGGTTTTCAGCGCCGACATTAAAATAATGGACGACAACGGAAATGAGCTGCCTCCAAACCAAATCGGGCACATATGGGTGCAATCCCCGGGACTGCCTATCGGCTGCCAGTATTACAAGAACGAGGAGGCCACCAGCAAAGGTTTCCGGGACGGATGGGCTATAGTGGGCGATATGGGATGGAGGGATGAAAAAGGATACTTTTATTATTACGGGCGGGCCGATGACATTATCATGAGCGGCGGGGAAAAGGTGTCGCCCCTGCCGATTGAAGAGGTTATACAGCAGCACCCGAAATTAAACTCCGCTGCCGTGGTGGGCATTCCCGATGAAAAATGGCAGGAGGCGGTGGTGGCAGCGATTGTTCCGAAAAAGGGCGAGAGTGTTTTACCGGAGGAGGTTATTAACTTCTGCAGGGGCAAAGTGGCAACCTATGAAGTTCCCAAAAGAGTTTACATATTTGACGAGCTGCCGGTAGGCACCACCGGCAAGGTGAACAGGGGGCGCTTAAAGGAGCTTATTCAGGAAATGGAGGCTAAGTAACCGGATGACAAGCTCCGGGCCCGGTCAGCGAGAAGTTATAAAGGGAAGGGGATCTTACCTCTTAAAGCAGGGGAAAGTTAGAAAATACAAAAGGAGGAGACTAATAAGCTTCTATTCTCAGAGGAACTTGAGGCAATCAGGAAAAACGTGCGGAATTTTGTAGACAAAGAATTGATACCTATTGAACAGGAGGTAGCCCAAAAAGGGGTGCCTCAGGAAATCCTGGATAAAATGAAGAAGCTGGGGTACTACGGTATAACCATACCAAAAGAGTACGGCGGAGAGGGCCTTGGCCTGCTGGCGTATGTTGTTGTGCTGGAGGAACTGTCCAGGACCCACCCGGCATTCAGCCTTGAGGTGCAGTTAAACAACGGCCTCGGTAAGGGACCGATTTACTACTACGGCACCGAGGAGCAAAAAAATACTACCTTCCCAAGTTTGCCTCGGGAGAGCTTACCTGTGCCTTCGGCCTGATGGAGCCGAACGCCGGTTCCGATGCGGCGGGCATTGAAACCAGGGCTGAAAAAAGAGGCAACAAGTGGGTACTTAACGGCAACAAGCATTTTATTAGCAACAGGGCAAATGCCGATGTTGTGATGGTAATGGCCAAGACGGACAAAGCAAAGGGCGCGGCTGGGGTTACAGCCTTCATCGTCGAGAAGGGAACACCCGGCTTTTCGGTGGCCCAGCGCCAGCTGACCATGGCCGGCCCGCCGGAAGGGCAGGCTGAGCTTGTTTTTGAAGACTGTGAAATACCGGAAGAAAACATAATCGGCGGTGTAGGACTGGGGTTTAAAGCGGCGATGGCCTCCCTTGACGAAGGCCGGGTCCATGTGGGCGCCATGTCCCTGGGAGCCGCAAAGAGATTGCTGGAAATGTCGGTCAATTACAGTAAGCAGCGGGTTCAGTTCGGGAAACCGATTGCCGCCTTCCAGGCCATCCAGTTCATGCTGGCGGAGATGGCCACCGAGATTTATGCCGCCGAACAAATGGTCTACAATACTGCCTGGCGGATTGACAATGGTGAAAGTCTGCCTACGGAATCGGCCATGGTAAAACTGTTTGCCAGTGAAATGGTCGGTCGCGTGGCGGATAAGGCGGTTCAAATTCACGGTGGGATGGGCTACATGGCAGAACTGCCGGTGGAACGCATTTACCGCGAAGTTCGGGTGCTGAGGATCCTTGAAGGGACAAATGAAATACAAAAACTGGTCATTTCCAGGAGCCTGCTCAAATAGACAGAAATTCCGGGTATCGCCGCCGAATAACCGTTCAGACAACCATTTTTTCAAATGGAGGGTTTATTCATGGAACTTACCTTGGGAAGCGCCTTACGGGTTAACGCAGCCAGGTATCCCAACAAAGTGGCGATAATTTGCGGGGACCGGAAAATTACCTACAGGGAATTTAATGAAAGGGTCAACAGGCTGGCAAACGGGCTGTTAGGAATGGGTCTCAAAAAAGGCGACAAGGTCAGCATCCTGCTTTACAACTGCCCGGAGTACCTGGAGGCTTACTTTGCCCTGGCAAAGGCCGGTCTGGTAGGGGTGCCGGTAAACTACCGCCTGGTGCCGGAAGACGTTAAGAGGATTGCCATTCACTCGGATTCAACGGCTATGATTGTGGGCAATGAGCTTTTGGGCATGATTGAGGATTTAAAGCCCCAGCTGCCTTATGGTGAAGGCAGGTATATCACCGTCGGAGATGTTAAAAGCGGATTTCAGAAATATGAGAATTTACTGGAGAAGGCCTCATCCCGGGAACCCTCAGTGGACGTTAAAGAAACCGACCTGTGCAACATCATGTACACATCGGGAACCACAGGCGACCCCAAGGGTGTAATGGGAAGTCACCGGCGCTGGGCTCTCATGTTCTTTTGCTCTGCGGCTGAATGGAAATACTCCGCCAGAGACCACAACCTGGTTGCCGGGCCGCTTTATTCCGCCTATTGTCACGGCCCGCTGGCCAATATTTACTTCGGGGCCACCCAGACCCTGATGCGGACCTTCGATCCTGAAGAAACGCTGAGGCTGGCCGACCGGGATAAAGTGTCCAATATCTTTCTGGCCCCGACGATGTATACCTTAATACTGGCAATTCCTCAAAAGACCAGGGAGAGCTATGACGTAAGCTCCGTGAAAAGGCTCTTCTCCGGGATGGCGCCGCTGCTTACCCAGACAAAACTGGAGGCCCTGGAGTACTTCAAGGAGGCCGAATTGTATGAGGTCTACAGTTCCACGGAGATGGGCATTGTAACGACTTTAAAGCCTGAAGACCAGCTGAGGAAAACCCGCTGCGTAGGCCCCCCCGTACTGCCCGTTGAAGTCAGGCTGTTTGATGATGAAGGCCGTGAGGTTCCCCGGGGCGAGGTCGGGGAATTGTACGCCTTGTCTCCCTTAACGATGGAGGGGTATTACAAGGACCCGGAAAAAACCAGGCAGGCCTTCAGGGGCAACTGGGTCACCTCCGGGGACCTGGCCCGGATGGACGAGGAGGGATACTACTATATTGTCGACCGCAAGAAGGACATGATTATAAGCGGCGGTCTCAACATCTACCCCATAGAAATCGACGAAATCATAGCACAGCATCCCAAGGTCCTTGAAGTGGCGACTATCGGAGTGCCTGACAAGAAGTGGGGTGAAACCTGCATGGCAGTAGTGGTTGCAAAGCCTGGGGCGGAGTGCACTGAAAAGGAAATTATCGACTACTGCGAGGGAAAACTGGCCAGGTACAAAATTCCCCGCTCGGTGGAATTTGTCTCTGAATTGCCAAAGAACGCTTCCGGGAAAATATTGAAAAAGGAGCTGCGGAAGCGGTATTGGGAGGACCAGGAGGCGCAGATTTAGGATAAACCCAAAATTAGAGGAGGAGTTTTCTTAAATGCAGGAGCTGATTAACGGGCTGGTTTCCGGAAGCATCTACGTTTTATTTGCTACCGGTCTGACCATCGTCTTGGGGATACTAGACATTCCCAATTTTGTCCACGGCGAGACATTCATGATTGGAGCGTTTACCGCTTTCTTCTTAGTAGCAGGCTTGGGGGTACACTTCATATTGGCTACAATTATTGCAATGCTCATTGTAGCGGTAATCGGAGTGGTTGTAGAGAAAATTTCCTTTAAGCCGTTAAGAGGCGCACCTCACGTAACCCTGCTTATTTCAGCAATTGCAATGATGCTTTTCCTGGAAAACCTGGCCTCATTGCTCTGGGGGAATTACAACCGTACCATCGATTCACCCTATACCAAGCAGGTAGTATCATTTTTAGGCTCCACAGTTTCCTCACAGAGATTGCTGGTTGTGCTAATGGCAGTGTTATTGATAATAGCTTTGCAGCTGTTTATTAAAAAGACAAAACTGGGCATGGCCATACGGGCCATGGGGCAAAACCCTGAAGTAACGCAGCTGATGGGCGTAAGTATAGACAGATTGACCTCATTTATCTTTGCCTTAAGCGCTGCTTTGTCGGCTGTGGCAGGGTCCTTTCTGGGCAGCCTGTTTACGCTTAACCCGCATATGGGGCTGGAGCCGCTCTTAAAGGGAGTGGTCATCCTGGTTCTCGGGGGCATGGGAAGCATCGTCGGCGCCATTGTGGGCGGGTTGGGACTGGGGCTGGTAGAAAGTTATACGGCCCAGTACCTGACATCTGCCTTTAAAAATTCAGTTGCCTTCCTGATACTTATTATCATTCTGGTGATTAAGCCTACGGGATTGTTTGGACAGGGGGGTGACCAGCATTGACGGACAGGCGCCTGAGAAACACGTGGATTACCTGGATTATCGCTATAGCCCTGCTGGCCTTGCTCCCCATCATATTGGGAGGCAGCTACATACTTCACCTGCTGATAATCTCCTGTATTTGGATAATCCTGGCCCAGGGGCTGAATATAATTCTGGGATACACAGGCCTGCTAAGCCTCGGCCAGGGAGGGATGTTCGGCATCGGTGCCTATGTTTCGGCACTTCTGGCCGTAAAACTGGGGTGGTCCTTCTGGATTACCATGCCCCTGGCCACCACTGCCACCGCCCTGCTGGGCTTTATAATCGGCTATCCCGTATTGAGGACAAGGGGCATCTATTTCGCCATGGTCACCCTGGGACTGGGTGTAATCCTCTCAGAAATTTTTAACAACTGGATTGGGGTTACCCGGGGGCCTATGGGCATAGGGGATATTCCTTACCCCACACCCATAAACCTTGGCTTTACCAGCATTGCCTTTGACTCAAAAATTACTTACTACTACCTGGTTTTGGCAGCCCTCATACTGGTAATGGTGGTGACTTACCGCATAGCCAAAACAACACTGGGGAGGGCATTAATCGCCATCAAAGAGGACGAGGTTTTAGCCGGAACATTTGGAATATTCCCTCCGAAGTTCAAAATAATCGCATTTACCGTCTGTTCGGCATTTTCGGGCCTGGCCGGGTGCCTTTACGCCCATTACATTACGTTTATATCACCCGAGTCCTTCGGCGTAATGGCCAGTATAGACGCGCTGGTGATAGTTGTTGTTGGGTCGGCGGGAATGGTTTTGGGGCCGGCACTTGGAACGATTATACTGATACTTGTCCCTGAGGCCCTGCGTTTTGCCAGCGAGTACAGGATGCTGGTCTACGCGGTAATACTGGGTGTGGTTATAATGTATATGCCTCAGGGGCTGGGTTGCAGCATAGGTCGGCTGGCAAGCAAGATTGTCTCAGGGAGGAGGGTAGCAAATGCCTATATTGGAACTTCAGGGAGTAACCAAAACCTTCGGGGGGCTAACGGCAGTTAACGAACTAAGTTTTGAAGTACAAAAAGGGGACATTCTGGGGTTAATCGGCCCCAACGGGGCCGGTAAAACCACGGTATTCAACCTGATTACCAGGCACCTTAATTG
Source organism: Dethiobacter sp. (assembly GCA_020725465.1). Classification (GTDB taxonomy): domain Bacteria; phylum Bacillota; class Dethiobacteria; order Dethiobacterales; family Dethiobacteraceae; genus DYEY01. Next base: position 5,974 of record DYEY01000047.1, read on the forward strand.
CACCGGCGGGAAAGTGATTTTCCAAGGGCACGATATCACCAATGTACGGATGGATAAGATTATATCCTTTGGTATAGCCAGGACCTTTCAGGGTTCAAGGATATTCAGAAATTTAACCGTACTGGAGGCCATGCTTACGGCCTGCTACAGCAAGAGAAAAACGGGGCTGATCCTTGATTTGCTGAATTCCGCCCGGGCGAAAAATGAAATGCAGCAGCATACCGAGCATGCCATAGAGATACTGAAATTTATCGGACTGGAAGAAAGAAAAAACGATCAGGCCGGAAACCTGCCCTACGCCCACCAGAGTCTAGTGGGAATAGGTATGGCCCTGGTGGCCGAACCCCAGCTGTTATTGCTGGATGAGCCCATTGCGGGGATGAACCCCCAGGAAACCCTGGAAACCATGGAGCTGATCCGGAAGATAAACGGGCGTGGAATAACAGTTCTCCTGGTGGAGCACAACATGACGGCCGTAATGGGTGTCTGCAACCGGATCGTGGTAATGAACTACGGGGAAAAGATAGTAGAAGGCACACCGGGGGAAATAATGGAACACCCCGCGGTGATTGACGCCTATTTAGGGAGTGGGTTTGATGCTCGAGCTAGCTAATGTGGAGGCCGGTTATGGAAAGCTTAATATTCTGAAAAAAATAAGCCTGAAGGTTCAACAGGGTGAAATAGTCGCACTGATTGGGGCCAATGGAGCGGGGAAGACCACTACCCTGAAAGCCATTTCCGGCCTGATCCGCACAACAGGAGGGAAAATCAGCTTTCTAGGACAGGACATAACCAGTATGGCCTCCGATGCCAGGGTACGCCTGGGGATATCGCAAATACCCGAGGGCGGAAAGGTTTTTCCCCAGCTTACCATCATGGAGAATTTGATGATGGGGGCGTATACCATTTCAGACCGGGCATTGATTGAAAAAAATAAAAACGATGTGTTTGAATATTTCCCCGTACTGCAGGAGCGCAAGCACAAGCTTGCCGGGACGCTTAGCGGGGGGCAGCGCCAAATGCTGGCCATTGGCCGGGGCCTGATGTCCAATCCCAAGCTTCTGATTATGGATGAGCCTTCCCTGGGGCTGGCCCCGCTGGTTGTTCAGGAGGTGGCGGGCATTATTAAAAGGCTTCAGGGCGCGGGGGTTACCATCATGCTGGTAGAGCAAAACGCCAACATGGCCCTGAGTCTGGCCGACCGCGCGTATGTCCTAGAAGTGGGTTCTATAAGCCTGGAGGGGGTGGCTGAAGAGCTCAAGGGGAATGAACATGTTAAAAAGGCATACCTGGGCGGCTAAAACTAAAAACAATTTCAAAGTGTTGTTATTAAAACAATTTCTCCAAGTCAAGAGGGAGGGAAAAATAAATGGACTTAAAGGAACTGGAGAGAGAATTTAAAAAGGACGGAGAAATCGTAGCTTTCAAAATCGAAGAGTGGGCGGAAAAAATAGGAGACAAAACCTTTATTTACTACGGTGAAGAAGACAGGCACTACACGTATAAAGAATTTAATGCGATGGCAAACAGCATAAGTCACAACCTGATATCCATGGGAGTGGAAAAAGGAGACAGGATATCGCTGTTCTTAAAAAACCCCCTGGTAACCGCCCTGGCCATGTTTGGTATTTGGAAGGCGGGGGCGGTGTTCTGCCCCATCAATTTCAACTACAGGGGGCGGTTGCTCTCCTACCAGTTAAATGATACCAAGCCCAAACTCTTAATACTGGAAACCGATATGATCCCCCTGATCAATGACGTGAAGGAAGATATACCCGATTTGAAAATTTTCCTGCACAGCCCCAAAGAGGGCGATCATGATTACAATTCCGAGGCCGCAGGCAATGAGCTGGACAAAAAGTTTCCCCGGTATCCCTTTGAGGACCTGTTAAAGGGGGAGACGTCGAATCCGGGTATAGACATCCAGTACTATGACACCGCCAATATCATCTATACTTCCGGCACAACCGGCCCGGCCAAGGGGGTTGTACATTCCCATCGCTGGATGAACCAGTATACCTTTAACCTGAGAAAGTTTTGCAACCAGGATGACGTGGTGTATAATGATCTCCCACTGTATCACGTGGGCGGCGCCTTTGCAAATCTAATCAGGGGCGCCTGGCTCGGGTGTACGGTGGCTTTGTGGGATAAATTCAGCCCCACGGATTTCTGGAGGAGGATTAAAGTCAGCGGTGCCAGCACGGCCATACTGCTGGACGTGATGATCCCCTGGCTGATGAGCGCCAAAGAAACCCCCGATGACCGCAACAATACCCTGAACAAGGTGCATATGCAGCCCCTGCCGCAGTACCACCACCAGGTGGCGAAAAGATTCGGCATTGACTACGTTTCTTGCGGATACGGGCAGACAGAGGCCGGAAACGGCTTTGTGGGTATATTTGATGAACTGGACGAAGGAGAAGGAACTCCCCCGGAATTGTACAAGGGCTACTCCAAAGAAGAATTAAAAGCTATTGCGGCTAAATACGGCTACCCCATACTATCCGGAAAAGAAAATATGAAAAAGGGGTTCATGGGAAAATGCGAGCTGCTGCTTGAGGCAACTATTCTAAATGAGCACGATGAGGAATGCGGCCCCGGGGAATTTGGCCAGCTGGCCTTCAGGCCGAAATTTCCGTACTCCATTCTCAACGAGTATTTCGGCAAGCCGGAAGCAACCCTTAAGGAATTCAGAAACTTATGGTTCCACACGGGAGACGGGTGCTACAAGGACGAGGAGGGTTACTTCTATTTCGTCGACAGGATGGGGGGATTTATCAGGACCAGGGGCGAGAACATATCATCTTATCAGATCGAGGATATAGTAAACAGCCATCCCAAAGTCGACATGTGCGCCGCTCTGCCCATTCCCGCGGAGGTGGGGGACGAAGACGATGTTGTCGTCTATGTGGTGCTGAAAAAGGGGGAGGATCTGCCGGAAGAAGAACTGCGAGGCTGGCTCAGGGGCGAAATGCCCAAGTTTATGTGGCCCAAGCATATCCGCTTTATCGACGACCTGCCCAGAACCCCCACCAATAAGGTTGAAAAATACAAGCTGCGTGAAAAGATACTGACTGAACTGGGACGGAAATAAGGATAATGTGAAACACATTAAAGCCGGAACCCTGGAAAGGAGGTGAAGTTAGATGATAGAGGGACTTAAGCCGTATCCCGTCAAGGTTCGATTATATGATACGGATTTGTCCGGGACGGTATTTTTCGCCAATGAAATAAAGTGGCTTGACTCGGCGGCCGGAATGGATTTCATGCAAGAAGATCTGGGGATAAGTTATGTCAAGATGATGGAAGCGGAAATCGATATAGCTGTGGCAAATGTCAATTTCAATTACAAGACCCCGCTTTTTTTGGATGATGTAGTGGACTATTACGTGTGGATATCAAAAATAGGGAACAAAAGCTTTACCCTGGCGTGCGAATCATACAAGAGGAGTACCGGGGAACTGGTGGTGCAGGGTGAAATAACCTATGTCTGCGTACATATAAAAACGCGAAAATCCACCCCAATCCCCGAAGATATTAAAAAGTTGATGGAAAAAGGGCTCCGGAAAATACGGTAGTAATTAATAAATGAAAGGAGGAAGGGCTTGTGGATTTGACTTTCACCCCGGAAGACCAGGAATTCCGGGAAAGAGTAAGGGAGTGGGTGCAAAAGAACCTGCCGGAGGAGTGGAAGGACAGCATACCGCGGACCCAGGAAGAGCGGGAGATAATCAACAGGCAGTGGGACAAGAAGCTGTACGAAGGTGGCTGGGCCGCCATAGCCTGGCCCAAGGAGTACGGCGGGATGGGTGCCACCCTGATCCAGCAGCTGATCTTCAACGAGGAAATGGCCATGGCCGACGCTCCGGAAGGGCTGATGCACGGAAAGGGCATGCTGGGGCCCACCCTGTTTAAATTCGGCACCGAGGAGCAAAAAAAGAAGCACCTGCCCCCTATACTGCGGGGAGATGTAGTCTGGTGCCAGGGTTTTTCCGAGCCCAACGCCGGATCCGACTTGGCCGCGCTGCAAACCAGAGCGGTAATCGACGGAGACCACCTGGTAATCAACGGCCAAAAGGTATGGTCCACCTGGGGATACCTGGCCGACTGGTGCTTTGCCCTGGTGCGCACCGAAAACACCGTGCCCAAGCACCGCGGCATAACCTACGTAATGATAGACCTCAAAACCCCCGGGGTAACCGTGCGGCCCCTGGACCAGATCACCGGGGTGCATGACTTCTGCGAAATATTCTTTGAAGACGTCCGGGTGCCCTTGGAAAACGTAGTGGGAGAGATCAACCGGGGCTGGTACGTGGCCATGACCACCCTCACCCACGAGAGAAGCACCGCCTACCTGGGCCATCCCATACGTTTCCGCAACCAGCTGGAGCGCCTAGCCGACCTGGCCAGGAACACAAAACGCAACGGAAGGCCCATGAGCGAAGATCCCGTCATCCGGCAGAAGCTGGCCCGGTCCTTTATAGAAGTAGAGAGCTTCAAGCATATAGTCTACCGGACCATCAGCTCCCGGGTGCGGGGCGAGGAGCCGGGGGCCGAGGCCTCCATGGCCAAGCTTTACTATAGCGAAATGCTCCAGCGGATGACCGAACTGGCCATGGAGATAGAGGGGCCGTACTCCCAGCTGGTGCGCAATTCCAAATGGGCATTGGTTGAGGGCGACTGGCAGTACCAGTTCCTGTACGCCAGGGCGGCCACCATTGCGGCAGGCACCTCGGAGGTCCAGAGGAACATTCTGGCCGAGCACATCCTGGGGCTACCACGCTAGGGAAGGAGGGGAAGATAATGAATTTTGGGCTTAGCGAAGAGCAGAGTATGCTGAAAAAAACCGTCCGCAAATTTATGGAGGACCGCTGTCCCACCACCTTTGTGCGGGAAATGATGGCGGATGCCGGTGGTTATTCACCAAAACAGTGGCAGGAGATGGCCGAGCTGGGATGGATGGGGCTGACCATACCTGAGGAATACGACGGGATGGGCATGGGCCTGGTAGAGCTGGCGGTCATGATGGAAGAGATGGGCAGGGCGGTGCTGCCGGCCCCCTTCGTGGAGACACTGATGGCTGCCGAAGCCCTCTTACAGGCGGGCAGCGCCGAACAGAAGAAGGAATACCTGCCGCGCATAGCCTCCGGGGAACTGATAGCCACCTTGGCCATGGACGAGCCCGAGGGCTTTTGGGAAGCCGCCGCAATTAAAGCGAAAGCCGTCCCCGAGGGCGACGGCTACAAAGTGAGCGGGACCAAGCTGTTCGTTCCCTATGCCAACGCCGCCGGACTGATAGTCACCGCGGTGCGCACCGCGGAGGGCGCCGCCCCCGAAGAAGGAATAACCCTTATCTGCCTGGATCCCAAAGCCCCCGGAGTTACCGTCACACCCCTAAAAACCATGGACCAGGCCTACCGCCTGTGTGAAGTGCAGATGGACGGAGTGGCGGTCCCGGCTGCCCGTGTGCTGGGGGAAGCCGGCCAGGGTTGGCCGGTGCTGGAGAAAGTGATCAGGAAGTACATCGTGGCGCTGAGCGCCGAGATGGTGGGCGGAGCCGAAAAGGCCATGGAGATGACCGTGCAGTACGCCAAGGAGCGCGTGCAGTTCGGCAAGCCCATCGGGAGCTTCCAGGCCATCAAGCACCGCTGCGCCGACATGCTGGTGGATATTGAAGGCAGCCGTGGTTCACTGTACTATGCCGCATGGGCCGTGGAGAATGATGTCCCCGGGGCTGACCTGGCAGCCTCCGCGGCCAAGGCCTACTGCAGCGACACCTACTTCAAAGTCACCGCCGGGAGCATCCAGTGCTTTGGAGGCATCGGCTTCACGTGGGAGCACGACATCCACCTTTTCTTCAAGCGGGCCAAAAGGCTGGAGACAACCTGCGGAGATGCCACCTTCCACCGGGAGCGGATTGCCGAGCTATGGTTGTAAAATAGTGTTTATGCTAGCAAAGGAGTTTACGAAATATTAGTTTTTATTTTCGAGAATCCTTTATTACCAAGACTTTCAGTTTGTAGCGTCAAAAAGCAGAACCCTTAAATCCACTTGGTAAAGGTCTTGAAAAACTTCTGGGTAGTTATGTCGATTTCATTAGTTGAGTTAATAACAAAGCCTAGCATAGGGGGACTTCATACATACCCCTTGTTAAGTGTTATATCCCGGCCCGGGCCAGGCCGAAACTGCACCGTGGGTAGTGGCAAACCCGGCAGCTCCGGCAAAGTCCCCCATGAGCCAAAGCCACTATGTCCCGGCGCGTCAGGCGATCGCCGGCGAGCAGTCGCGGCAGGACAAGGTCAAGTACAGTGATGCGAAAATACATTCCGCAGGCCGGTACTCCCAAAACAGGCACATTTCCGCGGTAAGCCAGCATAAACATGGCTCCGGGTAAAATGGGGGAGCCGTATTTTTCTATGGACGCACCGCTTAGGCGAATCCCCTGGGGCGTCACGTCATCGGGGTCCACCGACATTCCGCCGCTTACCAGCACTAGGCGTGCACCCCCGGTAATCATACCGTTAATCAACCGGGCAATGACCTGCGCATCATCGGGTGCGTATTCTATAGCCAAAATCCTTGAGCCGAGGGATTCCACTTTTTGTTTTAGTACGGGACCAAAACTGTCTTTAATACGCCCGTGGTAAACTTCATTGCCGGTGACGATAATCCCCGCGTCCATGGGACGAAAGGGAACTACCCGGATGACACCCCCATGTTTTGCGCAAATTTCTTCCGCTGCCTTGACCACATCATCTTTGACCACCAGCGGTATAACCTTTGTCCCGGCCAGCATTTCGCCGGCTTCTACGGGGGTGTTGTTGGGCAGAGTGGAAAGAATCACCTCCGGCAGATCGTTGATTTCTTCCAGGGCAGGCACGTTAACTTTCAAAAGCCCCGGTATGTCCGCAAAAAGGTTGACCCGGCTTTCTTTGGGTGCAGAACAGGTCACTCCCTGCCCGGCAGCAGCTCTGCCCAGCCGTATCCCTGCCTCGTCCTCGTGTACATCGTCAGCATCCAGTTTTAAAACGTATACCCTTTCCTTGCCCAGCTTAAGCAATTCGGGCACGTCCTCTGCGGTAATGACATGTCCCTTCTTAAAAGCCGGCCCCTTGAATTCACCGCGTATAATTTTCGTTATGTCGTGGGAGAGCACCTTACCCACGGCATCTTCAAGGGGTAGTAGCTGTACTTGCATTAATTCAGGCCTCCTTAAAAGTAAGTCACTCCCCAACGTGACCCAAAAATTTTGCTACTTCCAATCTTACCTGCCGGCTTGTTAAATATTTCACCCGCCGGTCCTGTCTGTTTAAGTTTTCCACCCAGAATAACACCTGTTCTGTAACTAAATTTAAGCCGTCGTTGGGCGTTATCCTTATTTAAGGATAGCGATATGAAAAATTATTCTGCCCTGAACATTTCCCCAAAATGTTTTTCATACAGCTGTTCCAGAACCTCCCGCACCTCCTCCCGAAAAACCTTGTAACTTTCCATCAGCAGCCGGCCCCGGGATGTTACCACGGAACCGCCACCGGAAGATCCGCCCACTTGACGCTGTATTAAAGGAAAACCCAACCGTCCTTCAATAGTCCGGATCAAATGCCATGCTTGGTTGTAGGACATTCCAATTTCGGCAGCAGCCTTCCTTAAAGATCCGTTACGGTCAATACCCCTCAGCAATTGGTATGGACCTTCGCCGAAAGCCTTGCCATTCTGGTTAAGCCAGACTTTATAGGCAAGTTTCATACAGAGCTTCCTTCTCGTTATACTGAAGTAAGTATAATATATTTCCCACAAATTTTCCATAAGTTTAATAAAAATGTATTATCTCTAAATTGACATATGCTCATAATAAGGTTTAAAATGGTTTTGAAACATGGACCATAACTATAATTGGAGAAATTAACCCACAGTGAGGAGGTGTTTGTTGAAGGTGCCGGGCAGGGGACCCGGGTGTGGAGGCAAGGGTTTGGACACAGGGACCGGATGGGGCAACGAACAGGCCGGGGGTGCCGGCAGGATACGATGGGAGGGAAGGGATGTTGGAAGAGTTAAAAAAGCTCACAATCAATCGAAGAAAGAAGAGATTTATTTTGCCCGGTTTTAACGGAACTGGTCCGGTGGGTATGGGGCCGATGACGGGAGGAGGGCGTGGTTACTGCTTAAGTTATATTGGTGAGGGAACATATCCCGGTCCGTGGCTGTAAATTAAATACGGGAAAGGGCGATGAAGATGAAGATAGCTTTACCGGTTGTTGGTGGTCAGCTATGCACGCATTTCGGACATTGTGAGAGGTTTTATATATTTGAAGTTTACCAGGGTTCCCGAGAAATATTGAGAGTCTCAACACTTAAATCCCCGCCGCATGAGCCTGGCCTGCTGCCCAGACTGCTTAGTGAAGAGGGAGTCAATGTGGTCATAGCCGGCGGTATGGGGGTTAGGGCCCAGGACCTCTTCAGCCAAAAAGGTATAAAGGTTGTGGTCGGAGCCGACCCGGCTACCGGCAGCCCGGAGGATATAGTACGACTTTACCTGTCAGGATCTTTAAAAACGGGAGCAAATGTCTGCGACCACTGATAAGCGGAAAAGTTCCCGATACTGAAGGGGCTGTTTCAAAATTATTGATTAAATTGTCAATCCTCACATTAATTTAGCCCCAATCGGATTCA
>DYEY01000048.1 GCA_020725465.1 Dethiobacter sp.
CCCCTTTGCGGGTGTTGATGGACTCCTGGATGGCCACTTCATCCGGAGTTCCCCTGCGCAAAGTGCCGCCCGCCCCGGCATACAGGCCTTCGCTGTTTTCCCTTATCACCACAAAGTCGATATCTTCTGGCCCCTTATCACGGAGGGGAGATTCCACCCCGGGGTACAGTTTTACCGGCCGCAGGTTTATATACTGGTCAAGCTCGAAGCGCAGGCGCAGCAACAGGCCTTTTTCCAGGATACCGGGCTTTACGTCGGGGTGGCCGATGGCGCCAAGATAGATGGCGTCAAAACCGCGCAGCTCAGACAGGACGCTTTCCGGCAGGATCTCGCCGGTGCGCAGGTAGCGTTCTCCCCCTAAGTCATATTGGGTCAAATCCAGCCTGAACCCTTCCGCACTGCTTACAGCCTGCAGAACTTTAACTCCTTCGCGAATTACCTCCGGCCCTGTCCCGTCTCCCGGGATTACGGCGATTTTTATCATAAGGCAAACCTCCCGAGCGCTATTACTTTTCCCATTGTAATATAAAAAGGACAAAAAGGGAAGCGACAGGACAAGAGGAATAAAGACAAAAAAGAAGAAATATAAAATGGCAGTTGCGGAGGTGTGGGAATGGCTGTGGAAATCGGGCCGCTTCTGGCCCGCCTGAAGAGAAGATATACGCGCCTCCCCCGTGCCGCCGGCCTCTGGTTTGACCCGCGGGAACGGGCAGATGGCGTCTTGGTCAGGACGGCGGAAAACCGTTTCCTGGCGACGGCTTTTACCGGAGAGGACGACCTGAAGCGCCTCTTTGGGCAGGTGGTTAGGCCGCACGTGCTGGTACTGGAGAAAGACACGGTACCGGATGGGGTGGCGGCTTTTCTTGGCCGCGAACACGAATCGGTTATTTACGCCGGACTGTCATATGTGATGGCTGCACTGGGCCTTTCCGGTACGGCGGCGACAGCAGGGTGGTTTGCCTGCTGCGGCCTTGACCTGCGGCCGAAACCGCCGTCCGGGGGGGCTGTTTCTGCTTCTTTGCTGGCGTTGGCGGGGTTGTTCTACCTGGCGGATGAATACGAGTACCGGGACGGCGGCGTGGTGCCTCTCTTATTCGAAGGCAACCCCCTCTACACCTTTCTGCGCCTGGTGCCGTACGGGGAAGTTACCACTTTCGCCGAGATTGCCAAGGCACTGGGACTGCAGTGGACCGAGCAGCCGGTGATGGCTGAGGTGGCTCGCCTTCCCGGTGAGGCGGAGGTGTTCGGGCACCGGGTCGTGCACCGCGACGGCAGGTTGTCGGAACTATTCCCCGGAGGGGCCGCGCTGCAACGGGAGCTGCTGAAGTGGGAGATGGTGCCCTTTGTCGCCGGCGAGAGGGTAGACATGAAACGGGCGTTGTGGACAAGGCAGAAATACCGGGCGCTGACCGGCTACCTGCGCCGGGCCCTGCGCCAGGAAAGATTCATCGAGATGAGCTTCCCTGAACTGGAAAGGGTGGCGGGTTTTCCTCTGTCCAGAGCGGCCAGAAGACTGGGGTCGTGGTGGAGCAATGACAGGCCGCACGCCTGGATCTGGCAGGCGGCGGGCGGCAGGGTGGTAAATGTAAACATGAAGGCGGCTACGGTGGTGTTTGGCAGGGAGCAGAAAGGGGATGGGGAGGAGCGGGTTTGACGGTAAGGTTTGTCCTGGGCAGGGCGGGCAGCGGGAAAACAAGGTGGTGCCTGTCAGCCATAGCCAGGGAAGCAGCGGATGAACCGCTCGGACCCCCCCTGGTGATGCTGGTGCCGGAACAGGCCACTTTCCAGACGGAAAAAGCATTGCTGGCACTGTGCGGCGGACTGACGCACCGTGCCCAGGTCCTTTCTTTCAGCCGGCTGGAGGGCAGGCTGCTCAATGCCGGCGGTGCCCCGGTTTTGCCTGAAATTAGCGAAACCGGCAGGCAGATGGTAATCAGAAGGCTGCTGCAGGAGAGAAAAGATGGGCTGGAAATATTTGAACAGTCTGCCCGTAAGGCCCGTTTCGCCGTAAAGTTAAGCGAGCAGTTCAGAGAGTTTAAAAACTACGGGATAACGCCGGAAGCACTGGCAGAAGCCGCCGCCGGGGAAGGGACGCCCCCTGTCCTGCAGGCCAAGCTGCGGGTGCTGTCCGCGCTTTACGGAGATTACCTGGAATACACGGGCGGTCGTTTCTCTGATCCGGAGGACGCGCTCAGCCGGGTGGCCTCGGTTTTGCGGACGGGGGCGCTCCCTGTGGGCACCCGGATCTGGATTGACGGCTTCTCCGGTTTTACACCGCAGGAATACAGTGTGCTGCGGGCTCTTTTTGGCGCGGCTGCCCGGGTGGAACTGGCGCTGTGCCTGGACCACACCCACACCGCCGGCGAAATTAAAGAGAATGACCTCTTTTTTCCCACCCAGGAGGCATACCGCCGCCTCAGAATCCTGGCTGGGCAGGCCGGCGTGCGGGTCCTGCCGCCGCTTGAGCTGCCGCTTTCAGGTCAGCCCACGCGCTACAGGCCGGGCAGCGGATTGGCCCACCTGGAGCGAAATTTCGGTGCCGGCGCAGCGGCGCAGTACCCGGCCACAGCCGGGGACGTCAGGCTTGTTTACGCCGCCAACCGGCGGGCGGAGGTGGAGGCGGTGGCCCGGGACATACTGCACAAAACGCGGGAGGCTGGCTGGCGCTTCCGGGAGATGGCGGTTCTTCTGCGAGACATCAGCCCATACCGGGAACTGATTCCCTCGGTATTTGCCAGTTACGGCATTCCCTTTTTTCTGGACGGCCTGCGCCCGGTTTCCCACCATCCCCTCCCGGAGTTTTTGCGTTCCAGCCTGGCCGCGGTGCAGCGGAATTTCCGTTTTGAAGACGTCGCCTGCCTGCTGAAGACTGATCTTTTACCCCTGGACAGGTACGGGGCAGACTGCCTGGAAAACTACCTGCTGGAGCATGGCATCAGGGGGCTGCGCTGGCTGGATGACGAGCCCTTCCGGTTCCGGCGTTCCCTCTCCCTGGCGGAAGAAGACGAGATAATAACCGCCGGTGACAGGGAAAGGGATATCCTGGTAAACAGGGCCAGGGAGACCTTCAGGAGGGTTATTTTTCCTTTTTATAAGGCCGTAACCGCCGGCCGCCGCCTGGCAGCTTCGGATTACTGCCGGGCCCTGTGGTCGCTTCTGGAGTCGGTGGAAGCGTTAGCTGTGGTGCGGTCCTGGGCCGATGGCGATGAAAGGGCGGGGGAACCGGAAAAGGCGGACTGGCACCGGCAGGTTTGGCAGGAAACGGTGGCATTGCTTGAGGAGATTCATACAGTAATGGGTGACTGCGCGCTGACCTTGGAGGAGTTTTCGGAAATCCTGCTGTCCGGGCTGGAAGGAATGCGGGCGGGGCTGGTGCCGGCAGGCCTGGACCAGGTGCTGGTGGGCGGTGTGGAAAGGTCACGCCAGCCGGCCCTGCGCGCGGTTTACGTGCTCGGCCTGTGCGAAGGGGAATTTCCGGCCCGTCTGGGTGAAAGCGGCCTCTTCGCTGACAGTGAAAGGGAGCTGCTGGCCGATTTTGGCCAAGAATTGGCGCCGTCAAGGCGCCGGCGGTTATTTTACGAGCAGTACCTGGCTTACATAGCCCTGACCAGGGCTTCGGAACTTGTTTTTGCCGGCTGCCCCCAAAACGCCGAAGACGGCAAGCCCAAGCGTCCCTCCTTGCTGTTTAACCACCTGTGCCGGATGTTCCCTGCCAATGGGACCGAGTTCTACGGTTTGACTCCGGACGGGGAAAACCGCCTGCATTTCCTGGCCGGAGGGGAACCGCTGGCAGCCGCCCTGCTAAAGGAGGCGGCCGGCATACTGGCCGGGGAAACCCCGGATGAGCTTTGGCCCGTCGTTTATGGTGAAGCGTTGCGGGACAGCCGCTTGCGGCGGCGCCTGGAGCTGATTTGGCCTGCCCTTACCTGCCATAACAGGGCGAAAAGGCTTTCCCGCCCACAGGCTGAGTCCCTCTACGGCTTTCCGGTCAAAAGCAGCGTTTCGCGCCTGGAACTTTTTGCGCGCTGCCCTTTCGCCCATTTCGCGCGTTTCGGGCTTTGCCTGCGGGAAAGAAGCGAGTTCGGGGTGGAAGCGCCTGACATGGGCAACTTTTACCACGAAGCACTGCGCCTGTTTGTCTGTGGGCTGCAGGAGGACGGTATTGACTGGGGTTGCCTGCAACCGGAAGAAGCGGCGGCCAGGATGGAAAAGATCGTAGACGAGTTGGTGCCCCGGCTGCGCGGGGAAATTCTCCTCTCCAGCGCCCGTCACCGTTACCTGGCGCAGCGACTGAAGGAAGACCTGGTCCGGGCGGCCCGGCGCCTGACCAGGCAGGCAGGATTCAGCACTTTCCGTCCCTGCGCCGTGGAAATGCCTTTTAACCTCAAAATCAGGGAAGAAGTGAACGGCGGCCTGGAGCTGTACGGCCGTATTGACCGGGTAGACCGGGCGAAGGGAGGAGACCGGGGGTTTATATCGGTAATCGATTACAAGGCCGGTCCCGCCGACTATAAGATTGCCGATACCTGGCACGGGTTGTCGCTACAATTGCCGGTTTACCTGGCCGCCGCGCTGCAGGAGGGCGGCGCGGGCGGTGGCGACTGCGCAGCCGGTATGTTCTATTTCCCCGTATACACCCCCCCGGAGCGGGCGGACAACCCGGAGCAGGGCAGGGAGCCGGACGAGAACCCGGGAGACCTGCAGCTGTACGGCCTGGTCTTTGCCGACCGCGAGGTCTTTGAGCTCCTGGGCGGAAGGGAGGGGATCCTACCCGCTGCGCTGAAAAAGGACGGTTCCTTCACGGCCAGGTCACGCATAGCGGACCGGGCGCAGCTAGCCGCCCTGACCGGTCTGGCCTTTGCGAAAATGGAAGCGGCGGCCCGTGCCATACTGGACGGTGACACCGCTGTTTATCCCTACCGGCGCCCCAGCGGTGACAACGCCTGCCTCTTTTGCCGGTACCGCCCGCTTTGCCGCTTTGAGAACGGGGACGGCAACCGCTGGCGCCCGGTCAGGGATTTTTCGCACGGGGAAGTGTTGGAGATGCTGGCAAAGCGGGGTGGTGAGATATGAGTGGCCACTGGACGGCGGAACAAAAAGAGGCTATATATACCAGGGACGGCAACCTGCTGGTGGCCGCCGCCGCCGGCGCCGGCAAAACAGCGGTGTTGGTAGAAAGGGTTGTGCGCCTGCTTCTGGACCCTGCTAACCCGGTTGATATTGACAGGCTGCTGGTGGTTACCTTCACCGAGGCGGCGGCTTCGGAAATGAGGGAGCGCATCGGCAGGGCGCTGGAAGAAGCGATGGAGCGGGAGCCGGGGGATAACCTGGCCCGCCAGCTGGCATTGCTGCACGGCGCAGCCATATCAACCATTCACTCCTTTTGCCTGGATGTGGTCCGGCGCTACTTTTACCGCCTTGATATGGAGCCTTCCTTCCGGGTGGCCGAACCCCCGGAGAGCGATCTGCTGCAGCAGGAAGTGGTGGCTGAACTGCTGGAAGACTGCCACAACGACAGCACCCGTACCGTTTTTCAGCAGCTGGTGTGGGCATATGGCGGCAGGCGCGGCGATGAAGGGCTGGCCAGGCTAATCCTCTCTGTGTACCTTTTTACCCGGAGCACCATTAATCCCGGAAAGTGGCTTAAAGAGGCGGTTGAACCGTTCGCGTCTGCCGGGGACGGAGGGGAGCCGGCCCTGGCACGGTGGCTGGAACCTGTCCGGAGGCACCTGGGTCATGAGCTGCAAAGGGCAAAAGACCTGCTGCAGTCGGCCCTCCGCCTTTGCCGGCTTCCCGGTGTGCCGCCGGCGTACCGGCCGGTGCTGGAAAACGACCTTTCCAGCCTGGAGGAGCTGCTTGGCCTGCTTGGCCGTCCTTTAGACGAAATCCGCCAGGCCTGGCTGGACTTTGGCTTTGACAGGCTGCCAGCGGTCCGGGGCGTGGGTGAGGCGGTAAAAGAGCAGGTAAAAGAAAGGCGTGACGCGGCAAAGGCGGCGGTAAAGCGTGCCGGGGAGATTTTCCTGACCAGGGACAGCGGCAGCTACCGGGAGGAAATACGGCAGCTGGCACCGCTGGTGCAGGAGCTGGCGCTGCTGGTGGAAGAATTCTCCCGGCGCTTCGCCGGGGAAAAAAGACAACGCGGCCTCCTGGACTTCAGCGACCTGGAACATTTGTGCCTGCAGGTGCTGCTGGACGGGCAGCAGGACCAGGCCGGCCTTAGGCCTTCGGCGGAAGCGCTGGCCATCAGGGACTCCTATGACTATGTCCTGGTGGACGAGTACCAGGATATCAACCCGGTGCAGGACGCCATTTTAAACCTGGTTTCCCGGCAGGGTGCGGACAATCCCAACCTGTTCATGGTGGGAGATGTGAAGCAGAGCATTTATCGCTTCCGGCTGGCAGACCCGGGGATTTTCCTGGCGCGTTACCGTACCTTTCCCGAAGAGCCGGGCGGCAGGGAACGCAAAATCTGCCTGTCCTCCAACTTCCGCTGTGCCGCCAATATCGTAGAGGCGGTTAACTACCTTTTCCGGCGGCTGATGACCGGGGGCGTTGCGGGCATGGTCTATGACAGCAAAGCGGAGCTGGTTTACGGTGCCGGTTACGATGCCAAAGACGACCCGGTGGAAGTACACCTGGTGGACGGCGGCAGGGAAGCCCTTTGGACGGGGGAAGGCGCTGATGCCGAAGCGGATGAGGAGGCAGAACTCACACTCCTGGAAAGGGAAGCGATGGTGATAGCACGGCGCATCATGGAAATGACAGCGGGCGGCTGTGAGGTTTGCCTCCCGGGTGGAAAGCGGCCTGTCAGGTACAGCGATATCGCCGTGTTGTTGCGGGCCACCACCGGGCGGGCCAACCATCTGGTGGAAGTGCTGAGAAAAGCGGGAATACCGGCCGACGCCGACCTGGCTACCGGTTATTTTCAGGCGGTGGAGGTGCAGACCATGCTGTCCCTGCTCAGCGTGGTGGATAACCCCTGCCAGGATATTCCGCTGGCCGCCGTCCTGCGCTCCCCCCTGGTGGGGCTTGATGAGGGGGAGCTGGCCGCGGTCCGGCTGGCCGGGGGGAAGGGCGGTTTTTATGAATGCGTGTCCTTCGCTGCCGCCGGGGACATACCCGGTGTCTCGGCCAGGCTGAGAGAATTTCTGGACAGGCTTGACCGCTGGCGTTCCCTGGCCAGGCGCGACACGCTGTCCGCCTTTATAGACACAGTTTACCGGGAAAGCGGTTACCTGGCGTATGTTGGCGGCCTGCCTGACGGGGCGCACCGCCGGGCTAACCTGGAGGCCCTTGTTGAGAGGGCCGGGGAGTTTGACCGGTTTTCAAAGCAGGGGCTGTTCCGTTTCCTCAGGTATATGGGGTTCCTGCAAAGATTCGGGCGTGACCTGGGAGCAGCCCGCTCCCAGGGCAGCGGGAAGGATGCGGTAACCGTTCTCAGCATACACAAAGCAAAGGGATTGGAGTTCCCGGTGGTCTTTGTCTGTGACCTGGGCAGGAAATTTAATTTTCAGGAAATGAGGGGCGAGGTGCTGGTCCACCGGGAGCTGGGTTTCGGTCCCCTGGTGGTGGACAGGGAAAGGCGCCGGCGCTATCCATCGCTGCCGCACCTGGCATGCCGGCTGAGCGGAGAAGCGGAAGCCCGGGCTGAAGAGCTGCGGATACTCTACGTGGCTCTCACCAGGGCCAGGCAGAAGCTGATACTTTTGGCATCGGCCCCTGACCTGGAAAGGAGGCTGTCAGACTGGCAGGAAGCGGCGGCGGGCGGGTGGCCGCCGGATTACCGCCTGGCGCGGGCGCAGAGTTTCCTGGATTGGCTGGGGCCGGTTTTGTCGGCCCACCCTGACTGGCCCGGCAACAGGAGAGCCGGCGACCCGGAATGCTCCCGCTGGTCTGTTTCCATCTGGCGCGGCGGAGAAAGCGTGGCTCCGGTTGGGCGGGAGGCGGCCGAACCAGTGACCGGAGCGGCGCGCCTGCTGCGGCTGCTGCCGCTGCAGCAGGAAACGGACCCGGAGTTGGCCGGGGAAGTGCGTGCCAGGATAACTTACCGCTACCCGTATCTCAGCCTGGCCACAGTTCCGGCCAAAGTGGCCGCCGCTGCAGCAGGCAACCTGATATATGGTCGACGGGAAGACCAGGAAGCCGCCCTGTTCGAGGCGCCCTCCTGGCCCCGGCCCGCTTTCCTGCAGGGTGCCGGGCAGGCGGGAGTTGCCTGGCGCGGGCACGCCCACCACCTGGTAATGCAGCACCTTGATCTGGGGCAGTCCCTGGATGCCGCCGGTGTGAAAAAGCAGGTGGAGCTGCTGGTACAGAAAAAATTGGTCGGAGCGGAACTGGCGGAGCTGGTTGACTTTGGAGCGGTGGCCGCGTTCTTCGCCACAGAGGTAGGGCGGCTTGCCGTTGGCAACCGGAAAAATGTGCTGCGGGAGTGGCATTTCACCATGGCGCTGCCTGCGGCTGAGCTGTTTGACCCTGAGGGGGCACCAGAAGAAGAAGTGGTGGTGCAGGGCGTGGCCGACCTGGTGGTGAGGGAGCGGGACTGTTTTTACGTGGTCGACTATAAAACAGGGAAACCGCCGCTTCCCGGCGAAAAGGGAGATACACTGCACCGGCTGCAGCTTTCTCTCTATGCCCGGGCGGTACAGGGGATCCTGCAGCCGCCGACTGTAAAGGCATACCTCTACTACCTGGACAGCTGCCTGCTGGTGCCGGTGGAGACGGGAAAAATATTAAATTTTGAAAAAAATCAAAAAATCGGCCTGTTTCCGGTAGGAATAACGGCGGACCGGGGAGAAAATTAACATAAAAAAAAAGGAGACGGGTGATGGAAATCAATAATGATTTTATCGTACTTTCCGCCATCCTGGAAGCGGACCACGCGGTAAGCCCAAGACACCTGGCGCCGCTTTTAAACCTGTCACCGGCGGAAATTGGGCAGAGCATCCTGTCGCTGCAGAAGTACCTGCGTGTCCATGCTTATGACAAAAACGCACCGGAGGGCGACTGCCGTTATTATGTAACCAAGGACAAGAGGCCTGAGGTCAGGGACCTGATCAGGGAGACATTGCGGCAGCTGCCGGAAAACCTTTATTTTTCTTACGGCTCCAATATGGATTATTACCAGCTGTACCGCCGCTGCCCAAACGCCCACTTCCTGACCCGGGCCAGCCTGAAAGACCACACCCTTTCTTTCCCCCGCAAAGCATCTGCCTGGGGTAATTGCGGCGTAGCGGGATTTAAAGCGGAGCCCGGGTCAGAGTTGCCGGGAGTCATCTATTTCCTGCCCTTTGGTGACTTCGCCCGTTTGGACGGCTTTGAAGGTCACCCCAGGTTTTATGTCAGGAAAACAGTTACGGTACAGACGGCTGACTTTGGTGACATTGCTGTTACTACTTATGCGGCGGAAGAGCAGGGAGAGTTCTTTGCGCCCTCCCGAAAGTACATGGAGCAGATGACGACCGGGGCACGGCTGTTTAACCTTGATCCTGTTTACGTGCAGCGGTTGATGCGCATCACCACTGCAGTTGATACCTCCGGGGAGAGAAAAGAGGGTTGACAGCCGGCTTCACCATCAATATTATAGTGTTGAGAATAAATAACAGGCTGCGGTGCCGGCATGGCCGGAGAATAGGGAACCGGGTGCGATTCCCGGGCGGACCCGCCACTGTAACCGGGGAGGAATCACCAGAACCACCGGAGCCAGGTTCCGGGAAGGGGTGGCTACATTGAACCGGAAGCCAGGAGACCTGCCGCAACCGGCCGGAACTTAAGGATGATGGAAAAATCCCTAAGCTTATCAGAGCTTGGGGATTTTTTATTAAATAAGGAGGCTGAAAAGTATGGAGAAACTGAGAGAGACTGTAGCCAGGATTGTTCCTCCCGATGTTCGGGCCATGGCTTGGGCGCAAAGGAGGCTGGACGACCTGACCAAGCCGCCGGGCAGCCTCGGTGTGCTGGAAAAGATGGCAAGGCAGATAGCCGGTATTACGGGGCAGCCAAGGCCGGCTTTGCCGGAAAAGACCTGTATCCTGATGGCAGGTGACCACGGTGTGACAGAGGAGGGGGTTTCCTCTTATCCCAGCGAGGTAACGGCACAGATGGTGCTTAACTTTCTGGCCGGTGGCGCCGCCATGAGTGTCCTGGCCCGTCATGCCGGCGCCAGGCTGGTGGTGGTGGATGTGGGAGTAAAAAGCGATCTTCCACAACACCCGTTGCTGCTTGGGCGCAAAGTTGCCCACGGTACCGCCAACATGGCGCTGGGCCCGGCCATGACCCGGGAACAGGCGGTGGCAGCCCTGGAGGTTGGCATCGGGGTGGCGGAGGAATGCATCAGGGACGGCGCCGGTATCCTTGGTACCGGCGAGATGGGCATAGGTAACACTACGCCCAGCACCGCCATAGTCGCCCTTTACCGCGGCTGCAATGTGGCCGAAGTCTGCGGTCGGGGTACCGGGCTCAACTCTGAACAGCTTAAAAGAAAAATATCGGTAATTGAAAAAGCACTGGCTGTAAACCGCCCTGACCCTGGTGACCCCCTGGACGTTTTGGCCAAGGTGGGAGGGTTGGAAATAGCGGCTTTGGCCGGAGTTATGCTGGCCGCCGCCGCCGGGCGGGTGCCGGTGGTGGTGGACGGCTTTATTTCCGGCGCGGCGGCGCTAATCGCCGCCGCTATTGCGCCTGTCTGCCGGGAATACATGATTGCCTCGCACCTTTCCGAAGAACCGGGGCATAAAATGATGTTGGAGCTGCTTGGCCTGGAGCCGTGCCTGCACATGAACATGCGCCTCGGCGAAGGCACCGGCGCTGCCCTGGCCATGCTGCTTATTGACGGCGCTATCAAAATTATAAATGAAATGGCCACCTTCAGCGAAGCCGGGGTAGCCAGGAGCGAATAATAAATAATTTGACAAAGGCGGCAGGAGTCGGGGGATTTTTACAGAAAAGGGAAACAGGGTGACGCACAGTGGTGAACATTGTTACAGTAACACTTTAAAAATTTGTGTTCATGGGTATTGATAAGCCAAAGGAGATGGTCATCTGTTTCCCATTAAAGACTCGCCGGCAAGACGCCGTTATCCCATCGTTAATGTGATTCTTATCGCACTTAACATCTACGTGTTTGTGCAGCAGGTTATTATGCCCGACCCGCAGCTGCAGATGTTTGTGGTAGCCCACGGCCTGATTCCGGCCAGGCTGGTGTCGGAGCTTGGCGCCGGCCTGACGGCTGCTTTCCTCCCTCTGGTGACCTACCAGTTCCTGCACGGCGGCTGGCTGCACCTCATCGGGAACATGCTCTACCTTTGGGTTTTCGGTGACAACATCGAAGACCGGGTGGGCCACTTTAAGTACCTTCTTTTCTACCTGCTGACGGGAGCGCTGGCCGGTTTGATCCAGGTCTTTTTTCAGCCCGGCAGCGGTGTGCCCATCATTGGCGCCAGCGGCGCGGTGGCGGGGGTATTGGGCGCGTACCTGGTAAGCTGTCCCCGCGCCCGGGTGCTGGCACTGGTACCGTTTTTTTTCTGGATACCCGTTGAGGTTCCGGCGGTGACTTTCCTTGGTTTCTGGTTCATCCTGCAGGTTTTTTCCGGTATCGCTTCCATCGGGGCGGAAGTGGCGGTGGCCTGGTGGGCTCACATCGGCGGGTTCCTGGCCGGCATGCTGTTGATTAATTATTTCGGAAAAAGGATTCACTGCGAATAGGAGGTGTGTTGACCATGCTCAGCCTGAAAGTGGGAGAATCAGTGCTGGAACTGGTGCAGGGGGACATAACCATGCAGGATACCGACGCCATTGTTAACGCCGCCAATAAGGAGCTGGCTCCGGGAGGCGGGGTCAGCGGCGCCATCCACCGGGCCGCGGGCCCAAAGCTCTGGGAAGAGACGGGGAAAATCGGCGGCTGTGCCACCGGTGAAGCCAAAATAACCTACGGGTATAATTTAAAGGCACGCTACGTGATCCACACCGTGGGGCCGGTATACTCGGGCAGCCCGGAAGACGCCCGCCTGCTGCGCTCCTGCTACCTGGAATCGCTGAAACTGGCCGCCGTCCACGACGTCAGAAGCATCGCTTTCCCGGCTATTTCCACGGGCATATTCGGTTACCCGGTGGAGGAAGCGGCTAACATAGCGCTGGCGGCGGTAAGGGATTTTTTGCTGGAAAACAATAACATTTCCCTGGTGCGGTTTGTCCTGTTTGGCGACAGGGATTTTGACGCTTTTCGCCGGGCGCTGGCCGGGCTGCGTAGCTGAAGAGTAAAAAGGCGCCTGATGGCGCCTTTTACCTTCTAAATGTTCATGAAGAACCAAATGATCATCAGAATTTCTACAGACAGCTTCAGAACAGTTCCGCCCACGAAACCGATAAGGGAACCAAATCCGGCACGTACCGCCTCGGCAGGTTTCCTGCCGCCTGCCAGCTCTCCCAGGACCGCACCCAGGAAAGGGCCGATAATTAAGCCGAAAGGACCAAAAAGCAGCGCCCCCGGCACGATGCCAAGGGCAGCGCCCCAGGCGGCGTACCTGCTGCCGCCGAAACGCCTGGCTCCGGTGGCGGTGGCCAGGTAGTCAAGGGAGAATACCAGGAGCAACGCTATGCCCTGGATGAGAAAGAAAGCAGTGTTGAGGGTGGCGAATCTGGTCAGCAGCCCGTAAACCAGCATACCGGCATAGATAAGGGTAGCCCCGGGCAGAACAGGCAGCACTGTGCCGGCCAGCCCCAGCAGAAACAAAACAACGGTAAGCACCAAAGCGAAAGTTGCCATAATCCCTCCTCCGGACCTTTTTTTTATATTATTCACTGAAAAGGCCCGTGTTCCTGCGCCGGGTATAATATGTTCCGCTCTTTTACAAAATAAGCATGACCAGAGAAAAAGGTGGTGTTAAGGCGTTAGCCTTTTTATGCTGCAAACAGGAGGATTGCCACGGGTGGCATATTTTTGCATGGAGTACGGCTTAAACTGGCGCCTCCCCATATACGCCGGAGGCCTTGGCGTACTGGCCGGCGATTACCTCAAAGCCGCCAGGGAACTAGGACTGCCCCTGATTGGTATAGGCATCCTCTGGCGCCAGGACTATACGGAACAGTTTATCGGGGCAGACGGCTGGCCTTATGATATTTACCCCAATTACGATTATGAATTCGTTAAGGACACGGGGCGCACAGTAACCGTCCAGGTGGAAGGCAGGAACGTGGTCTGCAAAATCAGGCTGGTGGACCAGTACGACAACGCTCCGCTGTATCTGTTGGATACAAATTTCCCCGGCAGCGAGCACGGTTGGATAACAACCAGGCTTTACGGCGGAGGCTGCCGCGAGCGTATTGCCCAGGAAATAGTGCTGGGAATAGGCGGCGTGCGCCTTTTGCGTGCTCTTGGCATAGATGTGGATGTCTACCACTTTAACGAAGGGCATGCGGTGCTGGCCGGCGTGGAGCTGATCAGGGAGAAGATGGAGCGGGGGATGCCTTTTCAGGAAGCCTGGCAGGCCACGCGCCGGCAGGTGGTTTTTACCACCCATACCCCGGTTGAAGCCGGAAATGAAAAACACAGCCACCACGACCTGCAGGCCCTTGGCGCCTACAACGGGCTCAGTTACGATGAAATGTTCCGCCTGGGCGGTGATCCCTTTAATATGACCGAGGCTGCGCTGCGCCTGTGCACCCTGGCCAACGCTGTCTCCAACCTGCACGGCCACACAGCCAGGGCTATGTGGCGCCATGTGGCAGACACCGGGCCCATCATTTCCATCACCAACGGAGTGCACGTGCGCACCTGGCAGTCGCCGGACATCCATACCGCCTTTCGCCAGGGGCGTGACCTCTGGAAACCGCACATGAAATGCAAAAAAGAGTTGATCAGTTACGCCGGCGCCCACACCGACGCCAACATCAACCCCGATGGCCTGGTAGTGGGCTTTGCCCGCCGGGCCGCCGGCTACAAGCGATCAGACCTGATATTTCGCAACTCCGAGGTAATCGACCCGCTGCTGCGGGAAGGGAAGCTGCAGCTGATATTTTCCGGTAAAGCCCACCCCAACGACGAATACGGCAAGAGAATAATCCGCGACCTGGTCAGAATGGACCGTAAGTACAAGGACTCGGTTGTCTTCCTGGAAAATTACAACATGGAAATAGCGCGCCTTATGGTCCAGGGGTGCGATGTCTGGCTGAACAACCCCCTTAGGCCCCTGGAAGCTTCGGGCACCTCCGGGATGAAAGCGGCCATGAACGGTGTGCTCAACCTGAGCGTGGTGGACGGCTGGGTGGGAGAAGGGCCGCAACACGGCGTATCCGGCTGGCTGCTGGATAACCTGGCGGCCAACCCTGACCCGGTAAAACAGGATGAGCAGGACCTGCAGTCACTTTACCACGTGCTGTTCAGCGATGTGGTCCCCACCTTCTATACCGACCGTCACAGGTGGGTGGATATGATGAGGGCCAGCATAGATATGTCCCACTACCAGTTCTCGTCGCTTCGGATGATCAGGGAATACTACGAGCTTATGTACCGTCCGGTTATGGAACAGGGCGACGAAATAACCGCTCCCTGGATGATTCCGGAGAGGCCCGCGGGCGAGCATACCAGATACCGGTAAGAGGTGAAAAGCCTCTTTTCTTTTTGCCACCGCTCACGGGCGTGTCAGGGGGACGCTTGTTGCTCCGGGAAGCAGGATAATGGGCGGTTTTGTTGAAACCTGTATCAGGAAGAGAGGTGTAGTTTTATGAAAATAGTGTTTCATCCCAGGTTCCTGAAGAGCTATACCAGCGATCCGGCGGCGGAGGCGGGGAGGTTGGAGCCCTCACTGGCGCTGCTTAAGGATACTTTCCCGTTGGTTGAACCGGAAAGCGCCCGGGAAGAGGATATCCTGCTGGTACACACCCAGGGACACCTGGAAGGAGTGCGCCGTGATACGGTGGTTTTCCGTATGGCTCTGCTTGCCGCCGGCGCCACCATGGAGGCGGCCCGGCTGTCACTCTCCGGGGAGGCCGCCTTTGCCCTCTGCCGTCCACCCGGGCACCATGCCGGCAGGGATAACTGCTGGGGCTTCTGTTATTTTAACAACGTGGCGGTGGCGGTGGCCAGCCTGTTAAAAAACGGCGACATCAGGAGCGCGGCAATTGTGGATTTTGACTTGCACTATGGCGACGGCACCGCCAATATTTTTGCAGGGAACAGAGAGGTTGCCTACTGCCATGTCAGGGGCAGCGGTGGTTTTGCCTTTGTGGAGAACCTGAAAAGATTCCTGGAAACCGCTGCCTTTGACATTATCGCCGTATCGGCCGGCTTTGACCGCCATGTCAGGGACTGGGGAGGCCAGCTGTCAGACCGCGATTACGGCGCCATAGGCCGGGTCATCGGTGAGGCGGCGAAGGGCAGATGTGGGGGCAGGGTATTTGCCGCCCTGGAGGGGGGCTATAACGCCAGGTCAATGGCCACCGGCCTGGCAGCTTTTCTGGATGGGCTGGAAGCCGGGGGAGACCCTTGGCAGGAAGGCGGAAAAGAGGTATAATGAAGTTCATAAAAACGGTAACGAGGTAACGCGGATGCTGAACACCGCCATATCAATTCAAGGCATTTTGTTCAATGAAGAAGAGAATAACGTCACGCGCCTGAAAAAGGAACTGGAAGTTATTATCGAAACCATTTATGACGGTGTTATCTTAAGCGACGCCGAAGGGCGCATTTTCTGGGCCAACAGCGGCGTGGAAAGAGTCTCGGGTGGCATCATGATTGCCGATATCCTGGGTAAAACGGCGAAAGAGCTGGAAGAGGAAGGTATTATCGTTTCCCAGAGCAAGAAGATACTGGGCAAGAATCCCATGACCCTGAAGCAGAAGCTGCGGACCGGGGTGGAGCTTTTAATAACCAGCACCCGCGCCTACGACGATAACGGCAAGTTTATGTTTTTTGTGGCCAACCTCAGGGATATTACGGAACTAAACCGCCTGAAGAAAGAGATGGAAGAGACCAAGGACCTGAGCGACCGGTATTACCGGGAGCTGACCGAGCTGCGCGACAGGGTGCTGCAACAGGGCCGTATTATTTTTAAAAGCGAGAAAATGCAGCAGGTGTGCGAGCGGGTCATGAAAATTGCCAGGACCGACACCAACGTCTTGCTGACCGGGCCTTCCGGCGCCGGCAAAGAAGTTATCGCCAAGTTTATCCACCGGACAAGCAACCGGTGCAAAGAACCGTTTGTGCAGATCAACTGCGGCGCCATCCCGGAAACGTTGCTGGAATCCGAGCTTTTCGGTTATGACAGGGGCGCCTTTACCGGGGCCAGCAAGCAGGGTAAAATGGGCCTGATGGAGATGGCCAACAACGGCACCATACTGCTGGACGAGATAGGGGATTTGCCGCTCAACCTGCAGGTAAAACTGCTGCGCGCCATCCAGGAGCAGGTGGTATACCGGGTGGGCTCCACCACCCCCATACAGCTGGACGTCAGGATTATAGCGGCCACCAACCGCAACCTGGAAGATATGGTGAAGAAAGGCCTGTTCCGCGAAGACCTCTATTACCGGCTGAACGTAATTCCCATCCATATACCGCCGCTGCGGGAGAGAAAAGAGGACATCCTGCCGCTGGCTTTCAGCTTTCTCGACCGCTACAACAAAAAACACGGCACAGACAAATCTTTCTCGGTGAAGGTATGTAACCTCCTGGAGGCCTATGACTGGCCGGGCAATGTGAGGGAACTGGAAAACCTGGTGGAGAGAATGGTGGTTATTTCCGACAACAAGATCCTTACTCCGGACTGCCTCCCGCCCCATTTTCAGGCGGAAATACGGGAGAGCACCCTGACCGGCGCACTCCCGGCTTCCCGGGAAAACTTATTGTTGCCGCTCCGGGAAGTAAGGAACCGGGCGGAACGGGAAGCTATCACCAGAGCGCTGGAAATTGGCGGTTCGACACGCAAGGCGGCAGAACTGCTGGAAGTTGACCATTCCACCGTGGTAAGGAAGGCCAGGCAACTTAATATTGTCATCTGACTGGTGCAAACCTGCACCGGTAGAATGCGCCTGCCCAAAAGAAAGGGAAGGCGCATTTTTTAATGGAAAAGCGAGACTGCTCTCTTTTCTGACATTTCTGACAATTGCCGAAAACTTGGCATGTATCTTGCTAAGGATAAAAATCAAAATATCAGGAGGTGGTAGCACACCATGTTTACACTGACGGCAGAACAGGCGGCAATACAAAAAATGGCCCGTGAGTTTGCCGAGAAAGAAATCATGCCTGTAGCTGCGGAATACGATGAGCAGGAAAAGTTTCCGTTCCCCGTGCTGCGGAAGATGTGGGAGACAGGCCTTGTCAACTACTCGGTTCCGGAGGAACTGGGCGGCGCCGGCCTGGACACTTTCACCTCCTGCCTGGTAACAGAAGAGCTGGGGCGGGGTTGCGCCGGCATCACCACCGCTGCTTCGGCCAACTCCCTGGCTTTTTACCCAATCCTCATCGCCGGTACGGAAGAGCAAAAGAAAAAGTTTATTCCTCCCATCACAACGGAAGGAAAATTTGCCGCGTTTTGCCTGACTGAACCCAACGCCGGGTCGGATGCCGCCTCCGTGGCCACCTCGGCCAAACCGGTGGAGGGAGGCTATCTCCTGAACGGCAGCAAATGCTTTATCACCAGCGGTGACGTGGCCGACCTGTTCGTGGTGTTTGCCACCGTGGACAAAAGCAAGGGACTTAAAGGGCTGACAGCATTTGCCGTCCCCAAAACTGAAGGAATTTCAACGGGGAAAAAAGAAATCAAGCTGGGTATCCGGGCTTCCAGCACGGTGGTGGTTAACTTCGACAATGTGTTTGTTCCTAAAGAAAACGTGCTGGGTGCCGAAGGACAGGGTTTCAAAGTGGCCATGCAAACTTTGGACACCTCCCGGCCCATGATCGGCGCATTGGCGGTGGGTGTGGCGCGGGGAGCCTATGAAGTCGCCCTGAAGTACTCCAAGGAACGCGTCCAGTTCGGCCAACCCATAGCCAACTTCCAGATGATCCAGGCCATGCTGGCCGACATGGCCACCCGGATTGACGCCGCGAGGCTCCTGGTCTGGCGCGCCGCCGCCATGATCGACAGGAAAGAAGTCCCCTTTGCCAAGGAGTCGGCCATGTCCAAGCTGTTTGCCGGTGACACCGCCATGGAGGTCACCACCAACGCTGTCCAGATACTGGGTGGTTACGGTTACTCGCGGGAATACCCGGTGGAAAAATACATGCGCGACGCCAAGATCATGCAGATTTACGAAGGGACCAACCAGATCCAGAGGCTGGTCATCGCCGGCAATATACTGAGGTAGGTGAAAGAGATGGAATTCAAATACCTGAAGCTGGATGTTTCGGATAAGATCGCTGTCCTCACCATCAACCGGCCGGAAGTATTAAACGCCCTGAACCCTTCGGTGCTAGAAGAGCTCATGGCGGCTTTCGCCGGCATGGCCAATGACCCGGAGGTAAAGGCGGTGGTTATAACCGGGGCCGGAGGCAAGGCGTTTGTGGCCGGCGCCGATATCGGTGCCATGGCCAAATTCGGGCCGCTGGAAGCCAGGCGCTACATTGTCCTGGGACATCAGACCTTTGATGCCATCGCCGCTTTCTCCAGGCCGGTTATAGCAGCGGTCAACGGTTTTGCCCTGGGCGGCGGGCTGGAGCTGTCACTGGCCTGCGATTTTATCTACGCGGCCGAAACAGCCCGCTTTGGCCTGCCGGAAATCACCCTGGGTATTATCCCGGGCTGGGGCGGCACCCAGCGGCTTACAGCTGCCATCGGCCCCGGCAAGGCCAAAGAGATGATCTATACCGGCAAAATTATCGATGCCGCCGAGGCCTCCGCCATCGGCCTGGTCAATTGCGTATTGCCTGCGGACGGTTTCCTGGAGGCGGTCCGGGAAAAGGTAAAGAAGATAGTAGCCATGAGCGTGGTTCCCCTGACCATGAGCAAGACCGCCGTCAACGCTTACCTGGAGGGAGGCGGGCAGGTGGGACGGGAAGTGGAGATCCAGTCGGTCTGCATCTGCTTCTCGTCGGAAGACCAGAAAGAAGGCATGGCCGCGTTCCTGGAAAAAAGAAAGCCATCGTTCCGGGATAAATAACCTGACCGGTGCGGGTTCACACCGCCGGTGCAAACCTGCACCGGTTTAATACGGGCGCAATAGTCAGAAAATAACCAAAATACAAAAAACAGGAGGTGGCCAGAAAGAAAATATCGGGAAGAGATATAGGATACCTGTCAGAGCCGGAAAAGAAGGACATCAGGACAAAATGGGAGGAGAATGAAAATGGCAATCAAAAGAGCTGAAGGAGCGGTACAACCCGGTATCAACTGGGGCCGCCGCTTCACCATCAGGATCCCGGGAATACACGTTTCAAACAGCTGGCCCGAGTCCATCCAGGGAGGCCTATTGACTCTGGCCACCGCCGCCGCTGCCGCGCCTTTGTTCATGCGGGCGTTTGCCCTGCCGTTTGAGTACGCCTGGGCGCTGGCCGCCCTGCCGCTTTTCTGGTACTACGTATCGGCCTGGCTGTTCGGCGAGCCCTTCGCCCCGGGCTGGATAACCCCGTCCATACCGCTGGTGCTGGTCTTCCTGGGCGGCTATGAGCCCGGCGTTCATGCCATCCAGGCCATGACCGCCCTGGCGCTCACGGTCTCCGCACTGTTTTTGGTATTCGCGGTAACCGGCCTGGGTGGCAAATTCTTCAGCTGGGTCCCGGCCGAGCTGCGTGCCGGCATTATTCTTGGCTCCGCCATTGCTGCCTTTAACGGCGAGTTCACCAGGCACGCCACCATGCCCAAAACCCTGACGGTGGTGTGGGCGGTGGTATTCCTGTTAATGTTCTCGGTCTGGGTGGCCAAAGGCAAAGAAACTAACAAGACCCTGCGCCTGGCAGCCAATATGGCTATGCTGATCGGCTTCCTGGTGGCGGCGGTGGTGGGCCCGCTGGCCGGTGAAGTAAAGTTTGCTTTCAGCTCGCAGGTAATCCTTATCCCTCAGTTTGCCGCTGCTGTAAAGGCGGTTAACCCCTTCAGCGTGGGCTGGCCGTCCTGGAACATGTTTGTCAGCGCCTTCCCCCTGGCAGTCATGGTTTATGTCATCGTCTTCGGCGACCTGGTGCTGGCTAACACGCTGCTGACCGAAGCCGACCGGATCCGTACCGACGAAAAGATCATCGTGGACCCCACCCGTACCCACTACACCCTGTTCTTCCGCAACATCGGCCAGATTCTTACCATCGGCCCGCTGATTCCCATGCACGGCCCCATCTGGACCGGCGTCACCGTCTTCCTGGTGGAGCAGTACAAGCAGGGACGGCAGAGGATGGATTCAATCTATTCCGGCATCCTCAGCTGGTACTGGCCCGCGTTCATTCTGGTTTTCATCAGCCCGGTGGTGGATTTCATGCGGCCTATCCTTCCGGTGGCTCTCTCCATCACCCTGATACTGACCGGTTTTGCCTGCGCCTACATCGCCATGCGCATGGTAAACACTCCCACCGGTCAGGGGTACGCTCTCTTTATCGCTCTCCTTATTGTGAAGTTCGGTCCCACCTGGGGACTTGGTGTGGGTATAGCGCTGTTCTTCCTGCTCCTGGTACAGCGTAAACCCATGATCCCCATGCCTTACGACGTGGAGATGAAAGCCTGAATTGCCAGGGGTTGCCCCGGCATGTTCCCCGGGGCAACCCTGCCTTAATTTACCGGGGGTGATATGATGAATCTTCTGGGCAGAATGGCAGGGCTGGCAGAGGGGCAGCCAAACGCTTTGGCTATTGTTTACCATAGGGAAACTTTTACCTACCAACAGCTTTGGGACAAAGTCACCAGGTTTGCCTCTTCACTGACAGGTCTTGGCGTAAAGGAAAATGACCGGGTGATG
Source organism: Dethiobacter sp. (assembly GCA_020725465.1). GTDB lineage: Bacteria > Bacillota > Dethiobacteria > Dethiobacterales > Dethiobacteraceae > DYEY01. The sequence continues at coordinate 20,869 of DYEY01000048.1, forward strand.
GTGATGCTGGCCAATTGCCCGGAATTTGTAATTTCTTATTACGGCATAATGGCTGCCGGCGCCGTTGTGGTGCCGGTAAACCCCATCTACACAGCCAAGGAAGTGGGCACCATAGTGGCGGACTGCGACCCGTCCGCCGTGATAACCAGCATGAAAACTGCTCCTGTGGTGGAGACTGCCCTGCAGGAAAATAATCTTCCTGCGCGAAATTTCATTATTACCAGGGAATTTCCTGCGGCTGACAAATACCATTCTTTTGACGCGCTGTCGGCAAAAGAGGCGGTTAATCCGCTATCAACAGACCAGGAGGACCATAAGGTGGTGGAATTCCTTTATACTTCCGGTACCACCGGTATTCCCAAGGGAGCCATGCTCACGCACCACAACCTTTACTCCAATGCCGCAGCATTTGCCGCTCTGACCGAGATGAGCAGCAGTGACCGCGCCCTGCTCAGTGCTCCCGCCTACCATGCCGCCGCCCAGACCTGCGTTATGAACAACACGCTTTATGCCGGTGGCACCCTGGTCATCCACGACGGCTGGCTGGGGCCGGAGCCGGTCCTGAAGTCTTTTCAGGACGATAAAATAACCTTTTTCTTTGGTCCGCCCACCATGTATACTTTCCTGGTTAATTTCCCCGATGTGGGCAAATACAACTGCCAAAGCTTGCGGCTGGCCTTTACCGGAGCCGCCTCGCTGCCGGCGGAGATATTCAGAAAATTCCGTGACCTGTTTGGTTTTGAAATAATGGAAGGGTACGGCCTGTCTGAAACCTCGCCGGTGGTGACCACCAATCCGTACCGCGGGGTAAAAAAGATCGGTTCTATCGGTACCGCTATTCCTGGTGTGGAAGTAAAAATATTTGATGACAACGACCGCGAGCTCCCCCGGGGCCAGATTGGGGAAATCGTCGTAAGGGGGCCCAATGTGATGAAAGGCTACTACGCCCGTGAGGAGGAAACGGCCGCTGCCATGCGCAGCGGGTGGTTCCATACCGGCGACCTCGCTTACATGGACGAAGACGGGTATGTATTTATCGTCGACCGGAAGAAAGACCTGATTATCAGGGGCGGCATGAACATATACCCAAGGGAAGTGGAGGAGGTCATCTACGCCTTCCCCGGTGTACTGGAGGCGGCGGTGGTGGGCGTCAAAGACGAGGTTATGGGCGAGGAAGTCAAGGCTTACGTGGTGCCAAAACCCGGAACGGAACTGGACGGCGAACAGATCAAAGAACACTGCCGGGAAAAAATGGCCAGGTACAAAGTGCCCAGGTACGTGGAAATCGTTGACTCCCTGCCTAAAACCACCACCGGGAAGATACTGAAAAGGGAGCTCAGGGACAAATTATAACTGAACAGGGGTGATATGATGACCATGGATGTTGACCGCTATTATTCGGAACTGAATAAAGAGAGCATTGGCTATCTGAGAAAGCGTTATAACAAGATTACCCGCTGGGTGGTTGCCGACCTACTCAAACGAAGCGCCTACCGTTATCCCGATAAAACCGCACTGATTTACAATGACCTGTCTTATACCTACCCTGAACTGGATGCCCAGTGCAACCGCTTTGCCAACGCCCTGCTGGCAGCGGGCCTGCAGCGTTATGACCGGGTGGCTATCCTGGCCCACAATACCGCCCACCACGTGATTACGTGGCTTGGCACCGCCAAGGCCGGTGGAATCTACCTGGCTATCAACTACATGCTCAAAGGCAAGGACATCAGCTTCTGCATTAACCATTCGGAAAGCAAATTCTTTGTGGTGGAAGATACCCTCTATGACCTGGTGAAAGACGTGCTGGACGAGATGCCAGGCGTTAAGACGCTGATCTGGTCCGACCAGGGCGCGGGCCTGCCGGCACCGGAAAATTTCCTGTCCTTCGACGACTGGTACCAAAAATACCCGGCTGACGAACCTGATGTGGACCTGTATATCGAAGACCCGGTGCAGATGACCTACACCAGCGGCACCGAGACCCTGCCCAAGGGGGTGCTGCTCAGCAGCCAGTCACTCCTTTCCCAGTATATGAGCTGCATTGTGGACGGCGAATACACCACCGATGATGTGAGTATAAATGCCCTGCCCATTTTCCACTGCGCCCAGCGCGACGTGTTCATGAACCCGGTGTTCTGGGTGGGAGGCACCAATGTGCTGCTCTTTGCGGCCGACCCAAAGAAAATTATGGAAGCCATCGTTAAATACAAAGCCACCCTGTTTTTTGCCCCTCCCACGGTCTGGATCGCCCTGCTGCGCCACCCGGACTTTGACAGCTATGATCTCAGCTCCGTCCAGAAAGGCTATTACGGTGCCTCCATCATGCCGGTGGAAGTGCTTAAGGAAATCTTCCGCCGTATGCCAAGCTGCCGGCGTTTCTATAACTATTACGGGCAGACCGAACTCAGCCCTTATCATACCATGCTGAAACCGGCCTATATGATTACAAAGCCCGGCTCCGCCGGCCAGGGCGGCCTGAATATGGAGACGGCTCTCCTGGACGACGAAGGGAACGAGATTACTGAAGCGGGAGTGGCGGGCGAGATTTGCGGCCGCGGTCCCCATGCCATGCTGATGTACTTCAAGGACCGGGAGAAGACTGAAAACGCTTTCGCCTACGGCTGGTTTCACAGCGGCGATATCGGCGTATTGGACGAAGACCGCTTTATCACCGTGGTGGACCGCAAAAAAGACATGGTTAAAACCGGAGGGGAGAACGTCGCCACCCGGGAAGTGGAAGAGGTCATATACCAGGATCCCCGTGTTTCCGAGGTGGCTGTGATCGGCTTGCCCCATGAAAAGTGGGTGGAAGCGGTAACCGCCATCGTGGTGCCCAAAGCGGGGCAGCAAATCAGGGAGGAGGAGCTGGCGGAATTGTGCAGGAAAAACCTGGCCATTTTCAAGGTCCCCAAAGGTTTTATCTTTACAGAGGCGCTGCCTAAGAACCCAAGTGGCAAAATTTTAAAGCGCGACCTGCGCAAGCAGTTTGAAAACTTCTATTCTTAGCCGAAATTTTATTATCAAGGAGGACTGTCATGGAAAACATCGTAATCACAGCGGCGGTAAGAACAGCTATCGGCGACTTCGGCGGAGCATTCAAAGATGTCCTGCCCAATGAACTGGCCGCCACCGTAATCAGGGAGGCGGTAAAGCGGTCCGGCCTGGAGCCGGCTCAGGTGGATGAAGTGATCCTAGGCAACTGTATCATGAGGTCGGATGAAGCCAATATCGCCAGGATGGCCGCCCTTAAAGCCGGCATCCCCTACGAGACCCCGGCCTTCACTGTCCAGCGCCAGTGCAGTTCCGGCATGCAGGCCATAGCCAGCGGTTTCCAGGAAATCGCCCTGGGTGACAATGAGATTGTGGTGGCCGGCGGTACCGAAGGGATGAGTAGCGCCCCCTATATGCTGAAAAGCTCGCGCTGGGGGCAGCGCCTGCAGCACGGCGAGATGACCGATATGATGTGGGAGCTGCTGCATGACCCCAACTACAATATAATCATGGGCATGACAGCGGAAAACCTGGCGGAAAAATACAACATCAGCCGGGAGGAGCAGGATGAGGTGGCCCTGCGCAGCCACCTGAACGCCGCGCGCGCCATCCGGGAAGGCTATTTTAAAGAACAGATTGTTCCGGTGGAAGTCAGGACCAGGAAAGGCGTCAAAGTGGTGGACACCGACGAGCACCCGCGTGCCGACCTGAAAGCAGAGGATCTGGCCGGGTTAAAGCCGGTCTTCAAAAAAGACGGCACAGTAACCGCCGGCAATTCCTCAGGCCTGAACGACGGTGCCGCCGCGGTGGTGTTGATGAAAGAGTCGAAGGCGGCTGAACTGGGCATCAAGCCGCTGGCCCGGATCATCAACTATGCCTGGGCGGGGGTAGAGCCCTGGCTGATGGGTTACGGTCCGGTGCCGGCCACGCAGAAACTGCTGAAAAAAACCGGCATCAGGCTGGAAGACATCCAGCTGATAGAGCTGAACGAGGCTTTTGCCGCCCAGTACCTGGCCTGTGAAAAGCTCCTTGGCCTTAACCGGGACATCGTCAACGTCAACGGCAGTGGTGTGGGTCTTGGCCACCCGGTGGGCGCCACCGGCTGCCGTATCGTGGTCTCCCTCATCTACGAGATGAAGAGGAGAGGACTGAAACTGGGTATGGCGTCTCTTTGTGTGGGCGGCGGTATGGGCATGTCCATCCTTATCGAGGATGTTTAAGAAAACGGGGAGGTAGAGCAGTGAACATTAAGACTGTGGGAGTTGTGGGGGCAGGCACCATGGGCAGCGGTATCGCCACTGTGGCCCTGGAAGCGGGATTTTTTGTAATCATGCAGGATGTAGCGGAGGAATTTGTGCAACGCGGCCAAAAAGCTGTTGCCGCCAACCTGGGGCGGGGCGTTAAAAAGGGCAAATTGTCCCAGGAGCAGGCAGACGGGCTGCTGGCAAAACTTACAGTTACCACCGACCTGGCCGGCTTTGCGGATGCCGACGTGGTAATCGAAGCCATCTTCGAAAACATGGCCGCCAAAAAAGCGCTCTATGCCGAGCTGGACCGCGTCTGCAAGAGTGATACCTGGTTTGCCTCCAACACCTCGGGACTCAGCATCACCGAGATGGCCTCGGCCACCAAACGGCCGGAAAAAGTAGTGGGTATGCATTTCTTTAACCCGGTTCCGGTAATGAAGCTGGTGGAGGTGATTCGCGGCGCCGCCACCACCGATGATATTTTCCGGGCGGCCATGGAACTCAGCGTAAAATTGGGGAAAGAGCCTATCGCTGTTAACGAAGCGCCGCTGTTTGTGGTAAACCGTATCCTGGTGCCCATGATCAATGAAGCAGTTTTTGTACTCCAGGAAGGCATTGCTTCCAAAGAAGACATCGACAAGGGGATGATGCTGGGTGCCAATCATCCTATCGGGCCGCTGGCCCTGGCTGACCTGGTGGGACTGGACGTATTGATGATGGTTATGGATAACCTTTACGCCGAAACCGGTGATTCCAAATACCGGCCCTGCACGCTGATGCGGAAGATGGTGCGGGCCGGTCACTTCGGGCGGAAGACGGGCAAAGGCTTCTACGACTATAACACTTAAAAACCGGGGCGCCCGGTACCGGGCGCCCCTCCCCCGGTACGGAAGGAGGTGCCGTTGTGTCCGCAAATGTCCTTTTCGAGAGAAGGGACGCGGTGGCAGTGCTTACCATTAACCGCCCCCATGCTTTCAACGCGCTGAACGAAGCCATTTTCAGCCAGCTCACCGCGGCCGTGGAACAGTGTGAGGACCACCGTATCAGAGCGGTCATGGTAACCGGCAGCGGCCGTGCCTTCTGCGCCGGAGGCGACCTGAAGGAAATGCAGAGCAAAGGCCGGGAGCGGCTGCCGGAGCTGCTTGGGGGCATGAGCAAGCCGTTTCACGGGCTGATCAAAAAGATTCGGCTGCTGCCAAAGCCGGTGATGGCGGCAGTAAACGGTACGGCAAGCGGCGGCGGCATGAGCCTTGCCCTGGCCTGTGACCTGAGGATCGCGGCAAAGAGCGCCCGTTTCCGCCAGGCCTATACCGGCGTGGGTTTTTGCCCTGACGGAGGTCTTTCCGTTATGCTGCCCGCCCTGCTCGGTATTGGCCGGAGCAGCACCATGTTTTTTCTGGATCCCGTACTGAAGGCGGAGGAGGCTATGGCCATCGGGCTGGTGAACGGAGTCTTCCCTGATGAAGAATTCCGGGAAAAGGCCAGTGATGAAATACAGAAACTGGCGGCTGGGCCCACCCAGTCCTTTGCCATGGCAAAAATGCTGATGAACCGGATACTGATGCCGCTGCTGGAAAATCAGTTAGAGCTGGAATGCCGGGGAATGCATAACGCCGGTAAAACCGAAGACGCCTGGGAAGGCATCAACGCTTTTGTGCAAAGAAGAGCGCCGGTGTTTGCCGGAAAATAAATGAACGGAGGTGACAGACAGGGGAGCTGCGCTGGTTACGTTAGTACTGATTGTAGCTTAATCGGATTAAAATTAGGATTGGAGGAATAGTGTTGGCTCTGAAGAGAGTAGAAGGCGGAGTTCAGCCCGGTATTAACTGGTGGAGGTTTACAACCAGGATTCCAGGCATTCATGTAGGTATTACCTGGCCGGAAGTTATCCAGGGCGGGTTGCTTTCTGTGGCAACCGGCGGCGCAGTGGCACCGCTGATGATGAGGTTTTTTGAAATACCATTTGAAGTGGCCTGGACTGTGGTCACACTACAGCTGTTTTGGGTCTGGTCCAGCACGTTCCTGTTTGGCGAGCCATATGCTCCCGGCTGGATCACTCCGGCGCTGCCGCTGGTACTGGTATTTCTCTCCGGCTTCAAACCGGGTGCGGAAGCGGTGCAGGCCATGACCGCGCTGACGCTTACCGTATCAGCTATTTTCCTATTTTTTGGGGTCACCAGATTGGGAGGCCGGTTTTTCAGCTGGATACCCAATGAACTTAAAGCAGGTATTATCATGGGGTCTGCGGTGGCAGCATTCAACGGCGAGTTCAACCGCATCAAGACCATGCCGGTGACGCTTACCGTCGTATGGGCAATAGTATTTTTGCTCATGTTCTCGGTCTGGTACGGGAAAATGAAAGAAAAAAACAAGCTGTTAGCCAGGCTGGCTTCCATGGCCATGCTGGTGGGATTCCTGGCTGCAGCTATCGTAGGCCCCCTGGCCGGCGAGATGAAATTTGCCATTAAAATGGGACTCTCACTGCCGCAGTTCGGTCCCTTCCTGCAGGCGGTTTCGCCATTCTACGTAGGGTGGCCTGCCTGGGATATGTACCTGAAGGCCTTACCCCTGGCTGTGATGATTTATATAGTGGTTTTTGGTGACATTATCGTGGCCGACACGTTACTGCGGGACGCCGACCGTGTCCGGCTTGATGAGAAAATCGTGGTTGATCCCATCCGTACCCACTTTGCCCTTTTCTTCCGCAATATTGGCCACCTGTTGACGGGAGGCGTATTCATTCCGCTGCACGGCCCCATGTGGACCGGTGTTACCGTTTTTATCGTGGAGCGGTATAAAGAAAGCAGAAAGAATCTGGATTCCATCTTTACCGGGACCATTAACTGGTACTGGCTGGGGTTGATCCTGATGCTGCTGACCCCTGTGGTCAACTTCATGATGCCCATGCTGCCGGTAGCCCTTTCCATCACCCTGATCTTAACCGGTTTTGCCTGCGCCTATATTTCCATGCGCATGGTAGAGACTCCCACCGGCCGCGGCTACGCCCTGTTTATCGGGCTGGTAACCGCGACCTTCGGTCCCGCTTACGGGCTGGGAGTGGGGATTATCTTGTTCTTCCTGCTCCTGGTGCAAAGAAAGCCGCTCATCCCCATGCCCTACGATGTACCTATGAAAGAATAATCAATAAAGGCCGGGCAGCGGGGTTTGGGCCCTATGCCCGGCCAAACCAAACAATGAGGAGGTGCAGACCCGTTGCCGCCAGTGGTAACGGGGAGAAACCATGATGATGAATCACCCGCTTTTGATAAAAACAATGCTGGAAAGAGCACGCAAGCTTTTCCCCAAAAAAGAAATATTTTCCAGGTGTTTTGACAGGGACCACAGGCTTACCTACGGTGACGTGTATAAAAGGGTTTGCCGCCTGGGCAACGTCCTGCAGTCACTGGGGGCGCAGCGGGGCGATAAGATAGGGACTTTTGCCTGGAACAACCACCGCCACCTGGAACTGTACTTCGCCATAACCTGCAGCGATATGGTCCTGCATACCCTTAACCTGCGTCTGTTCCCCGAACACCTGATTCATGTTATAAACCATGCGGCTGACAAAATTATCTTTGTTGACGAAGACCTTATTCCTCTCCTGGAGAGGGTGGCAGACCAGCTGACAACGGTGGAGAAATACGTTATCATGACGGACAAAGAGGAGCTGCCGCCAACCAGGCTGTCCCCTGTTTTCCACTACGAGAAACTGCTGGCGGAAGCGCCGGAAAGTTTTAATTTCCCGGACGATATAGACGAAAACAGCCCGGCCGGCATGTGCTACACCACCGCCACCACCGGGCTGCCCAAAGGGGTACTTTATACCCAGCGCTCCATTTACCTGCACAGCCTGTCTCTGGCTTTGCCTGATTCGCTCAGCATCTCGGAAAAAGACGTCATTATGCCGGTGGTGCCCATGTTCCACGTTATGGCCTGGGGCCTGCCTTTCGCCGCCACCTGGCTTGGCGCCAAGATGGTTATGCCCGGCAGGGTGCTTACCCCGGACGCCCTCTGCAAGCTGATAGAGCAGGAGAAGGTAACCATTTCAGCCGGAGTGCCCACCATCTGGATGGGCATATTCCAGCACCTGGAGGCGGGCAACAAATACGATTTCAGCTCCCTGCGCTATATCGTAAACGGGGGGTCGGCTATTTCTGCCAACATGATTAAGCTCCTTGAGAAAAAATTCGGTATCAGCGTTTTGCACGCTTACGGCATGACTGAAACTTCTCCTGTGGTGCTGGTCTCCCGTCTGAAGAGCTATATGGACGGGTGGGATGAGGACAGGCGTTATGCGGTACGGGCAAAGCAGGGGTTGCTGGTGCCGGGGCTGGATATGAAAATTGTTAACGACCAAGGGAAAGAAGTGGCCTGGGACGGCAAGGAAATGGGCGAGCTCTGTGTCCGGGGCCCCTGGATAACCGGCGCCTACTACAACGAGCCGGAGCGTAGCAGGGAAAACATCAGGGACGGCTGGCTCCATACCAACGACGTGGTCACCATAGATGAGGAAGGCTACATCCTGATCCAGGACAGGGCCAAAGACCTGATTAAGAGCGGCGGTGAGTGGATATCCTCCGTGGACCTGGAGAACACCATCATGATTCACCCGGCGGTGGCGGAGGCGGCGGTTATCGCCATCCCTGACCCCAAATGGCAGGAGCGGCCCCTGGCCTGCGTGGTGCTGAAAGCTGCGGATAAGGGTAAAGTATCCGAGGAAGACATCCTGCGCTTCCTGGAGGATAAGGTGGCTAAGTGGTGGCTCCCCGATAAGGTTGTCTTCATTGACGAAATTCCAAAGACCAGCGTGGGCAAGTTTAACAAAAAAGAACTGCGGGAAAGATTCGCTTAACACGGAGGAACAGACCCGCATGATGCGCAGGCCGGATGTGCCTGCGCATCATGACTTAAACGGCGCCCTGCAAGGCATGAAGGCATGAAGGAGAAGAATGACATGGCTGAAACAGTACTGTTTGAAGTCAGAGGAAATATCGGCTATATCACCCTGAACCGTCCCGAAGCTTTTAACGCCCTGAACTTCCCGATGGGAGAAGGGCTGGTAAAGGCGGTGGAAGAATGCTTTGCCCCGGAAATACGGGCGGTGGTTCTGACAGGGGCGGGGAAGGCTTTTTGCGCCGGCGGGGATCTCAGGACCATGCTGGCTAACGGGCGCGCCGGCCTGCCGGCGTTCCTGCGCGACCTGACAAAGCTGCTGCACCGGGCCGTTACTGACATCCGGCTGCTGCCAAAGCCGGTGCTGGCGGCGGTAAACGGACCGGCCGGAGGGGCCGGGCTCAGCCTGGCCCTGGCCTGTGACCTGCGCTATGCAGCGGCCGGTCTTCGTTTCAGGCAGTCCTACACCAGTGTGGGCCTCTGCCCGGACGGGGGGCTTACCGCGCTGCTGCCGGCCATAACGGGTCTTGGCAGGGCAGGTAAACTGCTCTTTGCCGACCCGGTATTCACCTCGGAGCAGGCGCTGGACTGGGGCATATTCGATGAATTGTTTGCGGCGGACGAGTTTACCGACCGGGTGGAAGAAATGGCACGAAAAAAGGCCGCTGGCGCAACTAAATCCTATGCCCGCGCCAAAGCACTGCTAAACCAGTCGCTGTTGCCTCACCTGGAAAGGCAGCTGGAACTGGAACGCCAGGGCATGATTGAGGCAGGCGGCACAGACGACGCCTGGGAGGGCATCAGCGCTTTTGTTGCCAAAAGACCGCCTGAATACATGGGCAGATAACATTTAGCCGGGTCAAAATTATGAAAAATGTCTTTACAAAATCTTATTATTAATCTAAAATTTTAAATACAGAAAAGTTTAAAAAGTTCAAATAATAAAGCCTGTACAACATGGAGGCAGCGGCAGTGCACAGATACCTGGAGAACCCTAACTTATTCTGGCAGGAGGAAAACGCCGGTGGCCGGTGGCGCCCGGCCGGCTTCCTGTGCCCTTACCTTCCCGAGGAAATAATGGAGGCCGCGGGGCTCACCCCGCTGCGTATTCTCCCGCTGAAGAAACCCTCGGAAGCAGTTGACCGCCATCTGCCGCCCAATACCTGCTCTGTTGCCCGCTCCATGCTGAGCCAGGCACTGGACGGCTCGCTGGCGGGGATGGCCGGCGTCTTTTTTGCCCACTCCTGTGACACTATGCAGTGTTTGTCCGATATCTGGCGCGTTAACCGGCCGGATGGCCTGACTTACAACCTGGTGGGACCGGTGGCGCTGCAGGCGGCGGGAGCAAAGGAATACCTGCTGGCCGAGCTGGCACTGTTCGTAAAATTCCTCGAAGAAAAATTGCAGGTTGAGGTAACGGAAGATGACCTGTGGAGCGCTATCGGGCTACATAACAAGACCCGGCAGCTACTGGCAAAATTGGAGCAAAACAGGGAAAGTTATACCGCAATGCAGTATTTTGCCCTGCTTGAGGCCTCTGTGCGACTGCCAAAAGAAATCTATAACACTTTGCTGGAAGATGAATTGAAACGCGAGAATATATATATACCGGGAACCGGGCCCCGGCTGCTGCTGGCCGGGGCGGTACTGACCGACCCTGCCATACCAGGTGTCATTGAAGAGGCCGGGGGCAGGGTGGTGGCGGATACGCTCTGCAGCGGTACGCGTTACTTTGACATGCCTGTCCCTGTTGACAGGACGGGCGGGCCGTTGCCGGCGCTGGCGACGCGATACCTGGAGAGACCTCCCTGCCCGGCCAGGCACCCCGAAAAAGGACTCATTGGCAGGCAGCTGTTGGCCCTGGCGGCAGACCGCAAGGTAGACGGCGTCATCTTCCTGCTTGATCCATTCTGCGACCCGCACGCCTTTGAAGTGGTGGCAACGGCCGCCGTCCTGAAGAATGCCGGCCTGCCAAGCCTGGAGGTGCAGGTAGACCATTCCGGTGTAACCGGCCAGCTGAAGACCAGGATCCAGGCTTTTGTGGAGCTGCTCCGGGGAGGTGAGCGCTGAAGTGACCGTCCGCTACCGCCGGCTGACTACGCTTAACCGCCTCCAGGGTATGATGACCCGTCATTACGCCGCCTCCCGTTACCTGGGCAAGTTACATCCTGTCGCCTGGCTCACCAGCGGGGCGCCGGTGGAAATAATCAGGGCCATGGGCATTATGCCGGTCTACCCGGAAAATTACGGCGCCATCTGCGGGGCCAGGCGCGTAGCCGCCGACCTTTGCCAGGAGGCAGAACAAAGAGGATACAGCAGGGAGCTTTGTTCCTACGCCAAGTGCCACCTGGCCTCCCTGTACGTGCCGAAACGGGCGCCCATGGGTGGCCTGCCCCGGCCCTCGGTACTGGTGGCCTGCAACAATATCTGCGGCACGGTAACCAAGTGGTACCAGGCCCTGGCCAGGGAACTGGACGTCCCGCTTTTCCTGTGGGATACGCCCTTTTCCTCCGGCGGTCTCCGGTCCCATGCCATCGACTATGCCGTAACCCAGCTGGAAGATATGATCCGGTTTCTGGAGAAGCATACCGGACGGCGTCTCCGCCCGGAAAAGCTGAAAAAAGTAGTTGGCCTGTCGCAGCAGGCGTCTCGCCTCTGGCAGGAAATACGGGACATGGGCCGGCACCGTCCTTCCCCGGTCAACGCTTCGGACCTCTTTATAGCCATGGCGCCTATCGTTACCCTGCGCGGTACCAGGGAAGCGGTGGACTTTTACCGCGACCTGAAGGAAGAGCTGGCTGAGCGGGTAAAAAGGGGAGAAGGAGCGTTACCGGAGGAAAAATACCGGTTGGTCTGGGACAACATTGCCATCTGGCACAAGCTGCTGCAGTTTTACGGAATCTTCATAAACCTCCGGGCCTGTTTTGTGGCAGATACCTACACCGGGGGCTGGGGGCATGACCTGGCAGGTGAAGATATCCTGGCCAGTCTTGCCCGGACCTATACCGGCGTATTCTTAAACAGGGGCCTGGAATACCGGGCTGAGCAAATGGTGGAGCTGGTACAGGATTTCGGCGCCCATGGTTTTGTGATGCACGCCAACCGTTCCTGCCGTCCGTACACCCTGCTCCAGTATGACATCAGGCGCATAGTTACCCTCAAAACCGGCGTCCCCGGGTTGATTGTGGAAGCTGACATGTCGGACCCACGGCTATTTGCCGAAGAAGCGGTCAAAACCCGGATTCAGGCCTTCATGGAAACGCTGGAGGCTTGATATATATATCAAGAGTAGTATCAGAAAGTCCCCTCGCGAAATATTGAAGGCAACCAAGGATAACTAACAATTAATAACAATATTAACATCAAGTAGTAAAAACGCTCTTTGATAAGCTCAATAGCGGCAG
>DYEY01000049.1 GCA_020725465.1 Dethiobacter sp.
ATTGTCATATAAGATAGTTTCTGTAATCAATCTAGGGTGGGTTAGGTTAGTATTGCCTTTTTGAGGCATACACCCCCTTGACAGCAGTAAATTGGCGAAATAATTTCCAGTTAGCTACTTGACATCACACCGCTGCTCTGAATAGTTTGAATTGTGCGATTATGAAAACACTCTGTTGCAAAACGTATACCAAGGTTTATGCGTGTTTTTGGGATAATTTCGGCTTTGTAATAATGCACGCGTGCATTTTTTAATGGGGCGCATACCGTTTCATGCTGCAGTACCTGGGGAAACACCTTGTATTTGGAACGAATGGGAGAACTGTCTGTAAATATTAAAATGCACAGGTGCATTTTTTAAAGGGAAAACGCTTATATTTGACGAATGAAAAGATACAGAAAAATGTTCAACCATTGCCGGCGGGAGGTATGGTATGAAAACCAGAGACCTCATGCTAACCCCATTCCTTCTTTTTGATCCGGATACTTTAGCCGGGCAGGCTTTTGCCGCACTTAAGCAGGCAGGACTGTCATACGGTCTGGTAACAAAAGACAAACATATTATGGGCTTTATTCACACAAGGCAGATGTCACGCGAAATTGCCCATATCTTATGTAGCAGCCTGGTTCAGCCTTTTCACCATGAAGTTTCTGAAGAAGTCCCGGTGGGGGAAATAATAGGGAAGATGTCAGGGCCGGTTCTGGTCAGAAAATCTGATGGGGCGCCCGGTGGCATCCTTGACAGTGATTCGTTGCTTAAATCTCTGCAGGCGCTGGAACAGCTAAACCTGGAACTGGTTGATGAAATTGATTCCATTATTAACTTTTCCTCGGACGAAATCTACGTAACCGACGGGAACGGTATTACCCTGCGGGTAAACAAGGTTTTTGAAGAGAATTCCGGCATAGCTGTGGAACGCGTGCTGGGAAGGAACGTGGCTGATTTGGAACGGGAAGGCTTGTTTAAACCTTCCGTTGCCAGGCTAGTGTTGGAGCAAAAGTGCAAAGTAACTGTGCTGCAGGAATATCAAAACAAAAAAAAGGTTCTGGTTACCGGCACACCGGTTTTTGAAAAAAACGGTACTATCAGCCGCGTTATTATTAATACCAGGGATACGCTAAAACTCAATGTGCTGAAAGCCGAACTGGAGGAGACAGAAAGGCAGAAAGACCGTTACTTGCAGGAACTTCTCCACCTGCAGGAGGATATAAATGCCAGACACATAATTGCCAGAAGCAAGCAAATGAAACAGTTGCTGGGTGTCGCCCGTAAAGTGGCGGAAGTGGATACCGTAGTCTTGCTGCTGGGTGAAACAGGTGTGGGTAAAGGCATGATAGCCCGTTATATCCACGATAACAGCCCCCGGGCAAAAAATATCTTTGTTACCATCAATTGCGGTGCCATCCCGGAAAATCTGCTTGAAAGCGAACTGTTTGGTTATGAACCGGGCGCCTTTACCGGCGCAGACCGCAAGGGCAAAGCAGGCAGAATAGAGCTGGCTGACAAAGGAACTCTATTCCTTGATGAAATCGGTGATCTCCCGCCCGCCTTGCAGGTTAAGCTTCTTCACGTGATTCAGGAAGGCACGTTCATGCGTATCGGCGGCACCAAAGAGTTAAAGCTTGATGTGCATTTGTTGGCAGCAACCAATAAGTCACTGAAAAAAATGGTGGAAGAAGGTACCTTCCGGGAAGATCTGTATTACCGCCTGAATGTTATCCCACTGGAAATACCGCCGCTTAGGCAACGCACAGAGGACATCGGGCCATTGGCGGAAAAATTTTTAGATAAATTCAATCAAAAATATCGCAAAACAAAACAGCTTAGTGATACAGCACTGGTATTCCTGCAAAACTATCACTGGCCGGGGAATGTTCGTGAACTGGAAAACCTTATTGAAAGGCTTGTTATCGTAATCGGTGATGACATTATTGAGCCATACCACCTGCCGGAAACTATCAAGATTACCAACCTGAAACAGTTTGAAACGGAAAAAATCAGTCTCGGTTCCCAACCGCTGGAGGTTATAAAGGATGAGATTGAAAAACAAATTCTGGAGAGGCTCTATATCCAATTTAAAAACACGTATAAAATTGCCGAATTATTAAGAATTAACCAGTCTACCGTTGTACGCAAGCTAAAAAAATACGGTATCACTAAGGATTGAAATGAAAAATTGCTAAAATGCATTAGTGCATTTTTTTATTTAAAATGCGTTGCTGCATCCCAGTGAATCTATAATCCTTCTGATACACTTTTGTTAACTCGCTGTAAAAATGAGATAGTTTGCCCTGAAAGAGAAGCTGAATAATAATTGGCAAGATTTTTGCTTCTTAAAATTATGCAAATAACTCCCAGAAGCCGCAAATCGTTCTTTGACAGCTTCATATGGCAATGGCAAGATAATAGTTTTATTAAAGCTAAAAAGACAATAAGAAAATAAAACCAGTAATATGGCTGGATTTTAAATCTATGAGTTATACGTAAACCCGAAATTATGGGATGGTTTTACGTAGCACTGCATGACAGTATTGTACACCTGTCATCTTTAAATATCTCTTGTTATTGCCATGTGAAGCTGCAGAGAATTCTGGAGGAAAAATAAAAGCCTCCAGGCTGAAAAGCGGCTTGGAGACTTCTTTGTGAGTTTCCGAGAAAGCACAACAAATAAGAGGAGGGAAAAAAATGAAAAAACATTTATCCGTTCTTGTGTGTCTCGTTATGGTGCTTGGTCTTTTTAGTGGTTGCGGAGGCCGAAAGGCAGGCAATGCTCCGGGTGTCGAGCCCTCAGAAAAAAACTATATCATACGATTTGCTCACATTGAAAATGAATTCACTGCCGCAGCTCAGGGCGTCCAGATTTTTAAAAAACACGTTGAAGAGTTAAGTAACGGCAGGATTAAAGTGGAGATTCTGGGTGCAGGTGCCATGGGCGGCGAACGGGAAATTATTGAAAGTGTCATCATGGGCAATATTGAAGGCGGCATGGCCATGTCTTCCCTTTTCGGTACTTATTTGGCCAACTGGGAAGTTTTTGATCTGCCCTTTGTCTTTGTAGACAGAGACGACTGGGCCTCAAAAGTGGACGGAGACCTGGGCCAAATCCTGGCGAATGAAACTGCT
Organism: Dethiobacter sp.; assembly: GCA_020725465.1. Taxonomy (GTDB): domain Bacteria; phylum Bacillota; class Dethiobacteria; order Dethiobacterales; family Dethiobacteraceae; genus DYEY01. The sequence continues at coordinate 3,124 of DYEY01000049.1, forward strand.
TCCATCAATCTGAAGGTGCTCAGCTATTTTGACGGCGGTTTTCGCTCGGTATCCAATACCAGAAGACCTATTTTGTCCATGGAAGACCTAAGAGGGCTGAAAATTCGTGTAGGGGAATCTACCCTGTTGATCAAAACCCAGCAGGCCTTGGGAAGCAATCCCATCCCCATGTCTTTCGGGGAGGTTTACACCGCCTTGCAGCAGGGCACCATTGACGGAGTGGAAACATCCATCATCTATGTGATTGACGGCAACTTCCAGGAAGTGGCTAAATATACCACCGAAACGAATCATACCGCTTTACAGATGGTCACCTTTCTCAACCAAGACTTTTACGCCAGCCTGCCTTCAGACCTAAAGGACGCGGTAGATGCTGCGGCTGCTAAAGCGACGGTCGAACAGCGGGTGCTGGCGCTGGAAGCTGATCTGATGGCCATCGAAGTGTTGAAAAAAGCTGGGGTGCAGGTGGACCAACCTTCCCCTGAGTTTACTGAACAAATGATTCAAGCGGTTCAATCCGTAATCGATGGCTACCGGGGCAAGATCGACGCAAAAGTGCTTAAAGCCGCTGGTTATTAATTAAACCTCAGATTTCATCAGCAATCTTTTGATTGCAAACACTGGTATTCCGATGCCTATCATAACATGATGGGCATCGGGCCACCATTGTTTAGTTGAGTGACTGCGACTTGCCGGGGAGGGTACTAGATTGATCAGCCGATTAGGAAAAATATTTAACCTTATTGAGTATTATTCTTTGATCATCGCACTGGCGGTCATGGTCGCTGTTATTTTTGCACAGGTAGTGATGAGGTATGTATTTAATAATTCATTATCCTGGTCGGAAGAGTTTGCCCGCTATTTGTTTGTGTGGTTTTCATGGATGGGTGTAAGCGCCGGTGTAAAGGACAACGACCATTTAAAGGTGGATATATTGGCGGCTTCTTTAGAAAAAAGAGGATTAGTTAAATCAAAAGAGATTCTCAACCTCATCGTTTTTTCCATCTGGCTTATAACTACCTTGATTGTAGCCTATTATGGTATCCAGATTGTCCAGATACAAATGAGGTTAAATGTGGTGACACCAGCCATGAGACTGCCTGTTTGGATTGGATATTTATCTGTTCCTGCCTTCAGTGGGGTAGTAGGCATCCGACTGATAGTTAAAATGGTGGAAAGCGTGAAGGTATTGCTTAGTGACAAAAGCAATCGACTGCCTGTTGACAAAAACGAGGTGAAGACCTGATGGAAATACTGGCTATGTTTGGTTTCATGCTTTTATTGATAACCCTTGGACTACCCATCGGGTATGCCATAGCATCCTCCACTATTTTCACCTTTGTCGTATTTACTAACACTTCTTTACGGATTGTGTCCCAGAATGCCTTTACCGGTATTGATTCTTTTGTCCTGATGGCCATTCCCTTCTTTGTCCTGGCTGGAATCCTAATGAGTGCAGGGGGTGTTGCCAGGCGGCTGGTTGATATTGCCGATGCCTTTATCGGCTGGATCACAGGAGGCTTGGGCATGGCTTCTATTCTCACAGCTACCTTCTTTGGAGCCATCTCAGGATCTGGGGCGGCTACTACCTCAGCAGTGGGCTCACTGATGCTGCCTGAGATGAAACGAAAAAATTATGGGGATGAATTCAGTGCTACGCTGATTGCTTCTGCCGGTTCTATCGGGGTAATCATACCACCAAGTATTCCTTTTGTTGTTTATGGTGTTACTGTAGGTGTGAGCATCGGCGATTTATTCCTTGCCGGAATCCCTGCCGGGATTGGAATGTGCATTGTATTAATGATTGCCTGCTATTTTATCTCAAGAAAAAAGGGCTACCGGGGCAGTGATACCAAGCCAACCATTAAGAACATTGCACGCACAATAAAGGATGGCATCTGGGCATTGTTCGCCCCGGTCATAATACTGGGCGGAATCTATTCCGGCATTTTCACTCCCACTGAATCAGCCGTCATTGCTGTTGTTTACTCCCTTTTTATCGGGTTGTTCATATATAAAGAGTTAAATTTCAACAAGCTGATTAAATGCTTTTATACAGCGGCTGTCCTCAATGGAGTAATCGTTTTTATTATTGGTTTTTCCGGTGCAATGGCAAAATACCTGGCCCTGGAAAATGTACCCCAACGTATATCCCATGGAATTCTCACGCTTACTGACAGTCCTTTTTTAGTCCTTTTAATTATTAATATCTTTTTATTGGTTGTGGGTATGCTCATAGATAACATTCCAGCCATTATCATACTTTCACCAATTTTCCTTCCAGTTGTGCAGAGTGTGGGTGTAACACCTCTTCAGTTTGGCGTGATTATAGTCATGAACCTGGCCATTGGCTATGTGACACCTCCTTATGGTACCACCCTGTTTGTGGCTTCTGCCATATCCAGAATTTCCGTTGACCGACTCTCCAGGTATGCCATCATGTTTACCATTGTGTTGTGCGTTCCTCTGGCCCTCGTTACTTACTGGCCCTGGTTTACAAATGGATTTGTTGCCCTGTTCAAATAGGAACATGTTAGCCTGATTCTCGAACCCTTCGATCTGTTTCTGATTAGAGTATTTTCTAAAGGAGGCAGTGAGTATGTTTGGTTTCTACAATAAATACCTCTTGGTGGATTTGGCCAGTAAGACTTACATTGAACAGCCTGTTTCAGACCAGGTGCTGGCTGGGGTGCTGGGCGGTAAGGGCCTGGGCACCCACCTGTTGCTGCAACATCTTGCTCCCGGTACCGACCCGTTGTCGGCGGAAAATGTTATCATCTTCACCACCGGCCCGGCCGGGGGCACCAAGATTCCGGCGGCCAGCCGCTATGGCGTCTTTACCAAATCGCCGCAAACCGGTGTCTACTGTGAATCTTATTCCGGAGGGCACGTGGCGCCGATGCTGAAAGCTACCGGCTATGATGCTGTAGTGCTTACCGGTGCGGCCAAGGAGCCGGTTTACCTGCACGTTCACCCGGGCGGGGTGGAGTTCCGTGAGGCCCGGCACCTTTGGGGCAGCGATTCTTACGCTGCTGAAGATGGCATAAATGCTGAGGTGGGGGTAAAAGGCGTCCAGTCGGTGGTCATCGGGCCGGCGGGCGAGAACTTGGTTTCCTTTGCCTGCATCAGTAACAACTACTGGCGGTGTGCCGGCCGGGGCGGCGTGGGAGCAGTACTGGGCTCAAAAAAAGTTAAAGGTATAGCCTTCAGCGGCGATAGGGAGGCGGAAGTGGCGGACCCGGCGCTGCTGGCTGATTACATTGCTTCACTGAAAGAAAAGGGGAAAGGCAATCCCGGCGTGCTGGCTTATCGTGAATTGGGCACGCCCATGATGGTCAATATTGTCAATAACAGCGGTGCCTTCCCTACCCGCTACTGGAGTGAGGGTAGCTACGACAACGCGGCCAAAATCAACGCTGACTATATGAAAGAAAAATTTGTTGTCAAAGCCAAAGCCTGCCGAAACTGTTTCATCGGCTGCGGCAAGCTCAGTACGGTGAAAGAAGGCAGGCACAGGGGCCTGACGCTGGAAGGCCCGGAATACGAGACCATCTATGCTTTCGGCGGCCTGTGCTGCCTGGATAACCTGGAGGATGTCCATTATCTGAATGACCTCTGCGACCGCCTGGGTATAGATACCATCACTGCCGGCAACCTGGCGGCCTTTGCCATCGAAGCGGGCCTGCGGGGAAGGCTGGAAGGCGCTCCTGCCTACGGTGACACGGAGGGAATAGCCAGGCTACTGAAAAAAATCGTCGCACGGGAAGGTGAGGGAGAACTGTTTGCCCGTGGCATCCGGCAGGCTGCTTTTAAACTGGGGCTGGAAGATTTGGCAGTCCACGTCAAGGGTATGGAACCGGCTGGATACGATCCCCGGGTACTTAAAGGAATGGGCCTGGCTTACGCCGTTTCTGACCGCGGTGCCTGTCACCTGCGTGCCACCTTTTATAAACCGGAACTGGCCGGCATGATTGAGCCGGGAGCCATTGAGGGCAAAGCTGAACTCTTTATAGATTTCGAAGACCGTCTTACTCTTTTTGATACCATGATTTTTTGCCGCTTCTTCCGGGATTTGATAACCTGGGATGACCTGGCTACAGTAGTCAGGGCGCTGACAGGGTTAAAACCTGATAAAACAGGCCTGCAGCGGATAGCAGCCAACGTTACCGACAATACCAGGCGCTTTAACCTGAGGGAAGGGGTAACCTGCAAAGACGATACCCTGCCTCCCAGGCTTATGCGGGAACCCATCGGTAAAAGCAGGGAGCATCTGATCACCGAAGAAGAATTAGTCAGGCTGGTCAGTGATTACTACCGGCTGCGCGGCTGGGACAGGGAAGGCCGTCCGGCCGCCGGGGTTTAGGTCAGTGGGGAGACCCCGGCCAATCTTTTTCAGGAAGTCCGGTATATCACTTTTTCCATAGTTTTCCTCCTGCATGACACGATTAAACAACAGAGTCTGACATTTTAAAAGGGAGTGTCCGCTGCTGCAGTCACTCCCTTTTTGCAATCACCTATTAGTCTGTTACTTAAACCAACCCCGTATCTTCATGGCGTCGGCCAGGCGGTAGAGGGCGTAAAGGAAGGCTGCTTCCCGCATGGTGATGGGTTGGCCGCAGTCGCACTGGTAACCGTAGATATGCTCGAAAGCCTCGGTCATCTTCAGCTCCAGGC
>DYEY01000050.1 GCA_020725465.1 Dethiobacter sp.
AGTTTGCGTTTCCGGGCGGAAAAGCGTTGGTTTTGGTTCGCTTCTCTCGCTGCCATCAATCAGCACCTTGATGCTCAGGTGGGTATTCTCGGAGGAACCCTCTTTCTTAAGTTAGGCCTAATTCATAAAGCTGCCTGATTTTCCCTGAACCAGGTCTAAAAAGTGAGTCACCGGCAGGGCTTATTTCATGCTGCCTTTTTTTAGAGTTCTGGATGATTATTTTCTTGCTATTGCCATATGAAGCTGTCAAAGAACGATTTGCGGCGATCCCGACTCCCGAAGTTACCACAACTCTAATTTTTAGGGCTGGGTTTCCGAGAGTCTACCCTAAAGTATATTGCAGGTAAATTTAGATTTATATGCTTATCGCATGACTAATTATGACTTTTCAATATAATTTTGATGTCAAAATGTCATAATTGTAAGCTGCTTTTAAAAGACACACAAGTCCATTAAATAATGCCCGTAGGAATAAACGGTTAAGTAAAAACCCGCGGGTCATTTGTCATAAAAAAGTCATAAATATCTGTAAGTTATAACAGAATTTCCTACTATAATTTACAGATAAGATGGCTAACAAGCTGTTGGAGGTGTGGCAATGATAATAAAGGTAGTAATCAACGGGGAGCCCGTGCAGAAAGAATGCAACCCCAATAAAAGATTGATTGATTTTTTACGGGATGATATGAACTTACAGAGTGTCAAAGAAGGTTGTGGCGAAGGGGAGTGTGGTTCATGCACCGTGCTTCTTGATCGGGAAGCCGTGATGTCCTGCCTGGTGCTGACAGGGCAGATAAACGGCCGCGAGGTAACCACAGTGGAAGGATTGGACCGAAAAGGCGAACTGGAACCCCTCGTGGAGTCATTTGTCCAATCAGGAGCTGTACAATGCGGTTACTGCACACCGGGAATGGTTATCTCGTCGAAAGCTTTGTTGTACAAGAATCCCAACCCTTCCGACGAAGAAATTAAAAGAGCTATAGAAGGAAACCTCTGCAGATGTACCGGATATAACAAGATTGTCGAAGCCATCAGAAATATAAAGGAGCGATAACATGAATTCAAACAGATTTTACGCTCCGGAAACAATTCAGGCTCTGACAGAATTATTACAGCAGAAAAAAGACAAAAGTGACATTTACTTTGTAGCAGGCGCCACTGATTTTTTAATTGATATTAAGAAGCAGGGAATCATGGATTTCACAACCATTGACTTAACTCATCTGGAGGCGCTGCAACAGATTGAGACCAGGGATGACTGCATTGAAATTGGTGCAGCAGTGACCATGGCGGGGCTGGAGGAATCCCCTGCTATTCGAAGCCACGCCACTGCTTTGGCCAAAGCGGCTGCAACAGTGGGATCAACGCAGATACGCAATCGTGCCACTATCGGAGGCAATATTGCCGGCGCTTCTCAGAGCGCTGATACAGTTACAGCATGCCTGGCACTGGGAGCTACCGTTGTTTTACTTAATTCAGGGGGAGAATTACGGGAGTTGCCTCTGGAGGAGTTCATTCTGGGAATTGGTCTTACACAAATTAAACCGGACGAAGTACTGATAAAAATATGGATTCCAGTCGGGAGCAATGCTGTTCATTCCGGTTTCGCCAAAGTCGGTAGCAGAAAGAGTGTGACCATATCCAAAATCAACCTGGCGGCCCGGATTGTTTTCCAAGACAAATATATAGCCGAAGCAACCATGTATTTCGGCTCAATCGGAACTAAGGCAGTAAGAGCCGCCGACATGGAGAAACACTGCATCGGCCGGGAATGGAATGAAACATTAATGGCGGGACTTTTTGAGTTGGGTTCCAGGCAGATTGATGAAGCAATTCCGACAAGATCATCAAGACCTTATAAAAGAATTGCGGTTAAGGGTGTAATCAGTGATGTGTTTGATGACATTGCGAATCAGAGAGGGTTGATATGATGGCAAATGAATTTAAATACATCGGGAAGCGTATCAGCAGCCCTGACACCAAAGACAAAATCCTGGGCAAAACGAAGTATACCGGGGATATGCAACGCCATGCCATGCTCTTTGGAAAACTTGTAACGAGCCAAAAAGCCCATGCCAGAGTACGTATTAATACAGCCAGGGCTTGGGCCGTTGCAGGCGTCAGAGCGGTTTTTACCTATGAAGACGTGCCAAAGCGGCCCTATAATTCCAATCACTGGTACCCCGGATTAGCCGGCAAGGAAGATGAACTCATTCTTCATGAAACGGCCAGACACGTAGGTGACCGCATCGCCCTGGTATTGGGGGATACCATGGAAGCCGCGGAAAGAGGACGGCAAGCTCTGATTGTTGAATATGAAGAGCTGCCTGCTGTTATTGGTATAAAATCAGCCAAAGAACGGTCAGTAACAGTCGCCGGTGAAACCAACTTATGTTTTGAAACGGAATTTGCCTGCGGAGATGTCCAAAGCGGCTTTGCAAAAGCCGATTTCATTATAGAAGATACCGGTTCCACCCCAAAGATCCATCATGCGGCCATTGAAAATCACGTGTGTATGGCGGAAGTCGACACTTTCGGAAACCTTATTATCTATTCCCCCTGCCAGGTGGTATTCCAGGTACAGCATATTACTGCCCGTGCCCTTAATCTGCCGTATTACAAAATTCGTGTGGTAAAAACGGACATGGGGGGCTCCTTTGGCGGCAAAGGGATGCCGGTACTGGAACCGATATGCGGCTTTGCAGCTCAGAAAACCGGACGGCCCGTTAAAATCATTATGGATCGCATGGAGTCCATTGCCGCCACCAGAACCCGCAATGCCTCCAGCCAAAGAGTTAAAACAGGGATAACCAAGGATGGCAAGATTGTCGCCCGTGAAATCGAAATCGATTTTGACGGCGGCGCTTATCTGACCAATTGTGCCGCCATCGCCGTGGCGGCAGGTAAGAAAGCTTTCAGAACATACACAATCGAAAATCAGAGGTATACAGGAAAGACCTATTACACCCACACCACACCGGGTGGAGCCTGCAGAGGATATGGTTCACCACAGGTTCATGCCGTCAGTGAAATCAACATCAACAATGCTGCGGCAAAAATTGGGATGGACCCGGTTGACTTCAGAATCCTTAATGCTGTTGACCCCAAAGAATATGCACAAGGAGCAGTTGACCAGATCGGATCGCCGGCAATCGGTAACGCGCGCATCAAAGATTGCCTCACAAAGGGAAAAGAGCAATTTCGGTGGCAGGAGAGGATGCAAACCATAAAAGACAAAAACTCAGACCGTTTTGCCTACGGACTGGGGGTAGCGGCCAGCGCTCACGGCAATGGTTACCACGGCGCATTTCCTGATTTTATCAACGTTACAATGCAAATCATGCCTGACGGCAGAGTTTTGGTGAGGGCTGCGCTTCATGACTTAGGGTGTGGCACAGTTTTAACCATGCAACAAATTGCCGCTGAAGTTATGAACATACCACCTGAACAAATAAATGTGCCTCAAGCCGATACCTTTCTATCACCTTATGATTCAGCAGGCACTCAAGCCAGCCGGGTGACGTTTGTATGTGGAGGGGCGGTAAAAGAGGCTGCCGAAGCCCTAAAGAAAAAAATGGCGGTATTCTACGCAACTGCCTTTGGTTGTACGGATGCTGAGGTTTGGTTTGAAGATGGCAAAATCGGAACTGAATCAACCGAAGCCATGGATTATGGCAGTTTTGCCACCCTCTGCGAAAATAAGTATCAAACCACCCTTAAGGTTGACCTGGAATATAAGTCCAAGGCTAATCCAAGTGTATACAGCGCTGCTTTCATAGAAGTCAAAGTAGACCGGTATACAGGTATGGTAGAAGTTGAAGATATTCTGGTTGTTCAGGACGCAGGACAGGTAATTAACCAGACACTGGCTGAAGGGCAGCTGCAGGGCGGTGCTCATATGAGTCTGGGAATGGCCCTGTACGAAGAAATGGTCTACGACGAAAGCGGGGCGCTTAAAACCGGCGGTTTCGCAAAATATCACATTATAAATGCCCCTTCCATGCCGGAAGTCAAGACTTTGTTTATAGAAAAAGGGGAACCGATGGGACCTTTCGGCGCCAAAAGCATAGGTGAATTGGCCGCAGTGGCGCCGGCACCGGCTTTGATGAATGCCATTAATCATGCACTGGGCACAAACCTGACCGACTACCCCGCAACACCTGAGAGGATCATTAAAGCACTGAATATGTTATAATCAAAGAAAAACCCGGAAGGGCGATGAACATGTGTAAAATCATGGTAGTCGATGACGAGATTGAAATCGCGGAAATGATCGAAGATTTTTTAAGAATCGAAAGAATTGAAGTTGTAAAAGCCGATTCCGCTGAAAAAGCCCTGGAGCTCCTGAAAGACGATATAGAACTTTTGGTTTTGGATATTAACCTGGGTGGAATGAATGGGGTTGAACTGTGCAAACAAATCCGTAAGACCAACTTTATTCCCATTATTTTTTTAACCTGCAACAATTCCCAGAATGATATGCTGCTCGGCCTGGGGGTAGGTGCTGACGATTATATTACCAAGCCATTTAATCCGGTGGAACTCGTAGCCCGCATCAAAGCCAATATCCGCAGAACACGGTCTTATAACCAGGGCAGTATAAAGGATGAAATCATTACCTTCGGAGATATTGCTATCTACAAAAAAGGCTATAAGGTCTATAAAAACAAAGAGGATATAAATATCACATCAAAGGAATTCAAACTTTTGCTTTACCTTATTGAGAATGCCTATATAGTTTTAAGCAGGGATCAAATCCTCAGAAGTGTTTGGGGAGACTCCTTTTACGATGAAAATTTAGTCAATACAACGGTTAAACGGCTTCGGAAAAAAATAGAGAATAACCCTGAAAAACCCCAGTACATCAAAACGATCTGGGGTGTAGGTTATGTTTTTGAAGGCGCTGTAAGATGATCGTCAAAATACGCACCAAATTACTGGTGATGATGATGATTATCGGCATGATTGCAGCCCTTCCCATCACATTCATAAGTATGACTTCACTGGTTAAATCATCAAAAGAACAGGCGAAAGACTTTGGTGAGAAATCAGCTTATTACAACTCAGAGATAATTAATACCTGGCTTTCGGAAAAGTCAAAAATTCTCATGGAACTCAAAACGCAGCTGAGACAGCAAATGACTGATGAGGAAATCATCCAACTCTTAAGGGTTTATTCCGATATTAACCACGATTTCATCAGTATATTCATAGGTACGGACCTCAATGAAATGCTGGATGCATACGGGTGGGTACCTGATGAAAGCTACCAGGTGTCTGAAAGACCCTGGTATCAGAAAGCCATTAATCACCAGAACTATATAACAACCTCTGTTTACCACGATGTCCATAAAAAGGAATATGTCACAGCTATTGCGTCCAGTATTGATTTACAGGAACGCAAAGGAGTCATTGCTGCCAATATTTACGTGGATTACATTGTTGAAATTATAGATGGTATAAAGTATGGCGAAAATGGATTCGCCATACTGCTGGACGACAGTTACAACCTTATCACAGGCCCAAAAGATGAAGATCAATTAGTCGTCCTTAACCACATTTTAAAGGTGCTATCATCAAAAAACCAGAACTCGGAAGCCTTTGAAATTAAAGTTGATGGTGCAGAATATATTGCGGCTTATTCCAGCATCAAAGGATTTGATTGGAACCTTGTTCTGGTAGCACCATTATCTGATTTTATTCATCCGGCGTATGCCATGCGCAGCAAGATGATTTATATTCTCCTCGCCACCCTTTTACTGATAATCCTCATTAATTATAACCTGAGCAGATCCATTTCCCGCCCCATTGAAGCTTTGGTTAGCGGAATATCCAGTATCGCAAAGGGTAATTTTGATGTCGCCATTAACATACAAACCCAGGATGAGATTGGCAGACTTAGCAAAGAGCTGGATAAAATGCGCATCAACTTAAAAAAAATCTTTGAATCCATTAAGTACGAAAGTAATATCATATCCATGAATTCACAAAACCTGATCCAGCATTTAGACGAAACATACCAGGGGACTTCCCGCTTTTTATCAATGCTCTCCCACGACATAAAAACACCCATAACCCTGATTAAGGGCTACAGCAAAGCCCTCAGCATGGAGATGGTAGATCCGGACAAAACAAAGGAATATATAGAGAGAATCCAGTACCGTACCGAACAGATTGAAAACATTGTAACGGATATCTTAGATAACACATACGAAGCACACAATATAAAAGTGAACTTAAAAGAAATAAAAATCTCGGACTATATAAACATAGTCCTTTATAACTCTGAAAACTACGCAAATAATCAGAAACGCCGGTTCATCCCGGAGATAGATTACAAAAACATTGATGTTAACAAAACCCTGGCCGTTGACATCACAAAAATTCACAGGGTCATCAACAATATCCTGTCCAACGCCGTTAAGTTTTCAGAAGAAGATTCAGTCATTATATTAATCATAAAGGAAGAAGACGGAAGAATCCTGACTTGCTTCAGGGATTACGGAACAGGCATCAAAGCAGAAGAGCGGGAGAAAATCTTCAATTTGTTTTATAAATCCGACACCACCAAAAAGGGCTATGGCCTTGGACTTTATATCAACAAAGCCATCATCGAAGCACACAACGGCGAGATCTTCTTTGAATCGGAATACCAACACGGCACCACCAGTGGTTACTATTTGAATGTAATCAGGCACTAAAGAAAAGCTCACGGGCACATAGCACATATAGGAAAAAGTGAAAGCACCGTGTTTATACGGTGCTTCAGTCTGTCACTCCTCAGCTATGAAAAAATGGTTGGTCCGAGAATTAAATACCTTGTTTGTTACAAAGGCACAACTATCGCAGCCTTAAGCTATAACAGGGCTTCTTTTAAAATTACTGTTAGAGATGAATATACCGGCTGGAACCAGCAACAAAAGAAGCATTGCCTAAAATATGCATATTCCGGCCAGATTCGGCCACTGATTCCGGTCACATTCGGCCAGTAATTCCGGTGTCATTCGGCCACTATTCCGGCCACATTCTGCCGGCTAAAGGGTTCAACCACCTTGTGGGGAACTTCTCTTACAATGTTCAAAATAAACATTGTAGGAGCATTCCTGTAATGATTATTAACCGAGTTTGAAAAAAGTAAGTACCTCACGATAGAATAAGACTGTGCAGATTTGCAAAACACAAATCTCAATCTACGGAGGTGCCTGTCATGAAGAATAACCAAAATGAAAAGATTTTGCAAATCACCGATAAGACTATAATTGTCGGTGTAGACGTGGCCAGTGATACACACCATGCCAGAGCTCTGGATTTTAGGGGAATTGAGCTTGGAAAGCTGATTAAAATCACTAATGATGTTCAGGGTTTTCTAAGGTTTAAAGTTTGGGTTAATGAACTGAAATTAAAACATAACAAGAATGTTGTATTAATCGGCATGGAGCCTACCGGCCACTACTGGTTAAACTTTGCACAATACCTTAAGGATCTCGGAATGAAAATTGTACTGGTAAACCCGTTTCACGTCAAAAGAAGCAAAGAACTGGATGACAATAATCCCACCAAAAATGACCGCAAGGACCCTAAAACCATTGCTATGCTGGTAAAAGACGGCAGATATCTGGTCCCTTACATCCCTGAAGGCATCTACAGTGAACTTAGAACATCCATGGAAGCGCGCTGGCACATTATGAAGCTGCTCAACGGAATCCGTAACAGCTGCACGGGCGGGTTATCCGCCCCTGGATGGGCGGCACATTATGAAGCTGCTCAACGGAATACGTAACAGGGTTAAGCGCTGGATCAGCATCTACTTCCCCGAGTTTAACAAGGTATTTAAGGACTGGGAAGGCCAGGGCGCACTCATTGCCTTAAAAGAGTTCCCCACCCCCAAAAGAGTGCTGGAAAAAGGCACAGATGCCATTGTAGCTCACTGGAAGAAGGCCGGCTTGCGGCCACTGGGCAAAAAACGTGCTGCCAGGCTTATGAAAGCGGCTGAAACCTCGGTTGGAGTCCGGGAAGGCCTCCTGGCAGCTGAAAAAAGTCTCATAATGCTGCTTGAAGACTACGAAGTCAAGATGTGTTATTGTCAATGAAAATTCCCCATTTTTAACGGAGAAAATTCCCCACCCTGTGGTGGATATCGAAAGTCTACGTTTCCGGGCGGAAAAGCGTTGGTTTTGGTTCGCTTCTCTCGCTGCCATCAATCAGCACCTTGATGCTCAGGTAAGTATTCTCGGATGAACCCTCTTTCTTAAATAACTCATAAAGCTGCCTGATTGGCACTGAACAAGGTCTAAAAGTTAGTCACCGGCAGGGCTTATTTCATGCTGCTTTTTTTTGGGTTCTGGATGCTTATTTTCTTGCTATTGCCATATGAAGCTGTCAAAGAACGATTTGGGCGATCCCGACTTCCGGAGTTACCAGTGCTCTAATTTTTAGAAAAAAAGTTTCCAGAGTCTATTTTTTAAAATGAATTCTGCCAAATTTTTTAAGTCTTTCTCTTTCAGGACGATAAAGTAAATTAAAAATTTAAATGAAAGGAGAATAGGGCCAATGTTTAAAAAAATCAGTTTAAAATTCAGGCTGGTTGCAGTGTTCTTGGTAGTCAGCATAATTCCAATAGCAGCTATTAGCGTAATCTCTTTCATCAACGCCAAAGGGAACATAGAAAAGGAGGTTCAGAAAACCAACTTAACATTTACTAACATGGTAAAAGAACAACTGGAAGATACCTTTCGAAATGTCAGAAATAATGCAGTGGTTTTGGCTTCCACCAGGGATGTCTATCAGAGTTTAAACATCCTAAAAGAGGCAGACTGGAACACGGAAGACCCCCGTTGGATTGAACGGGTCAGGATACTAAGCAACATCAGCAAAGAAGTTACGACGGAGATGGGCTATGCCTTGTTTTACCTGACTGACATAAAAGGTCGAGTAGTTTTTGCTAATGTAGATAAATTTATCGGACAGGATATATCACAGCGGGATTATGTCAAATCAGCGCTGAAAGGTCAGGTGGCCTGGTCTGACCTCTTTTACTCTTATATTGAAAATGACAATGTAATAAACGTTATTTCTCCAGTCAGGGCTGGTGGCAGTGGCGGGGATATCGTTGGCACAATTAACCTTTCACTGAATGCTAATGGGATTGACGAGATTGTTCATAAAGGATTGCAGAACCTGGGTAAAACTGCTGATTCTTATTTAATTAATTCATACGGACTGCTCTACAGCAATCTCAAGCATGGGGAGTTATCTAAAGGAGCCATGCTCCAGCACAGCTTCACAACTTGGCCTGCCCAGACCCTTTCGGAACCCATCAAATCAGGTAATTTAAACTTCGTAGCCCAGGGGAACTACGTAAATTATTTGGGTAACAGGGTATTGGGCACTGTACGTGTCTTTAGGATGGGCGATATGCCTATGGGCATGGTGGTTCAGATAAACCAAGCAGAAGCGTTTGCGGAAATAGCTGTTATGCGAAATCTGATGTTGTTAATTGGCCTAATTGCTGCCGCTGTTACCGGTGCGGTCGGTTACTTTATGGCTCTATCCATTTCCCGTCCTGTTGAAAATATCGCCAGGGTGGCCAAAACGGTGGCGGCGGGCGATTTTACCGTGCAGGTGGATGTCAATAACCGCCAGGACGAAATCGGGCAGCTGGCTGCCTCTTTTAACAGCATGAACGAGAGCCTGAAAGAACTTTTGCGCAAAGCGGTGGAGACGGCCAAAGGGGTCACCCAGGCGGCCGACGGGCTGGGAGGGGCAGTGGAATCCACCACTTCCTCCATTGACCAGGTGGCTGCCAGTGCCGGCGAATTTGCCGGCAACTCGCAGCAGCTAAGCGGGAGCGCCCAGGAAATGGCAAGGATTACCACTGAGGTGGCCTCCAAAGCCAGGGACGGGGATAAGACCATCACAGACGTGACCGCTCAGATGAAAGAAATAAACAAGATAGTGGAGGGACTGCGGGGTTCGATCCAGGATCTGGGCAAACGGTCTGAAGAAATCGGCAGTATTGTCAATATTATCACCACCGTGGCCGGACAGACCAACCTGCTGGCGTTAAACGCCGCCATTGAAGCGGCCAGGGCGGGGGAACACGGGCGCGGGTTTGCGGTG
>DYEY01000051.1 GCA_020725465.1 Dethiobacter sp.
AGGGAGGAATAAAAAATGAGAATCAACAACAACATTATGGCCATGAACGCCCATCGTCAGCTCACGCTGAACCAGGTAGCCGGAGCAAAATCACTGGAAAAGTTATCCTCAGGCTTTCGTATCAACCGTGCCGGTGATGACGCGGCAGGTCTGGCGATTTCCGAAAAGATGAGAGGCCAGATCAGGGGTTTAAACCAAGCCATTAGAAACGCCCAGGATGGCATTTCAATGATCCAAACCGCTGAAGGTGCCTTAAACGAAACTCATGCCATTCTGCAAAGAATCAGGGAGTTGGCTGTACAGTCTGCCACTGATACCAACACCGCACAAGATCGTTCAAATATCCAGGATGAGATAAATCAATTGGGAAGAGAAATTGACCGCATTGCCAATACCACTGAGTTTAACACTAAAAAGTTACTGAACGGCAGCCTTGGAGGAGCTCAGACAGCTGCAGCCGGCACTATTGTAAACAGCGGCAGTTTGCATTCGTCGATGGTTGCTGCAACTACTCTTAATAATCTTGCAGATGCCAATGGTAATAACCTGGGGATTTCAACCGATGATTCCATTGTGGCATCCTGGTCCGTAAACGGCACTCACCGTTTAGTTACATTCAGTGTTACTGATGTGACCAATCAAACTCTTGGTGACCTTTTGACAAGAATTCAGAGTGACACCACCGTAGGTACAGCTAGTGTTGCAACAATAGATGGAACAACAATAATAACCATTAGCGCTGTAACAGAAGGCACAACGGGACAAATTAACGGTTTCTCCATTGAAGTGAAAGCGTCCGACGGCACCCGAAAAGAAGCTGCATCCAATGTGCTGTCTAATTTCAAAGTAGGAGATCAGGCAAAGGACGCGCGTTCAGATGGGTCTGCTACTTTCCAAATCGGGTCAAATAATGGTCAGTCTATGAATTTGTCTATAGAAGACATGAGGGCGACTACCTTAGGCGTATTTAACTTGCAGGTGGGAACCCAGGGTCAGGCTTCAACTGCTATTAAGGTTGCCGATGAAGCTATATTGAAGGTATCAGCCGAGCGTTCCAAGCTGGGTTCAGTTCAAAACCGTTTAGAGCACACTATCAGCAATCTGGGAACGTCTGCTGAAAACCTGCAGGCTTCTGAATCCAGAATCAGAGATATTGACATGGCTGCCGAAATGATGCGGTTTACCAAGTCCAACATCTTAAACCAGGCGGCCACCGCAATGTTGGCTCAGGCCAATATGGCCCCACAGACGGTGCTGCAGCTCCTCGGGTAACATCCCCGCCGGGGGCCCTGACAACAGGGCCCCTTTCCCCGTTTTTTGGCCGGGCGGGTGTAAATGGCAAAGGGCGTAAAAAATCCTCCCCGGGAGGGAGGACTTTTATGTTGCCAGTTTTCAGCTGGCGCACCGTTCATCGGCGGGGACGGGGAGCTGGCGGTTCAGCAGGCTGAGTTCTTTTTCCTCCAGGGTGACAGCGGACTTGACGGTCAGCCCCGCTGCCAGGAGGTTTACCTCTTTGTCCTCCGGGTCGTCCAGGAAGACCACCACCGGCAGGTAGGGGTGTTCGGTGTCGTTGCTCACCACCTGGGCGATACGCAGGTCGGAGGTCCTGATGAGGGAACCCCTGGGGTAGGGGACGATACACCGGGCAAAGGCTTTGATAACATCATAATCGAAGTGGGTGGAGCCAAGGCCCAGGATCAGTTCGTACACCTCGTGGGGAGGATAGGAGGGGCGGTAACTGCGGGCGGTGGTCATGGCGTTGTAGATGTCGGCCACGCCGCAGATGGCGGAAAAATGGTGGATCCCTTTCCCCGCCTTACCGTCGGGATACCCGCTGCCGTCCCAGCGTTCGTGGTGCTCCAGCACCATGGCAGCGGAACGGTTGCTGACCTGGCTGTGGTTTTTCACCATTTCGTAGCCCAGGACGGGGTGGTTTTTAACCAGGTCCAGCTCTTTTTTGTTCAGCGTGCCCGGCTTGCTGATGATATGGTAGGGGATTTTCAGCTTGCCCACGTCGTGCAGCAGGCCGCCGATACCCAGCTCCAGCAGGGTATGGCGCTTGTACCCCAGCTGCAGCCCGATGGACATGGCGATCACGCACACCTCCACCGAGTGGGTATAGGTATAGCCGTCATAGGTGGAGATGCTGGACAGGCTGTCCACTATGCCGCGCAGGGACAAAACGTCTTCCAGGATTTCGCTGACGATGGAGCACAGGTTGACTTTGTTGATATGGCCGCGCCCCACCGAGCTAAGGGCCCGGGCAGCCTTGATCCGCACTTCGGCGGCGATGGGCTCATCGACTTTGACCTTGCCGCCCTCGATAAAGACCGACTGGATACCCAGGCTCTGTAACCTCCCGGCATAACGCTTATCCAGCACCACCCCGTCGCGCAGCAAAATCTGGCCGGAGGCGCCGTAAATGGGCTTGGCCAGCTTGGCCCCTGACTTTAAAGCTATTTCGACGGGTACCTGAATCATGGGGTCGCAACCTCTCTGTTGTTACTTTTTATCCGGCAGGGACGCCAGGATATCGCGTTTAATCATCGCCGCGGCCCTGTTCTCTTTTTTAATGGCTTCGTAGACTTCCGTGCGGTGCACAGGCACCTCCCGGGGCGCCTCCACCCCTATCCTGACCATGTCCCCTTTGACTTCAAGCACCGTAACGGTAATGCCGTCGCCGATCCGCAGGCTTTGCCCGGGTTTGCGTCCCAGTACCAGCATCCTCTCTCCTCCTAACCGCAGTCACGGCGTTTTTCGGGTGGGAAGAGGTAGTGGCGGGTGGTGTA
This sequence comes from Dethiobacter sp., assembly GCA_020725465.1. GTDB lineage: Bacteria > Bacillota > Dethiobacteria > Dethiobacterales > Dethiobacteraceae > DYEY01. The sequence goes on from DYEY01000051.1 coordinate 2,790, forward strand.
CGGCGATTCATGCATCACCACCTGCCGGGCCAGGCCGTTTTCCTCGTCCACAAAAAGGGGCGCCAGCAGGTTTGCCGTCATGTCAGTCACTTTTGCCGGGACGTTGACGATCACATAAACGGTGACGGCGGAAGCGGAAAGCTCTTTAAGCTCCGCACGGTCAACGGCCAAAGCGAAATCGGCAAAAAAGAACTCGGGCCTGGTCAGGACAAAGCCCGGCCCGTCTTTGGCCTCCAGCCAGAAGAATAAGGGGTTGCCCGGTACCGGCTGCAGGCAGTACTCACGGATCTCCTCAAAGCCGGGCATTCCCTCCACCATTTTCAACCTGATCCCGGAAGTCAGGCGATGCTGCATTTTATCACCTTCCATAATTATCGCAGGTAGTCAAGCAGGCTGGGCTGTATTATTTTGGCCCCGGTGGCGATGGAAGCACGGTAGAGATGTTCCAGCACGGAGAAGTTCATAATGGTCTCGGCAAAGTCGATATCTTCCAGCCGGGAGCGCAGCTCGGTAAAGCTCAGGTTTTCCGTTTCCAGGTGGTGATTTAAGACATTAAGCCCGTTTACAATGGCTCCCAGGGCCGCCCGCTTGTCAAGGACATAGTCAATGGCGCTGTCCAGGCCGCCCAGGGCGCTTTGGACAGCGCCGGCATCGCCGGTTTCCAGGCCCTGCACCAGCCTGTCCATGGTTTCCAGCAGTCCGGAGTCGAAAAACAGATCCTGGCCGTCCACATTGCCTTTGATGGTGACGCTGGGGGCCACCTCCCAGCTGATGCGGCCGCGGTCACCGTGGTAGACAACGCTCACCGGTTCTCCCAGCCCAAGCAGCGATTTATCCCGCACCAGGGGGACGGTGCTGGTCTGGAACCCGGCGAACAGGTACCGGCCTTCGTAGCTGCTGTTGCCAAGCTGGACCAGGACGTTGGTCAGCTCGTCCACCTCTTTGGCCAGGGCCTGGCGGGCGGTTTCCGGCATGGTGCCGCTGGCGCCGGCAATGGCCAGCTCCCGGGCGCGCTGCAGCACTTCGTTGACGCCCTGCAGGGCGCCTTCGGTGACCTCCAGCCAGGAGCGGGCGGAGTCTATGTTCCTCCGGTATTGCTGGTTCTGGTCCAGGGCGGAGTTGTAGCCCATGACCCGGGACACCTTGATGGGGTCGTCGGAAGGCTTGTGCAGCACTTTACCTGTGGACAGCATGTTTTGGACCTGGTGCATCCTGTCCAGGTTGAAATGGATGTTGCGGATAACGGTGTTGGCCACCAGGCGGTGGGTGATCCTCATTTTTCTACCTCCCGTCTACAACCTTATTATGGCGTCGAACATTTCCTGCAGCGTGGCGATGAGGCGGGCCGATGCCTGGTAGGCAACCTGGAACTGGATCATGTTGGCCAGCTCTTCATCCAGGGAAACACCGGAAACGGCATCTTTGCGCTGGTTCATCATCACAAGCAGGGCATTCTGGTTTTCCACCATGCGCTTGCTTTCGCGGGAATCAACGCCAAGCCGGGATATATTGTCGCGGTAAAAAGACTCGAAGGTGGTCACTCCCTGGGGGTCCGGCTTTAATTTCTGCTTTAGGTCGGGCTCGTTTGTATCGATAATAATTTTGGCGTGGCGAAGCTGGGCGATCCGCAGGGCGTTGCTGCCGTCGCCGGGTGCGGGGCCTGGGTTCCCCGGCCCCGCCGCCGCGATCAGGCGCCCGTCTTCGGCCAGGGCGGGGTTTATGGCAAGGTCCTCCAGGTAATCCCCGGTAAAGAAAGGCAGACCGGGGTTGCCATAGAGGTCTGCCCCTTCCTGGTGCGCCTGGTTTACCGCATTGGCGATACCAAAAACCAGCGAGGTGAATTCCTCCATATAGGTTCTAAGCTGGATGTTCCGGACCTCACGCAGCCCCCCCAGCTCACCGCCCGCTATCCTGGCCTCCCGCCCGTCGCTTTCCCAGACTATACCGGGGCCCAGGGGCCAGTTACCGTCGCCGCCGCCGGTCACCAGCTCCAGGCGGTTGACAACGCCGTCACCCACCAGCTGGCGCCCGCCCAGGTAAATATTGAGGGCGCCCCCTTCAGTGATTACGGTATTAAAATCAACAATCTGCGCCAGCCTGTCAGCCAGCAGGTCGCGGCGGTCCATGAGGTCCGCCGGCTGGCCGCCAATGGCGTTCAGGCTGACAATCTGCCTGTTCAGTCCCCTGATTTGTTCGGCCAGGGTATTAATTTCCTGGACTTTCAGGCTGGTTTGGAAATCTATGTCGTCCCGGACAGCTTTCAGCTGTTCATTGATATGGCGTACCGAATTGACCAGAGAGCCGGCGTTCTGGATCAGGGAAGCCCGCGGCGGCGATGCGCCGGGGCTCAGGCTGAGCTCCTGCCAGCTCTCAAAAAAGCTGCTTAACACCGAGTTAAAACCGGTGGGCGACGGCTCCATGAAAATATGTTCCACCTTTGACAGTATGTCGCGGCGGGATTCCCAGCGCCCCAGGGTACGCAGCTCTTTCCTGATCTGGAGGTCAAGGACTTCGTCCCTGACCCGGGCGATTTCATCGACTTTAACGCCGCTGCCGATCATCCCCCGGCCCCCGGCATAAGGAATGGGCTGGGTGGGGACCAGCCGGGCCACCTGCCGGCTGTACCCCGGTGTGTTGGCATTGGCGATATTATGGGCTGTAACCTCCAGGGCTTTTTGCTGGGCCTGCATGCCCAGGCGCGCTATGTTCAGGCCAAAGAATGTGGACATTACCAAATCCTCCCGTCTTATCTGGCCGTACCCGCTGTCATCCTCTGCCGCTTACCGGGCAGGTCAGGCACGGTCGCTGACAATCAAACCCTCTTTGCTTTCATCCGCCGGACGCCCCTTGCCGTTATAGTTGCCGGACCCGCCGGTTATGCTTTCCCTCATCTGCCTGAAGTAGGCCAACCCCTGTTTTAACAAAAGGGCGTTGACTTCGTTCAGGGAGACCAGCTCCCGTGCCGCCGCTTTTAACTCCGTGCGCAAGGCAGCCAGTGTTGCCCGCTCGGCCTCGGGAGCCGCGCTTATCGCCTCCCGCAGCGTCAGCCCGCCCGTTGCTTCCCGGCACTTTCTCTCCAGTTGGAGCAGGACCTCCTGCAATGCCTCTTTTTCCCTGCGCCGCGCCTCCAGTTCCGCCAGGCTGTGGTGCACTATGGCGTCGGCCTCGCCCCGGGTAACAGCCGCCAGGTCGGCCAGGGCTTTTTTTACCTCTTCCAATAAAGCCACCAGGCTGTGTTGCACAGTCAGGTCCTCCTAATCGTCTTTACCCAGCATCCTGCGGGCCAACAGGCGGCTGTCCAGCACATATTCGCCTTTGGCGATTTTTTCCTTCAGCGCTTCCACCCTGCCGGAATCATCAGGGCTGTCCAGCACCTTTGTTACCAGTTCCCGCACCCGGGCAACGGCGGGCGAGATATCCAGGGCTTCTTTGGCAATTTTTTCCCGGTCGGAGGGCGTTGTCCTGGCCGCAGACGGCTTTTCCTGATCCGCCGGTTTGAGCAACCGGGAAGTTATATCGTTGATTTTCACCTGCCACACCACCTTTGCTTCCTTACACTTATATAATCGTCCCGATATCGATTAACTTTAGGCAAAATGTCCGGCGCCGCGGGCAGTTTTTTTGCCTGTTGCGGGCTTCTAACTGCCTCTAAAGAAAACCGGCCAAAGCGCCGATGTTAAAAATGTCAGGTGAATTATACGTCTTGATACAACGGGGTGAGCAGATGTCCCATCTGAGCCTGCTTCCCGGCGCCGCCGCTCTGGCGCTCGGCGTCGGGCTCGGCCTTGCCGAGAGAGCGGTCCTTGACCGGAGGCTGTCCCGGATCAGGCACCGCATAACCGTTACCGGCACCAGGGGAAAGTCCACCGTAACCCGCCTTGTCCTGGGTGCCCTGCATGAGAACGGCACTTTGGCCATGGGCAAGACAACCGGCAGCGAACCGCGCCTTCTTGGTTTTAACCGGGGACCGGGCGGCGAGATAACCTCCTTTGAGACGGCGCTGGCCCGCAGGCCGGAGGGGCCGAATATCAACGAGGTGCGCCGGCTGGTAAAAGAAGCCGCCGCCAGGGGTGCCGAAGCATTGGTGGCGGAGTGCATGGCGGTGGAGCCAAGCTACCAGGAGGCTTTAAGCCGCCATTTCCTGCGTGCCAATGTCACGGTGATAGTAAACGTGCTGCCCGACCACCTGGATGTGCTGCCCACCTTAGAGGCGGCCGCCGCCTCCTTTGCCCGTACCATACCGGAAAAAGGGCTCCTGGTCACCGTCCCCGGAGATTTTTTGCCATATTTTAAAAAGGCGGCACGCCGCCGCCAGGCGGAACTGCTGGTGGCGGATACAGCGGAACTGCCCCGGGGCTACACCGCCAGGTTTCCCTACCTGGTGTTCCCGGAAACGCTGGCCTTGGCACTCACCACCGCCATGGCGCTGGGCATAAAGAAAGAGACCGCCCTGAGGGGTATGCTGAAAGCCCGGCCCGACCCGGGAGTGCTGCTCCTGCAAAGAATCAGCAGCGCCGCCGGCCTACCAGCCGCGGGCGTGCTGATTAAGGCCTTTGCCGCCAACGACAGCGCTTCCACCTTAAAAATATGGAACCACTTCCGTGAAAAAGGCCTGGTAAATGAGCGGACCGTGGTTTTGATGAACTGCCGCGGTGACCGGGTGGAAAGAAGCGGGGAATTTGCCAGGAACGCGCTCCCCTTTATGCCTGCAGACAGCCTCTGGGTCATGGGGGAGGTGACCGGGCCGGTCCTGGCCAGGGCCAGACAGCTCCCTTACCGGGAGGTGCTGGATCTGGGCGGGCTCTGCGCGGCGGAAGTGCGGCGGCGGCTCAGGGAGAGATGCAGCGGAGGGACGGTATTTTTCGGCGCCGGCAACTACGGCGGCCTGGCCAGGGAGCTGTGCCTGGCCCTGGAAGAAGACGACCAGCGGGGAGGCGAAGCCAAGTGGCTGGCAACGAAATAATAATGGTGGCGATGGTGGTAGGGATAGTCCTCAGCATAATCTTTGCAGACCTTTTTGGCATTATACCCGCCGGCATCATCGTCCCTCCCTTCCTCGCCCTCATTTTTGACCGTCCCGCGGCGCTGGCGGGGCTGCTGGTGGTGGCCATGCTTGCCTACCTGGTGGTCCGGCTGCTGGGCCGCTTTATTATTCTTTACGGGCGGCGCAAGTTCGGCGCCATGATACTGGCCGCGCTCCTTGTCCAGCTTCTCCTGCGTTCGGTGCTGCCATACAACCTGCTCCATATCATTTCCCTGCAGGGAGTGGGGCTCATCATCCCCGGGCTGATCGCCAACTGTGTGGACCGCCAGGGAGCCGTCCCCACCCTGCTCAGCATGTTTTTCCTGGGCGGCATGACTCACCTGGCCCTGCTGGCCTACCTGTATTACCTTTAGTATCCTCAGAAAACAGGTGCGCGACTATGAAACGCCTTCTGTGTTTAACGGCACCGGCTCTCCTGCTGCTGGCCGCTGTGGCAGCCGGCTTTTTCCGGTTTAGCGCCCTTCTGCCCGGTTTCGCCGCAGCCACACCGGGGAAAGAGCCACTGGCCCAAATCGTAATCCTGGGCGAAATAGCCAGAGACGGCACTTCACTGGCCCGCTACCTTCTCCGCCCGCCTGTTGTGGCAGCCGATGAAAACGTAACGGTGCTGGCCCATTACGCCAATTCCTATCCGTCGGAGCAGGAAAAAGGGCGCCTGAGGTCCGCCGGTATCAGCCTGGCAACCCTTCCTTTCCCGGCTGCCGAAGATCTTCCTTACTACCAAGGCGAAGAAGCAGCCGGCCAAAACCCCGATGCCCTCCGGCGCCAACTTTCTGTCCTGGACCTGTCCGGGCGGGAAAACGAAATTCTCCTGCTCCATTTCCCCCTGGACATTTCCGAGGAAGAAATAACCGCCGCCATAACGGAAAAAGCCGGCGCAACCATGATTATTGTCAAGTTCAGCCCGGACGGGCTCGGGGAATGGGACGACCGGCGCTTTGACCACCTTGCCAGGCAGGCAGTGGACAGCGGCGCCCGCCTGGTTATCGGGCACCACCCCCAGGGGCTTAAGCCCCCGGAGATTTACCGCGAAGCGCTGGTGGTTCCCGGTCTCGGTTCCTTCCTCGGGGACCGGAGAAGCCAAAGCGGCGCTTACGTGGTTTTTACCCTCTATGAAGGCGGCTGCCGGGCGGAGATATATCCCCTCAGCTATAACCAAGGCTTGCCGCTCGCACCAAAGCCCTGGCATTACCTTTCTGCCCGCCAGACCCTGGGACGGCTGAAAAGCACCGGCTTTTCCCTGCGGGGCCTTAGCCTTTCCCACGTTTCGCCGCCCCCCGGCCACAACCCTTCCCGGCAGCAAGCCGGCGGCGGCCCGGCCGGTTCACCTTACGGCGTCGCCGCCGCCCACCCGCTGGCGGTGGAAGCCGGCCTGGCCATACTGCGGGCCGGGGGCAACGCGGTGGACGCCGCCGCCGCCGTTTCCTACGCCCTGGCGGTGGTGGAGCCCCAGGGGTCCGGCCTTGGCGGCGGCGGGATCATGCTGATTCATTTGGCCGCCGAAAACAGGCAGGTGGTCATAGACTACCGGGAAACAGCCCCCCCGGCACCGGACCCCGGCAAAATCATGAACTGGCCCGGCACCGGCATCCCCGGTTTTGTGCGCGGCCTGGAAAAAGCGGTAGCCGACTTTGGCACCATGGAATACCGCCAGGTTATCGAGCCGGCCTACCGGCTGGCCCGCGACGGCTTCCCCGTCTCTCCTGAACTGAGCCGCCGCCTCAGCAACAATACGGCCAAGCTGGCAAGGGGGGCAGACGCCCGCCGCGATTTCTTCCAGCGGGGCCGTCCCCTGGCCGCCGGCAGCACGCTTAAACAACCGGCGCTGGCGGCGACCCTGGAGCGCATCATGAAAGAAGGCAGCGCTGCCTTTTACCAGGGTGAGATTGCCAGGGCCATCATCGCCACCCTGGCCGCCGAAGGCCTGAACCTGAGCGCCCGGGACCTGGCCGGTTACAGGCCGCTGCTGCGGGAACCGCTTAAAGCTGACTACCGTGGCTATACGGTAGTCACCGTACCTCCCCCCGCCGGCGGCTTCAACCTCCTGCAGCAGCTGAGAATCCTGGAAAACTACCAGCTGCCCGGGCCGGGACCGGAAGTGGACTACCTGCTGGAACGGGTATTCAGGGCCACCTACAGCGACCGCCGCAGCTATGTGGGCGACCCGAACTTTGTCCAGGTGCCTTTTGCCGAGCTTTTGGGAGACGATTACATACGGGAAAAACTGAACCAGATAGACAGCGGCCACATCCCGCTGCTGCCTTATACCGACCCGGACCGCCCCTCCGACAACACCACCCACGCCGTGGTGGTGGACGCGGCCGGCAACTGGGTAAGCGTCACCAATACCATCAGTTACTTTTTCGGTTACGGCCTCCAGGCCGGCGGTTTCTTTTTAAACACCCAGCTCAACAATTTCAGCTCCAACCCGCACTCGCCCAACCACTACCAGGCCGGCAAGCGCCCTTTCAGCCACATCAGCCCCACCATGCTCCTTAAAGACGGGACACCCGTCCTTGTCATCGGCACACCGGGCGGCCGGCGCATACCCGCCTTCCTCACCCAGGTCATAGTCCGCCACGTGGACTTCGGCGAACCCATCGCCAAAGCGGTAGACGCCCCCCGCTTCTGGTCGGAAAACCAAAAACTCTACGTGGAAAGAGGCGCCCCCCGCGAAACCACCGCCCTCTTCCGGAGCAAAGGCTATGAAATTATAACCGGCAACCCGGACTGGTTCTTCGGCCGCGTGGCGGCCCTCCACCTGGACCCGGAAACAGGGGTCCTTTCCGGCACCGCCGACCCCCGCCGCGGCGAAGGCACCGCCACGTGCCACGGGGACGGGGGAAGTGACACCCCCCAAGCGCCAAAGGGACGGGGGAAGTGACACCCCCCAAGCGCCACGGGGACGGGGGAAGTGACACCCCCCAAGCACCACAGGGACGGGGGAAGTGACACCCCCCAAGCACCACAGGGACGGGGGAAGTGACACCCCCCAAGCACCACAGGGACGGGGGAAGTGAC
>DYEY01000052.1 GCA_020725465.1 Dethiobacter sp.
CAAGCGCCACGGGGACGGGGGAAGTGACACCCCCCAAGCACCACAGGGACGGGGGAAGTGACACCCCCCAAGCACCACAGGGACGGGGGAAGTGACACCCCCCAAGCACCACAGGGACGGGGGAAGTGACACCCCCCAAGCACCACAGGGACGGGGGAAGTGACACCCAAAAAAGGCTGCAGGGCGGCATACGCCCTGCAGCCTTTTTAGTTAACAGGCTTTTTATCCGGATTTGGTGCCAATTGGTCACCCGGACACCCCTGCTCCAGTACCGCCAGAAAAATGTCCACCATTTCCGGGTCAAACTGGCTGCCGGCACAGCGCCTGATTTCCGCTATCGCTTCCTCCCGGGAACGGGCCTTGTTGTAAACCCGGTCGTTGGTCATGGCATCGTAGGCATCTACTATGGCCATAATCCGGCATTCCACCGGGATGCTCCTCCCTTTGAGCCCCAGGGGGTAACCCTTGCCGTCCCAGTGCTCATGGTGCTTCAAAATCAGGTCAGCCACCTCAGCCAGCTCGGGAGAGGAAAGGGCAACGCGGTAGCCTTTTTCCGGGTGCAGGCGCATAACCTGCCATTCCTCTTCATTAAGTGGCTCAGGTTTAAACAACACCTTGTCCGGTATGCCCACCTTGCCCAGGTCATGGACCTGGGACAGCAGGCTCAGGTTGGCCAGCTGACGGGAAGTCAGGCCCGCCTTCTCCCCCACTTTCTGGCAAAGTTTCGCTACCCGCCGGGTATGCCCTTCCGTGACAAAATCGCGTTCCGCCAGCGCCGCCAGCAGCGACTCCACGATTTTGCTGCGGGCGCTGGCCCCGCGGTACAGCTTGTCCCGGTACATTAAATCGTCCGCCTGTTTCAGGAGCCTGACCAGCGATTCTCCTTTTTTCCGCGCCGTGGCCACGCCCACCGAAACGCTCAGCGGCAAATCCCGGTTTAAGATATTGTATTCCTGCACTCTTTCCCGTATCCGCTGGCAGATGGCCTCAGCCGCCGCCGCATCGGTTTTGGGCAGGATGGCGGCAAATTCGTCTCCGCCGATGCGGGCCAACACGTCAGCGCTCCGCAGCGATTGCCGCAGCAGCCTGGCGCAGTTGACCAGCGTTTCATCACCCTTGCTGTGCCCCACCGTATCGTTAATCAGTTTCAGCCCGTCCAGGTCCAGCGATATAATGGTGATGGGATATTCCCGGCTTTTGGACAGCCGCTCCATGGCCTCTTCAAAATAAGTGCGGTTATACAGGCCGGTCAGCTGGTCATGCAGGCTCAGGTGTTTCAGTTGCTGCTCATAACGCTTGCGTTCGGTCACATCCCTGATGCAGGCCACCACTTCCCCGGGCCCGCTGGCACAAAAACGGGCTTCAAAATCCAAAACGCCCGCTACGGTAGCCAATTCATACTCCATGGACTGCAGGCGCCCGGTCAGCAGGGCGGAATCCAGGCAATCCATGATGCCTGACGCCACTTCCGTCGGCAAAACCTCTTTGACTGTCTTGCCCAGCAGCTGGTGGGAAGGAAAATAAAGCTTTTCTTTCTCACGGGCAAAAATGTCCAGGTAGGTACCTTTCCGGTCGTAGCGGATAATAACATCAGGAATGGCCTCGATAATGGAACTTTTCAGCGCTTCGCTCCTGCGCAGGGCTTCCTCCGCCTGCTTGCGCCCGGTAATATCCTCAAAAGTGCTGTAAACCTGGTAGGGCACCGGCTCCCCGGGGCGGAACAGAGGAACGGCATTGAAGTTGGCCCAGATCAGCCGGCCGTCTGACCGGCTGGAGATACCCACCACCAGGTCCTGCACTTCAATTCCTTTCTCCCAGGCTTCCTGCAGGGGATGCAGCCCGGGGGGGAAATCCGTCCCGTCCTCCCTTATGAGCCGGAGATCCAGCTCAGTGAATTTAAGCCCACGCATCTGTGCCAGGCTGAGGTCTAAAATGCGCTCCGCCGCCGGGTTAGCGGAAACAATACGCCCCTCTCCATCCTGGTAAATCACCCCCTGCTTCATGGTCTCAAACAGGGTGCGGTGCTTTGCCTCGCTTTCCCGCAGGGTGATTTCCGCTTCCTGCCTGGCTTTTTCCGCTTTTTTCCGCTCCATTGCCCCCCTGACCGCAAACGGCAGCCGGGTAAGGTGTTCTTTGATAACATAGTCATCCGCCCCGGCCTTCATGCACTCCACTGCCGTTTCCTCGTTCATGGATCCGGTAAGGATAATAAAAGGCAGAAAAGGCGCCTTTTCCCTGGACAGCCTCAGCGCCTGCATACCGTCAAAGCTGGGCAGGGAGTAATCGGAAATTACCACGCTGGGGTCAAACTCCGCCAAAGCCTGAAGGAACTCCTCTTCAGTTTCCACCCTGCGGGCCTCAAAAACCAACCCCTCCCGCCGCAGCTCCAGTGCCGCCAGCTCCGCATCATAAGCAAAATCTTCCACAAAAAGTACCCTTAGTGCAGCTCCTTCAGTCATTGTCTCCTCTCCCCGGCCCGCAGCAGGCAGGCCTATTGATTCACTCCGGGAGGCGGCATGTTGAGGACCAGCCAGTACAACCCCAGGTGTTTCACCGCTTCCATAAAACGCTCAAAGTTGACCGGCTTCCTTATGTAACTGTTGGCTCCCAGGCTGTACGTTTCCATCCGGTCCCGTTCTTCATCAGAAGAAGTAAGGATAACCACCGGCAAGAGGCTGGTGCGCCGGTTGCTGCGTATTTGCTTTAGCACCTCCAGGCCGTCAACCCGCGGCAGCTTCAGGTCCAGCAAAACCACCTGGGGCAGCGGTTCCAACGGCTTCCCGGCGTATTTTCCCGTCCCAAAAAGATAGTCCAGCGCTTCCACCCCGTCCCGGGCCACCACCACCTCGTTAAGGATGTTGTTGCGCTTCAGGGCGCGCATGGTGAGCTCCACGTCATTGGGGTTGTCTTCCACCAGCAAAATAATTTTTTTAAGCATATCCACCCTCCTGCCTGCCCGGATTTTTGCTCCCGTCCCCGCTACAGGGGAAGGGTAAAATAAAAAGTCGCCCCTTTACCGGTTTCCCCCTCTGCCCAGACCTCTCCCCCATGCCGGCTGATTACCCGGGCCACAATGCTAAGCCCAATGCCAGTCCCGGGAAATTGGCCGGTATCATGGAGACGCTGGAAGGCATTAAACAGTTTGCCGACGTAGGCCATATCAAAACCGGCCCCGTTATCCCGGATAAAAAATACTTTCCGGCCCTTCTGCCGGGTCACCCCGAACTCGATACGGGCTACCGGCCTCCCCACCGTAAATTTCCAGGCGTTGTCCAGCAGGTTTTCCAGAGCGATGCCAAGCAACCTCACATCTCCCCGGGCGGTCTGCTGTGGGGCTACCACCACCTCCACCTTACGCTCTGGCTCTCTCGCCCGCAGCTTGTCCAGGCAGGCGGCGACCATAGCGCTTAAGTCCACCCGCCGGCGCCGGATTTCCTGCCGTGACACCCGGGACAGCCGCAGCATGTCGTCGATCAGCACATCCAGGTGTTGGCTGGCGGCACGTACCCGGCATAAATAATCCATTCCCCGCTCGTCCAACCTGTCCCCGTACTCCTCCTGAATGGCCTGGCTGAAGCCGTCGATGCTGCGTAAAGGGGCCCGTAAATCGTGGGACACAGAATAAGCAAAGGCGTCCAGGTCCCTGATCAGGGACTCCAGCTCCGCCGTCCGCTCACGTACACGCTGCTCCAGTTCTGCATTTAATTTCTTCAGGGCCTCTTCCGTCAGTTTCAGCCCGGTAATATCCAAAGCGGTATCCAGCACACCGGTTACCCTGCCGTCGGGACCATGGATGGGGGTGGCGTTGACCTGCCAGTAGCGGCCGTCGGGCGACCTGGTTTCACCGCGGCAAACCCCGCCGGTATTAATTGCGGCCTGTACCGGGCATCCCGCGCAGGGTTCGCTGTAATTGTGCCACACCTCATAGCATTGGCGGCCGATAAACTCCTCCGGCTTCTTCCGGTGATACTCAATTGCCATGCGGTTAGCCCAGATAATGCGCATATCAGTATCCAGATAAGTGACCAGCTCTGACAGATTGTCCAGAATCAGGTTTTTTTCACGCTGTTCTTGCAGCAGGGCATCCCGCTGCCGGCGGTAGTCGGTAACATCCCAGACTGTGGATATGGTCAGCGGCGTGCCCGGGATGGGAATATTCCTGGCGGTGATATAATAAGTCTGCCCCTGGCGCTGCAGCGGCACTTCCGCCCAGTGCATCCGCCTGGGGTCGCCGCTGGCGCAGTCCTCCAGCACCTGCTGCCGGATCTTTTCCCGGAACACCTTGTCTTCGTACACTTTTTCCCAGAAAGAATCCGGTTCTGCCAAATCCTTTTTACTTGTACGGTAAATCCGGGCGAAGTTGTCGTTCATATAAGAGAAGGTTACCGCAGGGCTCAGCGAGTTGACGGCTATGCCGATGGGCAGGCTATTCAGAATAAGTTTTAGAATAATTTCGTTCAGCACCCCGGGGTGATCACCCCCGGCTATTTCAGGCAAGTCCGGGTCTCTTTCCGGCAGCGGGATCACCGGCAGGGAAAAAAATACCTGCGCTCCCCGGTTAACTTCCCCCCTGGCCCACACCCGCCCGCCGTGGCGGCTGATAATCTTATGTACCAGGGCCAGCCCCATGCCGGTACCCGCAAACTTTCCGCTGTGCAGGCGCTGGAAAACACCGAAAATTCTGCTGGCGTATTCCGGGCTGAAGCCAATGCCGCTGTCCTTTACATAATAGATATGGTATGCTCCCTCTGTATACCCGCCCGCTTCAACGGGGCAGACTTTATCACCGGGGGAAAACTTGAGTGCATTGTCAAACAGGTTCTGCCAGACCTTTTTTATCAGTACCACATCGCCCCGGGCAGCCGGCATCTCCCGCACCGTAAGCGGGAAACGGGCTCTTTTTTCCGGGTCGGTCACTGCCAGAAAGACTGATTCGGCCAAGTCCGCCATGTGAATTTCAGACAGTTTAATCTCCTGCCGGGTTATGCGGGAGAGCGCCAACAAATCGGAAACCATGCAATCGAGCTGCCGGGCGTTATCCAATACGATACCAAGGATCCTGGCACCTTCTTCGCCCAGCCTGTCGCTGTAGTCCTCCGCCAAAACCCGGGAAAAACCTTCCACCGCCCGCAGCGGCGCCCTCAGGTCGTGCGAGATGGCATACAGTAACTGCTCCATCTCCGTGGTCAGCATTTGCAGCCTGTCCTCTTTTTTCATGGCAGCCTCCAGTCCCGTCAGGCTTAAATCAGAGTTATCTTCCGGCAGAACAGATATTAATTGCAGTAATTTCAACATAATTGATAAATTACCTTCTTTTCACAATAAAGAATAACCAGTGTCACGGGGACGGGGGAGATGACACCATGTCTTGCGGCGTTGCGGGCAAATAAAAAACTGCAGGGCCATTGACCTTGCAGTAACTTGTTAATGGAGCCGGCGAAGGGACTCGAACCCTCAACCTGCGGATTACGATTCCGCTGCTCTGCCAATTGAGCTATGCCGGCGCGTTATTTATTATAGCTAAAAACCCTGATAAAATCAAGGCTTCTTTAGCGCTTTCAGATGTGTTGCTGAATATCTTTTGTGTCCCTAACCTGCCCGCTACCTTAAAAAGGGCATACCCTGAAAAACAGACAAGCTTTTTAAATCAAACAGTTGTTGTTGTAAACCCCGTTAATCTTGTTGTTTGCCGGCTGCTTCTTTTTTAGTGTTGCAGCATAAATACATTTGATGTATAATCATAATGTATACATCATTTCATGGAGGTTAACAAATGAAAAGGACTCAGATATATCTTGAGGAAACACAAAGAAGAGCGCTCGATAAGCTGGCGGCCAGAAAAGGGAAGGCTTTGGCGGAACTTATCAGGGAAGCTGTTGACAGGTATATAACCGACAATAACCTGGAAGATGCCGAATATATCATTGAAACAAGCGGAATATGGAAAAACAGGGATGACATCGATTCACAGGAATATTTAACTGCTTTAAGGAGTGAACTGAACACCCGCCTGGAGAAACACACGAAATGATTGCTTTGTTTGATACAAATATTCTTATCGATCATTTAAAGGGCAAAGCAGAAGCTACTTTTCTCCTCCAAAACTGCATTCGCTCCCGCATAGCGCTGGCCTGCTCTGTCATAACCAGGATTGAACTTTTATGTGGCATGCGAGCGGAGGAAGAGAGTATTTTGGAGCGCTTTTTAGCAGGTTTTGAAAGAATCGAGGTTACAGACCAAATCGCCCGGTCTGCCGGGATATATCTTAACAAATACAGAAAAAGTCACGGCGTTAACATGGCTGATGCTATCATAGCTGCTTCAGCCAAACACACATTTGCCAGATTACATACCCTGAACACAAAGCATTATCCGATGAGCGACATAGAAGTTGTAAAACCTTATTGAACCCAATACCTTGTGCATACTGCAAAAAAAGCCCTCTCCGCGAGAGGGCTTAAAGGTTTTGGAGAGGTTTTTGGTTTTGGTTTATTCGCCGGTGCAGATCCCGGGCAGGCCGGCGATGGCGGCGATGGCCCGGTTAATCTCCTCTTCAGGCAGGGCAAAGCCAGACAATTCACCCTCCAGGTACTTGGCGTAACCGGGCAGGTCCAGCAACCCGTGGCCGCTGTAATTAAACACGATAGTTTTTTGCACTCCTTCTTCTTTGGCTTTCATGGCTTCCTCTATGGCGGCAGCGATGGCGTGGCAGGTCTCCGGCGCCGGGATCTGGCCTTCGGTGCGGGCAAACAGGACACCGGCCTCGTAAGTCTTCAGCTGGTCATAGGCCCGCGGTTCAATCAGCCTGTCTTTCACCAGCTGGCTGACCTGGGGGGAGGCGCCGTGGTAGCGCAGGCCGCCGGCGTGGATGGCCGGGGGCATAAAGTTGTGTCCCAGGGTATACATGGGCAACAGCGGCGTGGTGGCGGCGGTGTCGCCGAAGTCATAGGCGAAGGGGCCGCGGGTCAGGGTGGGGCAGGCCGCCGGTTCGGCTGCGATTACCTGTACCTGTTTGCCGTAGATTTTATCCCGGAGGAAAGGGAAGGCCAGCCCGGCAAAGTTGCTGCCGCCGCCCACACATCCCACCACCACGTCGGGATATTCGCCTATCTGGGCGAACTGCTTCTGGGCTTCCAGGCCGATGATGGTCTGGTGCAGCATCACGTGATTGAGCACGCTGCCCAGGGAATAGCGGGTGTCCCTGGAAGTGACCGCATCTTCGATGGCTTCGCTGATTGCTATACCAAGGCTGCCGGGGCAGTCGGGGTCCTCCGCCAGCATTTTCCGGCCAAAGCTTGTATCGGGGCTGGGGCTGGGGACACACTGGCCGCCCCAGGTCTGCATCATCAGGCGGCGGTAAGGTTTCTGATCGTAACTTACCCTTACCATGTAGACTTTACACTCCAGGCCAAAGAGGGCGCAGGAGAAGGACAGGGCGCTGCCCCACTGCCCGGCACCGGTCTCGGTAGTTATCCGCCTGATGCCGAACTCCTTGTTGTAGTAAGCCTGGGCAATGGCGGTGTTGGGCTTGTGGCTGCCCGCAGGGCTGACCGACTCGTCCTTATAGTAGATTTTTGCGGGAGTCTGCAGGTGCTGCTCCAGGGCGTAAGCCCTCTTCAGAGGTGTGGGCCGGTAGAGCAGCAGCTTTTCCAGTACCTTGCCGGGAATGTCGATATACCGCTCTGTGCTCATCTCCTGTTCAATCAGGTTCATGGGGAAGACAGGAGCCAAGTCCTCCGCGGACGCCGGTTTGCCGGTGGCCGGATTCAGCGGCGGCTGCATGGGGTTTGGCATGTCCGCAGCAATATTGTACCACTGCCGGGGAATCTCCGTATCGGGCAGATTGACTTTTTTGATAACTGTCATTATAATTCAGCCTCCCAGTAATTTATGGTTCTTTACCCTGACAAATCCATCCCTGTTTATCGCTGACAGCCTGGCCCAGGCAACCAACCCCTTTGCGCAAACTTTATGGGAAAACAAAAAACCCTGTCCTCAAAGGGACGGGGTTTCCCGCGGTGCCACCCAGTTTGCCTGTGTTAAAACAGGCCTCTTTTTGTACGGGTACAGGGATACATAAACGCTCCGATACCCGCTTTCTTTTAACGGCGAAAGCTCCGTCCAAGCCTACTCTCTCCCGATTTCAGCCGGCATTCTCAGGGAACCATTCAAACGGCGGCTCAGTACCGGACTCCCAGCCCTGTTCCGGCTCTCTGCAACCGGCCTCTCCGTCCTACTCTCTCCCGTCATGGAAGGTAAAGTTTAGGTTTATTGTTTAGTATATTACAATACATAAGAGAAATTGTAAAGACCTTTTTTCAGCCAAGTACCAATAACCGGCCACAGCTACCCTGCTGAAGTGAGCCGCAGGTTGCCCCAGGCGGTGAGCTTATCGTCCTTTATAATCAGGACTCCTTCCACGCCGGGGACGGAGCGGGCAAACTGCAGGGCCGCATGCAGGTCGGCGGAAGTCTGTACCCGGTTGGCGGTGGCGGTGGCCACCGCGTCAGCCAGGATGGCTGATTCGGCAATAATTACGGCGGCGTCTGCCCTGCCCAGGCTGAGCGAGGGGCCCACAGTGCCGGAGGAGGTACAGATGCCGTAGGGTTTGGTCCGGGGGGTCAGCTCGATGGCGATACGGTTGGAGAGCGGTGAGGGGCCGGCAAAGACCGCCACTTTCCCCCCCGCATCGGTTTTAAGGAAGATATCGCCGCCGTTTTCCACGATTACCTGGTTGTTTTTTCTGAGCAAATCCCGGCCCACCAGCTCGGCCAGGGCGCCGGCCACCGCCGCCATGGGCCCCACCCCGGCAAAGTTACCGGCCCTGGCCATGGCCAGGGCGATGGGAGGCGCTTCGGGCAAAACAGGATGAGGTTCGAGGGTGGTGCGAAAGTCAGGGTCCTGGCTGATGTAAGCTTCCAGCTGAGCACGGTAAAACAGGATGCGTGACTCGGTGAAGTGCCTGATATGGGACAGCGAACCCCCGCCGTCCACCGCCACTGCAAGGTCGGTCTCCTTTATTTTAACCTGGAAGCAATGGAAGCCGGGAGGACACAGGCCCTCCCGGTAAGTGCGGCGGGAAAAGTCCACTTCAAACCCCCGAAAGATAGCGGGCTTCCACCGCCCGGGCCGGGCAGGCTTTCAGGCAGTGCTCACAGACCACGCATTTTTCGCCGTCGAAAGCAACGGTCATTTCCGGGCGCTGCATCCAGAGCGCGCCGGATGGGCAGATGACTGTGCAGGCTCCGCACTGGGTGCAGCGGTCTTCCACCCAGACAATCTGCTGTTCCAGCGGGAGCACTATGACGCCCCGCGACTGGAGAAAATCAACGCCGCGCTGGTAGCTCTTTTCATCAGCGGATAATTCCACCACCATGCGTCCTTCCTTGCGCGGGTTGATGTCGGCTTTGAGAATGTTGGCCACTATGTTATATTCCTTGGCCAGCGTATAGATAAACGGGTATTCCACTACGGCAGCGGGAAAGCGAAGCACCAGTTTTCGTTTCATCGTTTCTGCCCTCCTATTTTACCGCCAGGGATTTTAACCTGACACCGGAGTCGGATGCCGGGATTCTGGCTACCGGTTCGGTAAGGGTGAACTGGCCTTTTTGAATCCACATCTTTAAAGTCTCGGCAATTTCCCTGGCCTTGGGGTAGCTGGAGAGAGGAGCGGTCCGGACCTCGCGATCCAGCACCGTGATTTTACCGCTCTTCAGTTCAGCGTAGGTTACTTCGCCCAGCGTCCTGCCGGTGGCCTGCGGGTAATCTTCGCTGTAGTCCACCACGGGAGCAACAATATCCTCGTCTCTCACCGCTGTACCAATCAGTGTCTCCACGTCTAAGATGGGAATCGGGATGCCTACGCCCACCTGCAGCGTCACCCCGTAACCCAGGTAACTTACACCGCGCAGCCACTTGGCCTGCATCTGCTTCAGGTCGCCGATCAGGGCCAGGGTGCCGGCCGGTGTGCGGGGCACACCCCTTTCATCCCGGGGACCGCAGGGGCTGTGCTGGGTACCGTACCAAGCCACGTAGCCCACACCGCCGCCCAGGAACAGGCGCGTCCCGATGCCAATGGTGCGGTAATCGGGATCATTCATCAGCGGGGACAGCTGTCCCGCGCTGCTGTAATTGGCGTTGCACAGGTTGGGTTTCAGAATGCCCATGTAGGTATACAGGGTCCGGTCAGAAAGGTTAACCGCCACGTTGTAGTTCTGGTAGCAGTTGCGCGGGTTAAACAGGTATGCCTCGTTGATGTCGCTCAGCCTGATGGTGGTCTCCAGCTTCTGGCGCGGGTAGCAGTCGGTGCCGTAAGACTCAGCCTCCAGCCTCACTTCTTTACCCGCCACCAGGTCCTCAATAACATGGGCGCCGCCGTAATTGAAGGCGCCGGGGAAATTCTGGTTGGCCGGGTCGGTGTCCGGTATTTCGGTGGCGCCCAGGAAAACATCCACCGCGGCCAGTCCCGCATAGGCGTTTACCCGGTTCAGCCAGACTTTGGACATCTTCATACGCGGTTTGGGGTGTCCCAGGTTGAAAAACGCGCCCGAGGAGCACATGGGGCCGAACGTCCCTGTGGTTACCACGTCCACCCTCTTGGCCGTCTCCTCCGGCCCGTGTTCAGCCACCATGGCGATTATTTCCTCGGCGGTGACCACCACGGCCTGTCCTTTGCTGATTTTCTCGTTGATTTCGGCATAGCTCCTCAGTTTTCCCATCTCTTCGCCTCCTTGGCTTCATCTCCTGGAATTAAAAAATCTTCCTTAAAACAGGAAGATGAATCGTCAGGGGACAACGACTCTCATCTTCCAGAATTTTTCTGCTGGAATTAGCACCGTGACCGGGTCCGGTTGCCGGGTTTCATAGGGCCAGTCCCTCCACCTGCTCTGGATAAGAGTGCCTGTATTATTTTTTACTATCCTACACCCCCAAAGCCCTTATTGTCAAGAAAAATTTTCTCCCCTGTTTACCAGGTTTTGTCTTTTCTTTTGTTATCATAACTGGTAAACTGGAGCAGTATACTAAAAAAGGGGGCAATGCCATGAAGCGTGAATCGACTGCCGCCCTGGTCCGGGCGGCTGTAATCGGTGCTCTTTATGTGGCACTCACTCTGGTTCTGGCGCCCATTTCATTCGGCCCTGTCCAGGTGCGGGCGGCGGAAGCCCTGACCGTCTTGCCCGTGCTATTCCCTGAGGCCATACCGGCTCTTTACATCGGCTGTTTAATTGCCAATTTCGGCAGCCCGCTCGGCCCGGTTGACGTTTTCGGGGGCAGCGCGGTCACTTTGCTGGCCGCCCTGGCCACTTACCGCCTGCGCCGCAACACCATGCTGGCCCTGTTGCCGCCGGTAGTATTCAACGCCTTTCTGGTCAGCATTTACGTCCGCACTTTCCTGGAGTGGCCCTACTGGCTCACGGTCCTCAGTATCGGCACCGGCCAGACAGTAGCTGTCTACGGACTTGGCCTCCTGTTGCTGCGCTACCTGCGCCAAAACCGTCACCTTGGATTCCGGAAGGACTGACACTGCTTTGATCCCGCCTAAGCGGGATTTTTTTTGCTAACCCAAAACGTTAAGCCCGGGGGAAAGACCCGGGCTCTTTGGCAATCCCTGACGAAAATAACGCTACCCCGTCAGGGTCAATTTGTCCCGACATAACCTTTGTGCCTAAGCTGTTTTTAAAAACTTGGCCATTTCTTCGTGCATGAGCTGGCCGAGGATGGCAATGCCGCGGGCTATTTTTTCCGGGCAGGCTTCGGAGAAGGCGAAGCGGGCGGTGTTTTTGCCGTTACCATTGACATAAAAGCCGGCGCCGTCCACGTAGGCCACTTTGCGGTCAATGGCTTTGAGCAACAGGTCCCGGGCATTCATGCCCTCGGGCAGTGTAACCCAGATGAAGAACCCGCCCTGCGGCACAGTCCAGGTTACACCGGCTGGAAAATGCTTTTCCATGCAGGAGAGCATCAGGTCACGCTTGAACTTGTAGCGCTCGGACAGGGTGTTGACGTGGGCGTCGATGTAGCCGCAGGAAGCAAAGCGGTAAGCCACCCGCTGGCCGAGAGAGTTGGAGCAGAGGTCGGTAGCCTGCTTGGCGCAGGCCAGTTTCTGCACCAGCGGCTCATCGGCTACCAGCCAGCCTACCCGGATACCGGGGATGAAAGTTTTGGAAAAGGAACCGAGGTAAATTACCCGGCCCTCAGTATCCAGCGACTTGATGCTGGGCAGCGGCTCACCTTCAAAACGGATTTCGCCGTAAGGGTTATCCTCGATAATCAGAAAGTTGTATTTCTGGGCCAGGGCCAGCAGTTCCCGCCGCCTGGCCAGCGACATGCAGATACCGGTGGGGTTCTGGAAATTGGGAACAATATAGGCGAATTTGGGCTGGCGCCCCTCCTTCTTCAGTTTGCGTAACCTGGCCGCCAGCAGGTCGGTACGCAGCCCGTCCGCATCCAAAGGCACCGGCAACCGTTCACCCTGGTAGTTGCGAATGGCGCCAAGGCCGCCCACGTAGCCGGGCTCCTCCACAATTACCATGTCACCGGGGTTTAAGAATACTTTGGCCAGCAGGTCCATGCCCTGTTGGGAGCCGTTGGTGATGAGAATATTGTCCAGGCCGGCCGCAATGCCTTCCCTGGTCATCTTCTCTGCCAGGTAACCGCGCAGTTCCACGTTGCCCTCGGTGGGGCCATACTGCAGAGCGTACCTGCCTTCTTCCTCAATCAGGCTACTCATTACCTCGGCCACTTTTTCCATGGGGAAAAAGTCAACGCTGGGAAAGCCGCCGGCAAAAGACATGATCTCCGGCTGCTCCGTCAGCTTGAAGAATTCCCGTATTTCCGATGTTTTCATCAGTTTGGCCCGGTCGGCGTAAAGCTGGTCCCAGTTCATCCGGTTGCGCACCTCCGTCGATAGAAAAGAATAAGTGCCGGAAAATAAAACTCCCGCCTCAGAAACAGAGACGGGAGGGAATACCCGTGGTACCACTCTGGTTACCGGGCAAACTTTTGCCCGGTCACTCAAGCTTGCGCTTTCTTTTTAACGGCAGTGCCGGCTCCGCTTACTTACCTTTCAGCGGGCAGCTCCGGGGCGGCGCACCTGTCACGGTTCCGGGATGCCTCTCAGCTTGTGGCACCCTCTCTGTCGGCCTCTCCAGGCTTCTTCCCCATCCCAGCTTTGTTACAATATATGTTTTGGCAGATTAATTGTGCAAAGTAAACTTGAGAACAATTATAGCAGACAAAAGCGAACCGCGCAAGTGGAAATTTTTAATTTTGTGTTTATCGTGTGATAATGTCACCTTGTTAATTATCGTGATATAATGTCACC
Source organism: Dethiobacter sp. (assembly GCA_020725465.1). Lineage (GTDB taxonomy): Bacteria > Bacillota > Dethiobacteria > Dethiobacterales > Dethiobacteraceae > DYEY01. The sequence continues at coordinate 13,325 of DYEY01000052.1, forward strand.
TATGAGAGGCAAGGTGCTAATGTCACAAGAAGAGATTAAGAAGTATACTGTGATCCAGGACAGCCTAGAAGGCAAGCTCTCTGTAAAAGAGGCAGCGGCAGCCCTAAACCTGAGCAAACGCCAGGTAATACGACTGAGAAATGGAGTGAGAGAAAAGGAACCCCATGCGATTGTTCACCAAAACCAAGGCCGCCCTCCCGCCCACACGATTCCGGAAGACTTAAGAAGAAACATTATCTCGTTAAAGCTATCTGACTTGTATCAAAATGCCAACTTTAAACACTTTCAAGAGCTCATTGAGAAACATGAGGGCATCAAAGTAAGCTACTCCACGCTTTATGGGATCCTTACCCAAGCAAACATCCAAAGCCCTAAAAAACGGAGGCGTTTTAAGCCCCACAGAAGGAGAAAAAGGAAACTGCAGGAGGGATTGCTCCTTCAAATGGATGCATCACCCTTCCCTTGGCTAGGGGGGAAGGCCATGTATTCCCTGCATGGCTCTATCGATGATGCGACAGGGAAAATTACCGGCCTTTACCTGACGAAGCATGAATGCCTGCACGGGTACTTTGAAGTAATCCACCAAACACTGATCCATTTTGGCATCCCCATCAGCCTCTATTGCGACCGGCATGCCATCTTCCTTTCTACACATTCAGGAAAGCTGACAGTGGAAGATCAACTGCAAGGCAAGGTATGTAATGATACCCAATTTGGCAGGGCTATGAAAGAACTCGGTGTCACCATAATCCCAGCCCGGTCACCCCAGGCTAAAGGCCGGGTGGAGCGGCTTTGGGAAACGCTCCAGTCGCGTCTTCCCGTTGAGCTGAAAATTGCTGGAGTAAAAACCATAGAGGAAGCTAACGAATTCTTGAAAACCTACCTCTTTGAGTTTAACAGCCTTTTTGCTGTAGAACCTGAGAAAACCGAGTCTGCTTTCCGGCTCCTCGAAAACATCGATCTAGCAGCCATTCTTTGTGTGAAGCAAAAAAGAAGGGTCGATGCTGGTGGCGTGTTCTCCTTTTACGGTAAACAGTTTAAAGTCGTTACCGAGAACCTGCCAGCCATTTCGACCCCTACATCGGTACTAATATGTATTCATAGTATAACCGGTGTACGGGTCGAGTACAAGGGCCGAATTTACCCAACCATACCTTTCCTTAAGCCCCCAAAAGCTGAGAATCCTGAACCTAAAGAAAAAAAGGTTACGGTTCATGTACCGCCAGACAACCATTACTACAAGTACGGCCAGCATCTCGTTAAGAGGATCTCCTTCGACGAAACTGACCAGGAAATCTTGGATATGCCTCATGGGATCTTCCTAGGCAAATACAAAAAGCTGGCTTGATCCACAACATCTGGTCTGCTGTCAAGGCACCGTGGAATAAATGGGAGGGGCCCGCTTGCGGGAGGGGCCTGTTTATGCCGCGAAAGGCCTTGACAGCTGCACTCTCCACATCCTATTCCAAGCTGGTCAGTCAAAACTGACCGGCTGCCTTCCGGCGAGGATGGGGGTTTGGGGGCAAAGCCCCCAACTTGATTCTACCTTATTACAGGTGACATTTTCATCCGATAATTAACCCATTTTTTTGCCTATTTCAGGTGACATTTTCAAATGTTATTGACAGTGGAAATTTTTAATTTTGGTTTAATTTAATACTGGTAGCCTGCCCGGAATGCTCTCATGTTCTCTGCCAGGAAACGGGGCGGCACCACTTCGCGCACCGCTTCTTCACAGGCTTCGGGGGGGAAGCCAAGCAACCGGGAAAGCACACCGCTTAAGACCACGTTGGCCGCCCGGGGCTGGCCGCAGGCACTGGCCAAAGCCAGGGCATCCAGGGCCACCAGGGAGCCGACCCGGCCGCCCGCCTCCTGCTCCAGGGCGGCCATGATTTTGGCGGGATACTTCTGTGCCCCCATGATAACCGGAACCGGTTTTATCTCCTGGGTGCTGGTTACCACCGTGCCGCCAGTACGGAGCATGGGCAACCAGCGCCAGGCCTCCAGTTTCTCCCCGGCCAGGATATAATCGGCCTGGCCGGCGTCAATGATAGGTGAACTGACGCTCTCGCCGAAGCGCAGGTGGGTGACCACGCTGCCACCGCGCTGCGCCATGCCGTGGACCTCCGATATCTTCAGGTCAAAGCCCTGTTTCTGGATAATCCGGGCCAGGATCTTGCTGGCCAGTATAATGCCCTGGCCGCCCACACCCACCATGAGGACGCTGGTTACTTTGCCCGGCATCAGCTTTGACCCCCTTTGACAATGGCTTCTTTTTTACATACCTGCACGCAGACGCCGCACCCGGTGCAGAGGACCGCATCCACCGCCATCGCCTCATCCCCCCTGGAGATGGCGGGGCAGCCCAGCTTCATGCAGAGGCCGCAGTCTATACACTTCCCGGTGTCGATGTAATAAATGCCTTTGGCGCTCTTGTCCAGCAAAGCGCAGGGCCTGCGCACCACCAACACTGACGGCTCACCGGCGGAGACTTCCGTGCGGATGGCTTTCTCCAGGGCTGCCAGGTCGTAGGGATCCACTTCGCTTACCCGTTTTACACCCAGGGCCCGGCATACTTCACCGATGTCGATGGCCACCGTGGGATCGCCCTTCAGCGTTTTACCGCTGCCCGGGTGATGCTGGTGCCCGGTCATGGCGGTTATCCTGTTGTCCAGCACCATGGTCAGTACCGTCCCCCGGTTATAGACGATGTCAGCGATGCCTGTCAGCCCGGAGTGAAAGAAAGTCGAGTCGCCGATTACCCCCACCACTTTCCCCTTCAGGTCCGGGTTACCTTTTTCCAGGCCCAGTGCCCCGGAGATGCTGGCCCCCATGCAGATGCAGGTATCCATGCCTTCCAGCGGCGGCAGGCAACCCAGGGTGTAACAGCCGATATCGCCGCTGGCCACCAGTTTCAATTTTCTTAAAATATAAAACACGCCGCGGTGGGCGCAGCCGGGACACAGCACCGGCGGGCGCATGGGGATGGGCTCATCGCTGTGGCCCGGCACTTCCAGGCGGCCGGACAGGGCCCGGCCCGCAATTTTTTCCGCCACCATGTTGGGCGAGATTTCACCAACCAGCGGGAAGAGTTCCTTGCCCCGCACTGCGATCCCCATGGCTTTGATCTGCTCCTCCATGAAGGGGTCCAGCTCTTCCACCACGTAAAGCTTTTCTGTCCCGGCGGCAAACTCCTTAATCAGGCCGGCCGGCAGCGGGTAACACATGCCGATTTTCAGTACCGACGCCTCCGGCAGCGCCTCGCGGACGTACTGGTAACAGATACCGGCACAAATCACGCCTACCGAGCGGTCGCGCCACTCGATACGGTTTAAGGGAGACCTGTCGGCCAGCTCACGCAACCTGGCCATACGCTCTTCCACCACCACGTGGCGCAGGCGGCCAAAAGCCGGGATCATCACGTATTTTTTGGCATCTTTTACATAAGGCTTCACCGGCACATCCCGCCGGTCACCCAGGGCAACCAGGCTTTGAGCATGGGAGATGCGGGTGGAAGACTTCAGCATCACCGGCGTGTCAAACTCTTCGCTCAGGTCCAGGGCCGCTGCCACCATATCCTTGGCCTCCTGGCTATCGGAGGGTTCCAGCATGGGCACCTTACCCAGGCGGGCATAGTGGCGGCTGTCCTGCTCATTTTGCGAGCTGTGCATACCGGGGTCGTCGGCGGCCACCAGTACCAGGCCGCCGTTGATGCCGGTGTAGGAGAGGGTCATTAACGGGTCGGCAGCCACGTTGACGCCAACGTGCTTCATGGCCACCAGCACCCGGCTGCCGGCCAGCGCGGCGCCAAGGCCCACTTCCAGGGCTACTTTTTCGTTGCAGGACCACTGGGCATCGATTTCGGCATACCTGGCTATGTTCTCCAGGATTTCGGTGCTCGGCGTGCCCGGATAGGCAGCGGCGAAACGGACGCCGGCTTCAAAGGCGCCCCGGGCGATTGCTTCATTCCCGGTCATCAGTACTTTTCCCATCTTCTTCCTCCCTGTCAACTGTCGTTCCTTTTGTCCAGAACGCGCTTGGCCTTACCAAGGGTACGCTCCAGAGACTTGGGTTCCACCAGCCGCACGCGGGCGCTCACCGTAAGCACGTTGTTCAGCTTGCGGCTGATCTTTCTCTCCACCGCCTCCAGGTCGCGGAAGGAACCGGTGAACTTCTCCCGGTTCAGCTCCACCTGGACCTCCAGATCATCAAGGTAACCCTTTTTCTTGTCCACCACGATCAGGTAGTGGGGCGCCACCTCTTCCACCTCCATCAGGACGCTTTCAATCTGGGAGGGGAAGACATTGACGCCGCGGATAATCAGCATATCGTCGGTGCGGCCGGTTACCTTGCGCATGCGGGCGGTGGTGCGGCCGCAGGCGCAGCGCTCCCGGTTGAGCACGGAGATATCTTTGGTCCGGTAACGGATGACAGGGAAACCCTCTTTGGTAAGGGTGGTAAAGACCAGCTCTCCCTCTTCACCGTCGCCCAGGATGGCACCGGTAGCCGGGTCTATTACCTCCACCAGGAAGTGATCCTCGTTGATGTGCAGGCCGTCCCGGGCCTCGCACTCACCGGCCACACCGGGCCCGATAATTTCCGTCAGCCCATAATTGTCGGTGGCCCGCAGCCCCAGTTGCTCCTCAATCTGCAGGCGCATGTTCTCAGTCCAGGGCTCGGCGCCAAACATGCCAATCTTTAGAGGCATCGTGCGCGGGTCCACACCGTTCTCGCGGGCCACCTCAGCCAGGTACAGGGCGTAAGACGGGGTACAGACAAGGACGGTGACGCCGAAATCCTGCATCAGCATTATTTGTTTTTCGGTGCCCCCCACCGAAGATGGCACCACCGTGGCGCCTATCTTTTCCAGTCCGTAGTGCAGGCCGAAACCGCCGGTAAAAAGGCCGTAGGAAAAACAGATCTGGGCAATATCATTCTCTGTCACCCCGGCCTGGACCGCAATGCGGGCGATCAGGCCTGACCAGGTTTCCAGGTCGTTTTTGGTGTAGCCCACCACGATTGGCTTGCCGGTGGTTCCGGAGGATGCATGCAGGCGGACAATATCTTTCATCGGCACGGCAAAAAGGCCGAAGGGGTAGTTGTCACGCAGCGCTTCCTTGGTGGTTAGCGGAAATCCGGACAGGTCCGAAAGTTCCCGCAGGTCACCGGGGTGGATGCCATGCAGAGCAAACAGTTTCCTGTAATAGGGCACGGTGTGATATACCCTGTCAACCACTTTTTTGAGCAGGGGAAGCTGCAGCTCGCGCAGTTTTTCCCCCGGCATTGTCTCCCTCTCCCTGTCCCAGATCAATCAGATCCCCCCTTTTGTTGGTCAAAGCGGCGGCAGCGGCGGATACCAAACAAACAGCACCGCAGAAAAAAGCATGCGGTGCCGCACTTTAACCCATTACTACCGCACTACCGCGCTACATTGCCTTGCTACAGGGCGTAAACTTCATCTCCGCCCAGAACTCTGATATTTTTCTTGTTCAAAGCCGCGATGGCGCCCTCACAATCTTCCACCCGGAAAACCACCAGCGCGTTGCCGGCCGAGCGGCCGATGAACGCATACAGGTATTCAATGTTGATACCGGCAACTCCCAGTTCCCACAGGACATCGGCCAAACCTCCGGGGCGGTCCGGCACTTCCACGGCTATAACTTCGGTTTCGCTGACCATGAAACCTTCCCGTTTAAGCGCCTCGTTGGCCTCTTGCGGCTTGTTAACTATCAGGCGCAGTATGCCAAAGTCGGTGGTGTCAGCGATGGAAAGCGCCCGGATGTTGACATTGTTATCGCCCAGCACCCTGGTAACCTCTGCCAGGCGTCCCGACTTATTTTCCAGGAAAACGGATATCTGCTTTACCTTCACGTTTTTCACCCCTTCACTGGCACTGTCTGTGCTTAATTCGACACGGCGCCTCACATTCCTGCTTTGGCGCCGTGATTTTTCCCGGGACTTATGAATCAGGACGGGACAATATTTTTTTGCCCACCAGAATCAGACTTTTGCGAATGCGCCTGTCTTTGGGAGCAAGCCGCAGTGCCTGCCGGTACCAGTACCAGGAGAGGGCATATTCCCCAAGCTGGTACCAGGCGTAACCCAGGGCCACCAGCTGCTCCACCCTTCCCGGTTCCAGCCGGAACGCCTGTTCAAGGTAAGGGATGGCTTCGCTGCAGCGCCCCTGCCGCAGATAAAGCAGGCCGAGGTTTAAAAAAAGCGGGGCATAGTCTTCACATGCGCGCACCGCCTGTTGGTAAGCCCAGATAGCAGCGTCTTCCTCATTTAGCCTCGCCCAGCAGTTGCCCAGGTTAAAAAAAGCAGGCCAGAAGTCAGGGTCACAGACTACCGCCGCCAGCAGGTAGAAAGACGCCTCGCGCCAGGCCCTCCTAAGCATGGCCGCCGCTCCCTGGCGATTATAGGCGGCGGCTGCGGTATCACTGTCAGGCAGACAACAGAATCTTTCCATGACAATCCCCCCGGTAATTATTCCCTGCAGAAAATTATATACACCGGGGGCAATCTTTATGCATATCTGCCCTTATTGAATATATGATGCCTCCATCATCATCCGCAACTTTTCCACGGCGCGCGCATGGAGCTGGCAGACACGGGACTCGGTAACCCCAAGAACCAGGCCGATTTCTTTCAGCTTCAGGTTTTCCTGGTAATAGAGGGCCAGAACAAGACGGTAGCGCTCCTCCAGGCTGTCAATAGCCCGGGCCAGGATTTCCTTTTCTTCCCTGGCGATTATGTCGTCCAGGGCGCACTCATTGTCCGGTCCCGGGACCCGCAGCTTGTCTTCCAGTGGAAGCAGGGTGCTTTTATATATCTGTTTGACCTTTTTTTGCAGCTCCCGGAGCGATATCCCCATCTCTGAGGCCAGTTCATCCTCGCTGGGTTCCCTGCCCAGGCTGCCAGCCAGGCTCTGGCTGGCCCTGTCCAGGTCCCGCATCTGCTTAAACAGCGACCGTGGCAGCCAGCTTAAACGGCGCAGCTCGTCCAGCATGGCGCCGCGTATACGGCGACCGGCGTAAGTTTCAAATTTTATGCCGCGACCGGGGTCGAATCGCCGCAGCGCCTCCAGCAAGCCCAGCACACCGCTTTGCACCAGGTCCTCCCGGCTTACGTGCCTGGGTAACCCGGCCGCCAGTTGAGCGGCGTGCAGGTGAACCAGCGGCAGGTAACGGGCTACCAGTTTACCGTGCGCATTTTCACTCTCCCACTGCTTGCTCTCTGCCATCGAATTACATACCGTCACAAAAATCCCCCCGTTTTCCCCCAAGTAAAACAAAAAACTCCGGGGTTGCCCAGAGCAAGCAGAAAAAACCTGCCGGCAACCCAGCCGCCATAGTCTGTGAGACCTTAGGCCTGTGGCTTTGCGTCCTTACCTTTAGGTAAGTTTGCCTTTAGCGACATATCTCTCCATCACTGGAGAAATATTCATTTGTGACTGCTATAATTCGCCAAAAAAACCAAATCTCCTTCTTTTGGAAAAAAATTTTTTATTTTTTTTTCAACATTTCCTCCGCTATCCTCTCGCTGTCTATGATAAAGCTGCCGTCAGCCAGTGAGCGCAATACTTTTCTTACTTTTCCGGTCCTCACCGGGGTAGCCTCATCAACGCAACCCTCGGGATAAAAATGGTTTTTCCGGTGTCTTTTGCGCAACCTGGCCCTAGCGGCGGCTGTTTTCTTTTTAACGGTCATGCAAGCACCACCTTTTCTCTTTAATTTATATCGGCAGCGGCAGCGGTAACTAAACACTTATATAGGGTTAACTGATAAAATTTTAAATTTCCGGCAAGCTAAAATAAAAACCGAAAAGGAGGTACCGGGCAGTTAATGGACCTGATCCGCTGGAACAACGAATTGGCACGTATGCGCGAAGAAATGAGACATCTGTTTCCCGACATCCCGCAGCTTCCCCCGGGCGGCCTGCCCTTCACCAGGATGCAAAGCCCCTCTGTGGACGTGCGGGAAACGGAAAAAGAAGTGGTGGTGAGCGCTGAAATTCCCGGAGTAAACCCGGAGGAGCTGGATGTTACCGTGGACGAGAATCAGGTTATCCTGCGCGGCGAAATCAAGCGCAGCGCCGGGCATGAGCGGGAAGGATACCGCGTGATGGAGCGTCGCTTTGGCGCTTTCCACCGTACCATACCGCTGCCGGCGGAGGTAAAACCCGACGAAGCCTGGGCTGAATACAAAGACGGCGTCCTGGAGATACGCATGAACAAGTCCGACCGCGGCCGTGAACGCTCCCGCAAGCTGAAAATCAACCGCACCCACTGAAAAGCCGGGGACAAAACCCCGGCTTATAATAATACCCGGGCACTATAGTTCCCGCTTCTCAGAAATAATTTTCCGGCTCAGCAAGGAAAGCAAACTTAGCCGGGCTCTCCAGGAAAGCAACATACATGGGCCGGCCGCTTTCCAGGCCGAACTCCGGCCAATCCCGCACTTCCCGGGTGGAAAAACGCGGCGCCGGGCGGTAGCGCGGATTGGGCAGGAACAACTGGTCCCCGTCCCCGCTGGCCAGCTCAAAAAAGGCTCCCCCTCCCAACTCCCTGATAGGGCCATAAACAGACGAAAATTCCTCCGCCACCCAGTTGCTCATTATCAGCAGGTCCGGTCCGGGATTGATGGTAATATGCCCGTAGCCGGGCGGAATCAGCACCTTGTCGCCGGCCTGTGCCTCCACCAGCACGGCTTCCACTCCTTCTTCACCCGGTTCGGTCTGCAACAGGTAGTGGGCGCGGCCGTGCAGCACTTCATAAACTTCGGGGTAAGTCACTCCGGTGCCCGGTTTGACAGGGTGGTAGTGTCCCGCCGTCTTGATGTATTCACGCCCTATGGTTCCGGGCCTGATTACGGTCACATCATAGCGCAGGCCGCGCTCATGCAGGAGCGCCCTGTCCTCTTCCCTGGCGACGCCGCGGTACATGTAGTAAAGTTCATCCGGCCCCGTGCCCTGCCGGTCATAAAGCACATCCAGCATATCTTTCCGCAAACGGATATCCGGATTAACCGCGGGCAGTCCCTGGTTGAAACCGAGCCGCCCTTCCTGGTCAAAGCTGAGCGGCAACCCGCTCAGGGCAGAGAGATCTGGCATAAACCGCTTTCCTCCTTCAGGCCGGGACACAGCACCGCTTTGACCTCTGCCTGGATTTCTTTCTTTTGATCCTCGGTATTGGCTTCCACGTAGATGCGGAAAACCGGCTCGGTTCCCGACGGGCGCACCAGCAGCCAGCTGCCGTCGGACATTACCAGTTTAAGGCCGTCCAGGCGTGACCTGGCAACCACCGGTACACCCGCCACCGTTACCGGCTCCCAGCTCTCCATGCGGGAGAGAATATGGTTTTTGGCCTCCACTGAGGTTTTAAGGTCGAGACGCTGGCTGTAAAGGCGACCGTACCGTTCATATATTTCAAAAAGCAGCTGCCTGGCCGTTTTGCCGGTTTTGGCCAGCATCTCGGCAAACAGCAGGCTGGCCAGGATGCCGTCCTTTTCGGGAATATGCCCGCGCATGCTCACTCCTCCGCTTTCCTCGCCCCCCAGGAAAGCGTCCTGTTCCCGCATGGCCTGGCCGATGTACTTAAACCCCACCGGTGTTTCCAGCACCGGAAAACCGAAGCGGGCACAAATTCTGTCCAGCATATGGGTGGTGGCCACCGTCCTGGCCACCGGCCCGCGCCAACCCCGGCTCTGCACCAGGTATTCCAGGAAAAGGACCAGGATTTCATTGGGGCTGTAGAACCTGCCCTCAGGGTCCACCACTCCCAGCCGGTCGGCGTCTCCGTCCAGGGCCAGGCCCAGATGAGCGCCGCTTTCCTGCACCAGGGCGGACAATTTTTTTAGGTGGTGCCCGGTGGGGTCCGGCAGAGAGCCGCCAAAAAGAGGATCCCGGTAGTTGTTGATCACCGCCACCTCGCAGCCGTGGGCCGCCAGGATGCTGTCCAGGTAGCCGATGCCGGCGCCGAACATGGGGTCGATGGCAATTTTCAGCCCCGCCTTGCCGATGGCATCAAGATCAATCAGAGTTTCAACATGCCGACCGTAGTCTTCCTGCGGTTCAATAATCTCCACCAGGCCGCGTTCCCAGGCCTGGGCCAGGCTGCGCCGGTTAACAGCCCCGGTATTCAGAATATCCGCCATGCAGGCGGTAATTGGCTCGATATCCGCCGGCAGGGCCGGCCCGGCGAAGGCGGGAATATACTTTATGCCCAGATATTCCGCCGGGTTGTGGCTGGCGGTCAGCATCACCGCTCCGCCGGCCCGGTGAGCCGTCACCGCATGGGCTACTACCGGTGTGGGCGTGTGTTTTTTGCACAGAAAGACCCTGATGTTGTTGCCGGCCATAACCTCAGCCACCACCAGGGCAAACTTTTCGGCCAGGAAGCGCGTATCAAAGCCAATAACCACCCCTCTTTCCCCGAGCTGCCGGGCCGACAGGTGGCGGGCTACGGCCTCGGAAACGCAGCGTACGTTGGCGAAGGTAAACCCATCGGCAATTACTGCGCGCCAACCGTCGGTACCGAAACTTATTTCGCTCATGGCAACCCTCCAAAACCAGAATCTGTCTGTTATATTATATATTCAACCCGGCGGGAACCTTTCCTGCTTTATTGTCGGCCCTTTCCTCCACCCCGGATTTGCCGATGTAACGGGTCAGGTCAGCCACCCGGCACGAATAGCCCCACTCGTTGTCGTACCAGGATACCACCCGGACCAGGCTCTTCTCCAGCACCATGGTCAGCAGGCTGTCCACAACGCCGGAAAAGGAAGAGCCGCGGAAATCCACCGAAACCAGCGGTTCCCTGCTGTAGCCCAGTATACCTTTAAGTTTGCCCCTGGCAGCTTCCTCCAATGCGCTGTTAACTTCATCGGCACTGGTACTCTTCTTCAGCTCAGCCACAAAGTCAACAATGGACACTGTGGGGGTCGGTACCCTGACGGCAAAGCCGTCTATCTTGCCCTTTAGCTCAGGGATAATTTTACCTATTATCTTGGCGGCGCCGGTAGTGGTAGGTATCATGGACAGGTTGGCGGCCCGGGCCCGGCGCAGGTCGGGATGGGGCAGGTCAAGGAGCTGCTGGTCGTTGGTATAGGCATGGGTGGTGTTCATCAGCCCCCTGGCAATGCCAAAGCTGTCATTCAGTACCTTTACCACCGGCGCCAGGGCGTTGGTGGTGCAGGAAGCATTGGACAGTATGGTATGTTTTGCCGGGTCATAGAGCTCTTCGTTAATCCCCATTACCACGATAATATCAGCATCGTTGACCGGAGTGGTGACGATAACCTTTTTGGCTCCGCCGGCCAGGTGCCTGGCCGCGTCGCGGTAAGTACGGAACCGGCCGGTAGCTTCGATAACCAACTCCGCACCCAGCTCGCCCCAGGGGATTTTTTCCGGCTCTTTTATCGCCAGCGCCCTGATCTTTTGCTTTTCCACAACCAGGCAATCTCCCTCCAGGCTTACTTCACCGGGATACGCGCCGTAAAGAGAGTCGTATTTCAGCAGGTGCGCCAGGGTGGCGTTGTCTGTCAGGTCGTTTACCGCCACCACCCGTGTGTCCCGGTTTTTCATCAGCGCCCGGAAAGTAAGGCGCCCGATACGGCCAAAACCGTTAATCCCCACGTTAAGTTTCATGTTGATTTCCTCCCTCTGTTTTGAAAAATACTACTTTAGCTTGCCCGTGGCGGGCTTTTGGCATTCAGGCCGCATAACCCGGCAAAGCAGGCCACGCACGCTTGACATCATCTCCCGTATATAGGAAAATTAATTAAGCCTTTGCAATTTCAAACAATTGTTCCGGCGACAAGCCGGGCAGGAGGTATATAATGGCAATTAAAGTAGCAGTCAACGGCGCCCTTGGCAACATGGGCCGCGAAGTGCTGAAGGCAGTTTATAATGAGCGAGATCTGCAACTGGTGGCTGCCACAGACATCAAAGGAGACGGCAGTGACGCCGGCACCGCAGTGGGCCTTGGCAAAATCGGCATACCAACGGGAAATAACCTGAAAGAAGCGCTGGCCGGCGCCAGGCCCGACGTGGTTGTGGACTTCACCTCTCCTTACAGTGTCCTGGAAAATATTGAAATCATCATGGCCGCCAAAGCACGGCCGGTGGTCGGCACCTCCGGCATCACCGAAGCAGACCTGGAGAAAATCGGGGCCTGGTCACGGCAACACGGCGTTGCCGCCTTAATCGCCCCCAACTTTGCGGTGGGAGCAGTCCTGATGATGCAGTTTGCCGCCCTGGCGGCACGTTACCTGCCAAGCGCGGAAATCATTGACCTCCATCATGATAAAAAAATTGATTCCCCTTCAGGCACCGCCATCAAGGCCGCGGAAATGATAAGCAAAGCCCGCGGCACCGTTATACGACAAACAGGGGATGAAATGGAAAAACTGGCTGGCGCCCGGGGCGCCAGGCTGGATGATATCCCCATTCACAGCGTCCGCCTGCCCGGCCTGATGGCTCACCACGAAATAATATTCGGGGGGCTGGGCCAGACGCTTTCCATCCGCCATGACAGCCATAACCGCTCGTCTTTTATCCCTGGCGTAATCCTGGCCATAAAAGAAATCATGTCGCTTAAGGGAGTTGTTTACGGCCTGGAAAATATACTCAAACAGCCTTAACTCCCGGGACAGGCACTTCACTTCCTCCCCCCGCATATATATTAATTATTCGGGAGGGGGGATTTTTTTGCGCCTGTGTGGCAGACATATCGGCTTTGCCCTGCCTGAAAAGCATTTTTCCATGCCGGAAATACTCTGTGAAGTAAAAAAAATGGTCGCCGCCGGTGCTGATGTTTACCCGCTTTTGCTGGCAGCGCCTGATGAGCAGGATGCGTATACCCGGCAGACCCGGCGCCTGCTGGAACAGATAACCGGCCACGAGATGATGACCTCATCCCTGGCCGACGAAGCGGGAGAAGACAAAGTGCCGGAATTCGACCTGCTGGTGGTTGCTCCCTGCACCGGCAATTTTCTTTCCATGCTTTTAAACGCCCGCATTACCACCGCTCCGGTCAGCAAAGCCCTGCGCCACCTCCAGAGCGGCCGCCCCGTGGTCATGGCCCTGGTGGCAAACGGCGATTCCGAGCATCTTTTTCAGAACGTCGCCCAGATTCTCAACCTGAAAAACTTTTATCTGGTCCCCTTCGGGCCCAGTCAGAAAGAGGATAAACAGGTTTTCCTCTCCCGCCTCGAGCTGCTCTACGACACCATCCTCTACGCGCTTGACCACCGGCAGCTGCGCCCGGTTTATCTCGAACCCTGCTGGCTGCCGCATTGATAAAAAAAGCCTCCTTTGCCGGAGGCTTTTTTTATTTTGGGTTTTGCTTATAATTTATGGTCCTCCTTCGGGATCATCTATCTTACCATAGCTTTTGGGAAACAGCACGTATTTTTCGAAATCCAGCCCTTCATTTACGCACAAAAGCATAAGGCCGCTGAAAAACCTTTTACCTGGATTGCGTTGACCGTTTATAACGCGATAAAGAAATGAATACTCAATATTCATTTTTTGTGCCAGGTCCACCAATGACCAGCCTTTTTGCCGTATCAGCTCCTTAAATTCCTCCAGGTTTATCTCCAACCGTCCCACCCCCCACAAATTGCCTACCTGGCAATATATTACCAGTATAATTGCTGATTGTCAATTTCTTAATGAATTCTTGTCTGCAGGCAATAAATACTTTACAATAAAAAAGTAAATACCGCTCCAGCGGCATGGTTTTAATTTTCCTGCGGCGCTGTAAGCGCAACAGGCCAGGTTATAAAAAAATCGGAGGAGTAACGTTAATGTCAGCAACGTCAGACTTCGGCAAACTTCTGAAAGCCCTCCGGAAACAAAAAAAGCTTTCCCAAAAAGAGCTGGCCGCTCTCTCCGGCATCAGCGCATCTTACCTGTCCAGAATGGAAAATTCTCAACGCAACGCGCCTCATCCCACAGTGCTGAAAAAACTGGCCCGCCCGCTTGGTCTGGATGAATACCAAGCGCTCTGTATGGCCGGGTATGTCCAACCGGAAACCGGCTCATATCCCGTGCCAAAAGTATCTTCGCACTGGCATTCACTTATTGCCGACCCTTCCATAGACAAGGTCTTAAACCAGCTTGGTATGCTGACGGAAGAAGAAAAGAAGGGCCTCACACTTTACCTGCAGGCAATAAAAATAAGCAGGGAATCAAAATAGCCCCGCCTCAGATGAGGACGGGGCTGCGTGTTGCCAGCGGAACTGACCAGGCCTGACACTTCAGAAGCCATGGCTTCTCTTTTTTGTTTCCACCCGGTCCAGGAACCTGGCCAAATCAATGATAAAACGCTCGTGGCGCCCCTCACCCACCGGCCCCGCTTCATCCTCCGCCGTAACTTTAAAAAGCAGGCGCTTTCCTTCCACCTCCAGCAGTTCCGCCCTGGCCGTCACCGTCATTCCCAGGGGAGTGGCGGCTGTATGGGCAACTTCCACCTTTGTGCCCACCGAGCTCATCCCCTCTGCCAGTCTCCCGGCCAGGGCATTAATGGCGGCATTTTCCATCAGCGCCACCAGCATGGGGGTGGCAAACACAGGTACGCTGCCGCTGCCCACCTCGATAGCCGTATTGCCCACAGCCACGGTCATTTTCGCTTCCCCGGCAATTCCGGGTTGAACTCCATTCATCACATAACCCTCCTATCATTATTCAGGTTTGACCCTGTTTATTGCAAGCAACCAACGCATAGCCGACTCCACCGCCTCCGGTACATTGCGCAGGCGGTGGCCTGCCCCCTCCACCAGGGAAAGCACGGAGTTTTCCCCGGCCAGGCCATAAAG
>DYEY01000053.1 GCA_020725465.1 Dethiobacter sp.
GGCCGGACAGACCAACCTGCTGGCGTTAAACGCCGCCATTGAAGCGGCCAGGGCGGGGGAACACGGGCGCGGGTTTGCGGTGGTGGCGGAAGAGGTGCGCAAGCTGGCAGAACAGGCCGCCAAAGCGGCTGAGGACATTTCCCGCCTGATCGAAGCTACCCAGCACGAAACCAAGAAAACTATGGAGAGCATGTCCACGGCGGTGGAACAGGTCCGCTCCGGTTCTGAGGTTGTTTACGGCAGCGGTAAGATATTCCAGGATATTGTGGCCAGCGTGGAAAAGGTGGCCGGTCGTGTCCAGGAAATATCGGCGGCGGCACAGGAGCTTAGCGCCGGCAGTGAAGAAGTGGCGGCTTCCACCGAAGAGCAATCGGCGGCTATGCAGGAAATTAACGCCACTGTGGAGGAATTGCGGACTTCAGCGGGAGAATTGATGTCTGCGCTTGGGAAATTTAAGTACGCATAGAGGGTTTAGTGCCGGGCTGCCGTCAGTGGCGGGGGTTTGACTTGATCAGGCGCACCGCGGCAGCCAGGGCGGCTATTACGTCAATGTTTTTCTGCAGCTCAAGGAAGTCAGCTTTGGAGAAAACCTTGCCCCGGTTGGTAACCAGGTAACGGGGCGGCAGTTTATTCAAGGCTGTGGCCAGGACATCCAGGCGGCATTTTTCGCACTTGCACATGGATTCCTTTTCCCATACTTCCGTGAGGGCTGCCATGACTACTTCTTCCATCAGGTTCTTCAGTTCCATAATATTTCCTCCTGCGGTTTTACTAAAGAAAAACAAAGGCCGGCCGATATAATAAACGAAGTCAGAAACTTACCAACTCAATTTCACCAGTGGTGCTGTTATAAAAGATTTTGGTCCTGCTGAACCTTTTTGAAAATTTATAAATGTGTTTGCCAATGGTAACGGTGGTGTTTTCAAAAATTTCGTTGGCGGTGATATGTTGTTCCGCCGGAACTTCTATTTTGGTCACTATGCCTGCCTCAGAGCCCACTTTGTTGAGAGTTATGCTTTTTTGCGCTTTCAGCAGCCCTCCACGGACCACCCCCTTAACAGTAATGCTTTCATAGGCGATGATATCTGTATGGAAGCAGCCCTGGCCGGCTACTGTAACGCTGCCGCTGGCTTCCAGCCTGGAGTTCAGGCAGTACATGACTTTGATGTCGCTTGCGCGGGCCTGATCCCAATGGAGAAAACCTTTGAGCCGGTTGGTTGTCTGTAAAAGCCGGATAGCGCCGTTTAATTCCTGGTAAGATGGGAGTAAAAAGTTTTGCAGCTGGTTCCTGTAGTCGGCAACAGCCTCCCGGACTTCCTGGCTGAAATCAAGCCCGGATATGGTGGAAAGCGCCTGGAGAAGGGCTTCAGTTTGCCTGAGAAAGCCGGTGAACTTTTTTTCCACCAACAGGTTAAAAACGTAGCCAAACCGGATATTTTCTTGTCCCGGAGTGCTCTTTATCTGCTGGAAGCCCTTTAAAATTTCCACCAAAGTCTGCTCGAAATCCACAACCATGGGGTAGACGTTGCTGGCAAACGCCTGGCGGGAACCAGCCACTATTTGGCTGTTTATGACATTTTGGTTTATGTGAATGGAACCTTCTGCCCTGATTATTGCACCGGTTACGCTCTCCATAATTTTGACGTTTCGGTCGGAAATTATTTCCATGCCTTCATTGACTTTGCCGTTGATAAGAATGTCGCCCCTGAACCTGATATGTCCGGTGTTCAGGTCCACGTCGCCGTTTACCACATAAACCGGTTCAATGCTGACAATACATTGTTTCTCACTCTGCAACAAAACAGGTTTACCTGCTTCGGCCGCGTAGACCTCCAAACCGTCCTGGCTGCTGTAAGTGCCTTTTCCGCACTTGAGAAAGATATCCCGTACCGGGGGTGGGGAGATTTTTCTCCCTTTTACGTCGGTGCCGGCGGTTCCCGGCACGGCAGGAATTTTACGCGCCAAAAGGGTTCCTTTTTCCACAAAAAGAACTTCTCCCCTGCTGCGGTAATCCATGCTTTTCAGGGTGTCGGCTTCGGGATAGGCCTGATGCGGTTGCTCAAAAAGGATTTCCAGGCAGGCATGTTCTCCCGGTTCGGGGGCTATGCCTGTGGCTACCACAACCCATTCACCGTCTTCCTGCCGGAGCGCTTTGTCAATGGCGTTGGCATCAATGCCAAATATAATTCCCAGGCGGTTCAGCAGTTCAGACACCTCTTTTGGTGTAACTGTTTCCTGCGGCAGCGGTTCCGGCTCCGGGCAATCCGGTAAGGCTTGAAGAAACTGCTTTATGTTTACCAGCCTTAAAGAGCAGGAAAGGTTATCCTCACTTATAATGACCTCAGCAAGCCAGTCTGCGGTAAGATTGAACTTTTGGCGTTTTTCCATGGCGTGTGTCCTTCCAATAATATTTTAGACAATAATTTCTTCCAGAAGCTGCAGATTCCTGCAACTTCTGTCAAAGTTTTGCCTGATTATTGAATGAATCCTGGCTAAGGAGGGGTTATGTATGGGCGGAGACGTTTTGTCACAAAACGAGATTGACTCGCTGATTAACGCCCTGAGCAGCGGTGACCTGGCCCTAAAAGAAGAGGACGGTCATACGTTGCGTGACAGCAGGGTCATGCCATATGATTTCAGGCGCCCGAACAGATTTTCCAAAGATCAGATGAGGACTCTGAAAAATATCCATGAAATATTTGCCCGCAGGTTGACAAATTATTTCACGGCTTTTTTACGCATACCTGTTACTGTTAAGCTGGAAACGGTCAGCCAGATAACTTTTGAAGAATTCGTTAACTCCCTGCCCCTGCCTACGTTGCTTACCATCTTCAGGCTCAGCAAAGATTATGGCAGCGCGCTGATTGAATCCAACCCGTATTTTAACTTTCCCATCATTGACATTCTCTTCGGCGGTGAGGGCGATGTGGTGAGAAAAGCCAGGGAACTGACGGAAATAGAGCTGAACGTGATGAAGAGGGTAAGTGAAAAAATATTAAGTTGCCTGAGTTATGCCTGGGAAGATATGGCTGAAATGTCTCCGGAAATAGAGTACCAGGATACCAACCCGCAGTTTAACCAGTTGTTTGCTTCCAACGAAGCGGTTGCCCTGCTTAGTTTTTCCACCAGCATTGCCGGCAATGAAGGTTTTTTGAATCTTTGTCTCCCCTATATCACCCTTGAGCCCATCCTTGCCCGTCTTTCCGTACAGAACTGGCATTCCAGGCAGGCCAAGGCAGGCTGGAGCCCGGACAACATAAAAAGCCTGGAAAAAAGGCTGGGCCTTTGTGAAGTAGAGCTGACAGCTGTTTTGGGGGAAACGAAGATAACGGTGGCCGACTTTATTAACTTTGAGGAAGGGGACATAATACTGTTGAATAACTTTCTCAACAATCCTATGGAATTATGCCTGGACGGCAAGCCTATGTTCAGGGTAAACCTGGGAACAATAGGCAACAGGATGGCAGTAGAGGTGACTGGTATCGTTTTTGAGGGGGAGGAGGCGGTATGACGGAGGGCGGTAAAAGGAAGCTGGAGTTAATCCTTGATGTTCCGGTAAAAAGCACGGTAATCTTGGGTACGACCAAAAGAAAGCTTAAAGATTTACTTAACATTAAGCCCGGCATGATCATTGAGACCGACGGCAACGTAGACGATAATGTAAAACTCTGTGTCAATGATAACGTAATTGCCCTGGGGGAAGTGGTAGTGGTGGGTGAAAACTACGGTCTGAGCGTTAAGCAGATCGTCAGCCCGCTGGAACGGATACAGAAACTTCAGTAGCTTGGCTCAGAAAGGGTGAAGCAGTTGAGAGAGCATCGCAGTCCAGGCAACGATGGGTTCACTGAACTGGAACAGGATGCCATTAAAGAAATTGGCAATATTTCTCTTGGCGCTTCCGCCACCATACTGTCACAGCTCATCGGCAAGCGTGTTCTGATTACCACCCCGGTGTTTTCCTTAAAAGCAGCGGAGGAGATAAACAGCTGTTTTGGCGCTCCCTGTGTCCTGGTAGAAGTGGAATATATTGAAGGACTGAAAGGCAAAAACATGCTGATAATCGAACCCAGGGACGCTGTTATTATAGGGCAGCTTATGATGATGGAGGAACCCAATCCTGATAGCGGGATAACGGAGCTTCATCTCAGCGCCGTCAGCGAGGCTATGAACCAGATGATGGGAATGGCTGCCACAGCCATGTCTGACGTTTTTCAAAGGTTAATAAATATATCCTCGCCCAAAGTCAACTATATGCTGATTAATGATGCTCTGGCAGAAGAAAGAATTCCCGGCGCCAGCGGCGGATTTGTACAGGTGGCGTTCCGGATTGAGGTGGAGGGCCTGATAGACAGCCAGCTGCTGCAGATTATTCCGGTGGAATTCGCCAGAAGCATGGCCAGTTTTCTCCTTGGCAAATACCTGGAAGCAGAACCGGCTCCAGAGCCGGAGGAATCACCGGTCAGGATGGACTCCGGGCAGCCGCTGCCGGTTGAGCCGCTGGCGGACGAAACCTTCCCCGCTTTTATAACCAACCAGACCAAAAATGAATCTGCCAGAGCAGAGTCGCTTTTTTTGGACAATATTCTGCTGGAGGTCAGCGGGATTATCGGCAGAGTGCGAGTTCCCCTAAAAAAAGTCATGGAGCTGGGCGTTGGTTCGGTCTGTGAGCTTGACGCAAAGGTGGGGGATGATGTGGAGGTCCTTGTTAATGGCAAAAAGCTGGCTTCTGCAGATATTGTGGCGGTAGGGAACCAATATGGGTTACGAATAAAAAAAATTATCAAAAGTTAGGAGGCAAAAAAATGTCCGAGCTGGCTAAAAAACAGGGGTTACAGGTTGTGGTGTTCCGTTTGAGCAATGAAGAATTTGCTATCGACATCCAGCAGCTGCGGGAGGTGCTTAAGTATGTTGACATTACACGGTTACCCCAAACCTCGCACTTTATCGAGGGTGTAATCAATCTCCGGGGAGACGTGATCCCGGTTATTGACCTAAGAAAGAGATTCGGTATTTGTGAAGGGACCATCGATGCCAGAACCAGGATAATTATTGTGGAAATCACCGATCAGCTCCTTGGTCTGGTGGTGGACCAGGTTTCTGAAGTGCTGTATTTTTCCGGAGACCAGATACAGGATCCGCCCAAAGGGATAATCGGTGACAAAAGCCGGTTTATCAGGGGGATTGGCAAAAAAGATAACCGTTTGATTATTATTCTTTCTCCGGACATGGTCATTTCGTCAGAGGAAAAAGTTGAGCTGCGGGAGCTGTTGCCTGAGCAAGAGGCAGTGGCCTGAAATCCAATTGATTGGTGGTGCGGCGGTGGATATCAACGAATACAGGGACATTTTCCTGGCGGAATCCCGTGAATACCTGCAAAACTTAAACGACTCGCTGCTTAGGCTAGAAAAAGAGCCTGAAAATCTGGAGCTGATTCAGCAGATGTTCAGGTCGGCTCACAGCCTGAAAGGTATGTCGGCTACAATGGGCTACGACTGTGTTATGAAACTTACCCATGAAATGGAAAATCTTCTCCAGTTACTGAGAGACGGCTCCCTGTGCCTGTCCAAAGAGCTGGCGGATGTCCTTTTTAGTTCGCTGGATGCTCTGGAAGCACAGCTTGCCTCTGTTGAAAACGGTGAAAAAGACGCTGTGTCGGTTTTGCCGGTCCTGGAAAAATTGTCTGCGGCCTGCAGCAGCGCGCAGGCTGCAAAAGGGCTGCCTCATTTTGCGGGCAACAACGGTGAAAGCCGTTTGGCGTCAGAGCCTTTTGCCCTTGAAGAATTCGAAAAGGTAATCATTAGGGAAGCTTTTGCCTTGGGCGATAATGTTTATTGGCTAGAGGTTAACATAAGTAAGGATTCGCTCCTTAAATCGGTCCGGGCCTATATGGTAATCAAAGCGCTGGAAGAACACGGTACCCTGCTGAAGGTAAAACCATCGATCAGCGAGCTGGAAGAGGACAAGTTTGATCATGCCTTCCATGTGCTTTACCAGACTGCCGTAAGCGAAAAAGAAGTGGTAAGCAAGATTTACGACATACTGGAAATTGAGCGGGTCCGGGTGGAAAAAATAAATGAATCCCAGCTGTTTACTGCGGGTGCTGGCGGTGATATTGTAACTGGAAGTTTCCGCACCATACCGCAGGTGGAAACACCCTCAAGCACCAGAGTTTCCTTGCTTGATAAAACTGTACGTGTGGACACCAGCAAACTGGACACTCTGATCAATCTGGTGGGCGAACTGGTGATTAACAGGACGAGGTTGGTGGAATTGGGAAGGCAATCCTCAGACCTGGGTATTGCCGAAGCCGCGGAGCAGTTGGACCGTATTACGTCTGACCTGCAGAGTGCCGTGATGAAACTGCGTATGGTGCCGATTAAACAGGTCTTTGACCGCTTTCCGCGCATGGTGAGGGATCTTGGCAAAGACATGGGCAAGAATGTACGTCTGGAAATAGTCGGTGATACAACCGAGCTGGACCGGTCTATTGTTAACCAGATAGGAGAACCTCTGGTGCACCTGCTGCGCAATGCCGTGGACCATGGCATAGAAACGGAAGAAGAGAGGAAAAAAGCCGGCAAAAGCCCTGAGGGGCACATCAGGCTGGAGGCCCGCCATGAGGGCAGTTATGTGGCTATCGAAGTAAAAGATGACGGCAGAGGTCTAAACGAGGAACTAATTATTGAAAAGGCGCTGCGCCAGAAAATTATCACCAGAGAGGAGGCGGAGAAAAAGAAAGGAGCGGCTGTCTACAGCCTGATTTTTGAAAACGGGTTCAGTACCGCGGAGGAGGTAACAGACATTTCCGGTCGTGGTGTGGGCATGGATGCGGTAAAAAAGATTGTGGAAAAGCTAAACGGGTTGATAGATATACAGTCAACACCCGGTAAGGGGACGAATATTACCATCCGCCTTCCGCTGACTCTGGCCATAATCAAAGCGCTGCTGGTGACGGCAGGAGGGGAAACGTACGCCATACCCGTAGAGAATGTGAGCGAGAACCTTTATATCCATGCCGATGACATTCATGACATATACCGGCAGAAAGTGATTTCTCTCCGGAACGAAGTTATACCCCTTGTGCCGTTGGAAAAAAGCCTTTTTGGCAGAGATAACCTGCAGTGGGATTGCGAAGTGCCGGCAGTGATAGTCACAGCAGGCGAAAAGAAAGCGGGTCTGTTGGTAGATCAGCTGCTGGGGCAGCAGGAAATCGTCATTAAGGCTTTAAGCTCCATGCTCGGCAAAATAAAAGGTATTGCCGGTGCCACTATTCTCGGCAACGGCAGGGTGGCGCTGATTTTAAATGTTGCGACTCTGACATAAGGAGGAAAGCAAGTTGCCAGGTATTTTAATAACCGACGATACTGCCTTTATGCGAATGACCCTGAAAAATATACTGACCAAGAACGGTTTTGATATCGCAGGAGAAGCAGCTGACGGTAATGAAGCCATCGAAATGTATAAATCCACCAGGCCGGACCTCGTTACCATGGATATTACCATGCCCAATCTGGACGGAATTACCGCCATTAAAGAAATAATGAAGGTGGATCCGTCCGCCAGGATAATCGTCTGCAGTGCCATGGGGCAGAAAGCGCTGGTTATTGATGCCCTTAATGCCGGTGCCCGGGACTTTGTGGTGAAGCCTTTTCAGCCGGACCGGATTGTGGACGCGGTTAAGAAGGCTCTGACCGCATAAGGCCATGAACTGCTATCTGAGTGAAAGCGGGGTCGACCTGTTAAGGGAAATAGGTAATATCGGGATAGGTAACGCTGTTTCTTCTCTTTCACAGCTGCTGAACGACCAACGGATAAATATCCGTATGCCGGAAGTTACCGTAGTTTCATTGGGAGAGCTGCCTGACCAAATGGAAAGCCCGGAAAAGGTGGTTGCCGGCATTTATGTGGAAGTGGGCGGGAGTATCGATTTACACATGATTTTCCTGCTGCCGCTGGAAAGCGCCCGCTCTATCACTGCCAGCGTCAGTGGGGGCCTGGTACGGGAGCTGGATGAAATGGGCTTGTCCGCCGTAATGGAAGTGGGTAACATTGTTACTGCCGGTTATATTAACGCTTTCGCAGGGCTGACCGGATTCAAACTGATCCCCAAACCCCCGGCTGTGGCCGTGGACCTTACTGAGGCTATACTTGGTTCTATTCTGGCCGAGGTGCAGGCGGCTGAAGATTTTGTTATTTTGATTAAAACAGGGTTCGAAACCGGGGAATCAGATATTGAAGGTTTCCTGTGTATGATACCGGCGCGGGATTCCTTTGAAATTGTGTATAAAAAGCTGTTAGAAGGAGCCTCGGATGAGTCTGGTGCGGGTTAGAATAGCTGACTATGGCGTATTAAGAGAGACAGGTTTGCTTGTTACCATTGGTTTGGGGTCCTGCGTGGGTATCGCCCTTTATGATGCTGTGGCCAAAGTGGGCGGCCTTTCACATATCCTTCTGGCAGAAAGCGCTGATTTTACCAACCGGGACAGCCCAGCCAAGTTTGCCGATACCGCCATACCCCTGCTGGTGGGGGAGATGGAAAAAGTTGGGGCAAAATGCGGGAGAATGAAAGCGAAAATTGCCGGGGGCAGCCAGCTGTTCAACTACAATAACGGGGCAGAGAGCATTGGTTCCCGTAATATCCACGCAGTAAAAAAAGCCCTGGCCAGTGCCGGCATCCCGCTGGTGGCATCTGACCTGGGAGGGCGGCTGGGCAGGACAATGCAGTTTAACGTAGCTGACGGCCGGGTTTTGATTACCAAAGTGGGACAGGCCCCGGTGGAGCTTTGACAGTGAGAGCGGCTTTTTGCCGGATGCCGGCTGTGGCTTTATCTTTAAAACTAACTAATGCCGGGCATCCTGTTGCAATGGGTGCAAAAACAGCCGACCCGGAGGAGTCCAGAGATGGCAATGGATGAATTTGATATTTTTAAAAATAAAGTACATCAAAAAATTGGTCTTGATCTGAACAAATATAAAGAGAAGCAGCTGAAAAGACGTATCAGCCAGTTTATGGGGCGTTACAATTCCTCAGATTTTGCTCATTTTTTTATGCTGCTCAGCTCCGATCCGGAGCTGCTGGCCAAATTTAAAGACTTTCTGACCATTAACACCTCCGAGTTTTTCCGGGATATTAAGGTATTTGAAGTTATTGCCGGCATCATTGCCCGGTTGGGGAAAAAACAATCGCTTTTAAAGATATGGAGCGCCGGTTGTTCTGTGGGGGCAGAGCCTTATTCCCTTGCTATTTTGGCCGAGGAGGCAGGTATACGAAGCTACTCCATTTTGGCCAGCGATTATGATGTAAATGCACTGCAGGAGGCCACAGAAGGCTCCTACACAGCCAATCTGTTAAAAAATATACCGCCGTCCCTGCTGGACAAATATTTCAGCCGAAACGGCAACAAGTATAAAGTTAAAAATATACTTAAGGCTAAGGTGACGTTTAAGGAACACAACCTCCTAAAAACCCCGTATCCCGGTGACTTTGACCTGATTCTCTGCCGGAACGTTTTTATCTATTTTAATCAGGATGTGCAGCATGAACTTATACATCTTTTTGTCAGGAGCCTGAACCCCGGCGGCTATTTTGTAATAGGCGGTTCGGAATTTATTCCTTTCCCTGATCAGTACGGTTGTAAAAAGATTTCAGCCTGCATCTATCAAAAAAACACGATGGCTGAAACCGGGGCTCCGCAGAAATCAGGTGCGAACCGGATACCATAAAGGAATAAGGGTCAGAGTTTTTGCTCCCGCAGTACCGGGGGCATTTGTTTAATTCGCCGGTAGTATTTTTTCAGTTCCTTAAACAGGTGTACCAGGGATGAACGGCTGATGAATTCTTCCCGGGTGGCGGGCAGGTCCATCTGGGCAAAGGTCTCCTCCAGGCGGATGATGGCGTGGTCCAGCAGGCGGGTATGAATGTTTTTGCCTCTGAGCTGATTTTTCTGCACCCTGATCAAAATACGTATAAGAGTCGCCAGCGGCCTGGCCTGGGGAACTTCCACCAGCATCCTCTTGGCCAGTTTGTGCATTTCCAGAAGCATTTCCAGTTGGGCGGCCAGAATCCGGAACGTCTCCCGGTACTGATCCGCCAGGGTTTCCCGGGACAGGTGAAAACGCTGCTCTTCCCGGAAAAGCTTGGACAGCTGCAGGCCTGCGGCAATTTCCGCCTCCAGCATTTCTGCTTCCGGGTTAAACTCTTCGTACCGGGTACCAGGATGCAACATTTCCTGGGCAATTGCCTCCATTAGTTCCTGAAAAAACCCCTCTATCAATAGGAGTTTTTCTTTTACCTCCTGCCGGTGGTTGGGGGTGAACAGGTAGTTGATGGTCAAAGCCACGATGCCGGCCACCAGGGCGGAGAGAACTTGCTGGAGAGAGTATGCCGGCAGGTTTTGCGCGTTGCTGGAGATGATACCGATGGCCACCACCGAGGTGGTGAGGACATGGTCCTGCCAGTTCAGCTGGAGGCAGGACCAGATAACCACTATAATCGCCAGCCCGAAAGCCAGGGGCGAAGGTCCAAGCAGGAGACCAAACACCAGGCCGAAAACGGCGCCGAGCAAAATGCCGCCCAGTTTGGCCAGGCTTTGCATGATGGAACGGTAAAAAGTGCGCTGGATGGTTACCATGGCCACAATGGCGGGCAGGGTGACCCTCTCCACACCAAAGCTTTGTACCAGGTAAATGGTTAGTGACACAGCCAGGGCGGTTTTCAGCACCCGGCCTCCGACGGTAAAACGACGCAACATATCGATTCTCCTCAACAACCGTATCTATTTATTATTTATATCAGGAACAGCAAAAAAATGAAACAGGGAAAAAGCCCCCGCCGGGCGGGGGCAGGAGATGTGCTACGAGTTTTGACGTACGGTCGGTCTTAGCATGTCCAGTAGTCCGAGTACCACATGGGCCAGGCCGAAACCGGAAATTGCCGCTCCCAGCCTTCCGCCCACCAGCTTGCCGGCTCCTGTGACCACTGCACCGACACCAGCCACTGTCAGGCTGGTTGTACTGCTTTTTGCTCTCAAAAGCTGCCACCTCCTGCTGATAGTTTTCCAATTCCGGAGGCGGCTTATGAACGCTGGTGCTTGTTTGGTCTGAAGATCAGGCTCTTTTTTGAAAAATAAGCAGGTACTCGTGCACCTTGTTTACCCTGAAAACATAAGGGTAGCCCAGTGGCCGCAGGTTATTGTACTCTTTCCGGCGGTCCCAGATGATAATGTCATCCAGCACATAGCCAAGGCATGACAATTCCCGGGTAAGGTCCATGTGCAGGGGAAAAAGCTCTGAGCGTTTACGGATATCCATTACGTTGACAACCAGATAGCCGCCGGGAGCAAGCACCGTCAAAACCTGGCTGAAAATATGGCCCAGTTCCCGGATGAACCGGCTGTAGTCGGTGATGCTGCTGAGGTCCTGGGCCAGTCCGCCGTAATTTTCCGGATCCCTGCGGTAGGCGGTCCTTTTGCGGTCCAGTATGTTCCAGTAAGGAGGGGAAGTGACACAAAGGGCCACTGTACCGGCGGCCAGGTATGCATTCAGATTCCGGGAGTCCGCCAAAAACAGCTCCGGTTCATAACCCGTCAGGCCATCAGGGGTCAGCAAATCCTGCCCGAAGCGCTCGCGGGCCAACGCGGCGAAGCGGGGTGATATTTCAAACCCTACCGAGCGCCGGCCCAATTTATGTGCCGCTGCCAGGGTGCTGCCGGTACCGGCGAACGGATCCAGCACCAGATCTCCGGGTACGGTAAAAATTTCGATCAGGCGGGCTGCCAACGCCATGGGAAAGGCGGCCGGGTGCTTAAACCTGCGCTCCTCCCGGTCTTTTTCGATGTCGCTCCAGATACTGATGGAATAGCGTGCCCACGTTCGGCCGTCAAGCTGCGTTTTTTTCCTGGTCATACCGGCTCCTCTCCAGCGGCTTAAAACTAAAGCGCCTTTCCGGTCAGGCGCTTGTGTTATTCTTGGGCTTCACCGGGCAGATGAAAGGTAAAGCCGCGCCTGATCAAAGTTTCGATGATGGCGGGCAGGGCTTCTACTGAGTTTTGCCTGATCCTTGTTTCATGAAGCAGGATTATCATCCCGGGCCAAAGGTGTTCGTGTTCCGCCTGAGACAGGACGTTGGCTGCTATATCCTTACTGTGGGGGACCGGGTTCCGCGAATCGTAGGAGTCCACGTTCCAGCCCATTATAATGTAACCGGCTTCTTCGGCGTGCTCCCTGATATCCCGGAACTCTCTGAGTTTGCCTCCGGGGTCGCGTATATATTTTGGCCGGGTGCCGGTGAGGCGGAAAATTAATTCCTCATTCTTCTGTATTGAACTGAGAAAGGCTTCTTTGCTTTCATAAATGTCGCGGTAGTCATGGCTGTAAGTATGGTTCCCGATGTAGTGGCCGCGGCTATGCATTTCCTTAATCAGGTCGGGAAATTTTTCCGCCTGCCTGCCGATTACAAAGAAAGTGGCCCTTACCCCGTACCTGTCCAGAATGTCCAGGATAGCCGGAGTGGTTAATATGTCAGGGCCGTCGTCTATGGTGAGGTAAACCCTGCCGGTTGCAGTCTGCCTTACGGAAGCCGGGCTGGCGGAGGCAACCTGTAAAACATCCTCTTCGCTGATGCTGAAGGGGCTTGTGGTCTCTTCGGGAACAGCAGGCAAAACGGTGACTCCCATGGTGTTTTCACGGGAAACAGCGGCCAGGTAGCCGCAGAGACAGAGCAGGAGGACAAATGTAAGGGGAAATGGCTGTTTTTTGAGAGGCCCCACCAACTTCACCACTTTACCGGTATGACGGAAAATTTGCCAGAAAGTTCCGCCTGTTATAAATATGGCAGAAAAAAAATGCTAAAACAAGTAAAAACCATTAAATTTCATTAAAAAAGCTTCCGGGCGGAAGCTTTTTTAACGGAGCGCGGCACGGAGCAAATCTTCTCCTATCTCTGGCAAAAATGTGTCCCAGACCGGGAGCAGGGCTTTTTTCCACTCTTTTTTTTCTTCATCTGACAGGTGGTACGGTTCGATCTGTCCGGTTTTTATAATCAGTTCCAGATCGCGTTGGTTATGATAGATGGCTGCCTCCCGCTCCCAGGCGGTAACCTCAGCCAGGGTTTCTTCCAGGATGAGGCGGATATCTTCCGGCAAAGATGTCCAGAACTTTTCGTTGGTGAGTACCAGGTACCCCAGGTAACCGTGGTTGCTGATGGTCATATGTTCCTGAACCAGATAAAATTTTTTGGTATATATATTGGACGGGGTATTTTCGGCCGCATCCACCAAGTTTCTTTCCAGGGCGGCATAGACATCGGAAAAGGGCAGATCCCTGGCCTGTGCTCCCAGCTGCATGAACTGGGCGTCCAAAACGCGGCTTGGCATGATCCGGAAACGCAGGTTTTGAAAATCTGAGGGATTCCTAAGCGGACGGTTG
Organism: Dethiobacter sp.; assembly: GCA_020725465.1. GTDB lineage: Bacteria > Bacillota > Dethiobacteria > Dethiobacterales > Dethiobacteraceae > DYEY01. The sequence goes on from DYEY01000053.1 coordinate 13,426, forward strand.
GAGGTCATTACCTTAAAGCCGTTGTCCCACATGGCCAGCGAAAGCATACCGTTGCCCCGGAGCTTTTCCAGGAAAGCCTGGCCTTCGTCGCTGTCTATAAAGCGATGGACCTGGGCGTAGTCTTCAAACAGAAACGGCAGGTCGAACAGTAAAAGCTGCGGGAAATACTGTGTCATCTTGGCGGTGGCGGGAGCAATTAGCTGAACCCTGTTGTCAATCAGCGCGTCGACTTCTTCTCCGTCCATGTACAGCTGCGAATTGGGATATACCTGCACCTCGACTCGGCCGCCTGTCCTGTCATGGACAAGTTCCGCAAAGCGCCTGGCGGCCAGGCCTTTGGGTGTCATCTCCGAGACCACATGCGAGAACTTAATGACGATTCTTTCCTCGGAACTGAACTGTTCCGAATCGGTGGCACGCTGCTGGCAGCCGGCGTATGTGACAGCAACCAGAAAGAGCAGGATGAGACAGGTCAAAATCTTTTTCATTGTTTCACCTTCGGACATTATAGAATGCATGGTTAACTTGCCCTGTAGCGGTTAATGGGCCGGCCTACCGAGCCGTACTGAACCTCCAGTGTCAGCTGACCGCTTTTTTCCAGGTAATCAAGGTAGCGACGGGCGGTTACCCGTGCCAGTCCCACCCCTTCCGCCACCTCTTCCGCGGAAAGTGACTGGCTGCTTTTTAAGATATGCAGGAGCACCTGCCGCAGGGTTACTTCGTTCAGTCCTTTGGGCAGTCCTTCCTGCAGGCGTACTTTGGTTATGGTCAGTCCGTCCAGCTCTTCCTGGTCCAGCGCCTGTTTACGGGTAAGCTTGGTGTGGAGCAGTTTGTAAGAATCAAGGGCGCTCTTAAAGCGAACGTATTTAAAGGGCTTGATTATATAATCCACTGCCCCGTAACGGAAAGCGTTCTGGATGGCTTCCGCGTCTCTGGCTGCCGTGACCAGTATGACGTCCGTAGGCAGGTGGGAGGTGCGCAGTTCTTTCAGTATCTGTATACCGCTCAGGTCTGGCAGGTAGATATCCAGGATAACCAGGTCGGGCAGCAACCGCCGGATTTCCCGCAGGGCGGCTTCCCCGGTATCGGCGGTGCCCACAATGTCAAAGCCGCCTATATCCTGTAAGTACTGCCGGTTAATCTGCATGACCATGGGGTCGTCCTCGACTATCAGTGTACGGATCCCCTTCATAGCTGTTCCTTCCTTCATTCGGGATTAACACCTCTATTACGGTATGCTCCTGCAGCTTGCTGTCCACGGTAATCCGGCCGCCGGCGTTGGTCACATACTGCTGCACCAGAAACAGGCCCACCCCCCGGGCGGAGCCCTGCTTGGTGGAAAAGCCGGCCTGGAAGATAACCGGCAGAATTTCCGGGCTGATCCCGGGGCCGGTATCGGACACCCTGATGAGCAGGTTTCCCGGCTGGTTCCTTAATAAAATCTTCACCTTGCGCCGCTCCGGCGGGAGCCCCGCCACCGCTTCCATGGCATTTTCTAACAGGTTGCCTGTTATGATGACCAGTGCGCTGCTGTCGGTGGCGGCCGGCACGCTTTCCAGGTGGCTGCTGCGGTCAATCTCCAGGTCGATTTTCAGTTCTTTGCTTCTTAAATATTTGCCGAGCAGCAGCCCGGCTACGCTGTAATCCAGGATGTTTTTGGCCAGGAAAAGTGTCAGTTCCTCCTGCTCCGTTGTTACTTCGAAGATGTAGTCGATGGCTTCGTCGCTTTTACCAAGCTCTATAAGGCCGGCAATGGTGTGCAGCTTGTTCATGTGTTCATGGTTCTGTACCCGCAGAGCTTCGATAAACTTTTTGACGCCGGTCAGCTCTTCAGCCAGCTTGTGCACTTCGGTTTTATCCTTGAATGTGGCCACCGCACCCATTATCTCGCCCCGGACCACAATGGGAAACCGTGAGACCAGGATGGTGGTACCGTTAATGACCCGCTCTTCGTTAAAGTGGGCTTTGCCGCTGACCACGGTGGCGGGGAGCCGGGTTTCAGGGATAACTTTTCGCACCGGCCAGCCGGTGACATCCCCGTCGATTCCCAGTATCCGCTTGGCTTCATCGTTTATTACCGTTATATTCAATTCCCGGTCAATAGCTATTATTCCTTCCCCGATTGACTGGAAAACGGCGCTCCTTTCCTCCAGGAGCTGCGCTATGGCCACCGGCTCCATGTTGTACATGGTGCGCTTGATATTGTCGGCCAGATATATGGAACCGGCCAGCCCCACCAGCAGTCCCAAAAACAAAGAGATATAGAAGCGTAACCGGATGTCGGAAAGGATACGGGCAATGGTGGGGGAGAGGATTCCCACCACCACCACACCTACCTGGCGTGTGCCCTCATCGGCTTTGATCGGGACGAAGGCCCGTACGGAAGGACCCATAATGCCGGTGGCCAGGGAGATATACTCGTGGTCGGCAAAAGCCGGCCCTTCGTCTCCTCCCTCGAAGCGCTGCCCGATCCTTTCCTGCAGGGGGTGGGAAAAGCGTATCCTGTCCATATCCAGGACTACGATGTACTCCACGTTGGTGGCAAGGCGGATTTTTTCGGCAATGGGCTGGATGACGGCGGCGCCGTTGGGCTTGCCCACATATTTTTGGATCTCTTCAATCTGGGCAACGGTACGCGCTACCGCCAGTGCGCGCGAACCCAGTTCGCGCTCCAGTGTCAGCGAAAAATTCTCAATCAGGATGATGCCGCCACCCACAATAATGAGCATAATCAGGCCAAAGGAAAGGAGGGTGATTTTCCAGCGCAGGGGAAGCTGTTTTCCTTTTTTGAAAAAGAAAAAACTCATTTTAAACCCTCCGGCAACGTTGTATATGCAATTCGACATACACCCGGCATATCCTTTTCTCAACACCTCACCCGTCTGTCTCCAAATGCCCGGCTTCCCGTCCCTTGCGTCTCCCCATTCTGACTCCTGATTTCTGATTTCTAAAATGTACAGACCAAAATAACCAAAACCGTAAAAGCAGTTGCAATTGTTTGTTCGATATTTTAAAATAAATCCAGGATTTGAAATTATTCTCCTCCTCTTCGCCGTCAGCGCCCGCCTTTCGGGTGCGGACGGTTACTTTTATATGGTCCGGACCTGTGAAAACGCCTGATTTTGCCTTCATATTACGGTTTGACAAGAAATAATAAATATAAAAGGCCGGGCATAGATGTGATGAAGGTAACAAGCTGTTCCATTATTCTAAAAATAATATTTATTAAAATATTTTTAGCAATAAAAATCTAAAAAAAGGTTTTATTTTTGCAGTGTCGAATCTAAAAAAAACCGGTTTTTTTTGTGCTGTTTGCCGGGTTAAGGACGTGCCGCCACAGGCGGCAATTACTCAGAAAAACGGGAGGTGGATGGGGGTGCGCTATAGCTATTACCCGGGATGCACCCTGAAAACTAAAGCCAAAGTCTTTGAGGACACCACGCTGCAAACGGCCAGGGCGCTTGGACTGGAGTTTGCGGAGGTGGAAGAGTGGCAGTGCTGCGGGGCGCTGTATCCGCTTAACACGGAAGAGGTGTTCCCGCTGCTGTCACCGGTAAGGTCTCTGGCCCAGGCCCGTGCCGCCGGGTGCACAAAACTTGTGACTTTATGCGCCGGTTGTTACAACGTTTTCAGGCGGACCAACAGGACAATGCGCAGCGACGCGGAGGTCCGTGGCAAAATAAACGGCTACCTCGAGGAGGACTACCGGGGCCAGGTCGATGTGGTCCATTACCTTGAGATTCTGAAGAACGATGTGGGTTTTGCGGAACTGGCGGAAAAGGTGTCACGCAGACTGGAGGGGCGTAAAATTGCGCCCTACTACGGTTGCCTGCTCCTGAAGCCCCGTAACGAGATGGACTTTGACGATGTGGAGAACCCCACTATCTTTGAGGACTTTTTAAGGGCGCTGGGTGCAAACGTTGTGGAATATCCTTACAGGACGGAGTGTTGTGGCTCATACCTTTCCATGGCCAATGAGGAGGTGGCCGCCACCGCCGTGGGAAGGATTTTAACCTCCGCTTTTAAGAACGGCGCTGAGGCCCTCGTGGTGGCCTGCCCGCTCTGTAAGTACAATCTGGAAGAGTACCAGAAAGGTTTCAGGGAAGCGGCCGGTTCCCCGGCGGCCGGCATACCAGTGCTCTATTTCACCGAGCTTCTGGCCGAAGCGCTGGACGTCCGGGAACAGGACGGGCAATGACAAGGGAGGGAAAGGAATGAAGGTCACCACTGACAAGATCAACAGCAACCTGATTAAAGAAGTGGAAGAAGTCAGCGGCCAGAAAGTATCGGCCTGCTTCCAGTGCGCCAAGTGCACCGGCGGTTGCCCGGTAGTCTGGGCCATGGACGTCTATCCTCACCAGATACTGCGCTATGCCCAGCTGGGCCTCGCCGATGAACTTCTAAACAGTAAAACACTGTGGATCTGTGCTTCCTGCCAGACCTGTGACTCGCGCTGTCCGCGGGAAGTGGATATCCCCAAAGTAATTGAGGCACTCCGCCTGGTACTGCTGCGGGCGAGGGGCGGCAATTACCTTCACCCCAACAACCTGCCTGCCAGGGTACTGGAAAACGCTCCCCAGCAGGGCCTGGTGAGCGCCTTCCGCAAGTACGCCAGGTAGGGCAATAAAGAAGGGGGATTTTAAAAGATGAAAAGAATTGGAGTTTTTCTTTGCTGGTGCGGTTCCAATATTGCCGCCACGGTGGACATAGAAGAAACCATGGCCGCAGCCAGAAAAATGCCCGGCGTGGTGTACGTTGATCATAACAAATACACCTGTTCCGAAATCGGGCAGGCCATGATCCGGGAAGCCATTGCCGCCCACAGGCTGGACCGGGTGGTAATTGGTTCCTGCTCACCTCGTATGCACGAAAACACTTTTCGCAAGACAGTGGAAGCGGCGGGACTGAACCCCTTTTATCTGGAAATCGCCAATATCCGTGAGCAGTGTTCCTGGGTGCACAAAGATAAGCTAACCGCCACCGAGAAGGCCATATCCCTGATTCGTACCGCGGTGGCCAAGGCGGCCCGGAGCGAGCCGCTTTTCTCCACCGAGATGTCCATTGAGCGCCGCGCCCTGGTCATCGGGGGCGGTATCGCCGGCATCCAGGCAGCCCTGGATATCGCCGACGCCGGTTTTGAAGTTGACCTGGTGGAGAAGGAGCCCAGCATCGGCGGGCGCATGGCCCAGCTGGACAAGACTTTTCCCACCCTGGATTGCTCTGCCTGTATCCTGACGCCTAAAATGGTGGACGTGGCGCAGCACGGGAACATCAACCTGATCACCTACTCCGAGGTGGAGAAGGTGGAAGGATTTGTGGGTAACTTCACCGTAACCATCCGCAACCGGGCGCGCAGCGTGGACATGGAGAAATGTACCGGCTGCGGCGACTGCTATGCCAAGTGCCCGTCCAAGGTGGACAGCGAATTTGAGATGGGGCTGGCCAAGCGCCGCGCCATCTATACCCCGTTTCCCCAGGCGGTTCCCAACAAGCCGGCCATTGACCGGGCCAACTGCCGCTACTTTACTTCCGGCAAGTGCAAAGTCTGCCAGAAAGTCTGCCCGGCCGGAGCCATTGACTACGAGCAGCAGGACCAGCTGGTGGAGAAAAAATACGGCGCCATCGTGGTGGCTACCGGCTTTGACACCCACAAACTGGACAACTACGGCGAGTACGCCTACGGCAAACATCCCGATGTCATTACCAGCCTGGAGTTTGAGCGCCTGGTCAACGCCTCTGGCCCCACCGGCGGCAAAATACTGCGCCCTTCCAATGGTCAACCGCCAAAGAATGTGGCCTTTATCCAGTGTGTCGGCTCCCGCGACAAGGCCAAGGGCAACCCGTACTGCGCCAAGATCTGCTGCATGTACACCGCCAAACATGCCATCCTGCTCAGTGAAAAAGTGCCCGGTGCCAACGCTTTTGTCTTCTATATCGACGTGCGTACCCCGGGCAAAGACTACGAGGAGTTCTATAACCGGGCATACGAGGAGTGCGGAGCCACCTACATCAGGGGCAATGTCTCCAAGGTCTTCCCGGACGGCGACAAACTGGTGGTAAGGAGCGTGGATGCCCTGAGCGGCGCCCTGGTGGAGCTGGTGGTGGACATGGTGGTGCTGGCCACCTCCGTGGACGCCCGCGCCGATGCCAGGGAACTGGCCCAGAAGCTTTCCATCACCACCAACGCTTATAACTTCTTCAACGAGGCCCATCCCAAGCTGCGGCCGGTGGAGACCCAGACCGCCGGCGTCTTCCTGGCCGGTGCCTGCCAGGGACCCAAGGACATCCCGGATACGGTGGCCCAGGCTTCGGCTGCCGCGGTAAAAGTTGTATCGCTCTTAAACAAAGAGAGCCTGCTGTCCAACCCCACTGTGGCTGAGGTGGATATTAAACTTTGCTCCGGCGACATGTCCTGCCTGGCGGTATGTCCCTACGGTGCCATCGCCGAGAAGTTTATAGAAGAGCGCCACGGTAGGGAAATCAGGAAACGCCGGGTGGCCGAGGTAAACACCGCTCTCTGCCAGGGCTGCGGTGCCTGTACTGTGGCCTGCCGTCCCGGCGCCATCAACCTGAAAGGGTTCACCAACGAGCAGATCTTAGCGGAGGTGGATGCCATATGTCTGTAAAACCGGAAGGCTTTGAGCCTCTCATCGTGGCCTTCTGCTGCAACTGGTGCAGCTATGCCGGCGCCGACCTGGCCGGGACCAGCCGGATGGCCTACCCCACCAACGTGCGGATTATCCGCGTCCCCTGTTCCAGCCGCGTCAATCCCAGCTTTATTATCCGCGCTTTCCAGCGCGGCGCCGACGCGGTGCTGGTGGCAGGTTGCCACCCCGGCGACTGTCATTACCACAGCGGGAACTTCTTCACCCGCCGCCGTTTCACCGTGCTGAAGCAGATGCTTGAGTATATGGGCATTGAACCGGAGCGGTTCCAGGTCCGTTGGATTTCAGGTTCGGAAGGCGCCAAGTTCGCTTCTGTCATGAACAACATCACCGCGGAAGTGAAGAGCCTGGGGCCGAACAGAAAGTTGAGGGATGCCAGGTGATGGGACAGAGTGAAAAGCTGCAAAAAATTGCAGCGGAAGCGCTGGAACAGGGACAGGTAACCATGGTCCTGGGCTGGTGCAAAAAGGATTTCTGGTGGCAGGCGCCGGTGGCTTTTATCACCGACCCGGCCAGTGCCGCCCGGTTGGTGTGGGATCCCTTTACCGTTTATAACCCGGTAAAGTACCTGCTGGATAACCACCACTGTCATGAAAAAATCGGAGTGTTCGTCAAAGGCTGCGACTCCCGGGCCGTCAACCGCCTGTTGCAGGACCGCCGCCTGGAACGGGAAAAGGTGGTGCTGTTCGGAGTACCATGTGACGGCAAAACAGATGCCGCCAAAATCAAAGCCGCTTTTCCTGGCCGCAAAATCAGCGCGGTCTCCCGGGTAGATGAAAAATTGCTGGTTGACACCGACAGCGGCACGGAAACCCTGCCTGCCGCCGGTTACCTGCTGGACAAATGCCAGACCTGCCGGCATCCCAACCCGGTGGTGTATGACGTCTTAGCCTGGGAAAAGGTTGAGCCCCGGCCCGGCGTGGATGATGCCCGTTTTGTCAGGGTGGCAGCAGTGGAACAAAAAGAGCTGGAAGAACGGTATGCCTACTGGTTACGCCAGTTTGACCGCTGCCTGCGCTGCTTTGCCTGCCGCAACGTCTGCGCGGCCTGTAACTGCCGCACCTGTATTTTTGACCAGGCGGAGCCCCGCTGGATCGGTAAGGCCAGCGACCTGGCCGACACCCTGAATTACCAGATTATCCGGGCTTTCCATGTGGCCGGCCGCTGTTTCGAATGCGGGGAATGCGAGCGCGTTTGCCCCGCTGATATTCCCCTGCAGGAACTTAACCGTAAGCTGATTAAGGATATTAACGAATATTTCGGCGAATACGAAGCCGGGCTGGACCCCAACGATAAGCCGCCTCTTGGCACCTACCGCGGCGAGGACCCGGCCGGGTTCGACGAAAGTTAGGGGGTGCGGCCAGTGAAAAAGATAGCCAAGACCAAGCTGGTGGAATTATGGCGCCAACTGGCGTCCGAAACCGGACTTTACCTTCCGATCGCCTCGGACGGTGTGGTAAACTTTGCCCGCTGGCAGGAAGGGGCGGAGGTGGATCTGGAAGCCCTGAATACCCTGCTGCCGGCCAAAAAGTTTTTCTTCCCCCAGACTGAAACGGTGCTCAAATACAGTTTCAGCGACGACCTGGTGCTGGAGGACTGTGCCGGGAAAGCGGGTGAGGCGCTCTGCCTGTTTGGGGCCCGGCCCTGCGAGGTGGCCAGCTTCTCCATGCTGGACAGGGTGTTCCTGGGTGAACCGGTGGATGAAGCCTACCGCCGCCGTCGCGAGCTGACCACGGTTATAGCCCTGGGTTGCAATGACCCCGACGAAACCTGTTTTTGTGGCTCCTTTGATATTGACCCGGGCAAAGCGCCCGGCGCCGATGTGCTGGCCACCGATACCGGTGACGAGCTGGTTCTGGTTGCTCAGTCCGCCAAAGGGGAGGAGCTGCTGTCCCTGCTGAACGGGGTGCTGGAGGAAGCCACCTCCGGTGACGAGAATAAAGTGAAAGACGCCCAGGAAAAAGCCAAAGCCAAGCTGCCACCCGCTCCGCCCGCCGGCGGCCTAATGGAAAAACTGGACGGCATGTTTGAAGATTCATACTGGGACCTGTTGTACCAGCGCTGTATCGCCTGCGGCACCTGCACCTACATCTGCCCCACCTGCCACTGTTTTGACATACAGGAATACCCCACCGGTTCCCGGGGTGAGCGTATCCGCTGCTGGGATTCCTGCATGTATGCCGACTTTACACAGATGGCCGGCGGGCATAATCCCCGTCCCACCCAGAAGGAACGGGTGCGCCAGCGCTTTATGCACAAGCTGAACTATTTCCCGCGCCAGCATGGCGAGTACGCCTGTGTCGGCTGCGGCCGCTGTGTGCGCAAGTGCCCGGTGAACCTTGACATCCTGGAAGTTATTAAAGATTTGGGAGGTGCTGTCTGATGGGCTGCCAGAATCCTTTGTTTCCTCGGGTTGTGGTGGTGGAAGAGATCCGGCGGGAAACCCCGGATGTAAAAACCTTCCGCGTGGTAGCACCAGACGGTGGCGAACTCTTTGACTACAAACCGGGCCAGTGCGCCATGCTTTCGCTGTTCCCGGTGGGCGAGGCCCTTTTCTCCATCACTTCTTCCCCCACCCGCCGGGGCTTCCTGGAGTTCAGCATCAAGGAAACCGGCATGGTAACCCGTGCCCTGCACGAGATTGAAGCGGGGACCAAACTTGGCCTGCGCGGCCCTTACGGCAACTCATTCCCCACGGAGCTTTTAAAAGGCAAGGACCTGCTCTTTATCGGCGGCGGCATTGCCCTGGCGCCGCTGCGCTCGCTCATCAACTACTGCCTGGACAACCGCGACGACTACGGACGGGTGGATATTATCTACGGTGCCCGCTCCTCCAAAGACCTGGTACAGAAGGTGGAGCTTTTCGAGAACTGGCCCAGGGTCCGGGACACCCACGTCCATTTGACCGTGGATGTAAAATCAGATGACTGGGACGGCAACGTGGGTTTTGTGCCCGCTTTCCTGGAGCAGCTTAACCCCTCTCCCGAAGGCAAGGTGACCATCACCTGCGGGCCGCCTATTATGATTAAGTTCGTGCTGGAAAGCCTGGCCAGAATGGGGTACCAGCCGGAGAACATCATCACCACCCTGGAGATGAAAATGAAGTGCGGTGTGGGCAAATGCGGCCGCTGTAACATCGGCGACAAGTATGTCTGCAAAGACGGCCCGGTTTTTTCCCTGGCCGAATTGCAGCAGATGCCAAACGAGTTTTAGCCAAAGTAAAGAGGGGGTGCCTGTACGGCACCCCCTCTTGCTTTTATGATTTCCTTTACCCGGTGTTTTTCACCTGTCCCTTCACTTTGGTGACTATGTAGGCAGCGGGAAAATATAGAATTATTCTGTAGCTGCTTCCAGAGAAGAGGTTGGCTTTGATTGGCCAACCCCCCGGATGATTACCATGACTTGGACTTGAGCGCTTCACCGCTGCCGTCCAGGTATTCCTGGAGGGAAATATGGCTGAGTTTTTCCCCCCGGCGCAGGGAGTGCATGGTGTGCAACACAGCCCTGGCGGTATCAAGAGAGGTGAGGCAGGGCACGTTCAGTTCTGCCGCTGCCCGCCGGATACGGAACCCATCCCGCTCCGGGACCTTGCCCCGGGTCAGGGTGTTTAAAACCGCATCAATCTTGTTTTCACGTATGAAGTCTACCACGTGGGGGGAACCCTGGGCGATTTTGTTGACCCGGACGGCTTTCAGGCCGGCGCTGTTCAGGTAGCGCGCCGTGCCTTCGGTGGCATACAGCCGGAAGCCGAGCGCGGCGAAACTTTCAAGCAACGGCAAGGCTTCTGCTTTGTCTTTGTCCGCCACGGTGGCCAGCAGGTTGCCGGCAGACGGCAGGAAGAGGTTGGCGGCCAGCAGCGCCTTGTAAAGGGCGCGGGGCAGGTCTTTGTCAATACCCATCACTTCACCGGTGGATTTCATCTCCGGCCCCAGGGTAGTGTCCAGTTCTACCAGCTTGGCAAAGGAGAACACCGGCGCCTTTACAGCAACAAAAGGCATCTTTGGCTGCAGACCGCTCTGCCAGCCCAGGTCTTTCAATTTGTGCCCCAGCGCCGCCAGAGTGGCCAGCCGGACCATGGGAATCCCGGTAACCTTGGCCAGAAAAGGGACGGTACGGGAGGAGCGGGGGTTTACTTCCAGCACGTACACCTCCCCGTTTTGGACTACGTACTGGATGTTGATTATGCCCCGCACCCGCAGGGCGCGGGCCAGGCGGGTGGTGTAGTCCACCAGCTGCCCTAATACGTGCGCGGTCAGCGATTGGGCCGGGTAGACGGCGATGCTGTCACCGGAATGGACCCCCGCCCGCTCGATATGCTCCATGATGCCCGGAATAAGTACGTCTTCGCCGTCGGAGACAGCATCCACTTCCAGCTCGGTTCCCAGCAGGTATTTGTCAACCAGCACCGGGTGGCGTGGGGAAACCTGTACGGCACTTGCCATGTACTCCTTCAATTCGCTTCCGGTGTACACGATTTCCATGGCCCGGCCTCCCAGGACATAGGATGGGCGCACTATCACGGGATAACCTATTCTGGCCGCTACCCCCAGCGCTTCCTGCACCGAGCCGGCGGCGCCTCCCGGCGGGCGGGGGATGTCCAGTTCAGAAAGGAGCCGGTCGAACTTCTCCCTGTCCTCGGCACGGTCGATATCGGAGACCGCGGTGCCGAGGATGCGGAAGCCCGCCCGCTCCAGCGGTTCCGCCAGGTTGATAGCGGTCTGGCCGCCGAACTGGACGATAACTCCTTCCGGCTTTTCCTTCTCCAGGATGTTTTGCACGTCCTCCGCCTGCAACGGCTCAAAATAGAGGCGGTCGGAGGTGTCAAAATCGGTAGATACGGTTTCCGGGTTGTTGTTGATGATAATGGTTTCCACCCCTTCCCCGCGCAGGGCCCAGGCGGAATGGACAGAGCAATAGTCAAACTCGATACCCTGGCCGATGCGGATGGGACCGGAACCAAGTACGGCGATTTTGCGCGCGCTGGTGGGTACAGCTTCATCGCCGTCATCGTAGGATGAGTAGAAATAGGGGGTAGCTGCCTCAAACTCGGCGGCGCAGGTGTCCACCATCTTGTAGGCGGGAATGACACCGGCCGCTTTGCGCGCGTCCCTTACTTCTTTTTCAGTGCACCCGAGGAGGGCGGCGATGGTCTCATCGGCAAACCCGAGGCGCTTGGCCGCCGCCAGCAGGTCAGCCGGCAGCCTGTCCCGGCCGCGGCAGGCGGCAATTTTCTGCTCCATGTCCGTGATATTTTTAATCTTGCCGGTAAAAAAAGGGTCGAGGCGGGCAATGCGGTATATTTCCTCCTCTGTCACACCGCGGCGCAACGCCTCCGCTACCGCAAACAGGCGTTGGTCGCTTGGTTTGGCGATCATCTCCAGGATTTTTGCTGTTTCCAGGCTACCCAAGCCGTTCAAATGCAGGGAATGGACCCCGATTTCAAGAGAGCGGACCGCTTTGAGCAGGGCGCCCTCCAGCGTGCGGTCAATGGACATGACCTCGCCGGTGGCTTTCATCTGGGTACCCAAGGTCCTTTCCGCTTGGGCAAACTTGTCAAAAGGCCAGCGAGGGAATTTCACCACCACATAGTCGAGGGCCGGCTCAAAGCAGGCGGAGGTTTTCTTTGTCACGGCATTCTGTATCTCGTCCAGAGTCAACCCGATGGCAATTTTAGTGGCCACCTTGGCGATGGGGTAACCGGTGGCTTTGGAGGCCAGGGCCGAGGAGCGGGAAACCCGCGGGTTAACTTCGATTACTATATAGCTGAAACTGTGGGTGTCCAGTGCGAACTGGATGTTGCAGCCCCCTTCAATACCCAGGGCGCGGATAATTTTAAGCGAAGCGCCGCGCAGCATCTGGTATTCACGGTCGGTCAGGGTCTGGGCCGGGGCAACCACGATGGAGTCTCCGGTATGGATGCCAACCGGATCAATGTTTTCCATACTGCAGATGGTGATGCAGTTATCAGCGGAGTCGCGCATCACCTCAAACTCGATCTCTTTCCAGCCGGCCACGCTCTTTTCTACCAGCACCTGAGAAATAGGGCTGGCCTTCAGGCCACGTTGGGTTATTGTTTTCAGTTCTTCCTCGCTGCTGGCAAAACCGCCGCCGGTGCCGCCCATGGTATAGGCGGGACGTACCACCAGGGGGTAGCCGATGTTTTTGGCAAAGTCAACGGCGGCAGCCACGGTGGATACTATAGCGGAAGCGGGGACCGGTTCCCCCAGCTCCTGCATGGTGTTTTTAAACAGCTCCCGGTCTTCGGCCTTCCTGATGGCCGCCAGGGGTGTGCCGAGCAGCCTGACGCCGTACCTGTCCAGGATACCCGTTTCCGCCAGGCATTTGGCCGAGTTAAGACCGATCTGGCCGCCCAGAGTGGGCAGCAGACCGTCCGGCCTTTCTTTGGCGATGATGGCCTCCAGTGTTTCCGGCTGCAGCGGTTCAATGTAGACCCGGTCGGCGCTATTGGTATCGGTCATAATGGTGGCCGGGTTACTGTTAACCAGTACCACCTGCAGGCCCTCCTCCTTCAGGGCGCGGCAGGCCTGGGTGCCGGCATAGTCAAACTCGGCGGCCTGGCCGATAACAATGGGCCCTGAACCTATAACCATAACTTTGTTAAGGTCTCTGTGTCTTGGCATGGCTTTGCCTCCTTAAATTATGTCATTTGCCGCCTTCATCAGGTCAAGGAAACGGTGGAAAAGGTGGACGGAGTCGCTTGGTCCGGGAAAAGCTTCAGGGTGAAACTGGACGGAGAAAAGCGGCAAACGGTTGTGGGAGATGCCCTCCACGGTGCCGTCGTTTAAATTGCGGTGGGTAACTGTAACGTCAAGCCCAGCCAGAGTGGACTCAGCCACGGCATAGCCGTGATTTTGGGAGGTGATCCGTACCTTGCCGGTGGTCAGCTCTTTGACCGGGTGGTTGGCGCCGCGGTGGCCGAATTTTAATTTATAGGTGTCAGCACCCAGCGCCAATCCCAGCAGCTGGTGCCCCAGGCAGATGCCAAACAGGGGGACACGGCCCAGCAGCCCTTTGATGTTGTCTGTTGCCGGACCGGCGCCTTTGGGGTCACCGGGGCCGTTGGAAAGCAATACGCCGTCCGGTTTTAGCACCAATACCTCTGCGGCGGTGGTGTGGGCCGGGACCACCGTTACTTTGCAGCCGGCCCTGTTCAGGCTGCGGGCGATACTCTTTTTCATCCCGAAATCCAGTATCACCACTTGTGGTCCCGGCCCGGCCAGGGTGTAGGGTTCTTTTACAGTAACTTCGTTAAGCAGGTTCCGGCCGGAAAGGGGAGTTACCATGGACACCCGGCGCAGGAGCTCCGCGTCGCTGTAATCCCGGGTGGTAATGATACCGCGCAGGGTGCCTCTTTCCCTTATCATCCTGGTCAGCGACCTGGTATCCACTCCCGACATGGCCACCACCCCAAACCTTTGCAGGTAAGAGGCCAGAGTCTCAGTAGCCCTCCAGTTATTAGGACGGGTACATGCTTCCCTGACGACCAACCCGCGCGCAAAAACACGGAGGGACTGGGAATCATCGGGGTTAATGCCGCAGTTGCCGATCAGGGGGTAAGTCATCACCACTATCTGCCCGCAGTAGGAGGGGTCGGTCAGCACTTCCTGGTAACCGGTCATGGCCGTGTTAAATACCACTTCCCCTTCGCCGGCTCCTTCCGCTCCAAAGCTTTCCCCGTAAAAAATCCTGCCGTTCTCCAGTACCAACCTGGCCTGCATAATCAGTCCTCCTTGTGTTAAGTCACCGGTGTGGTTCAAAAAAGGCATGAAAAAAGCCAACCAGGCGGGGTTACCCGCTGCGGTCAGCTACGTTTGGGCACGTATTCATAATAAGCCTCCTTTTTAGCCTCTCTGGACTAATTTAAAGGTTGCCGGCATTTTTTCCATTTTAGCAGCCAGGACTGGGCTTGTCAAGCAACGTTGGGGGTGATTAAGGAAACAGCCTTGTGGTTTAGTCTAATTTGCGAGGGAATTGGCATAGCTTAACAGTTTTTTTGCCATCTCATAAAGGTTGGCTGCGGAGGCTGCCACCTGCCCGATTGCTTTGGATTGTTCCGCAGAAATGCCGGCGATAACTTCAATCTGGCTGACAAGCTTAGTGTTTGAATCGTTCAGTGCCGCAACAGTGTTTTCAATTTCTTTCAGTGAATTTGCACTGCTGTCGGAAAGCTTGCGGATTTCCCCGGCGACTACTCCAAAGCCCAGGCCCGATTGTCCGGAACGGGCCGCTTCTATGGCGGCGTTCAGGCCAAGGAGATTGGTTTGAGAAGTTATTTTTTTCATTAATTTTAGCACCGAATCAGTTTTTTTGACCCTGGATGCCATTTCGCCCCCAATGTTTTTAAGGTCAGTGCTAATGGCGGACAGCTCCTGTGACTGTGCCGCCAGTTCCTCTGTTATGGAGCTGATTTCGTGTATGGCGCCAGACAGGGTATCAGCCATGGCAAGCAGGTCATCCTGGCGTGATGTATTCTCATTTAGCGATACTGCACCGATAATTTCGCCTTTAGTGTTCCTCACAGGTATGCCGATACCGATATAAGGGATTCCGTACAGCTCTTTCCCTACTCGCTTAATTACTCTTTTCCCCGTGCGCATGGCGGTGCCGGCCACCGAGGCGTCTTTGACCGGATCGCCCACCTTAACCTTGTGGTCCAGGGTTTTCCCCGGGACATAGGCAAGCGTCTTTTCTTTATCACAGACATATACCGCGCAGTCACCCATAATCAGTTCGTTGAAATAAGGAGCAACCGCCACAAAGAAATCCAGCAGGGTTTTTTCCTGCATACTGATACCCCCCCATGCCTTATACCGTTAATTTTACTGATGTGGCAATTTTTTACTTATCCGAATATTTTTTATATTTATCGACCAGGGCTGCTGATTCTTTAGGGCCTGTTTTTTTTTTAAGACAAATACCCTCCCCTTTCTTTACAGAAATGTTTGACAGCACAAAAACCGGGAGTTATAATGGCCTTGAGAATCTATTTCGCCATACGAGAACCCGGCGAGAATACACAAAAAAACGCCAGCAACAAGGCAGGCGGGCTCACGGTCTGCTTTTCGCTTTTAAAACAGGGAGGAATGCACTATGAAGCAGCAGCACGACAAACACAGTGTCCAGGCTGTAGAAAGAGCGCTTAAAATACTCATTATTCTGGCCGAGGCCAGGAACCCTTTAACGCTTAGCCAGATTCGCGACAGGACGGGGCTGAATATTTCCACGGCGCACCGCCTGCTTCATACACTGATGAAAGACGGCTTCATCAA
The DNA here is from genome assembly GCA_020725465.1 of Dethiobacter sp. Lineage (GTDB taxonomy): Bacteria > Bacillota > Dethiobacteria > Dethiobacterales > Dethiobacteraceae > DYEY01. The sequence continues at coordinate 29,381 of DYEY01000053.1, forward strand.
CCAGGACAGTGAAAACGGCAAATATATGCTGGGCCTTAGGACTTTTGAGGTGGGACATGCCGCTCTTTACTCCTTTGACATCCGCAACCTGGCCAGGCCGTTTCTGCAGGAACTGGTAGACCGCTGCAATGAAACCACCAACCTGGCCATCCTGGACCAGGATGACGTCGTCTATATCGACCAGATAGAATCGTCCAACATGATTCAGATTTTCGCCCGCATTGGCAGCCGTGGCCCGGTCCACTGCACCGGGGCCGGTAAAACTCTGCTTGCCTATTATTCAGACCGGGAACTGGAAAGGTTTCTGCAAAGGAAAGCACCCCTGCCGTCTTATACCGCCAATACCATTACCGACCCGGCACGGCTTAAGGAAGAACTTCTCCTTATACGTAAGCGGGGTTATGCCCTGGACAACGGAGAGCTGGAGGACGGTGTCCGCTGCGTGGCGGTACCGATCAGGAACTTTGAAGCCAAAGCCATCGCCGCCGTCAGTGTGTCCGGTCCTGATACCAGGCTTACCGACGCCTTTATTCACGAGAGCCTGCTCCCCGAGGTGCAGTTGTCTGCCGCCAGGATTTCGGAGCGGCTCGGTTATCGCAGGTAGACAAAAAAAGACGGAAGTATCTTCCGTCTTTTTACTTCATGCTAACAGAGCCTAAAGTAGCCAAGCATAGAAAGGCGCTGGTATTCTTTGCTTATAATATCCGACAGGTCAGTATCCAGCAGGTGGCAGAGCGCCGCCAGGTAAAAGAGGTGGTTACCGAGAACTTCCTCCAGAACTTCCCGGCAGTGTTCACAGAGTTGTCCCTGCAGGTGGGAATCCATAAACTTCCCGCAGTCTTTCAGGTCTGTCTCGGGGGGGAAGCTTTGCCGGGAGGCTTTAATGTTGAGGCAGCCGCAACCGGTTACCGCCTTTGCTATAGACCTGTTTACCTTGGCGGTGGATTCCTGGAACTTGGTCAGGCTGTCAATGATACTGCGGTGCCGGACCAAAAGCTCTGCGACTTTCCCCTGAAATTCAGCGACAACTTGGCTTTTCATATTCCGCCACACCTCATTCTGTAAAACTCCTAACCCGGTTTAATTATACTTTTTTGCATAAAACTTTGTCAATTCTGCCGTGCGGCAGTGGGGTGGCAGTGGCACGGCGGGATTGTATGCGGGGCCCGGGGCCACGGGGCCAAACTGTTGTTGACAAGGACTATGGGATGTGTTAAAATAGCCTATTTATTTGACATAATTGTTCTTCTGTGTTAAAATACTGGAAGCAGGGTTGGAAGAGGGAGGATTGTCCGTGTTCAATGTCGGAGACAAAGTGGTTTACCCCATGCATGGCGCCGGTGTCATTGAGGCCATTGAAGAAAAAGAAATCCTTGGCTCTACCAAGAAATATTACATTATGAATATACCCATCGGTGAAATGAAGGTTATGATCCCTCTGGAGAGTGTGGAGCAGATTGGCTTAAGGGAAGTCATAGACGGGCAGGGTGTGGAACGGGTCTTCGATATACTGAGAGAGCATCACAGCAGGATGTCAACCAACTGGAACCGCCGGTACCGGGCCAATATGGAGAAAATCAAGAGTGGTGACATCTACCAGGTAGCGGAAGTGGTGCGCAGTCTCATGGTAAGAGAACGGGAAAAAGGGCTCTCTACCGGTGAGCGCAAGATGCTGGAGAGCGCCAGGCAGATACTGATATCGGAATTGGTCTTGGCTCATGAAGCAACTGAAAGCGCCATCGACGAAATAATCAGGCAGTTTACCCTGGAAGGGCATCACCGAGAGTGATGTCTTTTTTTGGATTTATTTTTATTTCTCTTTAAAAATTCCGGCTACAGTACATATTTCGCCTTGTCTTGGTAAAAAAATATAAGTTATAATGGGGGAGTAAAGGAGGTGAAGCAATTGCTGCAAAAAATTCTTCGTTTTTTTTCTTTTGCCGTAGGTTTCGCAGCGGGTTACCAGCTGGTTTATAAGGGCTTTGCCGTTATTGCCGCAAATACCGGGCTAGAAGCCACATTTACTACCAGTGTCGGTGTATCGGTCCTTGGCGGTTCTGTTTTTGGCCTTATCTTTTATATTATTACCCCGTGGTTTATAAGATTGGCCTCTCTCGTCAACGGCTGGGTGCAGTCGGCCCTGAAGTCCATCCCCACCCAGGATATCGCAGTGGGTGTTATCGGCCTCATGATCGGACTTCTGGTCGGGGTCTTACTCAGCATCGCGTTATACAGGATACCGGTGGTCGGGGTTTATATCTCGCAGGTCGTAACCCTGTTTGCCGGTTACCTGGGGATGAGCCTTATGCTCAGCCGCAAAGAGGAGATGCCTTTTCTGACGGGGCTTTTTACCCGCCAGTCCCGGGCCGAGCGCTCCGGCAACTTCCGTAGTGCCAAGATCCTCGATACCAGCGTAATTATCGACGGCCGAATCGTTGACATCTGTGCCGCCGGTTTTATCGAGGGAGTGGTGGTAATTCCCGGCTTTGTCCTTGAGGAATTAAGGCATATTGCCGATTCCTCGGATGCCCTGAAAAGGAACCGTGGCCGCAGGGGCCTTGACATCCTTAACAGGATGCAGAAAGAATCGCTGATCCCTGTCCAGATTGTGGAGCAGGACTTTGAAGATATCGCCGAAGTTGACAGCAAGCTGGTAAAACTTGCCAAGACCCTTAAAGGAAAGATTGTGACCAATGACTTCAACCTGAACAAAGTCTGCGAGCTGCAGGGCGTGCCCGTACTGAACATAAATGAGCTGGCCAACGCGGTTAAGCCAATCGTCCTGCCGGGTGAGGAAATGGTGGCTCTTATTGTCAAGGATGGTAAAGAAGCTGGCCAGGGGGTCGCCTACCTTGATGACGGCACCATGGTAGTGGTGGAAGGAGGCAGGCGCTATATCGGTGACACCATTGAAGTGGTGGTAACCAGTGTATTGCAGACAGCTGCCGGCCGCATGATTTTTGCCCGGCCCAAAATGGCCGAAAAAGTATCCGGGGTGCGTTGATGAAACCGGCTGTAATAATCGCTGCCGCCGGCCGGGCGGCCAGAATGGGAAGCTCTCTCAACAAGCAGTACCTCCCTCTGGCCGGCCGTCCTGTGCTTTGTCACACTTTGGCCGCGGTCCTGGCGGCAGGGTGCTTTAAACAGCTTATAGTGGTGGTCACTCCCGGCGAAGAAGAACTTTTTCGCCGGGAGGTACTTTTGCCTTATTTCCCCGCCCTGCAGCCGGTGATTGTGACCGGGGGGGAAGAGCGGCAGGACTCGGTATATAACGGCCTTTTGGCGGTTGATCCCTCCTGCCCGATGGTGTGCGTTCATGACGGTGCCCGCCCGCTGGCCGGGCAGCCTCTTTTTTCCCGCTGCATCAGTCAGGCGGCTAAAACCGGAGCTGCCGTTACCGCCGTTTTGGTCAGGGATACGGTGAAACGTGTGAACCGGGAAGGATTGGTGGTTGATACTCCACCACGGCAGGAAATGTGGGCGGCGCAGACACCGCAGGCTTTCCGGACAGACTGGCTTTCTTGTGCCCACCTGCAGGCCAAAAAAGACGGCATCAGCGCTACTGATGATGCCGCCTTGTTAGAGCATTACGGTTACCCGGTGCATATAGTTGAGGGAGACTACAGCAATATAAAAATAACCACGCCCGACGACCTGGTAATGGCGGAGGCGCTGCTTCGGAGGTGGCAGTGGTGAGAATCGGGACAGGCTTTGATGCCCACCGACTGGTTAACGGCAGGCCCCTTATCCTGGGCGGTGTCACTGTTCCCTTTGAACTGGGCCTGCTTGGGCACTCCGATGCCGATGTGCTGGTGCACGCTGTTATGGACGCGCTCCTTGGCGCCCTGGCCCTGGGTGACATAGGGAAACACTTTCCTGACAGCGACCCATCCTACAAAGACGCTTCCAGCCTGGCCCTCCTGTCATCGGTGGCCGCCCTCTGCCGACGGGAGGGGTATGAGATCGGCAATATCGACTCAACTATTATTGCTGAACAACCGAAACTGGCTCCCTTCATAACACGGATGAGGGAGAACATCGCCTCCACCCTCGGCCTTTCCCCTGAGAGGGTTGGTGTCAAAGCCACCACCACTGAAGGTCTTGGCTTCTGCGGACGCGCTGAAGGCATCGCCGCCCATGCCGTTGCTCTCCTTACATTAAAACCCTGACCCGTATGCCACGGGGGCGGCCTCTATCCGTTAGGGAGGCGTGCAAACCATCTGTAAAACTTAAAACCGGCTGCCTGTCAGGGGTAGCCGGTTCGTGCTTACCTGTCACTGTCGGGGATGAGTTCCACATCAGACAGCCAGGGGGCGTCTTCGCTGTCACTGGGGGCGCGCCAGTCGCCGCGGGGGGACAGGGAGCCGCCGGAACCCACCTTTGGTCCGTTTGGTGCCACCGAGCGTTTGAACTGGCTGGCGGCAAAAAAGCGGCGGATGAATACGCCAAGCCAGCGTTTTATCTCCCCGATGTCATACTGATTTTTCCTGTGTTCCGGAATTTCTGGCCAGTTTCCCTTTGTTTTATCGTGCCAGGCGCAGTAGGCAAGAAAAGCCACTTTGAGCGGCCTGTAGCCGAAACGCGTAAGGTAGTAAATGTTAAAGTCTTGCAGTTCATAGGGACCGATGGTGTCCTCGGTTCGTTGTGCCGGTTGGCCGCCGTCGGCACAGCCCGGTACCAGCTCGGGACTGATTTCCGTTTCCAGGATGTCCAGCAACACGGAACGGGTTGCCGCGTCAGCCCGCTCCGGTGAGGCCTGCCAGCGCAGCAGGTACTGAATAAATGTCTTGGGTACACTGGCGTTGACGTTATAATGAGACATATGGTCTCCTACACCGAAGGTGCACCAACCCAGTGCCAGCTCACTGAGATCGCCGGTACCCACCACCAGGCCTCTATGAAGGTTGGCCAGGCGGAAGAGGTGAGAGGTGCGTTCGCCGGCCTGGACATTCTCATAAGTGGTATCGTAACTTCCCTCTCCCCGTGCCAGCGGGTGGCCGATAGTTTCCAGCATCCGTTGTGAACTGGGCCGGATGTCCAGTTCCTCACCCCTGACACCCAGCGCTCTGATCAGGCGCCAGGCGTTTTCATGGGTCCGGTTCGAGGTGGCAAAGCCGGGCATGGTATAAGCCCTGATCCGCTCGCGCGGCCAGCCCAGGAGATCGGCCGCTTGAACAGCCACCAACAGCGCCTGGGTCGAATCCAGGCCACCGGATACGCCGATAATCATTGTCTCGGCCCTGGACGCTTCCAGCCTTTTTACCAGTCCGTGTACCTGGATGTTGTAGGCTTCAAAGCAGCGCCTGTCCCTGTCGGCTTCATCGGATGGTACAAAGGGGAAGCGCGGATACTGCCGGTCCGGGAGAAGCCTGCCGTCCGGTAATTTTACTTCTGTTTCCACTGTACGGTATGCGGCAAGTTTTTCCCTGAGCAGGCGGGAGTTTTCGGCGAACGTATTCTGGCGCAGCCTTTCCTGGGACAGCCTGTCCAGATCAATCTCGGCGGTAATCAGGCTGGAGCCGCGGCTAAAGCGGGAAGACTCAGCCAGCATTTGCCCGTTTTCGTAAACCAGGGCATGTCCGTCCCAGGCCAGGTCGGTGGTGCTCTCTCCCGGTCCGGCCGCTGAATAGAGATAGGCAACCAGGCAACGGGCAGACTGGTTGGCAAGAAGAGCATGCCGGTAGTCCGCCTTGCCCACTGTGATGTTGGAGGCTGACAGGTTGGCTATGACGGTAGCGCCGGCCAGCGCGGCAAAACTGGAAGGAGGCACCGGCACCCACAGGTCTTCGCATATTTCCACTCCCAATGTGAAACCGGGGAAGTTTTTTACTTTAAAGAGCAAATTGTTCCCAAACGGGATATCTCTCTGGCCACAAAATTCCACCCGGTCACGGAGCGCGGCCGCTGCCGGCCTGAACTGACGCGCCTCGTAAAATTCCCGGTAGTTGGGTATATAAGTCTTAGGTATAATACCCAGAATCCGGCCGCGGTAGATTACCAGGCCGCAGTTATAAAGGTAAGAATCAACCGCCAGCGGCGCTCCGATTATAATCATGGTATCGAGCCCGGCAGTTGCCGCAAGCAACCTTGTACACTCTTTTTCCACCGCCACAAGCAAAGCCTGCTGGTGAAACAGGTCTTCGTTGCTGTAGGCGGAGATGCCAAGCTCAGGGAAGAGTACCAAGACAGCCTTCTTTTCTGCCGCCTTGCAAGCCAGAGCAACGGTCCGGTCCACATTATAAGCAGGATCGGCTACCCTCACTTCGGGCACAGCCACCGCTACCCGGATAAAGCCGTGGTTGTAAAAATTAAAGAAATTCTCCATGGTACACCTCTTTGGCAGAGAGTCTCCTGCTTAATTTGGCATCGAATAACTTTCCCGGGTGTCAGTTCCCCCGTCCCCCTGGCCCGGGCGTTTCTCTGGTCCGGTGTGGTGTCAGTTCCCCCGTCCCCCTGGCCCGGGCGTTTCTCTGGTCCGGTGTGGTGTCAGTTCCCCCGTCCCCCTGGCCCGGTGGTTGTTATACTTATATTTTCACAACCTTGGCCACAAGTCAATAGCTCCGGTTGTTTCCGCTTTTCAATAATGGTATAATAGGAAAAGTTTAACGCGACGGAGGGATTTGTGATGGGGGAGGTAAGGGTACGTTTTGCCCCCAGTCCGACGGGACCCCTGCATATCGGCGGCGCCAGATCTGCTCTTTTTAACTGGCTGTTTGCCCGCCGCCACGGCGGAACCATGATTGTGCGGATGGAAGATACCGACCTCAACCGTTCGGCGGAAGAGTACGAAGCAATGATTCTGGAGGCCTTGCGCTGGCTTGGCCTGGACTGGGACGAAGGAATCGGTGTGGGAGGGCCACACGCTCCTTACCGGCAGCGTGAGCGGCTTGACATCTACCGTCCCTACATAGACAGGCTGTTGAATGAAGGAAAGGCTTATCTTTGCTTCTGCAGTGAAGAAGAGCTGGAGGCCGGACGGCAGGAACTGAGCGCCCGTGGTGAGCTGCCGCGGTACCTGGGAAAATGCCGCAACCTCACCGCGGCCGCCTGCCGGGAAAAACAGGCAGCCGGGTACAGGGCAGCGGTGCGTTTTCGGGTGCCGGAGGGGCAGCTTGTCGTGGTGAACGACCTGGTCCGCGGACGGGTGGAGTTTGAAAGTGACGGCATCGGTGATTTTATTATAGTAAAGTCGGACGGTATTCCCACCTATAATTTTGCCGTGGTGCTGGATGATGCCGAGATGAATGTCACCCATATCATACGCGGCGAGGAGCACCTGTCCAATACGCCAAGGCAGCTCCTGATATACCGGGCCCTGGGCTTTACTGTGCCGCAGTTTGCCCATATCTCGCTGATTTTGGGAGAGGACCGCTCCAAGATGAGCAAACGCCACGGCGCCGTCTCGGTAGCGCAGTACCGCAGGCTTGGTTACCTGCCAGAGGCGCTGGTAAACTTCCTGGCGCTGCTGGGCTGGTCGCCGGAGGGGGAAAGGGAGATTTTTTCGGTGCAGGAGCTGGTGCAGCAGTTTTCACTGGAGCGGGTGTCCAAAAGCCCGGCTGTATTTAATTTTGATAAGCTCAAATGGATGAATTCCCATTACCTCAGGCAACTGCCGGCTTCGGAACTGTCGGCGCTCTGCCTGCCGCACCTTGCAGAAGCGGGCTTGGTGGAGGCGGAGCCGTCACCGCAGCGCCTGGCCTGGGTGGAGCGGGTGGTGGCCACCGCCCGGGAACACCTGGAGTATGCCGCCCAGATTCCGGGTCTGGTACAGGATTTCTTCGGTGAAGAGGTGACATTGGACCCGCAGGATACCGACGCGGCGGAAGCACTCCGCTTTGAGACCTCACCGGCGGTAATCGCCCGTTTTCGGGAAAAAGCTCTGGAATTTAATGAATGGGACGAGGAGACGGCTAGGGAGACGCTAAAGGAAGTGGGTAAGGAACTGGGGGTCAAAGGCAAGCCTTTGTTTATGACGGTGCGGGTGGCGCTCACGGGCAAGTCGCACGGGCGGGATCTAAACACGCTGCTGGCGCTGCTTGGGCCACAGCTGGTGGCGCGACGCCTGCAGCATACCCTCCTGTTACTGCAGGGCCTGACCGGTTGACACATTGGTGATGGTTCCCTATAATAATAATTAATATGTATGGACGATGACCGGGAAGAGTAAGGTTTGGCCTGACGCCAGAGAAGGGCTTTCAGCGGCTGAAAGAAGCCCCCGTCCAGGAGACCTGAAAGTGCGCCCCCGAGTCCTGACCCCTGAAATTCCAGTAGGGGGACACGGTGCCGCCGTTACCGGGTTAAGGTGGGGCAAGCTGCTTGCCCAATCAGGGTGGAACCGCGGGTATAACCGTCTCTGCAAAGAGGCGGTTTAGTTTTTAAGCCAGCACCCACCGGGAGGAAGCTGAAATGAGAATAAAAAAAGAAATACAGGCAATTTTTGAGAGAGACCCCGCAGCCAAAACAGTGTTGGAGGTGTTGCTCTGTTACCCGGGGCTGCATGCCATTCTTCTGCACCGCGTGGCACATGCTCTTTACCGGCGGGGACTGATCCTGCTGCCCCGCCTCATTTCTCAGTTCAGCCGCTGGATAACAGGCATTGAGATTCATCCCGGCGCCAAAATCGGTGAGGGGCTTTTTATCGACCACGGCATGGGGGTGGTTATCGGTGAGACCGCCGAAATCGGCGATAATGTTACCCTTTATCAGGGTGTAACCCTGGGTGGCACCGGCAAGGAAAAAGGCAAGCGCCACCCCACTGTTGGCAATAACGTGGTGATCGGAACCGGCGCCAAGGTGCTTGGCCCCATTGTTATCGGTGACTACGCCCGTATCGGCGCCGGTACGGTGGTGCTGAACAACGTGCCGAGCCACACCACGGTGGTAGGTGTGCCCGGGCGGGTGGTGGTCTATGACGGGGAGCGGGTTCCTTCCATAGACCTGAACCACGAAAAACTGCCCGACCCGGTGGCCGAGATGCTTTACTGCCTGCAGCAGCAAATCGACACCCTGCGCTTCCAGCAGGAGAGGTGTCTGAAGGAGGGAAGGATAAATGGCGATCCGCGTGTTTAACACCCTGACTCGTAAAAAGGAAGAGTTTGTACCCGTAAACGAGGGCAGAGTTGGGATTTACGCCTGCGGCCCCACGGTTTACGACTTCTTCCACATCGGCAATGCCAGGATTTTTATCGTTTTTGACGTGATCCGGCGCTATTTTGAATACCGTGGTTACCGGGTGACTTTTGTCCAAAACTTTACCGATATTGACGATAAGATGATTAAAAGGGCTGATGAGCTGGGTATCAGCGTGCCGGAGCTGGCGGAGCGGTTTATTGCCGCCTACTTCGAGGATGCAGAAGCTCTTGGTGTCCGTCCCGCCGACCTTCACCCCAAGGCCACCGAATACATTCCTGAAATGGTTGAGCTGATTGAAAATCTTATGGCCAAAGGCCTGGCCTACGAGATCGACGGTGACGTTTATTTCCACGTGCCTGCTTTTCCCGCATACGGCGAGCTGTCCGGACAGCCTCTGGAAGAGCTGGCCTCCGGAGCCCGGGTGGATGTGGACGAGCGCAAGCGGCACCCGTTGGATTTTGCCCTCTGGAAGAAGCAAAAACCTGGGGAACCGGCCTGGGACAGTCCCTGGGGCAAGGGCCGTCCAGGCTGGCATATCGAGTGCTCCGTCATGTCCATGAAACACCTGGGCAATACGTTGGATATCCATGCCGGCGGCCCCGACCTTGTCTTCCCACACCACGAGAACGAAAAAGCCCAGAGCGAAGGCGCCACCGGGCAGCCCTTTACCAGGTACTGGATGCACGCCGGTTACCTGAACATCAACCAGGAGAAGATGTCCAAGTCTCTGGGCAACTTTTTTACCGTACGCGACCTGCGCAGGCAGTATAACCCGCAGATAATCCGCTTCTTCATGCTCTCAGCCCACTACCGCAACCCCATTAACTTCTCCGACGACCTACTCCGGCAGGCAGAAAGCGGCCTGGCCCGCCTGAACAACGCCGTATTTTCCCTGCGCGACCGGCTGGCCAAGTTGCCCGAAACCACGGATACAGAGGAAGGTCCGGACTGGACGCCTTTCCGTCAACGGTTTACCGCCGCCATGGATGATGATTTCAACACTGCCGATGCGCTGGCCGTACTCTTTGAACTGGCCAGGGAGACCAACACCTACCTGAAGAACGAACAGGTTTCCCGGCAGGCTGTTGCCGCAGCCCTCTCATTGTTCGAAGAACTGGGGGGTGTACTTGGCTTTTTCGCTGCCGCGGAAGAATCCGCCGATGCCACAGTGGACGAACTGGTGGCCAGGCGCGAGGAGGCAAGGCGCAAAAAAGATTTTAAAACTGCAGATGCCATCCGTGATGAGCTCACCGCCATGGGGATCCTGCTGGAGGACACGCCGCAGGGGCCGCGCTGGCGCCGCAGATAATTTATGAAGGAAAACGAAGCGCTGCCGCCTCTGTTGCTGGCATACGTGGGGGACGCGGTTTTTGAGCTCCTGGTCCGCGCCAGGCTGGTGGGGAGAGGTGCGGCGCCCATCGGCCGCCTGCACAAACAGTCCACTGCCCAAACCAGGGCTGCCGGCCAGGCGGGGGCGTTAAGCCGCCTGGAGCCTTACCTGACCATACAGGAGCAGGAAGTTGTTAAGCGGGGACGCAACACCAAGTCCCGCGTGCCAAGAAGCGCGGAGATGTCGGACTACCGCCGGGCCACCGGCCTGGAAGCCCTTTTTGGTTATCTGTATCTGCGTGGTGACTGGGAAAGGCTGCAGGAGCTTTTTGCCCTGATAGACAGTGAACAACAAAACGGAGTGTGAAACCATTGGCCGAAACAAGGGTGATTGAAGGCCGCCAGCCGGTTCTTGAAGCCCTGCGCAGTGAAGTGGCTGTCTCCAGGTTGCTGCTGCAGAAAGGGGCCGGAGGAAAGCCGGTGGAAGAAGTACTGGATCTCGCCCGCCGGAAAAATGTGCCGGTGTTATGGCTGGAAAAAGCCGACCTTGACCGCCGGAGCTTCTCCCGCAATCACCAGGGAATTTTGGCAGAAGCGGCGCCTTTTGTTTATGCCGATTTCCCTGCCCTGCTTAAAGGCAGGAATGGAGAAAAACCGTTTATCCTGATACTGGACCACCTGCAGGACCCTCAAAACCTGGGTGCCCTGCTGCGCAGCGCCTATGCCGCCGGCTGCCACGGTGTGGTTATTCCAAAGCGGCGGGCTGCCCAGGTGACGCCGGCCGCCGAAAAGGCCGCGGCCGGTACCGCCTCCTTTATCCCTGTAGCCCGGGTGGCAAATATCGCCCACTGCCTGGATGAGTGCAAAAAGGCGGGACTTTGGGTCTACGGTGCTGATATGGCGGGGGAGGACCTTTATATTGACGGCGATTACCGTGGCGGCACGGCGCTGGTTATCGGCGGCGAAGGAGGAGGCCTGTCCCGCCTGGTGAGGGAAAGGTGCGACCGCCTGGTGCGGCTGCCCATGAAAGGTCAGCTGGCTTCGCTCAATGCCTCGGTAGCCGGGGCGCTTCTCCTCTACGAGGTATACCGGCAGCGGGACGGGCTGGTGTCGAAAGTTCTTGACGCTTCCCGGAACGGTAAGATATAATAGCTATGTAATTGACGGTGGCTTACTTGAATTCCTGGAGGCGATGCTTGTGAGTGTTACGGCCCAAGACGTTCGTGTTCTGGGCGAAGTCTATGGCAGGTACGATGTCAAAACCGACGAAGAAATCGCCATGGAAGCCAAAGACGGCTGCGAGGTTGCACTGGAATTTCTGATCAACAAGTACAGAAACTTCGTCAAAGCCAAGGCCAGGTCATATTTTCTCATCGGCGCTGACAGGGAGGACATCATACAAGAGGGAATGATTGGGCTGTACAAGGCTATCCGTGATTTTAAAGAGGACAAACTTTCCTCTTTTCGTGCTTTTGCCGAACTTTGCATCACCAGGCAGATTATCACCGCCATTAAAACCGCCACCCGGCAGAAGCATATTCCCCTCAACTCCTATGTCTCACTCAACAAGCCCATCTACGACGAGGATTCCGACCGGACGCTGCTGGATATCCTCTCCGGCGCCAAGATAACTGACCCGGAAGAACTGATGATCAACCGTGAGGAGTACGACAGCATCGAGGTAAAGATGGGTGAGCTCCTGAGCGACCTGGAATGGAAAGTGCTGATGTACTACCTGGAAGGGAAGTCTTACCAGGAAATAGCAGTGGAGCTCCGGCGCCATGTCAAGTCCATCGACAACGCGCTGCAGCGGGTCAAAAGGAAACTGGAGCGTTACCTGGAAGTAAGGGAAGCATAAACAAGTCCGAAAAACGGGGAGGCAAACGCTTCCCCGTCATTTTTTTTTCGATTTTTTATTGACAAAACCGGGCGAGAAAGGTATTATTATAACAAATGAATGAGAATGGTTTTCATTTTCATGCAAGGAGCTGAACCATATGACCGTTTTACTGGTTGGAGCAGACAGATTGGGTAATATTCCCCATGAACTGAAAAATCACGGCTGTACAGAGATTATACACTGGACCGGGCGTAAAGAGCGGACCAGGCCGATTCCGGAAAGGGTCGAAATGGTGCTGGTAATACACGATTTTGTTAATCACGGTCTGATGGACAGCGTTAAAACACAGGCCAGGCGCCGCCGCCTGCCCATATTTTTTGCCAAGCGCGGCATAGCCGGACTGAAGCAGGCGCTGGCTGAACAAGGCCAATAAGTTTGCATAAAAATATCGGATAATGGAGTGCTGAGTAGTTTGCTAAATGAAAATCATCAAAAGATATTAAAGCAAATATATCACCTTTATGAATCTCTGTTTCTCCACGATGGTTATGGCGAAATGAAGATAGAAATCAGACTACTCAAAAAAGGGCAAAAAGAGGTTATCATTCATTGTGGTAAGCAGTATCGTTACGTTGTTGACTTTGTTAAACGGCCGGGTGGTGCGGCAGATCAGTCAGGTTAAACAGAGGTGTTTTAACTGTTGGGTTTGGGAAGGCGGTTCTGTGGGTGAACCCTTCCGGAAAACTTTGTTTCCCGGGGGGGTTTTTTATTGGCAATTCATTTAGACGGGGGGCAGGGCATGAAAAAAATTGCGATTTATGGCAAGGGTGGAATAGGTAAGTCCACCACCACCTCTAATCTCTCTGCAGCGTTATCAGTATTGGGCTATAAAGTTATGCAGATTGGTTGTGACCCCAAAGCTGATTCCACGAAGAACCTGGTGGGAGGAAAACTGGTGCCCACGGTTCTGGACCGCATCAGGCAGAAAAAAGAAGATATATCCCTGGCGGATATTGTCTTTAAGGGGTTTAACGGTGTGCTTTGTGTGGAAGCCGGCGGACCTGCTCCCGGTATCGGGTGTGCCGGAAGGGGCATTATTGCGGCCTTTGAAAAGCTTGAGGAGTTAAAAGCTTTCCAGGTCTACCGGCCGGATGTGGTTATTTATGATGTGCTGGGGGACGTGGTCTGCGGGGGGTTTGCCATGCCAATCAGGGGTGGTTATGCTGAAGATGTTTTTGTTGTTACTTCCGGGGAAATGATGTCTCTTTATGCCGCCTGCAATATTGCTGCGGCCGTAAATCAGTTTCGCAGCAAGGGTTACGCCCGCTTAAAAGGTTTGATTCTAAATGCCAAAGGGGTTGATAACGAGAGGGAATTGGTGGAGAAAACGGCAGGAGAAATCAATACCGAGGTCATTCATTGCATACCCCGGGACGGTCATGTACAAAAGGCGGAGAATGAAGGGAAAACAGTGGTGGAAGCTTTTCCCGGTTCAGAAATGGCTAAAGTTTACCTGTCGCTGGCTGATGCTGTTATGGTAAATAAGGCTCGTTTCCAGGCCTGTTGAATAAGAATGCAAACAATGAAAGGAGAGTAAGGCAGTTGAAGAAAACACACACCTTAATTATTTGGGTTGTATTTTCCCTGATATTGGCAGGTTGTGTCAGTAAAGCCCAACCCGTCAATCCACCCACTGACGAGCAACCAGCCAAATTCCGGCTGGTTGAATCGGATGGTACAGTCTTTGAAAGGGATGCCGTACCGCAGCGCGTTATTGTTCTTTCTGTACCCATAGCGATCATAATGGATGCCCTGGGTATTGAATTGGCAGGTATCACCCAGACATCCCGTCCCCTGCCGCCCAGGTTGGCCGAGTTGCCGCAGGCGGGAGTTCCCAAGGATCCCAATGTGGAAATTATCAAATCCCTGACCCCGGATCTGGTGATTATCTCCAAAGATTTCAAGCATATGCACAAGGCTAAAATGGAGCAGCATAATATCCCTGTCTATTATATTGATAACCAGCTTTATGAAGATACCTTCAAAAGCATTGAAATTTTTGGCAGGGCTTTTGGCAAGGAAGCAGAGGCAAGTCAACTCATTAAAGACATGAGGGCCAGGGAAAACCAGGTCCTGAGTGCTGCCAAGGGGAAACCTGCTCCCAAAGTATTGATACTTTTTGGCACCGCGGACTCCTTTACCATGCAGAAAAGCAATACCTATGCCGGCAACCTGGTGGCAAAACTGGGTGGGATCAACATTGCAGATGATATTAAGCTGAGTGAGGTTTCAACAGGAAATATTCCGCTTAGCATTGAGCAGGTAGTGGCAATGAACCCTGATATTATCCTGCGGATTTCCCATGGTAACGCTGAAGAGACTCAAAAAATATACGAGCAGGAATTTGTCAGGAACCCGATCTGGAATGCGGTTTCAGCCCAGCAAAACAACAGGGTTTACGACCTGCCGATGCATCTGTTCTTTTCCAACCCTGGCCTGCAGGTCATTGATGCTCTGGAACACTTGGCCAAACTGATGTACCCGTAGGGGGAGAATAATGCTCACTGGAAAATCCCGGGCAACCTGCAGAGAAGTAAATACGCGCTTAATCAAACGGCTGATGGTGCTCGTTGCGGCTTTGACCTTACTGGTGACGGCCGGCTTTTTATCCCTGCGGTTTGGCAGCGTCCGGTATGCCACCGCTGATATAATTGGGTCATTCCTGGGGGCGGAAGGAAGCACGGCCAAAGTAATAATTATGGATATCAGGCTGCCAAGAACTCTTATTGCCATAATGGTGGGGGCGAACCTGGCCATGTCCGGCGCCCTGCTCCAGGCGGTGATGCGCAACCCACTGGCCGATCCCGGGTTAACCGGGGTATCGGCCGGTGGTGGCCTGTCAGCGGTGACCATCATGCTGGTATTCCCCGAAATGACCCGGTATGTGCCCCTGGCCGCCTTTGGTGGCGGCATTGTGGCGGCTTTTATGGTTTATACCCTGGCCTGGAAACGGGGAATAGACCCTATCAGGATAATTCTGGCCGGGGTGGCGGTAAACGCCATCCTGGGCGGGGGCATATCTCTATTGTCCATTCTCTACAGCGACAGAATTCAGGGTGTGCTGATGTGGCTAAACGGCAGCATGTCGGCCAAGAGCAGATTTCATGTTAGCATTTTGGCTCCCTATAGTTTTATCGGGCTGATTGCTGCCCTGCTTTGCATTAACACCGCCAATGTTCTGCAACTGGGGGATGACGCTGCCAAAAGCCTGGGAGTCAGGGTCAATCTGGCCCGTATTCTTCTGTCCATGGTAGCGGCCTTCCTGGCCGGTATCTCGGTGGCCATGGTGGGATTGATCGGGTTTATCGGCCTTGTGGTGCCGCATATCAGCAGGTTGTTGGTGGGAACCGATTACCGCTTTATGCTGCCTGTCAGCGCTGTTATCGGCGGCATCTTGCTGACTCTGGCGGACACGGGAGCAAGGACTTTATTTAGCCCGGTGGAACTGCCGGTGGGCATTTTAATGGCCATTATCGGGGGACCGTTTTTCCTGTACCTGTTAAGAAAAGGGGGTGCTTACAGGGTATGATCAATGCGTCGGAACTGAAAATCGGTTATGACAAAAAAGTGGTCGTTGATGGTTTTGGCTTTAACATCAGGCAGGGAGAAATGGTTTCCCTGATCGGCCCAAACGGCTCTGGGAAATCTACGGTACTCAAAGTTTTGGCCCGCCTGATGGAGAAAATGGGTGGAGCAGTCCTCCTGGACGGCGCAGACATTCACCGTCTGCCCACCAGGGAGGTGGCCAAAAAACTCTCCATTCTCTCGCAGTACAATATTACCCCGCCTGACTTTACTGTGGAAGAACTGGTGAGCTATGGCCGCCTGCCTCACCGTAAAATGTTCCAGTTGGAAAGCAAGGCTGACCGGGAGATTGTCCGGTGGGCTCTCAGGCAGACCAAGCTGGAAAAACTGGCTAACCGGTTTATCAACAGTCTGTCGGGAGGAGAACGGCAGCGGGCCTGGATTGCCATGGCATTGGCCCAACAACCCAAGGTCCTTCTGCTGGACGAACCGACTACCTATCTTGATATCAGTCACCAGTTGGAAATCATGGAATTGTTGAACACGCTTAACAGGGAACTGGACCTGACAGCGATTATGGTTCTGCACGATCTTAACCAGGCGGTGCGCTACAGCAACAGGCTGATTGTAATCAAAGAAGGGAAACTGTTCATGGATGGTGCACCCCAGGAAGTACTTACCGCCGAGATGTTAAGAAGTGTCTATAAAGTTGAAGCGGAAGTTACCATAAACAAGCAAATAGGCAAGCCAATGTTCATGCCCCTGGGCCTTGCTTTTGGCACATAAATCACTTTTTGGATTTTGTGAGGAGGATGACGGTGTACAGTTACAGTCTTGACAGATTAAAAAGGTTGGCAGAGATTGAAACGGACAAGGACATTTTGCAGTTGTCCAACGCCCAGTTTCCCGGTACCCACTGCCCCCTTTTCGGTGTGGCCTTAACAGCTGGGTATATAAAGGAATTGTATACCATAGTTGTGGGGACTGATGAATGTACTTTTTATACCAAAAATTTTACCATGGAAAGGGCCAATGCCACCGGTTCCAGTGACAATCACTTTCTCTCTTTTGCCGTCAACCAGGATGATGTGGTATTTGGCTGTCACGACAAACTGAAAAAAGCAGTGGCTGAAATTGACAGGAAGTACGGTCCCAAAGCGATTCTTCTGGTAACAACCTGCGTTATGGAAGTAATAGGCGAGGATTTTGAGGCACTGGTATATTCCCTGCAGAACCAGATACAGGCAAAATTAATGGTGGTTCGAGCGGAACACTTTAAATGTCATAATCACATTCCCGGTATTGAACGGACTTTGGAAGCATTGGCAGGCCTGATGGAGTATCAGCCGTTACGGGTAAAAACCATTAACATCCTGGGACACCGCTACAATGGAGTGGAAGATACGGAACTGCTGAAGTTACTGGTGCAAAAGGGGATTGACATTAACCTTGTTATCCCTTCCGCCTGTTCTGTCGATTCCCTGGCCATGGCGCCTGCAGCGGCGCTGAACATTGTTACCGACTTTTCCGCCCTGCCCCTGGCTGAACAGATGAAAACCAGGTTTAACACCGATTATTACTACAGCGAAAACTAAAATCTCTCTTTAACAATTCATTCA
>DYEY01000054.1 GCA_020725465.1 Dethiobacter sp.
GCGACATGTTCAGCGTGATGACAAGTCGCCGGCGCAGCTCGTCCTGATAGAAAAGCGGGGGCTTGATGAGAATACCATCGGAACGGATGAACTGTTCCACAATCCGCACCAGCTGGGCCAGCAAAACCTCGCGGCTGCCGCGCCAGTTATGCTTCATCTGGTCGAACACGTCTCGCGCCGTCTCAAATATGATGCGCTGGGTGCGGAACTCCCGTGCCAGCCGCTCCAGTTCGATGCGGCTGACCTGGCTCACATCTGGTTTGCCTTCCAGCACCGGGGCCATTTCGGCCACCTGCGCCGTTTGTCCGGCGTCTAGTTCAAGGGTACGCACCGCGGCCCAATCCAGCGCCAGCGTCGGCTGCAGCACGCGCTCAATGCGCACCACATTGGGCCAGCTGATTTCAAATTCCGCCTTGGCCAGGTCCGGTTCGACAGCTGTCTTGGGCGTAGGTGGCGGAGGCGGCCCGTCCCCGGTCCCTTCGTGGGGCAGAAAGGTGAAGGGCACGCCAAAGATATTGACGTATTCCGGTTCAAACAGCTCCACTTCCGCACCAGTGTCAGGATCAACAGTCTTCTTCACTTCGTAAGATGTCCGCCGCAGGCCGCGCCCCACCACCTGCTCACACAACAACTGGCTACTGAAAGCGCGCAGGCCCATGATGTGCGTGACCGTCTTGGCGTCCCAGCCCTCGGAGAGCATCCCCACGGAAATTACCTTCTGGATACCCGCCCCCGGCTGACCGGGCTTGCCCACCGTGTCCACCGTCCGCCGCAGCAGCTCGGCCTGTTCGGCTTTGGTCAGCCTGGCACTCCGTTCAAGCGCATCGGCTTCTTCGGTTTCGGCGTCCGCTTCCGCCGTCTCCGGAGACGCGACCGGCTCTTCGCGCGCTTCCGCCTCCTGCAGAACCTTGGAGTCGATGTGCAGGATGCGCTCCGGGTCGCACAGCTCGTCAATATGGATGCGCCGGGAGTTAAAGGCATGCTTCACCCGCGCCGCTGTCTCCGTCCGGTTGCAGATGGTGATCATCACCGGTGGGGTGGGCAGATGGGCATCTTTCCACGCCTTCCATGTCTCGCGCCAGTCCCAGCCCAGGAGATAGTAGGCATTCAACACCAGGTCGGGCAGCGGTTCTTCCGGACCGGCCGGACGGTTCAG
This sequence comes from Dethiobacter sp., assembly GCA_020725465.1. Classification (GTDB taxonomy): domain Bacteria; phylum Bacillota; class Dethiobacteria; order Dethiobacterales; family Dethiobacteraceae; genus DYEY01. The sequence continues at coordinate 1,157 of DYEY01000054.1, forward strand.
GTCGTCTTTTACGTCCGGGTCGTTATAGATGTGGTATAGGCGCGATTTGTAGGTCTTGGCATCGGGCACGGCGTCGTCGCGCACCACCACGCGCGGGGTCTTGACCAGCCCCGATTCGATGGCGTCGTTCAGCCCGAAGTCGCTGACGATCCAGCCAAATAGCGCCTCCTCGCTACTCTTCTTGCCCGACGGCGTGAATGGCGTTGCGGAAAAGTCGTAGCAGGTGAGGATACCCCGCGAACGGTGCAGCCGGTCCAGCCCGCCGATCCAGACCGTGGCCTCCTCGGCGCTGTCCTTCATATCCCGGCTGCGCAGGTATTTACCTTCCGCCTCCCAATTGACCCGCCAGGCGTGGTGCGCCTCGTCGTTGATTACCAGCAGGTTGCGGGTGTTGGCCATCTCGCCCAGCACCTCGCGGGTGTAGGCTTCGTCGCTCTTGGCGCCGCGCTTGTCCACGCTGCGCCGCTTCCTGACCTGCTCCTCGCTTTCCCAGGCCAGAGCGTGCCAGTTGCGCACCAGCACCTTGCCCTGGCGCAGCTTATCCAGCAGCGCCGACGGCACAATTTGAAACGCCTGGTAATAATTACCTCCAGCCGCCGGTTCCAGCACCGCCAGCCGGCTCTTCACCGTCAGCCCCGGAGCCACCACCAGCACGTTCCTGGCAAAGCGGCTGTCTTGCGGATAGGTGACTTTGTTCAGAATCTGCCAGGCGATGAGCATGGACATGACGATGGTCTTGCCCGTTCCAGTGGCCATCTTGCAGCACTGGCGCGTAAATTCTCCGCCGTCGCCGGGAATCTCGATGCCGACGCGCTCGGCCGGAGGCGCTTCGCAGAGCCACACCAGCGTTTCCACCGCTTCCAACTGGCAGAAAAAGAAACGCCGCCACCCGAACTCTTCCGGGTCGCGCCAGTGCTCCAGCAGCCGCTTGGTGATGCTGGTGACACCGGGGTAGCCCGCCTCGCGCCAGGCTTTTACGCGCGGGCGAATCTGGTTGACCAGCGGGATCTCCACAAAGATGCCGGGGTCGTCGAAAGCCTTGGAATCGCCCGAGGCCACTACGTAGCCCGCCGGGCGGCGGCCCTCCACCAGGTCGAAGGTCCGCGTCTCGCGCGCGTAGCGCCAATAGCGCGCCGGTTCTTCATAGGGTGAGTTGATGATCAGACGGTCAATGGTTGTTCTGGCCATCATTCCACCTCCAGAACCTTCAGGCTCTCAATACCCCGGTCGTCCACGATCTTAACGGCGATGCGCCGGTGCTCGCCCGGCACAAAGGGCAGCGAGACCGTACCACGATAAGCCTCCAGCAATTCCCCGTCGATTTCGGTCCTGAGGCTCTTTGCCAGCCTGGCCCAGCCTTCCTTGGCCCCAGCCATCGGAAAGAACACCTGCCGTGGATAGAGGCTGCGGCCGTCGTAGTCGGTGTCCAGCAGCCAGAGGGCGATCTTGTCCGCACCGCCCGATTCGATGGCGCCGGTCTTGGTGTTGTAGTAGTCGAAGCCGTGTACAGAAACGCGGTATTGGCCCTTGTCCGCGCCCTCTGTGATGCGCTCCACCTCCACATCCGGCTGGCCGATCAGCCAGAAGGATTGGTTGGTGGCCCGTTTTTTCTTTAAGTCGTCGGTCAGGAGGTCGGCATTCATCTGCGCTTTCAGCAGGGTGACACCTGGCCAGTTGATTTCGTCAATGTCCTTTGCCGCCTCCGGGTCAAATTGGAACGCGGCGAAAACAATGAGTTTGGGCCGGGGAACCAGGGTTTGTGCCTCTTCGATGGCTTGGGCCACCTGGCGCTGTTCCAGCGGGGCGTGCTCCGGGCCGAAGGAAACGGCGACGCGCTGCGGGGCGTAGGCTGTGCCTTCTTCGTGTACTGAGTCGGTCCCTTCGCTGCTGGGCCGGGTCTCGCCGTCAGCATGTAAAAAGCGACAGCCGGGCAAAGGCTCCAGGCGTGCGAAGCGGATGTATTGTCCGGCTTTCCCCCGGATACCAGTTCTCAGCAGTTCGTCGCGCCATTCAGCCTGGCGGAGCGTTTCGCCTGAGCGGGCGATGGAAACATCGGCATGTTGCGGCTGGTTTTCTAAAATCTCCTCCACCGATTTCACAACCGGTGCCGGCACAGCCTCCACCGTGAACGGACCGCTGACGCGCTTTTTCTTGCGGTCCACCAGCGGTTGGTCGTAGAGCGTCTCCTGCGGCGCGTGCCGGGCGATGGCCTCGTCCATGGCCTTTTGCATTACGCGGCGGGCGTCATGGAAGGCCTCAAACGCGGTGCGCACCGCTTCTGGCCACCCGGCCGGGAACTCAAACGGCACCTCCCATTCCAGCAGCGCGCCAGCCGGGGCGCCCTGGCCTGACGGCAGCTTGACCGTCTCGCCCTCTGGTTTGCGGAAGTCCACGGTCTTTCCAGCCCGTCCGCCCTGCGTCACCTTAAACGGCGCGGGCGGATTTGCACGCAGCGCAAGGTTCAGTTCTGCCAGCGCCTGCTCAACGGACGGATGCAAGCGGGCGAAAATGCCATCGATCTCCGGGTTATTGGCGATGGACTTGAGGGTCACATGCGGTACGGTCTTGTATTTAAAGCCGGAACCGACACCCTCTTCAGGGTGCGCCAGTTCGTAGTAGTCGAACACAGCAGTCATCAGGCGCTGTTTCGCCAGCGTTAACGCCACGCGCGAGGTGTCGCAGGTAATCCAGCGCCGGCCCCACTGCTCAGCCACATAAGCCGTGGTACCGGAACCGCAGGTCGGGTCGAAGACCAGGTCACCGGGGTCAGTGGTCATGAGGAGGCAGCGCTCGATAATTTTAGGATTAGTTTGTATAACATAAATCTTTTCCAGTGCACCAGCAGTGTCTAACCATGGATTAGTAAGTTTTTGATATGGAAAATCATCATGATATAAAATATATCTTGGTAAATCCCCATCTACTTGTAATCTTTTTTGTGAAGCTAATATTTCCATTTTTTCTTTTGTGGTAAGCCAACATTGTCCTTTTGGTGGCCGATATACTCTTCCTTCAAATTCGAAATCATAAACATTGGATTCGGAATATGAAGGAGCCAACTGAGAAACTGTAGTATAAACCCTTGAACATTCGGGAAGCGGCACTTTACCATTTCTCTCATCAGAAGTTAGTGGTCTTCTTGTCTCATCTTCCAATTCAACAAATCTCCATTGTGTGCTTAGAGGCTTAATTTTTATATATAACTGATAGTATTTGATTTTATTTTTTGCATACCATAAAATGTAATCACACATATTTTCTAAGGTTTTACCACCTAATGGCATTAATTTCTTTCTAAAAGTAATTAAAGAAACAAAATTGTCTTTCCCAAATAATTCATCCATTAAGCATCGGATTAAGTGAACATTTTCATCTCCAATCTGTACAAAACAGCTCCCACTTTCAGTAAGTAACTCTTTTGCCAGCAACAGCCGGTCACGCAGGTAGGTCAGGTACGAGTGGATGCCCAGCTCCCAGGTGTCGCGGAAGGCGCGGATCTGCTCCGGTTCAGCGGTCAGGTCCTCGTCTTTGCCGTCTTTCACGTCGCGCTTGTTGACGAAGGGCTGGAAGTTGGAGCCATATTTGATGCCGTAGGGCGGGTCGATGTAGACCATCTGCACCTTGCCCGCCATACCCTCTTTTTCCAGCAGCGAGTTCATCACCAGCAGGTTGTCGCCGGCCACCAGGCGATTGCTCCAGCCGTGGGCATGCCTGTAAAACTCGATGGCCTGGCACAGCGGCGGGTTTTCTTCGGCAGTCTCGAAAAGTGTCAGTTGCCTCTGGCTGTCGCCGTTGCGTTTGCGTACCGCCTCAATGATGGTGCGCGGGTCGATGCGCTCGTGGACGTGCAGCGAGACGGTCGGCACCTGGAAGGAGGTGTGCTCGGCCTTGCCAGCCCAGACCAGCTGCGGATCCAGGTGCGGGTCGTAGGTATAAGTTTTCGTTTTCTGTCCCACGTCCGGGTCGGTATCTGGCGTGACTAGCCCGACTGGCGGATTGTTTGCCCGCTGCTTGCCTTTATGTTCGTAGGATTCTATCAGGCGTTTAGCTTTCTTCTTTTCTGTTCTGGCCATAATAAATCCACCTTTCATCGCGTCATATGCCAATACCCTGGCTTTTTTAACCTTAGCCCGGAAGAACTTTCTGAGGATTGCACCCGGCAAGGAAAAGTCTGCCACTTATCATTATACCTCATCTTCTGCACCCTTAAAATAACCGATTCCTCAAAAAACTGTTTGACATTTGGCCGGGTTTTGGTATTATAGACAGTAATAAATCCATTGAAAACGATGACGGGGAAAGTAAGTCAGGTAACCGGGTTCAGAGAGCCGCCGTAAGGTGTGAGGCGGTCCCGGCCCTACAGACCGAAACTCACCCCGGAGTGCCGGCCGAAAGCATTGCGAGTAGACCCGGCCGCAGCCTGCGTTAAAGGGCCTGAGAGGGTATAACATTGTTTTGTGTTGTGCCAATTAGAGTGGTACCGCGGAGGTAGCTTTCGTCTCTATTGACGGAGGCTTTTTTATTTAAATCAGCAAGGAGGGCATTACAGATGGAAAAGGTGAAAATTTTTGATTCTACCCTGCGTGACGGTGAACAGACCCCCGGTGCCAGGCTCAACCGTGAAGAAAAACTTAAAATCGCCAGGCAGCTGGCCAGGCTTAACGTGGATATCATCGAAGCCGGTTTTCCCGTCTCTTCTCCCGGCGAACTCAAAGCGGTGCAGGCCATCGCCAGGGAGGTTAAAGGGCCGGTGATCGCCGCCCTGGCCCGGACAATACGGGAAGACATCGATGCCGCCTGGGAGGCGGTGAAATATGCAGAAAGGCCACGCATTCACACTTTCCTCGGTTCTTCGGAAATTCACATGAAGTACAAACTGCGTAAAGACCCGGAAGTCCTTCTGAACATGGGCGTGGAAGCTGTAAAGTATGCCAAAAGGTATACCTCCGATGTGCAGTACTCCCTGGAAGACGCCACCCGCAGCGACGAGGACTACATGTGCCGTGTCATTGAGGCGGTAATTGCAGCCGGCGCCACCACCATAAACATTCCGGACACGGTAGGCTATGCGGTGCCCGAGCAGTTCAGCCGCCTGATTACCAATATTTTAAACCGCGTTCCCAATATCGACAAAGCTACCCTCAGCGTCCACTGTCATGACGACCTGGGTCTGGCTGTTGCCAACTCGCTGGCGGCGGTACAATGCGGCGCACGCCAGGTGGAATGCAACATCAACGGCATAGGTGAGCGGGCGGGAAACGCTTCGCTGGAGGAGATCGTGGTTGCTCTGCTGATTCGCCGGGATTATTTCGATAAGTACAAAACCGACATTAATTACAGGGAAATTTACAAGACCAGCCGCCTGGTCAGCAGCCTGACCGGAATACCCATTCCGGTCAACAAGGCGGTTATCGGTATCAATGCTTTTGCCCATTCTTCCGGTATACACCAGGACGGGGTGCTTAAAGAAAAATCAACCTATGAGATAATAAACGCTGAGCTGATCGGCGGCAAAGCGGCCCAAATGGTGCTGACCGCCCGCTCGGGGCGTCACGCCGTCAAGCACGAGCTGCAGGAAATGGGGTTCACCCTTTGCGGCGATGAGTTTGAGGAATTCTACCAGTCCTTCCTGGAGCTGGCTGACAAGAAGAAAGAAGTGTTCCGCGAAGACCTGGAAGCGCTGATGGCGGACCGCCTGGCCTATACCGCCCCCACCTTTGTCCTGGATTACCTGCAAACGGTAAGCGGCACCAAAAGTATCCCGTCCGCTGTGGTCAGGCTGAATAAAAACGGGGAAACTTTTGTGGCCACCGACTGCGGCGCCGGTCCCATAGACGCCGCCTATAACGCTATCGACAAGATAACCGGGTTGAATCCGCGCCTGGAAAACTACAACCTGCGCGGCGTCACCGAAGGACGCAAGGCCCTGGGTGAGGTGACTATCAAACTGACCTACCAGGATAAGACCATATTGGGGCGCGGCACTTCCACCGATATAATCGAGGCTTCGGTCAAAGCCTACCTTAACGGTGTCAACAAACTGGTCCTGCTGTCCGGTCTTAACGGTAACGGCAACGGGCAAAAAGAGAAGGGGCTTTAAATAAGCCCCTTCTCTTCTTCCTCTTCTTTCGTTGTTGTTTCTTCTTCTCTGCCGGGGAACACGGTGTTTTTCAGCGGCAGGTAATTCTCCGGAGGATAGAAAGCAATGTCGTCCAGGAAAAGGTCGTATTGCTGCCAGGGGATCATGTTTTCCATGCGGCCACCTCCCACCCTGGCGTTATTCTTGCCGGAACGGGAGACTTTTATTACCGGGGCAGGTTCAGCACCTGGCCGGCACGGATGAGCGGTGAAACCAGACTGTTGATAAAAATAATTTCGTCCACATATTCGCGGATGTCACGGCCCCGGGGCAGGTGGGCCGCAGCCAGGGACCAGAGCGTGTCACCTTCCGCCACCACCAACTGAAGTGTGCCCCTTTCCTGTCCGGTGGCAGTGCGGCTCAAGGCCAGGCCAGCGGGTAGCAGCAGGGAAAGCGCCGCCAGTAGAATCAGTACGCGCAGTTTTGACCTGTTGGCCTGCCGGCGGCGTTGCCGGGCACGTTGCAGTGACTGCCGGGCCATCATTGGAAATCACCCCAAACACCTGTTTGGCCTGATTCTATCACGAACACGTGTTCCTGTCAACGGTTTTTGAACAAAAATCCGAACAAATGTTTGACTGCTGGCCGTATTATTGATATAATATGGTAAGCGAGGTGATGGCGATGGACGACCTGACTCCAAGACAAATGCAGATATTGGAATTCATCAGGCGTGAAGTAAAGACCCGGAACTACCCTCCGTCGGTCCGGGAAATCGGTGAAGCGGTGGGGTTGTCCTCCAGTTCTACGGTGCATACCCACCTGGCCAAGCTGGAAAGCAAAGGCTATATCCGCCGGGACCCGACCAAGCCCAGGGCTATCGAGTTGCTGGATGACACCCTGCCGGATATGTTTTTGCCGGAGATTGTACCGGTGCCGGTGGTGGGCCAGGTTACGGCCGGTGAACCCATACTGGCGGAAGAAAACATTGAAGAGTATTTTCCCCTGCCAAAGGAGATGGTCCGGCAGGACACGGTGTTTATGCTGCGCATCCGCGGTGACAGTATGGTCAACGCCGGCATCATGGACGGTGATTATGCCATCGTCCGCCAGCAGCCTTCGGCGCAAAACGGAGAAATCGTAGTGGCCCTGCTGGAAGAAGAAGCCACGGTGAAACGGTTTTACCGGGAGAAAGACCATGTGCGGCTGCAGCCGGAAAACGATGGCTATGAGCCGATCATCACTTCCGGCGTGACGGTGATTGGCAAGGTTATCGGGGTTTTCCGGCGCTTCCGTTAAGCCGTCATTGGCGAATTACCACACCTTTGCGTTATTTATGCCCAACCTGATAAGATTACCATGCCTGGCTTTAGCTTTGTGCCACTGTTACCGGAGGCACATGCGCAGTTTTCGCCTGCCTGATGGTTCCCGCTGGCAGACCAGTACGGATTTCACGCTAAACGTGGGCTCATGCCGGGTGCACCATCACCATTATAAAGCCGCCTTAACGGGCGGCTTTTCCGTTATCGTCACAGGGCCATTGCGGTGAGACAACTCCCCCGGAAATTATCAGCTTAAGCGCCGCTTCCACCGGCATATCCAGTGGCGTCAGTTCCTCTTTGGGCACCAGCAGCAAAAACCCCGAGGTGGGATTGGGCGTGGTGGGCAGAAAAACCGTTATCACTTCCTGTTCCGTCCTGTGTTGAATTTCCGGTGCCGCCTCCACAGTGGTAAAACCCAGAGCGTATATCCCCCGCCGCGGGTATTCAAGCAAAACCACCGACTGGAAGATTTCACGGCCGCGGGCAGAAAAGGCGTCAATAATCTGCCGCGCCGCAGAATACACCGGTTTTACCAGAGGCAGGCGGGTAAAAGCGGTCTCCAGCCACCGGATCATTTTGTGGCCGAAAACGTTGGCTCCGATCAGGCCGATGACAAATATCAGCAGTATGGTGATCACAAATCCCAGGCCGGGGACGGAGCGGCCGAAATAAAGCCGGAGCAGGTCCCCCAGCAGCGAGTCCAGCAGCCGGAAGGTAAAGACCAGCACATAAATGGTAATCAGGGTAGGCAGGCTGATCAGAAGTCCGGTCAGGAATATCCTCCGGATGGTCTTCATGTATTCATCTTCCCTTTCTTGCCGGCGGGCGATTTCCTGTGTTTGTAGTGGTCGCAGGCGGTACTGACCGGGCACTGTTCACACCTGGGAGAACGCGCCGTGCAGGTGTAGCGCCCGTGCAGGATAAGCCAGTGGTGGGCATCTGACCACATTTCCCGGGGAATAATACCGGTCAGTTGGCTCTCCGCTTCTTCCGGGGTTTTGGCCTGGGCCAGGCCGAGGCGGTTTGCCACCCTGAAAACATGGGTGTCCACTGCCAGCGCCGGGACGCCAAAGGCGTTGCTGATGACCACGTTGGCGGTTTTGCGCCCTACACCGGGGAGCGACATCAGTTCTTCCGTGGCAGAGGGGACCTTTCCTCCGTAACATTCAACCACTGTTTTGGCGGCCGCCACCAGGTGGCGGCTCTTGGCGCGGAAAAGACCCACATTCTTTATTTCCTCAGCCAGCGCCTCCGGCGTGAGAGCGGCCATTTCCTCCGGCCCGGGGTATTTGGCAAAAAGCTGCTCAGTCACCCGGTTAACCTGCCGGTCGGTGGTCTGGGCCGACAACACCGCCGCCACCAGCAGCTGCCAGGGGGTCCGGTAGCGCAGTTCCGTGCGGGGATGAGGATTGGCTGCGGCCAAGGCAGAAAGCACCATCCTGGCCTGTCTTTTTCGTTGTTTCAGGCTTTTCATCCCTGCACCCTGAAGCGCCGCAGCCTAAGCGAATTCATCAGGACCGACACCGAGGAAAGGGCCATGGCCAGGGCGGCTACAGCCGGGCTCAGGCGGCCGGAGGCAGCGATGGGAATGGCCAGTACGTTATAGCCGAAAGCCCAGAAGAGGTTCTGTTTGATAATTTTAAAAGTGCTGCGAGACAGCTTAAGCGCCGTTACCACCGAGCTTAAGTCGCCGCGGACCAGCGTGATGTCCGAGGCTTCAATGGCGATGTCGGTGCCGGTGCCGATGGCGATTCCCACGTTGGCCTGGGCCAGTGCCGGTGCGTCGTTGATGCCGTCGCCCACCATTGCCACCACCAGGCCCTCTTCCTGCAGGCGGCGCACTTCTGCTTCCTTTTGGCCGGGCAAGACCTGGGCCAGTACCCGGTTTATGCCGACCTGGGCGGCGATGGCTTTGGCGGTGCGCTCGTTGTCGCCGGTCAGCATGACGGTGGTGATGCCCTCTTTTTTCAGTTGTTCAATGGCCCGGCGGGAATCTTCCTTGACTGTGTCGGCCACGGCGATGATACCGGACAGCTTCCCGCCGCGCGCCACCAGCATGGCTGTTTTGCCTTCGCTTTCCAGCTTATTTAAGGTGTCTTCCACCGCGGTGGCCGCCACTCCCTCCTCTTCCATCAGCTTCCTGTTGCCAAGGAGCACCGGGGAGCCGTCGATAACAGCCCTGATACCCTTGCCCGGGACAGCCAGAAATTCAGCGGCGGGGAGCAGGGTAAGACCTTTTTCCCGGGCTGCCGCCACCACAGCCTGCCCCAGGGGATGCTCCGAGCCGGTCTCACCGCTGGCCGCCAGCGCCAGCAGCTGGTCTTCGCTTAAATCTCCCAGGCTGACAATATCGGTGACCGATGGTTCACCGCGGGTGATGGTACCTGTTTTGTCAAAGATGATGGTGTCCACATCAATCATGGTCTGCAGGCTTTCGGCGTCCCTGACCAGGATGCCGTTTTCGGCACCCATGCCGGTGCCCACCATTATGGCGGTGGGTGTGGCCATACCCAGGGCACAGGGGCAGGCAATTACCAGCACGGCAATGGCGGCAAAAACGGCGCGTCCCGGGCCGGCATCGCCGCCGAATACCAGCCAGGCGGCAAAGGTCAGCACTGAGATGGTGATAACCACTGGCACAAAATAACCGGTGACCCGGTCAGCCAGTACCTGGATGGGGGCCTTGGAGCCCTGGGCCTCCTCCACCATACGGATGATCTGGGCCAGGAAGGTGTCCCTGCCCACCCTGGTGGCGCGAAACCGGATGGAGCCGTTCTTGTTGATGGTGGCGCCCACCACCTGGTCACCGGCTGTTTTTTCCACCGGGATGCTTTCGCCGGTAACCATGGATTCGTCCACAGTGGTGTAACCTTCCAGCACTTCACCGTCGACGGGGATTTTTTCTCCCGGGCGTACCACCAGGATATCGCCGGTCTTAACTTCTTCCACTGCCACTTCCTTTTCCACCCCGTCCACCAGGATGCGGGCTGTTTTGGCTCCCAGTTCCAGCAGCTTTCTGATGGCACCGGAGGCTTTGCTCCTGGCCAGTGCTTCCAGGTAACGGCCGAGCAGGTGGAACGACATGATCATGCCGGCCACGCCCATAAAGGAAACGGCATGAGGAATGAAGAAGGCGGCAACGCCCCAGCTGAAGGCGGCCAGGGTACCAAGGGAGATGAGCACATCCATGTTGGCACTGCCGTGGCGCAGTGAGCGGAAAGCGCCGCGGTGCGTGGGCAGGCCGGCCCAGAACACGATTGGACCGGCGGCGGCCAGCATGATCCAGTCATGATAAGGAATATGCAGGTGGAAGCGGTATTCCATAAGCATTATAATCTCGGTTATCGCTGTTACTGTCATGACGAAAAACAGGATGCGGCGGCGGGAAGCCAGTTCCGCCTTCTCCCGCTGCTCCTTATCATTGCCGGCTGTGCCAATTACATTCTCTTCCCGTACACCATAGCCAAGACTGGTGATGGTGTCGATTATGGCGTTACGATCCAACAGTGCCGGGTCGTAACTAACCGTCACAGTCTCGGCGGCGAAATTGACCACCGCTTCCCCCACCCCCTCCTTCCTCTTCAGGGCGCGCTCGATGGCGGCGGAGCAGGCGGCACAGGTCATGCCGCTGACCGGGATGGTGATTTTCTGTCGGGCAGGCTCTTCTGTCATGGTTGGTCCTCCGTCCCTATAATACCCCGGCTGGGTATTTCTTATAAGGCCAGTTTATCATATTTCCCGGCCAAGTCAACCGTTTTATTGAGACAGCCCGGCATAAAGCGCGGGCTGTCCGGGATACCTGTTCTTTGTTGTCAGAAAACGGTGAGATATTGGTCCAACTCCCATTGGTGTACCTGGGTACGGTAGCAGTTCCACTCGATGGTCTTGGCTTCCATGAAGCGGTTGTAGACGTGGTCGCCCAGCGCTTCTCTAACCACCCGGTTTTTTGCCAGCTCTTTCAGAGCGTCGCCCAGCGTCTGCGGCAGGATATCGATTCCCAGTGCCAGGCGCTCTTCTTCAGTCATGTCATATATATTGGAGCTTACCGGGGGAGGCGGCGTCAGACGGCGGCGTATGCCGTCCAGGCCGGCCATCAGGGTAACGGCCAGGGCCAGGTAGGGGTTGCAGGAGGGATCAGGGTTGCGCAGCTCCACCCGGGTACCAATACCGCGGCGGGCGGGTATCCGGATCAGCGGGCTGCGGTTGCGTTCGCTCCAGGCGATATAGACCGGCGCTTCGTAGCCGGGCACCAGGCGCTTGTAAGAGTTGACCAGCGGGTTGGTAATGGCGGTGAACCCCTTGACATGTTCCATCAGGCCAGCCACGTACCAGCGGGCCACGTCGGAAAGCTGCGAAGGCTGTGAAGGGTCATAGAAAGCGTTCTGGCCGTCGCGGAAAAGTGACTGGTGGGTATGCATCCCTGAGCCGTTGATTCCTACAATGGGTTTGGGCATGAAGGTGGCATGCAGGCCGTGATGCATGGCGATGGTACGTACCACCAGCTTAAAAGTGGCGATATTATCAGCGGTGGTAAGGGCATCGGCGTATTTGAAAGCGATTTCATGCTGGCCGGGAGCAACCTCGTGGTGGGATGCCTCGATTTCAAATCCCATCTCCTGCAGGGTCAGGACCATGTCACGACGGGCGTTTTCGCCCAGATCCACCGGGGAGAGGTCAAAATAGCTGCCCTTGTCGTGGGTGTTGGTGGTGGCTGTGCCGTCGGCGGCTTTCAGGAAGAGGAAAAACTCAGCTTCCGGTCCGGCCACCATTTCAAAACCCATTTTGGCCGCTTCGGCAATGGCGCGGCGCAGGGTGTTGCGTGGACAGCCCTCAAACGGGGTACCGTCGGGGTTATAGATATCACAGATGAGGCGGGCAGTAGCTCCTTCCCTGGTGTTCCAGGGGAAAATGGTAAAAGTGTTGGGGTCAGGACGCAGGTACATATCTGATTCTTCAATACGGACAAAGCCTTCGATGGAGGAACCGTCAAACATCAATTCCCCGTCCAGGGCTTTCTCCAGCTGCTGCACCGGGATGGCAACGTTTTTACTGATGCCCAGCACGTCGGAAAACTGGAGCCTGATAAATTTGATGTTCAGATCTTTTACAAAATGTATAATGTCCTCTCTGCCGTACGCCATTGACACATCCCCTTTTTTCTTTTATGTGGTGACTTCCCCGGCGCTAATCATATAAGATTATATCTTCAGAAACTGAAGGCTGTCAAGGACAGCACGGGGTGCCACCCCGAGCGCGGCGAGGATTTCGGACAGGGCCAGCCTGACGTGGGCAAAAGTAAGGCCTCCCTGCAGGAAAACGGTGTAGGGCGGGCGCAGCGGGGCATCGGCGGAAAATTCGCTGCCGGCACCCTGGATAAAAGTGCCCGCGGCCATGATGATTTGGTCTTCGTAACCCACCATGGGAGCCGGTACCGGTGTAAGGTGGCTGTCCACCGGGGAGGCCTGCTGCACGGCCCGGCAGAATTTCTGCAGGAGTTCCGGGTTGCCCAGCCGCACCGCCTGGATAATATCGCCCCTTTCCTCGCCGCATTGGGGGGAAACACCAAAACCCAGGGCGGAAAACAGGGCGCCGGCCAGGATAGCCCCTTTCAGAGCCTGTGCCACCTGGTGCGGCGCCAGGAAAAGGCCCTGGAAAAACTGCCTCTTAACGCCGACCATGCTGCCGATGCCCGCTCCCAGCCCGGGAGCGGTCAGCCTCCAGGCCACCCGTTCCACCAGGTCGGACCGCCCGGTCACGTAGCCGCCGGTGGGCGCCAGGCCTCCGCCCGGATTTTTTATGAGCGAACCGGCCGCCAGGTCGGCGCCCAGGTGGCAGGGCTCCTGTTCCTGCACGAATTCGCCGTAACAGTTGTCCACCAGGATTACCGCCTCCGGCCGGCGCTTTTTGACTTCCTGCACCAGGTTGCCGATGGCGGTTGTGGTCAGGGAGGGACGCTCAGCGTAGCCGCGGGAACGCTGGATAAAAACCAGCCGCGTTTTTCCCGCCAGCAGCTTATCAAGAAGTTTGCCGTCAAAGGTACCGGAAAAATCCGCTTCCGCGTAATGAATCCCGGTGCCCGCCAGGCTGCCGGGAAACGCCTGGCCGTACCCCATGACCCGGTGCAAAGTGTCGTACGGCTTCCCGGTCAGGGAAACCATCCTGTCCCCGGGTGCCAGGACAGCGTAGAGGCAGGCGGTAATGGCATGGGTGCCCGAAACGAAGTGGGGGCGGACCAGTGCCGCTTCGGCGCCGAAAACCCTGGCATAGACGGCGTCCAGTTTGTGGCGGCCCAGGTCGTGGTAACCGTAGCCAGTGCTATCGGCGAAACAGTATTCGTCCACTTGCTCAGCCCGGAAGGCGTCCAGCACCCGTGCCTGGTTTACCAGGGCTGTCCTGTCCACTGCCGCCAGGCAGTGCTCCACCGTCTTTTCCACCTGCTCCAATGCCGCCAGGTATTGCCGCCGGGTTTCTTCTCCTGGCACTGTGGTCATTCCTTTTCCTCCAGCATGGCCCGCAGCCTGCCGGCGGCCGCCGCCGGCAGCACCGCCTGCACCAGGGTGGCCTCAGGACCGTACTCGATACTCTCAATGGTCCCCTGCCGGCTGATATAAGCCAGCGCTTCCTCCCGGCCGTAGGGAATGGTATAAACGGCGCGGCGACCGGTTTCCCGCAACATCTCCCCGATAGCAGCCAGCAGTTCCGCCAGGCCCAGCCGGCGCAACGCCGACACTGCCACCCCGGTATTGCCGCCGGCGGACAGGGACGGCAGGGCTGAAACGCTCTCCGGCAGGTCCATCTTGTTGTAAACCGTCAGTATGGGCAGCTTATCCGCTTTCAGTTCTCGCAGGATCATGTTCACTGCCACCACCTGCCGGGCCGCTTCCGGGTGCGGTGTATCCACCACGTGGAGCAGCAGGTCGGCGGCCAGCACCTCTTCCAGGGTGGCGCGGAAGGCTGCCACCAGGTGGTGGGGCAGCTTACGGATAAAGCCCACGGTATCAGTGAGCAAAAACATGCGCCCTCCCGGCAGCTCCACCTTCCTGGTAGTGGGGTCCAGGGTAGCGAACAGCTTGTCCCCGGTAAAGGTATCAGCGGCCGTCAGAGCGTTCATCAGGGTGGATTTCCCGGCATTGGTGTAGCCCACCAGCGTTACCACCGGCACCGGCACCGACATTCTGGCCTGACGGTGCAGAGCGCGGTGTTTCCTGATTTCCGCTATTTCCCGCTTCAGGTCTCCGATTTTTTTGCGGATGGCGCGCCTGTCTGTTTCCAGCTTGGTTTCACCGGGGCCGCGTGTGCCAATGCCGCCGCCGAGCCGGGACAGCTGTTCGCCAAAGCCGGTAAGACGCGGCAGCAGGTAGGTGAGCTGGGCCAGCTCCACCTGCAGCTTGCCTTCCCTGGTACGGGCCCTGCCCGCAAAGATGTCAAGAATAAGGGCGGTCCGGTCCACCACGCGCCTGCCGGTTACTTTCTCCAGGTTCCTGGCCTGGACGGGGGAGAGCTCATCGTCAAATATTATCAGGTCGGCGCTGGCTTCGGCAGCCACCAGCGCTATTTCTTCCGCTTTGCCTTTACCCACATAAAAAGCGCTGTCAGGCGAGGGGCGCTTCTGGACGATTTCGGCCAGCGTCTGCGCGCCTGCCGTCCTTGCCAGCAGCGACAGCTCGCGCATGGTTTCGGCGGCCTGTCCTTCGGTTGCCGGCGTTTCCAGTCCGACCAGGACGGCTCTTTCCTGTTCCATAAATATCATCCCTGCCTCTCCTGCTCTATTGTAGCAGAAAGAGCACCCCGCGGCAATTATGGCCGCGGGGTGCCGTGTCACCACACAGACAAATCTTCAGCGGTTTCGTTTGCCCCCGGGTAAAGGTCCTCCCGGTCCAGCAACATCAGTTCGTCCCGCCCGCAAAGATTGCCGTGAACCAGCCGCAAAGCCTGCCTGCGGATGGCCCGCTCCAACAGGTTGCGCACCAGCCTGGCATTACTGAAATTGTGCCCGCCCGCAGTCTTCAGGTATAACTTCAGGTATTCCAGGGCGGCGGGGGTCAGGCGGTATTGTCTCTCCCGCAGCATGAGGAAAGCTATTTCCAGCAGCTCGTCAGCGGTATAGTCAGGGAAGTGAATGTGAATTGGGAATCGCGAACGCAGGCCGGGATTGCTGCGCATGAAATGCTCCATTTCCAGGCGGTACCCCGCCAGTATCAGAACGAACTCGTTTTTATGGTCCTCCATAGCCTTGACCAGCGTGTCTATGGCTTCCTTGCCGAAGTCTTTCTCGCCGCCCCTGGCCAGGGAGTATGCCTCATCTATAAACAGGATGCCGCCCATGGCTTTCTTAACCTGTTCACGGGTTTTCTGGGCCGTGTGCCCTATGTATTCTCCCACCAGGTCCGCCCTTTCCACCTCCAGCAGGTGTCCTTTGGGCAGCACTCCCAGCCCCGCCAGCAGGCGGCCCAGGATGCGAGCCATGGTAGTCTTGCCGGTGCCGGGGTTGCCTTTGAACACCATGTGCAGAACCAGGCTGTCGCTTTTCAACTGGTGCTGGCGGCGGCGGTGCGAGATTTCCACATAGGCGCGTATCTCTTTTATTAGCTTCTTTACCCTGTGCAGGCCGACCAGGCTGTCTATTTCCGCCAGGATGGCCCCGGGGTCAGCGGGGACCGCCGGGTCCCGGGCACCGGCTTTTTCGGCCTGTCGCAGGAGTTTCAGCACGCCCTGCGAGGCTGCGTCTCCCTCTTCAAAGCGTTTCTGCAGCTCCATGTCTCCGGGCCGGTAAGTAAAGGTGTGGCGACCGCTTTTCTTCATTTCCGAACCCTCCCCGCCAACCATTATATGCGCCTGGCGGCAAAAAGAAAAAAAGACGGGACAGGCTCACCCCGGCGAACGCCGGAGGAGCCTGTCCGCAGTCATAAAATATAAGAAAGGAGTTATTCCACAGTCTGGTTCAGGTTAAGGTTGCGGAAGGGGATAATGGTGGAGACAGCATGCTTGTATACCAGCTGCTGCTTGTTGTCCACGTTGAGCAGGATGGTGAAATTATCAAAGCTTCTGACAGTCCCCTTGATCTGGTAGCCGTTGACCAGGAAAACAGTCAGCATCATTTCCTCTTTTCTGGCGATGTTTAAAAAATTGTCTTGCAGGTTTATGGTTTTGTTCATGCCGATCCCTCCAGAGATGATATCTGTATTTTTCATGTATTCTCTTCTGCCTGGCAATATCCTGCCAATTGCCTGCAAATATTTTCCGCCGTCCGCACCGGCCCTCCTTCTGCACAGACGTCCAGCCACCTGATATCCTCATCCCGTTTAAACCAGGTCAGTTGCCTCTTGGCAAAGCGGCGGGTGTCCCGTTTAATCAGTTCCACCGCTTCTTCCAGAGTCAGGTCTCCGCATAAAGAGTCTGCTATCCGGCGGTAGCCCAAGCTCATCATGGCTTTGCTTTTCCTGCTGTAACCGCGGTCCAGCAATGATTGCACCTCCTGCACCAGCCCGTTTTCCACCATGCGGTCCACCCGTTCCCCGATCCGCCGGTAAAGCAAGTCGCGCGGCATGGTCAGGCCGAACATGAAAAGCTTTTCACCCGGGTCCGGTCCGGGTGTGGCGGCAGCCTGCTGTGACAGGGGCTTAGCGCCTTGCAGGCAGACTTCCAGCGCCCTGATGACGCGGCGCAGGTCATTGGGGTGTATTTTCTTTGCGGTTACCGGGTCGGCTTCAGCCAGGCGGCGGTACAGGGCTTCCGCTCCGTGCAGCTCTGCTTCGCGCCGGAGTTTACGGCGCAGGGTATCATCCGGGCCGGTCGGGGCAAATGCGTAATTCCGCACCACCGCCCTGATATAAAGGCCGGAACCGCCTACCAGCACCGGCAGGCGCCCGCGTTCCCTTACAGCGGCAATGGCCAGGCGGGCGTCATGCTGAAAATCAGCCACCGTGTATTCTTCATCCGGGTCGACCAGGTCAATCAGGTGGTGCGGGACGGCGGCCCGCTCCGCGGGCGTCGGCTTGGCGGTGCCGATATCCAGGTAACGGTAAACCTGGACGGAATCGGCGGAAACAATTTCACCGTTCAGCCGGCGGGCCACGGCCATTGCCACCTCCGACTTACCCACCGCCGTAGGCCCTGCTATAACAAGCAGCACCGCCATATCAGCGCCTCCTGAAAAATTTCGCCAGCTCCGGCGCTGTTATGAGCATGGTGGTGGGGCGCCCGTGCGGGCAGGTGTACGGCTGCTTTGCCCCGCGCAGGTCGGAAAGCAGGCTGGACATCTCCTCCCTGGCCAGGACCTGGTCTGCTTTTATTGCCGCCTGGCAGGCCATCATCTTTACCGTTTCCTCAAACAGCGCCGGCTCCTCTCCGGTTTCGGCGGTGGCGGCCAGCATTTCCTGAATTTCATCCTGATTAAGGCAATGGCGGTAAAATAAGGGCACTGTTCGCAATATGAAGCTATTATTACCAAAAGATTCAAATGTTAATCCCGCCCGGGCCAATATTTTCAGGGATTTTTCCAGGGACTGCGCTGAAACCGGGTCAAACTGGAAAACCAGCGGCACTATTTCCTGCACCGGCAGCTGTCCGGACTGCGCCTCATCCAGCAGCAGCTCGTAGAGAACGCGCTCGTGGGCGGCGTGCTGGTCAATGATATAGAGATCACCGGTATCCTTCTGCGCCAGGATATAACCGCCGGCGGCGCGTCCCAGCACTGCCAGGACCGGGAAAGACCCTTCGTCTTGCCGGCTTTCGGCAGCTGCTGGCGTTGCAGACGCCGGATCTGCGGTGGCGAAATACGGCAGAGCGGCCTGCTCGGCAGCAAAGGAGAATGCCTGACTGGTGGCGGGCCAGACCGCGCGCTCCGGCAAGGAGCGTTCTAATGACTGATGAGTCATTTTATGTACCAATAAGTCATTTTTTAAAGCCTGCCGCACGCCGGCCAGCACGTCCCGGTAGACATCCCGTTCCCCGGAAAAACGCACTTCCCGCTTGGCCGGGTGAACGTTTACGTCCACCTCCGCCGTGTCTGCGGTTATAAACAGCACAGCGGCGGGAAAGCGCCCGCGGGTGAGCAAAGTCTGGTAGGCAGTCTGCAGCGCGTCGGACAACAGCGGCGAACGGACAAAGCGTTTGTTGACGAAAAATGACTGCAGTGACCGGTTGGCACGGGCCAGCGACGGGTGCGAAACATAGCCGGTGAGGCGAAGCTTTGCCCCCTGCCAGTCTACCGGCAAAAATAGCTTCACGGCCTGCCGGCCGTAAACCTGGCAGCAGACGTCCGCCAGGCTGCCATTGCCCGCTGTAGTCAGCAACGGCCTGCCGTTGACGGTAAGAGAAATAGAAATATCGGGACGGGAGAGCGCCAGACGCTGTACTGTGTCGGTGATTTTCGCCGTCTCGGCTCCTTCGCTTTTAATAAATTTGAGCCGGGCCGGAGTGTTGAAAAATAAATCTTTTACGCTTATTTCTGTCCCCGCCGGACAGCCGTGCTCCTCCAGAGCCAGGATACGCCCCCCCTCCACCAGCGCCAGGGTGCCGGCCAGGTCGGAAGGCTGCCTGGTGGCCAGGCGGAAGCGGGAAACGGCGGCGATGCTGGGCAGGGCTTCGCCACGGAAACCCAGGGTCAGTACCCTGGAGATATCCTCGGCCGTCCTGATCTTACTGGTGGCGTGGCGCTGCAGCGCCAGGGGGACATCCTCCGGCGCCAGGCCGCAACCGTCGTCAACAACGCGGATTAGCTCCAGGCCGCCGCCCGCTACCGCCACATCCACCCTGGTGGCGCCGGCATCGAGGGAATTTTCCACCAGCTCCTTGACAACCGAGGCGGGGCGGTCCACCACTTCTCCTGCTGCAATCTTGTTGGCGGTGTTTTCATCTAGCAGGACTATTTTCCCCATAAACCGTTTTACTCCTTTTTCAGCGCCTGCTGAAGGGCATACAGCAGCTGTATGGCTTCCAGAGGTGTGGTAGTCATCAGGTCCGCCTGTTTCAGGTTTTCCAACGCTGCCTGCATTTCCGGGCCGGGAACAAACAGCTGCAGCTGGCAACCCTCCTGAGCAGGGGCCGCCTCTCTTATCACCGGTGCGCCGGCAGCCTCCAGGGAGAGCAGGAGTGCTTTTGCCCTCTCAATTACCAAAGCGGGCAGACCGGCCAGCCGGGCGACCTGGATGCCGTAACTGCGGTCTGCGCTGCCCGGGATGACCTTATGCAGGAAAATAATGTCCTCACCTTTTTCCTTAACCGCCGTGGCCAGGTTAAAAACACCGGGCATCTCCAGGGCCAGGCCGGTCAGTTCGTGGTAGTGGGTGGCAAAGAGGGTGCGCGCTTTCAGGCGGTGGTAAATATACTCCACCACAGCCCGGGCGATGCAGAGGCCGTCAAATGTGCTGGTCCCCCGGCCCACTTCATCCAGCAGCACCAGGCTGCGGGCGGTGGCGTGCTGCAGGATCCCGGCCACTTCGCTCATTTCCATCATAAAGGTGCTGCGGCCACCCACCAGGTCGTCAGCGGCACCGATGCGGGTGAAGATGCGGTCCACCAGCCCGATGCGGGCACTTTTGGCGGGTACAAAGCTGCCTGCCTGCGCCAGCAGGACGATGAGTGCCGTCTGGCGCATATAGGTAGATTTGCCGGCCATGTTAGGGCCGGTGACTACCAGGATCCTGTGCTCCTTTCCGTCCAGCCGGGTATCGTTGGCCACAAAAAGACGGCCGGCCGGCATCACCTTTTCCACCACGGGGTGGCGCCCCTCGCAGATTTCAATTTCATCTCCGCTGTGTACAATTGGGCGCACATAGCGGTTTTCCCGCGCCACCTGCGCCAGGGAGGCGAAAGCGTCCACCTCGGAGAGCACGGAGGCCGCCTCCTGCACCAGTGGTGTGTAACCGGCGACCCGGGCGCGGATTTCCAGGAATATTTCATATTCCAGAGCACAGACTTTTTCCTCCGCCCCCAGAACCAGGTCTTCATATTCCTTCAGTTCCGGCGTGAGGTAGCGCTCGGCACCGGCCAGGGTCTGCTTTCTCTGGTAATCCGCCGGTACCAGGTGTACGTTGGGTTTGGTCACTTCGATATAATAGCCGAAAACCTTGTTGTAGCCGACTTTCAGCGATTTGATGCCGGTCCTTTCCCTCTCCCTCTGCTCCAGCGCAGCTATATCGTCACGGCCACGGCGACGGGCACGGCGCAGCCTGTCCACATCGCCATTAAAGCCGTCCGCCAACAGGCCGCCTTCCTTCAGGGACAGGGGAGGGTCCGGATTAAGCGCAGCTTCCAGGAAAGCGGTAAGTCCGGTCAGGTCGGGCAGGGTGGCGGCCGCTTCTTTCAGGACGGGCCCCCCTTCTTCCTGCAGCACCCTGCTGAAGCGTGGCAGCAGCTGCAGGCTGTTTTTCAGGGCCAACAGGTCCCTGGCGTTGGCGGTGCCGTAATCCACCCGCGCCATGAGGCGCTCCAGATCGTAAACACCGCCCAGGATTTCATGCAGTTCCGACAAAAGCGGCATATTCCCGGCCAGTTCCTCCACCGCATCCAGCCGCCGGTTAATGGCGGCCAGGTCCAGCAACGGTTGCTCCAGCCAGCGCTTCAGCGTCCTGCCCCCCATGGCGGTCCGGGTTTTGTCCAACACCCATAGCAGGGAACCGGTTTTGCCGCCGTCGCGGCTGGCACGTGTAAGTTCCAGGTTGCGCCGGGTAGCGGCATCCAAAGCCATAAAACCGTCAGCGGCAATGACCCGTGGCAGTTTCAGGTGATTGGGGCTGCTTTTCTGGTTTGCCGCAAGATACAGCACGGCTGCCCCGGCCGCCACCGCCGCCAGGGGCAGCGCTTCCAGTCCCGGCACGGAGCTGCCGCCGAACTGGTCTGCCAGAGCTCTGAGAGCGCTTTTGGGTCGAAACAGGATATCCTGCCTTTCCACAGCAGGTTGGCGGCCCAGGTTGCTGATGGCATCAAAAAGCGGGGTACCGGCGGCCGCCTCCTCACTGGTGATAATTTCAGCAGGCTGCAGGCGGCAGAGCTCATCGCGCAACGTTGATGCCGCCCGCGCGCCCCTGGCTTCCAGGACAAAAAAATCACCGGTGGAAGCATCGACACCGGCCAGGCCGAAGCCCTGGCGCGCGGCATAGATTGACACCAGATAGTTATTGGCCTTTTCTTCCAGCAGAGCGGCCTCGGTTACCGTGCCCGGCGTAATGATACGGACGATTTCCCGGCGTACCAGCCCCTTTACCAGCCTTGGGTCTTCCACCTGCTCGCAGATGGCCACCTTATAGCCTTTACTGATCAGGCGCGCCAGGTAGGTTTCCAGGGCGTGGCAGGGAAAGCCGGCCAGAGGCACAAAGTGACCCTTCCCGGTTTCACGGGAGGTCAGGGTTATCTCCAGTTCCCTGGCCCCCACCCTGGCATCCTCATAAAACATTTCGTAAAAGTCGCCTACCCGGAACAGCAGTATCTTGTCGCGGTTCTTCTCTTTTATTTCCCGGTACTGGCGGATCATCGGCGTCTCCTTCAAGCTTCCACTCTCCCCACCAGGCTCCAGGTACGGGCCCCGGTGATTTCCACCGGTACCAGGTCCCCCGGCTTGACATTTTCCCCGGTAAAGTTGACCGTCTTGTTGCCGCGGGTGCGGCCGGTCATCACCTCTTTGCGGGTTTTGCTCGGCCCCTCCACCAGCACTTCCTCCACCCTGCCCACCATCGCCCGGTTGCGCTCAAGACTCCAGCGGTTTTGTACCTCCAGCAGCCGGTTAAAGCGTTCCTTTTTAACGCTTCGGGGCACCTGCCCCGGCAGCGTGGCCGCCGGCGTGCCTTTACGCGGCGAATAAAGAAAGGTAAAGGCGGAGTCGAACCCCACTTCTGCCACCAGGTCCAGGGTAGCCTTAAAATCTTCCTCCGTTTCACCCGGGAAGCCAACGATCAGGTCGGTGGTCAGGGTACAACCGGGCACCATTGACCGCAGCATCTTCACCAGTTCCAGGTAGTGCTCCCTGGTATACCCCCTGTTCATAAGATCCAAAATGTGATTGCTGCCCGACTGGATGGGCAGGTGGACATGCTCGCAGATACTTTTGCCAAGGGCGATGGTTTCCGCCAGTTCCCGGGTAAAATCACGGGGATGGGAGGTCATAAACCTTACACGGGCGATGCCGGTTTCCCTGTCCACCCGCTGAAGCAGGGAGGCAAAGTCCACCGGTTCCGCCAGTTCCCTGCCGTAGGAACTGACATTTTGGCCAAGCAGGGTAACCTCTTTAAACCCACCGGCGACAAGACCCTTAACTTCCGCCAGTATATCAGCGGGAAGCCGGCTCTTTTCCCGCCCGCGCACATACGGCACTATGCAATAAGAACAAAAATTGTTGCAGCCGTAAGTTATATTCACCCAGGCTTTTACATGGTCCCGGCGGGCAACCGGAAGGCCCTCTGCCACTTCTCCCCCTTCGTCCCGTAGGTCCAGCACCGGTTCGGCGCTCTCCTCCGCTTTCTTTAAAAGCTCCGGAAATACGGCGATGTTGTGGGTTCCGAAAATCAGGTCCACAAAAGGGTACTGCTTCTTAATCCTTTTGGCTACCGCCTCCTGCTGCACCATGCACCCGCAGATGGCGATGACCATGTCCGGATTTATTTCCTTTAGCCTGCCCAACCTGCCGATGAGACCGAACACCTTTTCTTCCGCCTTCTGGCGGACCGCACAGGTATTCATTATGACAAGGTCTGCCTGTTCCCTGTTTTCCGTTTCGCAGTAACCCATTTCATCCAGGAAGCCGCGCAGCGTCTCGGCATCCCGCTCGTTCATCTGGCAGCCGAAAACGGTCATATTGTAAGTTTTATTTTGCATGTGCCGGCATACTCTCCCATTTTTTCTGACAGATTATATTATCATTGTAATACAGTTTGCCCGAAAAGCAAAGCGGAGCCGTTCACGAACTTAAATGCAGGCGGCAATCGACTGCGCAGGACCGAAACACGTTAGCGCCAGCGCATATTGTGCCCGCAAGTAAAGACCGCCCGCGGGCGGTCTTTACTTGCGGTAAAATGAAAGCAGCATGGCCACGGCGTCTTCGGGCGCGGTGGAGGGGAAGCCTCCCAGGCAAAGGCCTTTGGCCGCACTGTCAAGCAAAAGCGCCGCCGCCCCGGGGTCGCACAGGCTGACTTCGCCCCCTTCCAGGCAAATTGCCAGCGCGTCTTTTACCAGCTCGCTTTTTCTTGCCAGTGCTCCGGTTATTTTTTCTTCAAATGAGCGAAAAAGCCGGGCGGCGATAAAATCCTCGCCTTCCGATGCGGTCTTCAGCAGGTGTCCCGCCGTAAACAACAGGTGGACCGTGCGGTGGTGAAACTCAACCAGCAAGGCGCACAGGCCGGGCAAAACCGGCCGGCGGCCCGGGTCCGTCAGAGTTGCCAGTTTCATGTTCAGGGTCTCGGTCTCATCATATAAAATTGTAAAGACAAGCTCGTCTTTATTGTAAAAATATTTATAAAAGCTGCCTTTGCTAAAACCCGCTCTTGCAGTGATATCGTCCACCGTCACACTATGGTATGGTGATTCCAAAAACAAGGCGGCAGCCGCCTCCGCAAGGAGCTTGCGGCGAAACTGTCTCTCTTTTTCAGTGCGGGTCATAATAACCGTCCATTCTATAAATTATACTAACTGGTTTATAAAATGACCAGATAGTCACATTTTTCAGAATATCAGTCACCGGGCATGTTGTCAAGGGCAGGCAAAAAAATGCCCGGACATTTTAGCGGGCATCCCTGCTATATTTCCACCCTGGCTTTTATCCGATCGTATTCCTGTTCGCTGATTTGTTTGGCGCCCCGGAGCAGCTTGCCGCGCAGCATCGCGAAGAAGGCGCTTTTGGCGGAATCGTGGTTATAACTGGTGACGGGGTAAACTTCGGAAACGGGCCGTCTCGCTTTTTCTTTGCGGAAATTGGTCATCTTGATATTGGTATGTACAATGATGGCTTTGTCTTCACCGGTGTTCTCGTCTTTTACCATAGACGTTATTACCGGGTAAACCTTGTAAGCAATTGCCCTTTCATCATCATAGTAGTATTCACACATCTGATACGCCTCCTCGCAGGTGTATTTGTGCCGGCCGTTAATTAATTATATTTTCTAGACAAGGTGACTGTTTCCTGCCGCTTTCATAAAAAAACAGGCGCATATAACGCCTGATAAACTTATTGTCTCGCTGTTGCGGGCAATGCGCAAATGGACCGCTCCTCTGCTGAAAGATGCTGAATTTAGTATTGCGGATATGTCCCGGATTATACCGCTTTCCCCGGGAAAAAACATTATATTTTCCGGGAAATAATCAGGGCTTGCCGCCCCGGGTAATTTCACGCAAAGCCCCCAGTATGTATTCTATTTCTGCCTTGGTATTACTGTACCCAAAGGAGAACCGCAGAGTCCCCTCCGGAAAGGAACCTATGGTGCGGTGGGCCAGCGGAGCGCAGTGCAACCCGGAGCGGGTCATAATGCCGTAAGCCTGTTCCAGCACAAAACTGAGATCACCGTTGTCAAAGCCGGCCAGGTTAACGGAAACCGTGGCGGTGGTGGCGCTGGCATCGGCCGGCCCGTAGATTTGCACGCCGTCAATGCTTTTCAGGCCTTCCAGAAAAGTGCCCGTAAGGTCCTTTTTATGCCGTTCAATTTCTTCCCGTCCCAGGGAGCACAGTACCGCGACGCCGGCGGCAAGGCCGGCAATACCCGGGACATTTTGAGTGCCGCTCTCATACTTGTCGGGCAGGAAACCGGGCTGCTCCTCCTGCTCTGAGCGGCTGCCGGTTCCACCCTCCACCAGCGGCCGGGTAACTGCCACGGCACGCTCACTGATAACCAGCCCCCCTATTCCGGGCGGTCCCAGCAGTCCTTTATGGCCGGTAAAAAGCAGGTAGTCGCAGCGCAGGGCGGAAAAGTCCACCGGTTCCGCTCCCGCCGTCTGTGCCGTATCCACCGCGTAAAAGATGCCTGTGCCGGCCAGCATCTCCCCCACTTCATAAACGGGCAGCAGGGTGCCGGTTACGTTGGAGGCGTGGGTCAGTACCACCAACTTCGTCTGCGGCCGCAGTGCGCTCCTGACACTGCCGGGGTCCAGCCTGCCGTCGGCCCCGCAGGGCAGGTATTCCACCAGAATCCCTCTCTCCCTGCGCAGGCGGTCCAGGGGCCGGACCACTGCGTTATGTTCCATGGCAGAGGCGATCACGTGGTCCCCTTCCTGCAGCAGCCCCTTCAAAAGCAGGTTAAGAGAATAGGTAATGCTGGGTGTGAATACCACCTGCTCCGGCCGTGGCGCATTGAAAAAACGCGCCAGTGCTTCCCTGGCTCCAAAGACAAGCCGCGCCGCTTCCAGGGCACGGCGGTAACCTCCCCGGCCGGGACTGCAGCCGATGTCGGCCAGGTAAGAGGTCATGGCGGCAGCTATTTCCGGTGGGCGGGGGAAAGTGGTAGCCGCATGGTCGGCATATATTTCATTCATTTTCTTTACCTCCAAGTACAGAAATCAGATAATCACGCATCTCCGCCGCCGCCACCGACATCACCCTCCGGTCATGGTAAACCAGGCAGAAACGGCGGTGAAGCGACAGGTCCTGCAGGGGCCGCGTCAAAAGCAGCCCGAAAGCTTCATAATCTTCCACCACAAAACGCGATATGACGGTAAGTCCAATGCCCTGCCGGACAGCCTGCTTGATGGTTTCCTGGCTGTCGTAGACACTGACAGTGAAGCTATTCAGGCTTTCACCCATTCTGGCCAGCTCTTTTTCCAGTAGCGAGCGCGTGCCGGAACCGGGTTCCCGGACCAGCAGGCGGTAAGGCGCCAGGTCAGCCAGGGACAGCTCGGCCTTTGCCGACAGGCCGGCGTAATCAGCCCCTGCCGGGAAGGCCACCACCAGCTCATCCTCAATGAGGGGGTGGTACCGGAGCCTGGGTAAATTATACCGTTCTCCCACCACCGCCAGCGGGTACCGGTAGTTAAAAACGTCCTCGCAGGCTTTGCGTGAGTTTTCCTGTTTCAGGGCGACACGGACCTGGGGAAAATCCTTTTCAAACCGGGCCACCACCCGCGGCAACAGGTACTGGCAGGGTACGGAGCTGGCGGCAACAGCCAGCGTTTCCACCCCCACCTGGTTCGAACCCAGCACTTCCGCCCGGGCCCGGTCCCGCAGATCAAGCAGATCCCTGGCATAACGGTACAGGGCCTCCCCCGCCGGGGTCAGGTTCAGTTCGCTTTTCCCCCGGTCAAACAACGGGCGGCCCAGCTCATTCTCCAGGCTTTTGACATGGGTGCTGACAGTGGGTTGGCTTAAAAACAGGACTTCTGCGGCACGGGAAAAAGATTTGTGAGCCACCACGTTCACGAAAGCTTCCAGCTGATAAAATTCCATGTTCTCACCCCATCCTTAATACTTTCACCTGCCGGGTCCCAAATCCTGCCGTAGCGCAAAACATCACGATCTTTATACACATACTTTTATCTATAGCTGGACAGGCATTATAGAGTAAAGCTATTTGTCGCCCTGACCGCCGGGTTTGTATAATTGATAATGAGTTGTGAAAAAAATGACAGGGAGTGGTTTTATTGAGCCGACGTTTGATTTTGTTCTCGGGCCTGTTGCTTGGCGTTTTGGGGGTAGTCCTGGTGAAACTGGGCAACCCCGCCAATATGGGTGTCTGTGTCGCCTGTTTTGTCAGGGATATTGCCGGTGGTTTGGGGCTGCACCGGGCAGCGGCCGTACAGTACCTGCGCCCGGAAATATCGGGATTCGTGCTCGGTTCTTTCCTCGCGGCACTATATGCCGGTGAATTCAGGGCCCGCGGCGGGTCTTCGCCCATGCTCCGCTTTTTTATCGGTTTTGCCGTTATGATCGGTGCCCTGGTTTTCCTCGGTTGCCCGCTGCGTATGGTGCTGCGCCTGGGTGCCGGCGACCTAAACGCTCTGGTTGGACTTATAGGGTTTATTGCCGGTATCGGCGCCGGGGTTTTATTCCTGCAGCGCGGTTTTTCCCTGGGCCGTTCCCAGAACCTGGTGAAAGCCAATGGCGTGGCGATGCCGGTCCTGGCCCTGGCTGTACTGGCACTGGTGGTGACCGCTCCTGTTTTTATCTTCTTCAGCGAGACAGGACCGGGGTCATTGCGGGCGCCTTTCCTTATTTCGCTGGGAGCCGGACTTGTGATCGGCATCGTCATCCAGCGCAGCCGCCTGTGCCAGGCGGGAGCTTTCCGTGACCTGTTTCTGCTCCGGGATCCGCACCTGTTTTATGGGACTCTGGCCATCCTGGCCGGCGCTCTTGTCTTTAATTTTGTGTTCGGCTACTTTAAGCTGGGCTTTGCCGGTCAGCCCGTGGCTCATACCGATGGTTTGTGGAATTTTACCGGTATGCTGGTGGTGGGACTTGGCGCCACGCTGCTGGGCGGGTGCCCAATCCGGCAAACGGTAATGGCAGGTGAGGGTGACGCCGACGCCGGCATGGCTTTTTTCGGCCTGCTGGCCGGGGCCGCTTTTGCCCATAACTTCGGTATGGCTTCCAGCCCCGCCGGCGCCACCGTGGCCGGCAAAATCGGAGTTATTCTTGCGCTGGCGTTCCTGGTCACTGTGGGCCTGGCGGCGGAACTACCCAAGACTGTTACAATGAGTAAAGGAGGCGCTAAAATTGGCGGCTAAACAGAATGTGCTGGATGTGCGCGGGCTTTCCTGCCCCGAACCGGTGGTGCGGACCAGGCAGGCGCTGGCGGCGGACCCGTCCGGCGAGCTGGTTGTTATAACCGATAACCGCGTTTCGGTGGAAAATATCCGCCGTTTTGTCACAGGGGCCGGTTACTCCTTTACCGTGGCAAATGACAACGGAGATTATCTCATTTCAGTGAAGGCAAAGCAGTAAGGAGAAAAGCTTTGGAAAAATACCTGGTGGTCACCTTTCCTTCCGTTTCCCACGCGCTCAGGTTTGAAAAGCTGATGCTTGGTTTACAGGCACCGGTAAAGCTTATCCCTGTGCCCCGTGTTATTTCCTCATCGTGCGGTATCGCTGCCAGGCTTCCCGCGGAAATGGCGGGCAAGGTGGCAGAACTGGCACTTTCAGGGCGGGCGGAACTGGAGAAGGTCTATATGTTTACCGGTGAAACGGGCAGGATAACATCGGTACAACCCTGTGCCGGACCCTGGGAGGCGCCGGAAGAATACTAGCCAAACAGATAAGCCTGTGATACAATAGTCCTGAAATACGAGAGGAGCTGGTAAAGTGTCACAGGCACAGGCGGTTGTAAACCTTTTTTTTAACATATTGATCTATTTGTTGTTCGCCCGTGTCATTCTCTCCTGGCTACCCACCGCCCGGAACAACCCGCTGGTGCGCTTTATCTACGAAATCACCGAGCCGCTGCTTTCACCCTTCCGCAGGATTATGCCCCGCACCGGTATGCCTGTTGACTTTTCTCCCATACTGGCCTTTTTTGTCCTGCAGATAGTGCGTAACTTCATTATACGTATGCTCTGACGACGCGCATAATATCCTCCTGTGGTTAAAGACTAACCACGGGAGTTTTTTATGCAAACGGTTATGTATTAAATAGTTTTATGCCTCCTCTGTAATATTTTAGTGTCACAGGCCTTGACACCGGGTGCTTCCCGACGTATAATCATAACAACAATAATTATTAATAAGGAGTGGATTATATGGAGCTGGTAAACGAGAACATCATTGGCGTGTGCAAGGACACCTGCGTTACAGACGAGGTGGGAACCGAATTTAAGGGCGAGACCTGGGAAGTGGGTATTTATCTGGCCATGGCCAGACAGGCGCAGCGGGAGGGTTACCCGGAAGTTGCCCTGGTGCTGAAGGAAATCGCCATGGAAGAAGCCCAGCACGCAGCCTTGTTTGCCGAACTGAGCGGCAAAATTTCCAAAAGCACCAAGGAGAACCTGGAAAAGATGTTAAAAGGCGAAATTGAAGCCAACAAAGGCAAGCGGGCTGCCGCCATGAAGGCGAAAGAAGCCGGCATTGACCAGGCGCACGACGTTCTGGATGAGTCTAGCCGTGACGAAGCACGGCACGCCCGTGCCCTCAAAGGGCTCCTTGACCGTTATTTTTAACAGGCAGACGGCAGGCCACAAGCCTGCCGTTATTGTTTTACACAGCTCGGTCCGCTATAATAATCAATAGGAAAAGACAGGTAGCTGCCTGTACGGGAAGGGGAAGGACAGTGAGCCAGATAGAAAGCAAAATGATTGCTGCTGCGGCCATCCGCCTGGCGCTGACCACTGACAGGGAAACGGAAAAAGAGCTCAAAACGGAACTGGCGCGCCAGGGGATCCGGTCCACCGCCGTGGATTACGGCGGAGAATTTATTTCCTCAGTCCAGAAAGTGGTGGAAAGAGCAGTGGTGGCAGCCAAGCGCGAAGGTGTTATTGAAACTACCCACCTGGGCGAAGGTGGTGTGGCCGGGGCCACCCGGGAAGCGCTTTCCCAGATTATGCCCAAGGCACTGGGACTTAATGTGGGGGGTAAGGTCGGCATCGCCAGAAAAGGCGACCACGTGGCGGTGGCTATCTTCTTTGCCATCGGATTGCTGCATTTAAACGAGGTAGCCATTGGTCTCGGCCACAGGGCTATTTAGGTCCACCTCCCTTGGTTTGGCAGAGCCGGGCGCGCTGCAGCGAATCGTCACCAAAACGGTCTTTTAACCGGTCCA
This sequence comes from Dethiobacter sp., assembly GCA_020725465.1. Taxonomy (GTDB): domain Bacteria; phylum Bacillota; class Dethiobacteria; order Dethiobacterales; family Dethiobacteraceae; genus DYEY01. The sequence continues at coordinate 31,219 of DYEY01000054.1, forward strand.
CCGTCCTGGTCAGCCTTTCCAGCCGTTCACTGTCCGCACCAAAGAGGCTGAGCTGGTGCCCGACTCCCGCCTCTGTCAGGTTGGAGACGGTGACGCCAAGCAGCCTGATTTTGCGCCAGGGTTCAAATGAATGCCGGTGAATTTCCCGCGCTGTGTGGTAAATAACCTCGGTCAGCCCCGTAGGCTCACCCAGGGTGCGGGCACGGGTCATGTTAACAAAATTATGGTCCCTGACGGTGAGGGATACCGTCCTGGCCAGGCAGCCGCTGCGACGCAGGCGCCTGGCCACTTTATCACAGAGATCCAGCAGTACCGTATCCACCTCCGCGGGGTCACTGATATCCCTGGGCAGTGTTACCGAGTGGCCGACGGACTTGACCGAATCCAGCGCCGAAGGGTCCACCGGCGATTCGTCGTGCCCCCGGGCCAGCTGGTGCAGGATCTCTCCCATTACACCGAAGCGGCCGGAGAGGAGCCGTACCGGCATGGCCGCCAGCTGCCCGATGGTGGCAACCCCCATTTCCTGCAGAACAGGGATGGTCTTTCTGCCCACTCCCACCATTTCCCCCACCGGCAGTGGCCAGAGTACAGCCGGCACCTGTTCCGGGTAAAGCACGGTGAAGCCGCGGGGTTTTTGCCGCTCCGAGGCCATTTTGGCCAGGAATTTGTTTGACGAAATTCCCACCGAGCAGGGAAGCTCCAGTTCATCCCCAAGGCGGCGCTGCAGGTCAAGGGCTATTTCCTCCGCCGGCCCGAACAGGCGCCCGCAACCGGTTACATCCAGCCAGGCCTCGTCGATGGAATAAGGCTCCACCAGCGGTGTGTAACGGAGCAGGATGTCCAGGATGCGGCGGGAGTAATCAAGATAAAGCCGGTGATCCGGCCGGATGAACAACCCCTCCGGGCACAGTTTTCTCGCCTGCCAGACCGGCATGGCAGTCTTTACCCCGCTCGCCCTGGCTTCATACGAGGCGGTAAGTATGATGCCGCGGCGCTCCCCGGGATCACCGGCCACCAGGACGGGCCTGCCCCTCAGCCCGGGTTCCCGGGCCTGGTGACAGGAAGCAAAGAAGGCGTTCATGTCCACGTGAATGATCCGGCGCACAAAAAAGCCTCCCCGAACACGTGTTCTGCTTTCATTATAACAAAAGTACGGCGCTGCGGCAAACAAAAAAGCGGAACTGCCCCGCCTAAATTTTCAGTATTTTTTTCAGGGATTTTTCCGCCACTTCGGCCATTTCTTCGTAACCGTCGATGGTTGGGTGGCAGCCGTCGGTGGTCAGCTCCACCCGGAAACGCCCGGTGGTAGCAATAAACGCTTGGTTAAAGGGAATCACATCAAGTCCGTACCGGGCGGCCAGGTCCAGGTATTGAGCGCGGTAGCCGGCCAGCACGCCTTCCACAGCAGGCTCGTCCACCGGTGTGGGGAGTCCCAGTATGGGTACCACACCAGCCTCCTGAACCCGGCGGCAGATCTCCTCCGCCTCCCTGCCGATGCTGGCGGCCTGGCGTCCCCAGTAGGCGTCGTTGGCGCCGCCAAGCAGGATAAGGTGGCTTGGCCCTGCGGCAAGCGCCCGCGGCAGGCGCTGCAGCATATTAGAGACTGTGTCGCCGTTTATGCCGCCGTTGATTATCCGCAGCTTCAGCCTGGCTGATACCATTTTTACCCAGGAATGGTTTGGTCCGTACGGAAAACCGTAGGTAATGGAATCCCCCAGGGCATAGATAAGTATCCCGTCCATTACGCATCACCGTGTAAACAGTTCGCCGCCGGACCCGCTCTTTCCTGCCGCCTGAAAGTCAGTCTTCCCCCGTTCCGCGCAGGTATTCGTCCGCCACGGGATGATACGTATCGCTGGAGATCATCTCCCTTCCCGTCTCCACCCCGTCCTGGTAGAATACCCGCCATACCGTTACCCGGTACCCCGGCTGGCCTTCCTTAACCAGCTTAATCTCCCCGGCGGGCAGCTCGGTGGTATCGGTGAAATTCCGTCCCTGCCTGATAATCAGCTGGTTGGTCACGACCAGCCTGACTTCCCGGCTTTGGGCAGGGTCTCCGTACATGTTGACGGTAAGCCTGGCGCCGTCAAAGAATGTCCTGAGCCAGACGGCATACGGCCGGTCATTTAAGAAACGCAGGTCTCTCCACCCGTAGGAAACGGTGGCGTCCAGTCCCGGCGGCAGATAGCCCACAGTCAGGCTGTGGTTGGCTCGTTCCAGCACGCTTAATTCCGCCAGCAGCACCGTATTGTACAGCGTGGAGGAAACCTGGCAGACGCCGCCGCCTATCCCCTCCACCAGTTTTTTGTTCATAATAACCGGAGCTTTTTTATACCCTTTCTCAGCATCGGTGCTTCCTACCACCCTGTTAAAGGAAAACTCCTCGCCCGACATAATAATAATGTTGTCCAGGGCGGCGGCTGCCAACCTGATATTGTGCACCCGGTTGGGTATGGCGGATGACACAGGGGTACTGGCGCTGGCAACCAATGACCTGATGCCAAGCTTGGCCAGAACAGGTTCCGTGATCTTTGGTTCCACTTCCTCCACCGCTATCTCTGTGGTGCCAATCTCCGGAAAAGAGGCCAGGGCGGCAATCAGGCCTTCCAGTGTACGGCTTAAGTCCACTATCCTGCCCGCTTTTTCCGGGACGATTACCACGGTGGTGTTATTGTCAGAAAGCTCAAAACGGGCATCTTCTGGCTCGCGATAAAGCTCCGACCGCAGCCCGTTCATGGCCTCATAAAACAGTCCTTCATCCACCTGGAAGGCCAGGGGCAAGTTGACACGGTTTATTATCAGGCGGAACCTGGACGGATAATCAAGCACATGCAGACCCTGCCTGGCCGTATGGTAAGCTGCCGCCACAGAGCCGGAGATATCCGGTTTTACCCCAAGCTCAGCCCAGTCAAAGGACCAGGATTGCCCGCAGTATTGAAATAACAGCGGTCTTGCCGGCATTTCCTCCTTTTTGAGCCATTGCTCAAGGCGCCGAGCCGCCTGCTCCGCGGTAAGTCCGCCGAGAGGGATACCGCTTATCATAACGCCGTGGTAAATTCTCCTTTGGCAGTAATAATAGTCGGCGCCAAACAAAGCCAAAAACAAGGCCAGGACTGCCAGGCGCCAAAATAAATGGCGGAACCGTCTTTTGTCCATTTATTTAGTTCCCCTGCTCTTCTCAGTTTTCCGTCAAATACAGCTATATTAATTTTATGGGTAGCAGTGATTAATTATGTTAAAAAAAAATTATTGCCCGGCGTATATTTTAGTCTGGCCGGGCAATAATAAGAGTGAACCTCACAGTGGCCGAAAGTTGCATGTAAATGGCTCAATTTACATCAACCCAACAAAAGCCTTCTGTGAGGTTTTTTGGTTGATAACCGGTTTTTAGCCGAGCAGGGAAAGGAGGATACCGGCAGCAATGGCTGAACCTATAACGCCGGCAACATTCGGCCCCATAGCATGCATGAGCAGGTAGTTGTTGGGGTTTGCTTCCTTGCCCACCACCTGGGAAACACGGGCGGCCATGGGCACGGCGGATACCCCGGCCGAGCCGATGAGGGGATTAACCTTACCTCCGCTTATTTTGCACATGATCTTGCCCATGATAACACCGGCGGCGGTACCCACGGCGAAGGCAGCCAGGCCCAGGACAATGATGGAAATTGTACTGAAAGTAAGAAACTTGTCGTAGCTGGCGGAAGCACCCACCGCGGTGCCAAGCATAATGACAACAATATTGTTCAGGTCATTCTGGGCCGTTTTGCTCAGGCGGTCGGTGACGCCGCACTCCCGGAACAGGTTGCCCAGCATCAGCATGCCCAAAAGCGGAATAGCCGGCGGCAACAGCAGGCCGCAGAGGATGACCACGATTACCGGGAACAGCACCCTCTCCGTCCGGGAAACCGGACGCAGCTGTTCCATTACGATCTGCCTTTCTGCCTTGGTGGTAAGCAGTCTCATTATGGGTGGCTGGATAATCGGCACCAGGGCCATATAAGAGTAGGCAGCCACCGCCACCGAGCCCAGCAGGTGAGGTGCCAGCTTGGAAGTGAGAAAGATAGCGGTGGGACCGTCGGCGCCGCCGATAATCCCGATGGACCCGGCTTCGGCGGCATTGAAACCCAGCAGCATGGCGCCGATGAGGGTGGTGAAAATGCCAAACTGCGCGGCGGCACCAAGGAGCAGCGTCTTGGGATTGGCAATGAGCGGACCAAAGTCGGTCATGGCGCCGATACCGAGGAATATCAGGGGCGGGAATATCCCCCGCTCGATACCCATGTAGAAATAACGAATCAGACCTCCGGTGGAAAGCAGCTGTCCGGTCTCTGAAAACACCGGATTGTCCATTATCCCGCCCAAAGGCAGGTTTACCAGCAGCATGCCGAAACTGATGGGCACAAGCAAAAGAGGCTCATATTTTTTTTCCACACCCAGGTAAAGCAATGTGCAGGCGACCACCAGCATCATCAACTGGGGGAGCGTCATGGCGGCAAAACCGGTGCCCTCGATGAACATAAGAATTTTATCTAGCATTGATCCCCCCCCTATTCTATGACAACCATCAGATCACCCGTGTTAACATTGGTCCCCTTGCTGACGGCAACCTCTTTCACAGTACCTCCCACCGGCGCCGTCACTTCATTTTCCATTTTCATGGCTTCCAGAATCAGCAGGACCTGGCCGGCTTTTACTTCCTGGCCGGCGCTTACCAGTACATTTATAACCACGCCGGGCATGGGAGCGGTAACTGAATTGCCGCCCGCTGCCGCTTTGGCCGCCGGTTTGGGCGGAGGCGGAGCCGGTCTGGCCGCTGCCGCCGGCGGTGCAGCTACCGGGGCTGCTTGCGGTGCAGCAGGGCGCACAGGAGCAGGGGGCGCCATAGCAGGCGCCGGAGCAACTGCCGCCGCTCCCAACTCTTCAACGACCACATCGTATGCCTGTCCATTGACTGTTACTCTGAATTTTCTCATCTTCTCTTCTCCCTTCGCAAAAGAAATAAATCCTGGCGCCTTTCCATCAGCTTTTTCCTACCGGCAAGACCCCATTCTGTTGTCCGCAGGTAACCAGCGGGACATGGATTAACCTGGACCGGCTCGATGGAACTGATGGTGAATTCTTTTCCAGGTGCGTCGAGACAGGCAGCAATGGCAGCCGTTAAAACGGCTACGATGTCTTCACCCAGGCTGTGGACCTGCTCGCTTACTGTGGCCGCCACCGGGGCGGCTACCGCTTCTGCCAGCACGCTTTCCGCAGGCGCCTGCGTCGCTGGCCCGGCGGCTTTCTTTACACCAAAGACCTGACTAAAACCGGTAAGTATGAGATATAAGACGTAAAGGGTAATCATTACAACCGCAAAACCGATTACCATAACCTGTAAGCCAAACTCAATTGTTTCCTGCAAATCTTATCTCCTCCCGGTGCAACTGTTTTGTTTGCAGCAACGTCTCCTCCTGTTGGTTGCCGTCCACCTCCCCCCGGCAGTGTTTTGTCAGAACACACGTGCCCTGCCTGAATTGAACTTTTTGAAACTCCCGGTAAGACGCATTTGCGATAATTCTAAAAAAAAATACCCAAACCGTATATTTTTTAAAAATTATATCATTTATTCGCGCCCGGGTCAAAAAATCCTTTTTTTAATCTTTGGAGTTTTACCGGCCAATGCCGCCGCCCTAAGCAGTGACAGCGTTTTCCTGTCTACGCCGCAGGAGGCCAGTTCACCGCCCGTGCTGCTTTGACCTCCGTGATAGTCTGAACCACCGGTTACAATCAAACCCAAAGCGCCGGCCAGGGCACTGAACCGTTCAACCTGTTCAGCGTCATGCTCGGGATGGCGGGCTTCCAGTCCCTGCAGTCCGGATTTTACCAAATCTTCGATAAGCGCCTCAACTCCCGATAGGCCGGGATGGGCCAGTACAGCCACCCCTCCCGCCTCCTTTACCAGTTCAATCGCCTCACACGGGGTCAACTTAAAGCGTTCAACATAGGCGGGCCCGCCGTAAGCCAGCAGGGTATCAAAAGCCTGGCGGACACTCTCTATAAAGCCCTTTTCCAGCAGCGCCCTGGCAATATGCGGTCTGCCGGGGGCTGCTTTTCCGGCGATTTGACAGACCCTCTCCAGCTCTATCCCGTAACCCAGTTCCGCCAACCTGGCTACCATCTTTTCAGCGCGGCCTACCCTGCTTTGGCGCAACTCACGCAGAAGCCGCATCAACCTGGGGTGTCCCGTGTCAATATAGTAGCCCAGGATATGTATTTCGTGGCCGGCATATTCGGTGCTGAGTTCAATGCCCGGTATAACCTCCAGGCGACGGGAACTTCTCCGGGCCGGGATGATACCGTCCACGGTATCATGGTCGGTAATGGCAATGGCAGAGAGGCCGATGGTTGTCGCCATCTCCGCCACTTCAGCCGGGCTGTACAGGCCATCGCTGGCGGTGGTGTGTACATGCAGGTCTGCCGCAACCTCTTTTTCTTTCATTTCAGGTCTCCGTTTTTAAGATTTTATCCAGCACCCGCAGGAAATTGCCCCCCATAATCTGCTGCGTTTCCAGGGCGGAAAACCCACGTTTTTGCAATCCTTCCCCCAGGACCGGCAGGTACGAGGCGTCGTTGAGTCCGTCCACTGAGCGGTCAATTCCGTCAAAATCGGAACCCACAGCCAGGACCGCCACTCCAAACCGTGCCGCCACGTAGCAATAGTGGTCCAGCAACTGTTCCAGGCCGGCCTGCCCCGACTGGTGGACAAAGGGGGGATAAAAGGACATGCCGATAACCCCGCCCTGGTCGCGCAGCGCCCGCAATTGTTCGTCATCAAGGTTACGGCGGTGAGGGCAGATGGCATAGGCATTGGCATGGGTAACAACAACCGGGGACGTGGAGTGCTCCAAAACGTCAAAAAAGGAGCGGCGCGAAAGGTGGGCGGCATCCACCATCATGCCAAGACGGTTCATTTCGCTTACCACTTCCCTGCCAAAGTCAGTAAGCCCGCCCGCGGCATTGCCCACCCCTACCCCGTCGGCCAGGTCATTCCTGTCATTCCAGGTTAAACCGAGGCCCCTGGCGCCCAGACGGTACAGAGAGCGCAGCACTTCCAGTTCCCCTTCCAGTGACTCACCGCCCTCGACCGTGAGAAGTGCCGCCACTTTTCCGCTTTCCAGAGCTTCGCGCAGAGTGCCAGAACCGATCACCAACATGATGCTTTCTTTATTTTCCTCCAGTACACGGTGGAAATGCCCGAACAGGACCAGGGTGCGCCGCAGGGCCCCCCAGGGCTTAAATGCCGGCTCCAGGCAGACAGCAAAGCATTGCAGGGCAACGCCTCCCAGCCTTAACCTGGGCAAGTCAATATGGCCCGTCCGGTTCAGGCGGGCAAAATCGTAGCTTTCCCGACTCCGCAGGAACAGGGAAACCGTGTCACAATGGCCGTCAGCAACAAAAAATTTAAATTTATCCTTATTGTCCATACTTTAAATTCTATCACCTGTCGGCGGCAAAAAAAATACCCCCAGCTGTTGACTGTGGGTCTATGCTATAAAAATTTTCAGCGGGGCTCCACTATCAGTTTGATTGCCGTTCTTTCTTCACCATCAATGACGATGTCTGTAAAGGCGGGTATACAGATGAGGTCCATACCGCTTGGGGCAACAAAGCCGCGTGCAATAGCCACCGCCTTTACCGCCTGGTTTAGCGCACCGGCCCCAATGGCCTGCATTTCAGCGCCACCGCGCTCACGCAATACCCCTGCCAGTGCTCCTGCCACAGAATTCGGGTTGGACTTTGCTGAAACCTTTAATACTTCCATTGCCGGCCTCCTGTATATTTTGACTTTTCTGACAATTATAAATTCATCGCAACTATCGAAAATTCCTGCAAAAGGGGAAAATTTTTTCATGGCAAAACGCATTGTTTATCCGTAAACCTCGTTGATTCTGGTGATGGAGCGGGCAAGGCCGCTGCCGGTGTCAATTTCCACCACCACGCCGTTTAACTGTTTTTCCTCTCCCGCGGCCACTTCGAACCTTACCGGCAGCTGGCTGGTGAACCTGGCAATCACGTTTTCCGGTTTGACGCCCAGCACCGATTCATACGGGCCGGTCATGCCCACATCGGTGATATAAGCAGTTCCCGCGGGCAGGATACGTTCATCAGCTGTCTGGACGTGAGTATGTGTACCCAACACGGCGGAAACCCGCCCGTCCAGATAATAACCAAGGGCTATCTTTTCCGAAGTGGCTTCGGCATGAAAGTCTACAATAATCAGAGGGGTTATGGCGCGAAGCCTTTCCGTTTCAGCGGCGGCAGCGCGAAAAGGGCAGTCAAGCGGCGGTAGAAAAACACGGCCGCTTAAATTGATCACAGCCAGTTTGCAGTCCCCCGCCTGAAAAACTCCTGAACCCGCCCCCGGTGTGCCGGGCGGGTAATTAAGCGGGCGGATAATTTTTTTTTCCCGGGCGATGTAAGTGAGCGCCTCTTTTCTGTCCCAGACGTGATTCCCCATGGTCAGCACGTCCACACCTGTTTTAAAGATCTCAGAGGCCGTGCTTTCATTGCAGCCCACACCGCCTGCCAGGTTCTCGCCGTTGGCAATGGTAAAGTCCACCCGGTAGTTTTCTTTCAGCCTTGGCAGCAGGTCCCGTACGCACTCACGTCCCGGCCTGCCGACCACGTCCCCGATCATCAGAACACGCAAGCGGTTTCCTCCTGTCCTGATATTTTTACGCTGCGGTAAATCTGGGCCTGCACCTATATTTGTCTACTTGTCGCAAACGTATACTTTCCCCGCTTCCCGGAAAGCAATAAGGTTGTCTTTATGCCCGCCTGCCTGGCCCAGCAGGTATTCTATTATCTCTTCCTGCCTTACCATTTCCTCGTCATGGCAAAGCTCGCAAGACTCCGGGTCTCTTACCATAGAGGCGGAAAATTCCGCTTCCACCAGGGCGGTTATCAGTAAGATCAGCTCCAGGCTAAGCAGCGCCGTCCCGCAGGTTATGCCGACCAGGCTGATCTTGCCAAACCTTTCAAATTCGGCCTTCACGTCATACATGGTTCCTTTCAGTTCGCCGTATGCAGCCAGTGAGCTTTTGAGCATGGCTTTAAACGAGGTGAATTCTTCTTTGACAACGCCGCCGTGCAGCATGAAGGTAAATTTGCAACGTTCCCGCGGCATATCCAGGTTTATGGACATTATTTCAGGGAAACGCAACAGGAGGGAAGTCAAAAGGTTGGCAACATGAGTGTCCTGCTTCTGTTGTTTTGCTCTGAGCACAGCGGTAACCTCCGGTTGTTTCTTTCTGCCAAAGCTACATTCCATAAGGGCCGGGAGAATTCCTTCCTGTCGGCCTCAAAATGTAAATTGCAAAATTTGCCTTCCAAAAAACACCGGCAACAGAAGCAGTCGCCTGTTGCCGGTATCCTGCCGGTTATATTACTTGGCGTAATCCACCGCCCTGGTTTCCCTGATTACTGTTACTTTGATCTGTCCCGGATATTCCAGGTCTTCCTCTATCTTTTTGACTATCTCCCGGGCCATCTGGACACTGGCCAGGTCGTCGATTTTTTCCGGTTTTACCATAATCCTGATTTCACGCCCGGCCTGGATGGCGTAAGCTTTGTCCACGCCTTCAAAAGAGTCGGCTATTTCTTCCAGCTTTTCCAAGCGTTTGATATAGGCTTCCAGCGTTTCCCTCCGGGCGCCGGGACGGGCGGCGGAAACAGCGTCTGCAGCCTGCACCAGCACAGCCTCCAGCGTCAGGAATTCCTCGTCTCCGTGGTGAGCTACAATGGCGTTGATTACTTCCCTGGACTCACGGTATTTTTTGGCCAGGTCGCCGCCGATGGTAACGTGGGGGCCTTCAATTTCATGGTCCACTGCTTTACCGATGTCATGCAGCAAGCCAGCCCGTTTCGCCAGCTGGATATCAAGGCCCAGTTCCGCCGCCATCGAGCCTGCCAGGTGCGCTACCTCCACAGAATGTTTGAGGACGTTCTGGCCGTAGCTGGTGCGGAAACGCAGCCTGCCCAGCAGCTTCACCAGCTCCGGGTGCAAGCCGTGCACGCCGGCCTCAAAGGTGGCCTGTTCGCCTTCTTCCCGGATACGGGCTTCCACTTCCTGCCTGGCTTTCTCCACCATTTCCTCGATACGGGCCGGGTGGATACGGCCATCGGCCACCAGTTTCTCAAGGGCAATTCTCGCCACCTCGCGGCGGATAGGGTCAAAACCTGATAAAATAACGGCTTCCGGGGTGTCGTCTATTATCAGGTCAATACCGGTCAGGGTTTCCAGGGTGCGGATATTTCTGCCTTCACGGCCGATTATCCTGCCCTTCATTTCATCGTTGGGCAATGAAACCACCGATACCGTAGATTCTGACACATGGTCGGCGGCAAACTTTTGAATAGCCAGGGTTATAATATGCCTTGCTTTCTTTTCGCTCTCTTCCCTGGCCTGGGATTCCATATCTTTGATCATCATGGCCATCTCATGCTTTACTTCTTCCCTGACACGGGAAAGAATCAGTTCTTTGGCTTCTTCCGTGGTCAGCTCCGACAATCTCTCCAGTTCAGCCAGCTGCTGCTTCAGAATTTCCTCAATTTTTTCCTGTAGCTCGCTTATGCTGTTCTCCCTGGCTTTAATCTCCTCTTCCTTTTTTTCAATCTGGGAAGTTTTTCTGTCCAGGGTCTCTTCTTTTTGCAGGAGGCGGCGCTCCATTCTCTGAAATTCAGCCCTTCTCTCCCGGCTTTCCTGCTCTAAATCCCTTCTCATCCGGTGGGCTTCTTCTTTGGCTTCCACCAGTTTTTCCCGTTTTAAAGACTGTGCCTGCTTTTCTGCCTCCTCCAGCAATTTTTTTGCTGCTTCCTCGGCTGAGCCTATTTTACGCTCCGCTGTGCGCCTGCGGATAAGATAACCGGCGACAAACGAAAAACCGGCAGCGGCCAGTACTATAAGGACAACTGCCCATGGCGGCATGTTTTTCACCTCTTCTTTCGCTTCTTTGCTTTGTTGCAAAAAATAAATAGCTGTGTGGGTACACAGCTATAAAGAGAAACCATATCCATCTTACTGGAATTTGTCCGGAAATATGCTTTTTGCCAGTAAAAGATTTATATGATTAGGCACTTTAGGCCGCTTGCTCTTTATTTACCCACACCAAATATACCTGCCATAAATTTTATCCTGTTTACGCCTGTATGTCAAGATTGCCGCCAAATTCTTCTTTTAGGGCAAAAATTGCCGCATCTCTTGGAAATCTTCTGTTCTGCAGCGCCCTGCCCGGTCGCGGCAGACTGTTACCCTTTCTTCACGCCGGCAGTACAGTGCCAGCTCCCGTTTCGGGCTGACCCTTTCCCACAGCGCGCTCCCCAAGCAGGCACAGTGCCTCCTGCTTCAGCTTTCCCCGCCTCCATCACTTGCCGGCCGCCTGCCCGCCCGGATTGACCGGCGCCGGCAGCCCGTGGGCCTCACGGATTTTGCGCTCAAGCTCTGCCGCTATATCGGCATGTTCTTTCAGAAACTGCCGGGCGTTCTCACGGCCCTGCCCCAGCCTCTCCTCGCCGTATGAAAACCAGGCGCCGCTCTTTTGCACCAGGTCCAGGTCCAGCGCCAGGTCCAGCAGAGTGCTTTCCCGGGATATGCCCTCGCCGTATATAATATCAAAGTCGGCCTGACGGAAAGGTGGCGCCACCTTATTTTTTACCACTTTGGCCCGGGTGCGGCTGCCCACCGATTCGTTGCCCTGTTTAAGTGTCTCCATGCGGCGGACATCAAGGCGAACCGACGCATAAAATTTAAGCGCCCGGCCGCCCGGCGTGGTTTCAGGGTTACCGAACATCACGCCTACCTTTTCCCGGATCTGGTTGATAAAAATGGCGGTGGTATTGGACTTGGCGATAGCACCGGATAGCTTGCGCAGCGCCTGTGACATCAGCCTGGCCTGCAGCCCGACGTGGGCGTCGCCCATTTCTCCCTCAATTTCCGCTTTGGGCGCCAGTGCCGCCACCGAATCGATAACAATCACATCAATAGCGCCGCTTCTGACCAGCGATTCGGCGATTTCCAGCGCCTGTTCCCCGGTATCGGGCTGGGACACCAGAAGCTCGTCAATATTAACTCCCAGCTTCTGGGCATATGACGGGTCCAGGGCGTGTTCCGCATCGATGAAAGCGGCGTAGCCGCCGGCTTTTTGCGCTTCAGCTATGGCATGCAGGGCAACCGTGGTCTTGCCGGAAGACTCTGGGCCAAAAATCTCGATCACCCGACCGCGGGGGAATCCTCCCACACCCAGGGCTATATCAAGGGCCAGTGTTCCGCTTGGAATGACCGATAAGCCGTTTCGTCCCGCCGAATCGCCAAGACGCATGATAGAACCTTTGCCGAACTGTTTTTCAATTTGAAGCAAAGCCATTTCCAGGGCTTTTTGTTTTTCCATTTTAAAAATCCTCCTAACCAAACATTTGTTCGTTATAATTTCTCCGTCCTGCTGAAAAATCCTGCCGTGTCTGTAAAATTATTTTTGTAAAAGTATAAATTCCGCTCTCTTTTTGTAAACAGGTCCGCGCGGTGTCAGGGTGCTTTCCAGGCAGTAAAAGCTTTCCACCGGAAAAACGCTGGACACAAGAATCTCCGGGGCGGCTTCAGGCAGCGGCGGCGCCTGCCGGCCATCCCTGACCCTGCCCAGGGTAAAATGGGCCCGGAACGGTTTGTCCGGCCGGATCCCCAGGTTAAACGCCAGGCGACCGGCCAGAAAGTGCAGTTCCCTTTCACCCCGTCCCACACCGGCGAAAATAACCCTGGGGCGATTCCGGCCGGGAAAGGCGTTTAAACCGGCTATCTCCACGGTGAAAGCGGTTACTTCTCCCGCCGTCTTTTCCGCTGCCGCCGAAAGCCCCGCCAGGCGCTCCTGGGGTGTCTCGCCGATAAACAGCAGGGTAAGGTGCAGGTTTTCTTGTTCCACCCACTTCACAGCCCCGGGGACCAGGTCCAGGCGCAGCTGTGCCGCCGCCAGCCTTTCTCTGACAGCCCGGGGCGGTATTATGGCAAAAAACAGCCTGGCCACACGCCGGCCCCCTTTCTTCCTCTCCCGGATAACTTTGACAACAGCATAAAAATTCCTGCCGCAATATGTGCAGGAATTACTCGCCGGTATCGGTCCCTGGTGCCGCCGCCGTGCCAAACAAGCGCCGCTCCAGGGAAAAACCGCTCTGAAACTGAAATACCCGGATGATATCCCCCGCTTTAAGGTAAAACTCACCCTCTTCGTTTTGGTCAAAATGCAGCAGCACCAGCGAGAACGGCGTTTCCCGGCGGGCCTGCAGTCCCCTGATACCGGAGGCTCCGGTGCTTCCGGCATTGATCATCACCGAGCCCCCCCGCTCGGCTATGCTCAGCTGATGGGTGTGGCCGGTCAGAATTACTTTAGCCCGTCCCAGCATCGCCCCGGCAACACGGGGGTGGTGCGCCGCCACCACGTGGGGCTCCTGCTCCGCCTCCTCCGTCACGCGCCGCAGGCGCTCCCCGTAATCATCAAGAATCGGGTCCGGAGCCACCAACATGCCGCTGTCACGGGAAGAGGGGTCAGCTATGCCGGCAATGCGCAACCCCCTGACGGTGACCATCCCCTCTTCAATAACAACAACGTTGTTAATCTCCCTCATTCGTTTTATCACTTCCGGTGAATCATGGTTGCCCGGGATAAATACATAGGGAATGCCGAACCCTTCAATAGGCGAGGCTATTTCAGTTTCAATCTGGGTGCCGAAATCGGTAATGTCTCCGGTGTCAATCACCAGGTGTACCCCGAAGGTGGCTACAACCTGCCCCACCAGGTCCAGGCCGGCCGGGTTGTTGTGCAGGTCGGAGACGTGGGCGACTTTGAGCAGGCCGTCCACCGTGCCCAGTGGTTCCAGCCTGGCCACTTGCTCAAAGAGTACACTGATGTTGGCGGCGATAAGTTCCAGCTGCTCACCCAGTGTTTTCACCTTGAACAGAGTCTCTTCCAGCAGGCCGAACATCCAGGGTGCGGCCCTGAGAATTCCCTCAAACTCCGGGTTTAAAAAAGCCAGGGGCCGGTAGGTAGCGTAAGAGGCAGCCAGCAGGACGCCCAGGACCAGCATGCCGGTTAAACCGGCCGCCAGCAAGCGTTTCCGCTCCCTCTCTCCGAAAAATAACGACGCGGCAATCCCGCCGGTAAAAGCCAGCAACAGGAGCCTGGCCACAAATATCCGGACCGCACGGCGCGCTTCCGCGCGCAGGGAAGCCAGGAAAGTCTCGTCTTCCAGCCTGGTCAGCACCTCCTGCAGCTGGTCAAGGTTGACATTGACCAGCCCGGCTTTCAGCATCAGCGGCGGCAGGTGGGTACGGGCGCGCACCCGCCCCAAAGGCGGCAGCTCAAGCTGGGTAAAGCCGCGGTCGAAAATCATCAGTTTCAGTTCAACCTGAAAAGCACTGATGGTGGTGGTAAAGTTGCCAAGCAGGCCGACAAAGGTGAGCATTCCTATGATGGCAAGTATGACAAGGGCCGTGTTGCGCCGGAGATATTGGTCCAAGCCGTCACCTGTTGTTGCTTAAAAGGTACAGGCGGAGCATGTTAAGTGCCGCGGCTGCCGCCCGTTCCTTGATAGTTTCCCGCGTGCCAAAGAAATTAAACCTGCGGCAATTTGCACCCTCCGGCGTGGCCAGCGCGATATAAACCAGCCCCACCGGCTTGGTTTCGGTCCCCCCGTCAGGCCCGGCAATGCCGGTGATGGCCAAAGAAAGCCCTGCTCCGCTCCGGCGCCTGATGTTTTCAGCCATGGCCCTCGCCGTCTCCTCGGAAACGGCGCCGTACTCACGCAAAAGGGATGGCTTAACTCCCAGCAAATCCTGCTTGGCGGCGTTGCTGTATACAACGGCGCCCAGCAGAAAAGAGGCGGATATGCCCGGAGAATTGGTTAACAGGTGCGAAAGCAGGCCGCCGGTACAGGATTCCGCCACTGCCAGCTTCCACCCGCCCGCGAGCAACAGCTTCGCCACCGCCCCGGCCAGAGTTTCGTCTCCTGCTCCGTAAATGGCCGGACCAAGGCGCTCCCTGACCCTGCTTTCCAGGCCTGACAGCATCGCTTCCGCAGCGCTGCGGTCAGCGGCCTTGGCGGTAAGGCGCAGGTGGACCTCGGTGTGCCTGGCCAGCGGTGCCAGCGTGGGGTTGGACTGGCTGTCAATAAGATCGGCGATGGCTTCCTCCATAGCGGATTCACCCAGTCCAACCACTTTCAGCACCCGGGAGATGATCACCGCGCCGCCACCCCTGCCGGCGAGGCGGGGTTCCACCTCCCGTTCAAACATGGCTTCCAGTTCGCGCGGCGGACCCGGCAGCAGCACGACGGAGCGGCCCTGGTGTTCGATCCACAGTCCGGGCGCCGTACCCTGGCTGTTAAAAAGAAGCCTGGCCCCCAGGGGGACCAGCGCCTGGCGGCGGTTGTTGTCTGTCATACGCCGGCCCAACTTTTTAAATAATGTTTCCAGGCGCTCCTCCCAGGCCCGGTCCGCCTGCAGGGGCAGTCCCAGTACCCCGGCCACCGTCTCCCTGGTCAGGTCGTCTTTGGTAGGGCCCAGGCCGCCGCAGAGAATGACCAGGTCAGACCGCGACAGCGCAACCCTGAAGATTTCTGCCAGCCGGTTAGCGTTGTCTCCCACCGCGGTATGCCAGTAAACGTCAATCCCAAGACCAGCCAGCCTTTCCGAGAGGTAACGGGCGTTGGTGTTGGCGATCTGGCCAAGCAAAAGTTCGGACCCTACAGCTATTATTTCCGCCTTCATGCTCTTTTCCCCTCCCTGATGGCACGTTCAATGGTGCCTCCACCCAGCACGTCGTCACCAATGTAAAACACCACTGCCTGACCGGGCGTAATCGCCCTTTCCGGCCGTTCAAAGTCAATGCGGGCCAGGCCCCCGGGCAACGGCGTAAGCGTTCCCGGCACCTCACCGGCATGGTAGCGCACCCGCACTGCCACAGCCATGGCTTCAGCGGGTGCATTATTGGCAATGTAGTTCAGGTCGCCGGCAATGAGCCCGCTGAAATATACATCGCGGTCTGTCCCGACGGTGATGGTATTTCTTTCCCTGTCAACTTCCACCACGTAGAGCGGATGTCCGGCGGAAAGGCCCAGGCCTTTGCGCTGCCCTACGGTGTAATAGGAAACCCCCCGGTGCGTGCCAATCCGGTTGCCATCCAGGTCAAGGATGGGACCAGGGGTATCCTTCAGACCGGTTTCTTCCCGCAGAAAACGCCGGTAATCATCGTCAGGGATAAAACAGATTTCCTGGCTGTCCGGTTTATCCGCCACCGCCAGGTCAAATTCGGCTGCCAGCGCCCTGACCTCGGTTTTTAACAACCCGCCCAGCGGAAACAGGATGTGCCGGAGCTGTTCCTGGGTCAGGTTATAGAGGGTGTAACTCTGGTCCTTTGCCCTGTCGACGGCTTTTTTCAGGTGCCAGCGGCCGCTCCCTGAGTTGTACTCCACCCTGGCGTAGTGTCCGGTGGCTATATACCAGGCCTCCAGTTCCCACGCTTTACGCAGCAGGAGGTGGAATTTCATAAACCGGTTGCAGGCTATACAGGGGTTTGGTGTGCGCCCCCGGGCATATTCACTGACAAAATAGTCCACCACTTTTTCCCGGAAGGCTTCCCTGAAATTCAGCACATAAAAAGGTATATCCAGCTTGTCCGCAACGCGTCGCGCGTCTGCCACGGCGGCCAGGGAACAGCAACCACGCCCGGAATGACTGGCTTCTTCTTCAAAACCGCTGTCAACCCAAAGGCGCATGGTAACACCGATGCACTCATAGCCCTGCCGCTTTAGCAGGGCGGCGGCCAGGGAGCTGTCAACGCCGCCGCTCATGGCCACCAGTACCCGTTTTTTATTCACCGCTTTTCCCTCCGGGCAGGTAATACTCAAGCCAACTTATTCCTGAATCCTTACGGTTACACTTCCCCTGGCCAGATTTTCTATCCATAAGCATATTCGTTATAAGTGGCATGGGCAAACTCCCTGGAAACAGACAAAATGAAAGCACGGGCCTCTTTTTCTGTCTCCACCGGTGCTACCGGAGCGATAAACCGGCAACTGTCCACCGCAATTTTCACCCTGGCTGCCCCGGCAACTGTCCGGTAACGGTCACTTTCCACCGTTTTTGCCCCTCCTGTTACCCTTCCAGCAGTCCAGCCGGTCACGGATGGTACGCTCATAACCGTTGCCGGTGGGACGGTAAAACCTCACCGTTGCCAGGCCGGCAGGCAGGTAATCCTGAGCTACGTAATTTCCCGGGAAATCATGGGGGTAGAGATAATCTTTGCCGTGCCCCAGATTGGCGGCGCCGCTGTAGGAAGAATCTCTCAGGTGAACAGGGACACAGTCGCCAGGCCTTTGCTTTACCGTCTTCATCGCTTCTTCCACAGCAAGGTAAGACGAATTGCTTTTGGGAGCGCAGGCCAGGTAAGCGGTTGCCTGGGCCAGGGTTATCCTGGCTTCCGGCATGCCAATCATATGTACAGCCTGAGCGGCGGCTACTGCTACCAGGAGTCCGTGCGGGTCGGCGTTGCCGATATCTTCGGAGGCCAGTATAGTCAGCCTGCGCGCTATAAACAGCGGGTCCTCCCCAGCCTCCAGCATCCTGGCCAGCCAATATATGGCCGCATCAGGATCGGAGCCACGTACGGACTTGATAAAAGCAGAAATGGTGTCAAAATGGCTGTCGCCGTCCCGATCATAGACAACAGCACTTTTTTGTACCGCCATTTCCACCGCGGCCTTGTCCACCACCCGGGAGCCGCTGTCAGCAGCCGGTGCAATGGCCGCCGCCAGTTCCAGCGCGTTCAGCGCCACCCTGGCATCGCCACCGGCTAAGGCGGCAAGGGTTGCGGCGGCATCTTCAGTCAGGGTCACGCCGGCCAGACCGCTCTCCGAACAGGCCAGCGCCCTGTCCAGGAGTTGCCGTATATCCTCCGGCGCCAGCGGTTCAAACGGGAAAATCCGCATCCTGGAGAGCAGCGGAGCGTTAACTGTAAAATACGGGTTTTCAGTGGTAGCCCCAATCAGAGCCACCACCCCTGCTTCCACCGCCGGCAGCAGGGCGTCCTGCTGAGCCTTGTTGAAACGGTGGATTTCGTCGATGAAGAGGACCGTCCTTTTCCCCTCACGGCCCAGGCGCTGCCTCGCTTCCAGGATAATCCGGCGCAGCTCCGCTATGCTGGAGGAGACGGCGTTGACCAGGCTGAAGTGAGCACTGGTGGAAGCCGCTATAATCTCGGCCAGAGTGGTCTTGCCTGTCCCGGGCGGACCGTAGAATAAAAGTGATGACAGCAGGTCGTTTTCCACCAGGCGGCGTAGCGGTTTGCCTTCGCCTACCAGGTGGCGCTGGCCCACAAAACCGTCAAGGCTTCGTGGTCGCAGGCGCAGCGCCAGCGGGCTGTGCCTGCTGATTTCTTCCTCTTCACGGAAAGAGAAAATATCCATACAGCTCACCTCACCTGAGAGAGCATTCTCATGGCCTGCAGGTAAAGGCCGCACTCCACCCTTTTGCGGTGCAGCAGGCAGCCCAGGCGATAAGGTTCCTCCAGCCGCCCGTTTTGCAGCCAGGCAGCGGCGTGGCAACCTCCGCCGCAAAAATAGCGGGCAAAGCAGGAGCGGCATGCTTCTTTCCGATCAGGACCGACCTGGCCAAAAGGAGCCAGTACGGCAGCATTTCTGCCAGCGGTAACGTGACCGGCGGCAAATTCAGCCAGGCCGACAAACTGATGACAGGGATAGAGTGTGCCGTCAGGTGACACAGCCAGGTAGGCGGTTCCGGCGCCGCAGCCGGCGGAGCGTTTCCTGACACAGGGGCCCTGCTTTAAATCCAGCTCGAAGTGAAAGAAGTATACCCGCTCTCCCCTGGTTTCCATCTGCCAAAGCTGCCGGGCCAGGCGTTCATACCCGGCGTACAGCACTGCCAGGTGTCGCTCGGAGAGGGCAGCGGCATGTTCCGGCGGCAGCACCGCCGGTTCCAGGGAGATCCGTTTGAAACCGAGAGCGATCATAGCTTCAGCGTCAGCGTCAAAGTCCGTGTTATAACCGGTATAGGTGCCCCGCAGGTAATAATTGTCACCATCGCGTTCCCGGACCAGCCGCAGGGCATTGGGCAGGACCAGGTCAAAGCTGCCGCTGCCGTCCGGAAGCCGCCGCAGGCGGTCATGCACCTCTTTCCTGCCGTCGAGGGATAAAACCAGGCTGATATTTTCCGCGTTCAGATACGCGCGTTCGGCCTCACCCAGCTCCAGGCAGTTGGTGGTAACGGTAAACTTTAGTATCTTGCCCAGCTCACCCGCCCGTTCCCTGCCATAGGCCACAGTTTTTTTCAGCACTTCTAAATTGAGCAGCGGCTCGCCCCCAAAAAAATCTATTTCGCAGTGACGCCTGCCTTTGCTTTCACGCAACAGAAAATCGACTGCAGCCCGGGCAACCTGTTCCGGCATCAGGCTCCTTTTCCCCCCGTAATGGCCTGTACCGGCAAAGCAGTAGGAACAGCGCATGTTACAATCGTGGGAAAGGTGAAGACACAGCGCCTTCACCACGTCTTCGTTTCCTTGCGGCACAAGCGCCGGAGCTCCAAACAGCAGACCCCGGCCGCGCAGTTCATCTATCTCCTGCATAACCGCAGCGGCGGTCCTGCCGCCAAAGGCCAGCCCCAGCTCCCGCAGGACTTCTTCCCGGTCGGCGCCATCCTTAAGCCGGGACAGGGCCAACCAGGCTGGCTCGTCCAGGATGTGCAGGGTATTGCTTTCCACATCCAGTGCCAGCCGGAGTCCATGCAGCTCAAACATATGTACCATAGGCGTATTGTTTTCTGTCAGCATAACGGTATGTCTACAAAAAAAAGTAGTCAGCGACTACTTTTTTTCCCCTTCTTTTATGCACACCTGGTTGCCCACGGTGCAGGAAGTCTTGCAAGCCGACTGGCATGAGGTGGGGCATTCCCCGCATCCTGTCCCCGGATCCCTGGCGGCAGCCGCTTCCGGGTTTAAGGTAATGATATGTCTGTTTTTCATCTGAGCACCTCCCTGGCATAATACAGGTTAATTATAGCATACCTGGCAGGCACGGTAAAGCCGGCCGGTTCCCGGACACTTCACCCTGGCCGGAGAGTTGCACCGACAGGGAGATTAACCGGCGCCCAGGATGGCAACCGCCTGCAGCGGGTGGCAGCCGCGGTGAAATGCGCCTTTGCCGAAGATACCGCTCTATGCCTCGTTCATCTCGTTTAGCAAATTTTCCAGGTTGATGCCGTGGGCCATGGCAGCCTGCTCTACGGTTTCACCGGTAGCTGACGCGCAACCCAGGCAGTGCATGCCATAACGCATAAAGATGGCAGCTGAATTGGGTTTTTTACGCAGCACCTCGGCAATGGTCATATCCTTTTTAATCTTTTCGTGATGACCCAAAAAAAATCACTCCTTCCCGTTTCCTTTCATTCTACTCCTATAAACCTGATACGTCAAGAAAACTTCAGAAATCCGCGCCACCATGATCCTGGTGTCTCAGGGGCAATCAGCCAGGCTGGTGTTCCTGGGAGCCGCCTCGGCGCTGGTCCTGTCTTCGCTGCTCGGAGTGGCGCAGGCGCTTGGTTGGCGCGGCTCCTCACCCCCCATGTGCTGCAGACGGGAGCAGGGGCAGCATTTATTTTTGTCGGCGCTCTTCTCCTGCTTGGCAGGATATAAAAAAAAGACCGCCTGCGCGGTCTGTGTCCCGGAGCCTTATGAGTTGATACCGAAAATGCCGCCGGCCGCCCCTGCGACAAAAGCCAGGAATATCTTGGAAATGTAGCCGGCGTGGATTTTAAACTCCGGCAGTAAAATCAGGGCGAAAATCAACAGTCCAAGCAGGTAAACCAGTCCGGTTATACCTCCGTTCAGCCAGCCCCTGGTCTTTAGACGGTTGGCAACATAAGCTGCCCCGATAAAGATGGCGACCAGGGCGGTGGCATAAGTTACATAGGGGAGGACGGCTTCGGAAAGGCGCGTATACCGGACAAGGACACTAACCAGCAGGAAAACCAGCAGAGACAAAAAATAAGCATAAAGTACTCCCCTGGCCATTACCGCAACGGT
The DNA here is from genome assembly GCA_020725465.1 of Dethiobacter sp. GTDB lineage: Bacteria > Bacillota > Dethiobacteria > Dethiobacterales > Dethiobacteraceae > DYEY01. The sequence goes on from DYEY01000054.1 coordinate 52,338, forward strand.
GGCAGGAGGTTTCATCGGCACACCGGCGGTGCTTCTTTTCGGCATGGGCGTCACCTCCACATTCTTTATTTGAATGTATGTGCCCAAGCCCTCTAATATGTCAGCTATTTTCCAGGTTCTTATTCTTTGTCCCGTATAATACTTTCCACGCCGAACCTGGCCAGGCGGACCCTGGTGTTTTCGGCAATCCGAACTGTAAGCTCATCGTCTTTTATCTTTTCAATAGTCGCGTACAAGCCGCCGATAGTCCTGATCTTATCTCCTTCCTTCAGTGAGCTGAGAAGCTCCTTGCGCTTTTTTTGCTGGGTCATCTGAGGTCTGATCAGGAGAAAGTAAAAAACAACGATCAGGATTATGAAGGGGAAAAACTGTTGAATACCTTCCATCGGTTAGTCCTCCTTTCCCCGCCCGAAGCGGGCTTTTAATTCCCTGTATAACTCGGGAAAGCTGCCGTTTATTATGCTTTCCCGGATACCGGCCATGAAACTGGCAATCAGATGAAGGTTATGGTAAGTGGTAAGCCTAAGTCCCAGGATTTCATTGGCCTTAATCAGGTGCCGGATGTAGGCCCTGGTGTAATTGCGGCAGACATAGCAGCCACAGTCCTCTTCCAGGGGACGGAAATCGTCAGCAAAGGGGCGGTTACGCACCGTCAGGTAGCCGTGCCTGGTCATCACCATGCCGTTGCGGGCGATACGGGTGGGCAGCACGCAATCGAACATGTCAATGCCCCTGGCCACCCCTTCCGCCAGGTGGTCAACCGTCCCCACTCCCATAAGGTAGCGAGGCTTGTCCCGGGGCAGGAGCGGGACGGTGGCTTCCAGCATTTCATACATCAAATCAGCGGGCTCACCGACGCTGAGCCCGCCCACCGCGTAGCCCGGGAAATCCAGGGCCAGCAGCTGGCGTGCACTCTCCCGGCGCAGGTCCGGGTACATGCCGCCCTGGATAATGGCAAAAAGGGCCTGGTCACGCTTCCGGTGCGCCGCGCGGCAACGCTCCGCCCAACGTGTCGTCCTGGCCAGTGAATCCTTTATATAGTCGCGGTCCGCCGGGTAAGGGGCGCATTCGTCAAAAGCCATTATGATGTCGGCGCCCAGTGCTTCCTGTATTTCAATTACCTTTTCCGGGGTAAGGGTATGCTCCGAACCGTCTATATGGGAGCGAAACGTTACCCCCTCTTCTTTTATGCGGCGCATCGCACCCAGGCTAAATACCTGGAAACCGCCGCTGTCGGTGAGGATGGCGCCGTCCCAGTTCATGAATTTATGCAGGCCGCCCGCCGCACGGATTAGCTCATGCCCCGGCCGCAGGTACAGGTGATAGGTGTTGCTGAGAATGATCCGTGCACCGATGGACTGTAGCTCTCCAGGCGACATCCCCTTTACCGTCGCCTGTGTCCCCACCGGCATAAATACAGGGGTGGGCACATCTCCGTGCGGGGTGTGCAATATGCCCGCCCTGGCACCGGTGCCCGGGCATTCCTTTTCCAGCGTAAAACTCACTGCCATAAGCCTGTCCCCCATGGCTTAGTTTACCTTTGCAGGCACTGCTTGTCAATTATATCATATGATAAGCATGGCGTCGCCAAAGCTGAAGAAACGGTATCTTTCCTGCACCGCTTCCCGGTAGGCGTTTAAGATGTTTTCTCTGCCGGCCAGGGCGCTGACCAGCATCAAAAGGGTGGACTTGGGCAGGTGGAAATTGGTCAGCAGCGCGTCTACCCCGCGGAAACGGTGGCCGGGGTAAATAAAGATATCGGTCCAGCCGGAGCCGGGACTGATTCTGCCGTCACCGTCAGCCACTGTCTCCAGAACACGGCAGGACGTGGTGCCCACCGCCACTATCCGTCCCCCTGACTCTTTGCAGCGGTTGAGCGTATCCGCCGCCGCCGGCGGAACCCGGTAAAATTCGCTGTGCATTTTGTGTTTTCTTATATCGGTTACTTTTACCGGCCGGAAGGTGCCAAGGCCGACGTGCAGTGTGAGGTAGACCAGGGCCACCCCGCTGGCGGCAATTTTTTGCAGCAGTTCCGGAGTGAAATGAAGCCCGGCGGTGGGAGCGGCGGCTGAGCCTTCTTCCCGGGCGTAAACAGTCTGGTAGCGCTGCCTGTCGGCCAGCTTTTTGCGGATATAGGGCGGCAGTGGCGCCTCCCCCAGTTCGTCCAGCACTTCTTCAAAGACGCCGTCATATTCAAATTCAAGACAGCGCAACCCTTCCGGCAGCTCCGCGGTAACACGGCATTTCAGCCTGCCGCCGCCAAAGATTACTTCCGCCCCGCACTTCAGGCGGCGTCCCGGCCGGACCAGTGCCTCGTAGCTGTCTTTGCCCCGGCGCCGGAGCAGCAGCACCTCCACCGCGCCGCCGCTTTTGGCCCGCACACCGGTCAGGCGTGCAGGAATAACCCTTGTGTCGTTTAACACAAGGGCATCACGCGGGGTAAGATAGTTTAAAATATCGGCAAAACGCCTGTGCTCGACCTGCCCGCTCCGGCGCTCCAGCACCAGGAGCCGGGAGGCGTCGCGGTCCCGGAGGGGTTCCTGGGCAATCAGCTCCTCCGGCAGGTAATAATCAAAGGAGTCGGTGCGCATATCTCACTCTCACTGTGTACCTATTGTAATGCCCTGGAAATAGTATTGTAAGATCTGGCTGTACGTATACCCGTGGCGGGCCATTTCAAAGGCGCCCCACTGGGACATGCCAACACCATGCCCCCATCCCCGTCCGTCAAAGGAAAACCCGACCGGCAACACCGATACCTGGCGCTGGCGGCCGATTCCGGCCATCCAGACACCGGAGGCGGCAGAGGTAACAGTCCCGCCAGGACCGGTCACAGATAACCTTTCACTTACGCTTATCTCCCTCACCCGGCCGTCTGCGCCGATGGCATGGACGCGCCTGTGTATGGGGATTATTTCATAAAGGCTGCTGAACAGGTTAAAGGTAAAGCGGGTAGCACTGCGGGTCAGAACTCTTTCGCCGTCTGTCCCCCTTACCAGAATTTCCAGGTGACGCCCGCCCGCAGAGCGGGACAGGGAACGGATTTCAAGCAAAGTGCCCACCCCCAGCTCTTTGGCAGCCAGGAGCAGTTCCAGTTCTTCTCTGGTAAAGGAGAGGAGCCAGCGGGCCGGAAATTCTCCGGAACTGTCGCTGCGGGATACCAGGTGACCAACCAGTGGCTCACTGACGGAAAAAGGGTCGAAGACTGCTCTGGCAAAAGGAAGGGCTGATGACCAGACATCTTCACTGTTCTCTGTATGGCCGCCGCTGTTGGAGTGATAAAACAGCTGGACGACCTGGCCGCCAAACTTAGCCACTTGCCCCGTCGTCTCCTCCACCGCCCGCCTGGAATTCACGTGGCTGGCGCTGAAACCGGCATATTTCTGGCAGCATAAAGCAGAATCACACAGTTCAAACCCCTGGGCCAGGTGCTTGCTCCGGTTTGCCACTGCAAAAGAACGGGCTGCCACCGCCTGTGCTTTAAGCGCTTCCAGCGGCCAGGAGTCACTCATTTCATATGGAACCACTCCGGCAACGTATTGCTCTGTGTTCAGAACATTAACCACAGATACCTTGCCTGCGGTTCCCCTGATTTCAAATGATCCCTCGTACTGACGTGCCTGATGGCCTGACGCTGACAGGTTGGTGGGAACCCGGGTAACTGGCGTAAGCAGTATTCGTGCCCTGTCGGCGGCAACCAGTCCGGGGCTGTTGCCTGTAACATCACACAGGCGGAGGGAATCAGCGCCGGCGTTGACGGCAAACGCGCCATGGTATTGAACTCTGACAGCGGCTTCCACCCCTTCTACCCAGACCTTGAAAGGATGCTTTGAACCGTCCTGCCGGTAAGCAACGTAAGCTTTAAAGTTCCAATTGTTCCTGGCTTCCCTCGCCAACTGCCAGGCGCTCTCAAAATTTTGACCCGCTCCTACCTGTACATACTTCCCCGGGCCTGTATCAACGGTGACATGGGAGAAGATGGCAGGGATGTCCAAGCGCTCTGTAAGTAGGAATGAGGCGCCAAGACCGCTGTTGTTGTTAAAAGTGACCCATTCTGCAATGTTGGCGTTGTCGGCAATATTGTAATACAGGCCGATGCGTACAGTCTGCGCAAAACCGTTTGCAGAGGCTGGTGCCGCCATCAGCATCATTGTAAGCAAAAACACAGGCAATAATCTGTTTTTCATGCCAACACCTCTTTTCTCTGCAAGACATTTCGACACCCGCAAAAAGATCTCCTGCCGCCCGGGGGGTGAAAAATACCTGTATTAAAGGGCAAAGCGGCTGTATGCAGCCGCTTAATGCTTACGGTGATAACAAAATCCGGGAAATTATATCCGGCGCAGCAGGTAGAACAGCAGGCTAACCACAATGCTAAGTACAATCCCGGTCATAAGCGGGAAATAAAAAACAAAATTTTCTTTCCTGATCAGGATATCACCGGGGAGACGCCCGATTCCCAGGCGTCCTCCCGCCATGAGCAAAAGCCCGATCACCAGCAGCAAACCGCCGGCTGTGGCCAGTATCCGTCCCATCTGTTCAGGCATCGCTTACCCTCCCTGATTTTCCGTGGTAACTTTCCCATTCACTGAAAAGGCAACCGCAGTATCGCTGCCGGTAGAGGCCGAGCTGGCGTGATTCTGCCACGCTCTCTCCAAAGCCCTGGCGCAGGTCGCGGTAGATAAACTCCGCTCCGTGCCGGCGTCCTGCCTCTTCTCCCGCGCTCCGCAGCAGATCATGATCCTGATAAGGGCTGACGGCCAACGTGGTGGAAAAATAAGGTACTTCCAGCCTGGCCGCTTCCCTGGCGGTTTCTGCCAGCCTCAGGCGGTAGCAGGCAGCGCAGCGGCCGCCGGGTGTTAACATGACTTCGCGCAGATAGCTTTCCGGGTCATACCTGTCGCGGACAACAAGAGGTATTGCCGCCAGGTTGCAATAGCCAGTGAGCGTATCCAGGCGACGGCGGTATTCCCCGTAAGGGTGAATGTTGGGATTGAAGAAAAAGCCGCGTACCTGGTACCCAAGCTCACCAAAATGCCGGGCGCTGTAGGTGGCACAGGGCGCGCAGCAGATGTGCAATAATATTTCCATGTTATCACCTACCAGATAGTGTCCTGCCTGTCCTTGCCCTGTATGCCAAGATGACGGCAGGCGGCAGCTGTCACCACCCGGCCTCTGGGAGTTCTTTGCAGGAAACCCAGCTGCATCAGGTACGGCTCGTAGATATCTTCTATTGTCTCCGCCTCCTCGGCTATAGATGCGGCCAGTGTGTCAAGTCCCACCGGACCCCCGCCATATTTCTCCACCATGGTCAAAAGCAGGCGGCGGTCGATTTCATCCAAGCCCAGCCTGTCCACCTCCAGCATCCCCAGTGCCAGTTCCGCCACCTCGCCGCTGATAACCCCGCCGGCACAGACCTCTGCAAAATCACGCACCCGCCTGAGCAGACGGTTGGCCACCCTTGGCGTACCGCGGGCCGAGCGGGCGATTGCCGCCGCTCCCTCCGCGGTGATATTCACCTTCAGTATGCCGGCGGAACGCACCACAATCTGTTTTAATTCTTCCGGACCGTAGAAGTCCAGCCTTTCCACCACGCCGAAGCGGTCACGCAGCGGCGATGACAGCGCCCCCGCCCTGGTGGTAGCTCCCACCAGGGTAAATGGAGTCAAATCCAGTCGAAGGGAGCGGGCACTGGGTCCCTTGCCGATGATAATGTCAAGAGCAAAATCCTCCAGGGCCGGATAGAGAATTTCTTCCACTGTCCGTTGCAGCCGGTGAATTTCATCAATGAACAGGACATCAAAGGGGCTCAGATTGGTAAGGATGGCGGCCAGGTCCCCCGGGCGCTCAATGGCGGGCCCTGAGGTGGTACGAAGGTTAACGCCCAGTTCTGAGGCAATAATGGAAGCCAGCGTGGTTTTGCCGAGGCCGGGGGGACCGTAAAGCAGCACATGGTCCAGCGCGTCACCTCTTCCCCTGGCGGCGCTGATAAAGATACGCAATTTATCCTTTATCTTGTCCTGTCCGATGTACTCACTGAGGGTACGCGGCCTGAGGCTTACCTCCTGCCAGTCATCCTCGCTCTTCCTGCCTGCCGCTATAATTCTGTCTTCCACCAGGCTTCCCTCACTTTGCTCCCAGTCTGGCCAGGGCCAGGCGCAACAGTTCACTACCCGACAGTTTTTCGCCGGGTTTTTGTACTCCGTGCAACGCCGCTTGCGCTTCGGCAGAGTTATAGCCCAGGGCCAACAGCGCGTCTAAAGCCTCGCTGTAACCCTCGGCAGGCTTATCCCGGCCCGAGGCGGGCAGCCCCAATCCGGTTATTTTATCTTTAAGTTCCACCAGGAGCCGTTTTGCCGTCTTGGCGCCGATGCCCGGCACCCGTGTAAGTTTTTTTTCATCCCCGTGCAGCACCGCCAGGTAAAAATCAGTGGCGCCAAGGGCGGAAAGAACCGACAAGGCACCCCGCGGGCCTATGCCGGACACGGAAAGCAAAAGCAGGAAGCATTCTCTGTCAGCCGGGTCGGCAAAACCGTATAGCGATATCTCGTCTTCCCTGACGGCCAGGTAAGTATAAAGCAGTATTTCGGTGCCCTGCCCGCCTGTTTTGCTTAAAGTGGACGCCGGAACCGACAGGCGGTAGCCGATTCCATTGTTTTCCAGAACCACGGCGTCTTTTTCGGTCCGGGCAACAGTGCCCTTTATAAAATCATACACGGTGACTCCTTTCCAGGGCGGTTCTCCGCCCGCTGCCGTTAATGTGACAGAGCGCCACCGCCAGAGCATCGGCGGTGTCGTCGGGGGAAGGCGCCCGGCTTAAGCCCAGCAGCAGGCAAACCATCCGCTGTACCTGTTCCTTGTCGGCCCGCCCGTAGCCGGCCACTGCCTGCTTCACCTGCAGGGGCGTGTATTCGAAAACATTTATTCCGGCATGGCAGCCGGCCAGTACCGCCACACCCCTGGCTTCACCGACTTGCAGGGCGCTGGCGGTGTTCCTGTTAAAAAATATTTTTTCCACCGCCATTGCCTGGAAGTTATACCGCCGTGCCAGCAAAAGCAATCGACTGTAAATGGTATCAAGCCGCGCCGGGGTGTCCTGGGCCGCTGTGGTTGTTATACAGCCGCACTCCACCAGCCTTTCCCGTCCCCCGCTGCTTTCCACCACGCCAAAGCCTGTCATGGCCAGACCCGGGTCCACGCCCAAAACCAGCATCTTTTCCCCTCCCCACCAGGCGACACAAACATATATTCGGCAAACAACCCGCAAAATCCTGCTACTTTCATGAATGCCCTCACAGGAATTGTCAGGGGAATTGTCAGGGGAAATTGTCAGGGGGACGGGGGAGGTGACACATATACCTTATCACAATTATTTCCGCACCGGAAGGGAAAACAGGTACAAGTGCAGAATCCGTGAGAAGGAGGCTGATAATTTGTCAAAACCGTATTTACCGCTGAAGCCTTTTTCCGACCCGCGCAATTACGGTATGGCGCTCTCTGTGTCAAGAAACACTCTCGCCGCCGGCGACCCATTGCTGATGGCTGCCCGCAGCGGCTGCTCCTTTGACGGGGCGGCATCTGTGTTTGCCGTAACCTGCCTTGACCACCTGTTTAATGTTTCCTATCCCGCAGGACAGGTCAGGTATGCCGGTACTGAGCTGGAACCATGGTTTTCGCTTCAGATCATCATGCTCAATTACCTGGCCCGCGCTGACGGCACTCCTCTGACTTATAATTTTATCCCTTACCGTGAGCTGGACGGCGGGCGGGTCTACTATGACGCTTTTCACCGCACCGCCATCAGGCCGCTGATTGCCGCTTTCGGGCCTGAACCGGAACTGCTTCCCCGGGCCGCCGCACCGTTTGGAGGCATTCCTTACAGCCGCGGCTCCGGCACCGGTGTACTGCTCTTCTTCCTGCCCAGGGTACCGTTGCTCTTTCAGGTCTGGCCGGGCGACGAGGAGTTCCCCCCGGGCGGCAGCATCCTGTTTGATGCTTCCGCCAACCATTATCTGCACACCGAGGACTTGGCCGCTATGGATTTAGTCACCCGTCTCCTGATCAAAAATTTACAATCGATTTAGAAGGCGGTGAACAACCCTTTTAAGGCATAATAGTATTATATATTAATATCAGTTATAGTGATGCTTTTTTTTTATGCCATTGAAGCAATAAACGCAACTATTTTAAGGGGTTTACAGGCATGGTGATTTTTATGTATTTATTCCTGGTATCTTTTGGAAAAGGGTTTTAAGATACAATTACGAATTATTATTTATAATGTTGTATGTGCTATTTTTTTAAACTGGTTGCCATGAAGAAGGGGGGCGTTTTAAAAATTTTTTTGGAATCAGCATTGTACAGGTATTAGTCTTTTAGCCTATGATGGGAGTGTGGTAAAAGTGACTTCAAAAACATTTAGCCAGGGGGTCTATCTCCCGCACTACAAGAAATTTTCAGAAGATAAGTCCATCACCGTAATATCGCTGCCGGAAGAGGTGGTGATTCCTTTGCACCAGCATACGGGAGCGCCCTGCCATGCTGTGGTGAAGGTGGGAGACACAGTTAAGACCGGCCAAAAAATCGGCGAGAGCGCAGCTTTTGTCAGCGCTTTTATCCATGCCAGCGCAAACGGAACGGTTAAGGCCATTGAGCCCCGACCCTACTTTAACGGGCTACTTGTGGAAAGCGTAGTCATTAGCGTTAATCCCGAACAGGAAGAGCCCCGGTGGAATGAAAAGGACGTGACAGAACTTTCACGGGATGAAATTAAGGCTGCCATAAAGGAGGCGGGCATAGTAGGTATGGGCGGGGCTGCCTTCCCTACCCATGTAAAACTGAGCCCTCCAAAGCCTATAGATGCTATTATCATCAACGGCTGTGAATGTGAACCCTTTTTAACCTGTGACCACCGAATGATGGTAGAGATGACTGATTCACTGGTCGAAGGAGCAAAACTTATTGCCAGGGCGGTTGAAGCACCGCATATTATCTTTGGTGTAGAAGCTAACAAACCGGATGCTATTCAAGCTATTGGCGCAAAGATCGCAGGTGACAGCAACATTGAAATAGCTGTCCTGGACGTAAAATATCCACAGGGTTCGGAAAAACAGCTGATTAAAGCTGCAATGAACCTTGAAGTTCCACCTGGAAAACTACCTTTTGATGTAGGTGTGATTGTGAACAATGTAGCAACCGCCATTGCTGTTTATGAGGCATGCCGATACCAGAAGCCCCTTTATGAAAGGGTATTGACTTTTTCCGGTGACGGCGCCGCCAAACCAGGCAACGTGAAGGTTCGCATCGGTACCCCTATCAGTCATGTGATTGATCAGTGCGGTGGCCTGCCAAGTCAGGTAGGGAAAGTAGTGTTGGGTGGTCCCATGACCGGCTGGGCCCAAAGCAGACTGGATGTTCCGGTGGTTAAAGGGACCAGCGGTATATTAATTTTTACATCGTCTATGGTTGATGATTACGGACACATGGACTGCGTGCGTTGCGGTAAATGTGTGGAGCACTGCCCCATGTATCTGTATCCCAACTATATCGGCGTGTATGCAGAAACGCGCCGCTATCCCATGGCTGTTGAATGGGGAGCCATGGATTGTTTTGAGTGCGGCATTTGTGTGTACGTTTGCCCTTCCAACCGGCCCATTGTCCAGTTTGTAAGGGATACGAAAAAGCATGTCGCTGCCCGTAGCAGTAAATAATTTTACCCCTGATTACTACAAGGAGGGATACCATTGAGTATGAGCAGTGAGTTAAATTTGAGCGTATCCACCTCTCCGCACCTGCGCAGTAAAGAGAACGTTCCCAATGCGATGAGAGATGTGGCTGTTTCATTATTGCCAGTTAGCGCAGTTTCAATCTACTGGTTCGGACTGAATGCCCTGTTCTTGATAGTCCTCTGCATGGCTACAGCGTTGCTGACCGAAGTTGTTTTCAGGAAAATGCTAAACCGCCGCTCTAAACGTTTTGACGGCAGCTCTCTTGTCACCGGCCTGTTAATAGCCCTCTGTTTCACTGTCAATACCTCCTGGTGGACTGCAGTTATCGCCACAGTTATAGGAGTGGGTATAGCCAAGGAGCTGATGGGTGGTATAGGCTGGAACCTTTTTAATCCGGCCCTTTTTGGCAGAGTATCCGTGGTTATTTTTGCTCCTCTCCTTTTGAACGAGGTAAACATCGCCTTCAAGCCACTGGGCTTCAGTCTCAGTACCGTGGATGTGGTCACGCAGGCAACTCCGCTGGCGCTGCTAAAATATGGCAGCGGACTCCCTTCTCTGAGCTCACTTTTCCTGTCTTTCCCCGGAGGGGCTTTAGGTGAAACCTCAGCTCTTGCCCTGATTGCCGGCGGCGCATACCTGATTTATCGGAAGCATATCCGCTGGCAGACGCCAGTTTCAATTATTGCCACTGTTTTTGTTATAGCCCTGTTGCTTGACAGCGGCCGGTTGGGCATTGCTGCACCGCTATATCACATCTTTAGTGGTGGGGTACTGTTAGGCGCCATTTTCATGGCTACAGATTGGGTCACATCTCCTATCACAACCAAGGGTAAAATCATATTCGGTGTATCTGTGGGCATCCTGATTATGGTTTTCCGTCTCTTCCTTGCCCCCGTTGAAGGGACAGCATTCTCCATCCTGATTATGAACGCTTTTGTCCCGTACATTGACCGGGCAACAAAGCGTCCCCGTTTTGGTGAAGTTGCAGCCACGGCAAAGATGGCTCCCGGTGTCAGTCAGCCGGTTCAGAGGAGTGTTTAGGTTATCAAAACAAAAAAAGATAGTTTGAGAAACGCGCAACTCAAAACAAGTTGGAGGGATTTAAATCTCAGAAACTACCGAAGGGAGCGGTCAGAAATGTTCCGTGCCTGCCAATACGACGTACTCTCCCGGTTGTTCTCTGACCAGAGCGACAGCAAAGATATTGAGGCTTACCTGGGATATCTTGCACCGCCGTCCAGCGAACATGACAGCGCAGCTGCGGCTTTTTCCCGCCAGCTCAGGCTGTGGCTAAATTCAAAAGAGCCTGATCACCTTTTGCGCACCGAGTACGCCAGGCTGTTTATAATGCCAGGAGGAATCCGTCCCTACGAATCGGTTTATCGCGGCAAAGTCCCGTTGCTTATGCAAGAACCATGGTTAGAGGCAAAGCAATTCTACCGGAGGTGTGGCCTGAAGCTGGAAAATCCGTCACGACATCCGGAAGATCATATTTCATCAGAATTGGCGTTCATGCTCTACCTGATCGAGATGGGTAACCGGAAAGCAGAAGAAAAAGCCTTTTTCAGACAGCACATTGACTGCTGGGTGCCACAGATGCTGGAAGATATTAAAAAGCACACTCATGCCCATTTTTTCAAAGATGTAGCAAATTTCGGCCGCGCATTTCTGGAAAGCGAGCGTGAATATTTAAGCGGTGATAACAAAGATACGTTATTCCCGCCAGCACAATTACAGGGGAGTGATAAATAAAATGAAGGCAGAAAAATTTAAAATTAAACGCCGCACTTTTATGAAACTGGCACTGGGAACCGGCGCTGCTTTAAGCACCGGCCTGTCAGTTCCCAGGTTTGTGGAGGCTACTGATGAAATAGTTGAAGACTCTGAGAGGGAGGTTTTTACCTACTGCGCGGTTTGCAGCGGCGGATGCTCCATGAAAGCTTATGTCAAGTACGGGCGCGTGGTACACCTGGAAGGGAACCCGTATGACCTGGCGGCCGGCAACCCATATAACCCCAAAGAAGGTGGACGGCTCTGTGTAAAAGGTTACAATGCAATACGCACATTGTACGACCCCGACCGGCTTAAATATCCTTTGAAGCGAACCAATCCCAATAAAGGCATTGATGAAGATCCCGGTTTTGTACGAATCACCTGGGAAGAAGCCATTAAGGAAGCTGCGGCCAAATTCAATCAGTCCATCAAACAGTTCGGGCCGGAATCAATGCTGTTAATCAGCCGCAGTAATGACTTTTTAGTACGGCTAGGCAAAGCCATCGGCACTCCCAACTTTATCGCCCATCAGAGCACCTGTTTTACCACCCAGCAGGCAGCCTGGGCGGGGATGGTGATGGGTAGTGGCAGGCCCTGGACATATGATCTGGAAAATTCCCGGTATATCCTGTGCTTTGGGTTTGACGGACTGGGCAAATCAAAAAACCAACATGTGCGCAACATAACCAAGGCCCTGTCAAGAGGAGCAAAATTGGTAGTACTCGACCCATACAAATCCATAACGGCGGCACAGGCACATCGCTGGCTCCCTATACGTCCAGGGTACGACTTGGCTTTCTGCCTGGCTATGATTTATGTTATCCTGACGGAGAAGCTGTACAACCAGGAATTCGTGGAAAAGTACACCCAAGGGCTGGAGCAGTTGCAAGACCATATTTTAGCTCAAAAATACACCCCGGAATGGGCAGCAGACCTGATCAACACACCGGAAATCACTGCCGACACCATTCGGGAGATAGCCCGTGAGTTTGCTGATCCGGCTAATCAACCTGCCCATATCCCCAGTCACAAGCGAGATGCGGCAGGCCCAAACTACAGCAACAGCACCAAACTGGCACAAGCCCAGATTACACTGAACGCCCTGGTGGGAACCATCGATCGCCGTGGGGGTACGATTCTGCCACGCAACCCCAGGTTCCCTTCCTTTGACAACATGTTTCCGCTTAAAGAAGGGTTGTCTTTCCCTACACCAAACAGGAAGCGTATAGACAACTGGGAGGATAGAGGACGTTTTGTCGGTAGCATCCATGGTAACTTTGCAACTTTGCCTTACGGCATTCTTAACGAAACCCCCTATGCAGCTAAAACAGCATTGGTACGGGGGTACAACCCGCTCTCTTTCCCAGACCACAAACTGATGATACAGGCTTTTGCCAAACTTGATTTTATGCTTTGCTTCGAGATCTATCCCTCGGAGATGGCCTGGCTGTCTGATATCGTCCTGCCTGAGCCGCACTGGCTTGAGATCTCCGGTCTGGGGGTCAGGGACTATCACAGCCTCTACCCCATGATTGCTATCCGCCAGCCGGTAGTGCCACAGTTGTATGAGGAGTGCAAAGGTTTTAGCGGTGTGATTGTTGATTTGGCCAAAGAAATGGGCTATGGCGATTATTTCCTGGATACCTCTGAAGGAGGTTCCGGATATATTTCGGGCAGCAAAGTACAAAATAAACAAATGCAGTCTGTGGGCAGTTCCCTGAATGAATTGCGAAACAGCCCCACCGGCGTTTGGCAGCCACCTGATCCTGAAGACCGCAAATTTAAGCCGCAGGAGATCTTCGGCACACCCAGCGGAAAAATTGAATTCTACTCCACCCTGTTTGCAGAAAACGGTTTTGATCCCCTTCCCAAATGGCAGCCAAGGCGGGAAGACATTTCGGATGAATACCCGTTTTACATGGTAATCAGCCGACCACCGATGCACAAGATGACTCAAACCCAAAACAATGTCCTGGCACTGGAAACGTATCCCGAAAATGCAGCGGTGATAAATGTTTCTACCGGGAAAAGGTTAGGTGTCAGAGACGGTGATGAGGTCTATGTGGAGTCACGCGGTGACGGCAACGTGAAACGGAAAATCAAATTAAAAGCCAAACTGATTGAAGGAATTCGTCCGGACACTGTCATGATATATCACGGTTTCGGCCGTTACAGCAATCTGCTCACCCAGGCTTTCGGCCGTGGGGCCAATGATGGCGACCTGATCCCCAGCATGAGTTTTAATGAGATGAAAAATCTCAATGACCCAGGAATGGGAGCCTGTATGCAGGATTTTGCAGTGAAGATTTATAGGGCCTGACGTTAAAGACTGAAAGGGAGGATTATTAAACATGGCAATTGCGGATTTCGCGATGATGATTGACCAGTCCATATGTGTAAACTGCGAAGCCTGCACCCTGGTATGCAAACAGATTTATGGCACCACAAAAGGAATATTCCGTACCAAGATTTATGTCCATGAAAGCGGTTTTTACCCCGAAGTTACAACCACATTCCAAAAAAAGGCCTGCATGCATTGTACTGAGGCGCAATGCGTCATGGCCTGCCCCACCGGCGCTTGCCATAAGACTGCCGACGGGCTTACTGTTATTGATGAACGTACCTGTATTCTTTGCAACTACTGTGCCGGTAACTGCCCCTTCGGGGTAATTACCTACGACCGTACCAAATCAATCATGGAAAAATGCTCTTTGTGCAATAGCCGGGTAGAAAAAGGGCTTGTTCCTTTCTGTGCCAGTGTATGTACACCCAAAGCCATTTCTTTCGGTGCACGGGCGAGTCTTATTGCCGATGGCAAAAGAAGGGTCAATATGCTCAAAGAACAGGGCTACCGGGAGGCAAGCCTCTATGGTGTGAATGAGTTGGGCGGACTGCGGGTATTGATGGTACTGCAGCATAGCCCGGATAAGTACGGACTGCCGGTAAATCCACAGGTCAGGATTGGTACGAGAATATGGAAGCACCTGTTATCCCCCTACGGTGGTGTAGCAGCTCTGGCAGCCATTGGAGGTCTAATGTACAACTATGTAAACAGTAAAAGAAGGATGTACAATGAAGAGGATCAGTAGGTAAATCCAAATTTAAGGTGCGAGACAAGATACGGTTACGGGAAACCATCCCGTAGCCGTATCTTATTTGGCAGATTCCCCCATACGCTATTTATGCCCAGTTTAATTCTGTGGAACCTCTTCCCAGAGGTTTTGGATTCCATTGCTAAGCCCATAGCGGACTTTCACCGTCAAGCACCGCCCATACCGGGCACATTTAAAAAGGCTGCGCCTGCAGCCTTTTTCAGGGTTTTCCCGTCAGACGGCCTCCCGGAATCCTTCGCAGAGGCGACGGCGTAAAAACTCTCCGGATATCTTCTCCTGGGTCACCAGGATGTCTGCCAGCTCTTTAAGAAGAGCCAGGCGGTTATTGATCAGTTCACTGACACGCTCTTCCTGTATGGAAATCAGCTTGCGCACCACCCGGTGCAGGAGAGAACGGGGCAGATCTTCCAGCAACACCACCCCGAGCGGCGACATGCCCCCGGCGATTATCCTCTTGGCATCTTCCACCGCTTTTTTAAAGTCATTGGCAGCGCCGGTGGACCTGTCACCCAGGACCAGTTCCTCCGCCACCGCACCGCCCAGGCTGACGGCAATCTGAATTTCCAGGTGCTCCCTGGTATAAAGATAGCTGTCCTTTTGCGGGGACTGGCGCATATAACCAAGCGCTTTGCCGCGCGAGGTGGTGGTAATGACGGATACCGAACCGGGGTTCAGTTCTTCGCTGACAATGGCATGTCCCATCTCGTGCACCGCCACCCGCCATAGCTCCTCCCGGTCAGGCCGGCGATCCAGCCTCTCTCCCATGATAACCTTGTCCACCGCTTCATTGAAGAAACGCATACTGATGGTCTCCGCATTTTCACGCATGGCCAGAATCGCGGCTTCATTGGCCAGGCTCTCCAGGTGGGCGCCAGAAAAGCCGAATGTATCCCTGGCCAGTTTTTCCAGGTCCACCTCCGGATCCAGCGGCTTATTTTCGGTATGCAGTTTCAGAATTTCCAGGCGGGCTTCCAGGTCAGGCAGGTCTACCTGGACAATACGGTCAAAACGACCCGGCCTGACCAGCGCCCCGTCCAGCATGTCGGCACGGTTGGTGGCGCCAATCAGCAGCGTCCGCACCCGGTCATCCAGCGACATACCGTCCATTTCCACCAGCAGCTGGTTGAGTGTCTGGTCGTATTCCAGGTGTGAGGAATGGGAACCGCGTTTGCCTCCCAGTATTTCTATCTCGTCAATAAAAATAATGGCGCTTTTCTTTTTCTCTTTCAGGGCCAGGCTCTTTGCTTTTTCAAACAGCTGCCTCACCCTCTGGGCGCCCACACCGGCATACATTTCTATGAATTCGCTTCCCGAGGCGGCGAGGAACACCGACTCGGTATACTTGGCAGCCGCCTTGGCCAGCAGTGTTTTGCCGGTACCGGGCGGACCCACCAGCAATATGCCCTTCAGGGGTCTGATGCCAAGCTTGGCTACCTGCTCCGGGTGGCGTATAAAATCGAGCGCTTCCAGCAGCTCTTTTTTGGCTGTCTGCTGGCCACCGATCCTGGTGAAATCGACCAGGCCGGTGCTCTTACCCGGCTCAACCACAGCAAATTTTTTACCTGCTCCTTTGAGACCGGCAAAATGGTAGAGCAGCAGCAGAAGACCGCCGAATACAACCAGGGGCGCCACGTTGACTCCCTGCCAGACCAGCACAGCCAGCACTGCCGCCGCCGCACCGGATGCCGCCTCCTTAATCATGCCCGCTGCTCTCCTTTCACGTCCCTGGTTTCTCTTTCAATAACCGCATACAGGTAGCTGTCGCCACGGCGGACCTGAAAATAGATATTTTCAGCTGTGACCACAACCCTGTGTTCGGCGATGCCAAGGCCTTCCAGCTTTTCCGTCACCTGGAGTCCCATCTCGGTAAAATTCCCCCGCTGTGCCGCTTCATAAAGGGCGAGGTGAATTGTATAGTAGGCATCCTCCAGTACCGCATCACGCCTGTCTTCCAGTTCCAGGCGGTATCTCCGGTGCCCCAGCGTTTTTTCAATTTCCTGTACCAGCAGCCTGTGGGTGAATGCCAGGTCATCCACATAGCCTAACCTGACTGAAACGGTCATTGTACTGCCGTTTCTGGCAAGCATGACGGACTCCACCGCTGCCAGCCCGCTCAGCTTTCTTTGCAACGGTTCGTTCACCAGCTGCCGCTGCCTGAAGTGAATAACCCCCACAGACAGCGCCAGGGTCAGCAAAAAAGCCAGCATGGCCACTGGCCACCTGAATTTCTTCATTAAATCGCCCTTTCTGACGGGGGGAAGTTTACATAAACATTATAACACAGCCACAGCCCGCAATCCACCTGGAAAAAGTGCCAATATTACGGCTGAAACGCCTATAGGATTTCAGCCAGCAGGTCCTGACCGCAGCTGCCGGTAATGCGCACCTCCACCAGTCTGCCCGGCGGTTGGTGCCTGCCGCTTATCCGCACGTAACCATCCACTTCCGGCGCATGTCCTTCGCTTCTGGCCAGTGTGACACCCGGATCCTGAGCCGATGGCCCGTCTATCAGCACGGTCATAATTTTTCCAAGCAGCGACCTGTTGTGCTCCTCCATCACCCTGCTCTGAACCGACAGCGCCTGCTCCAGGCGTCTTTGCTTTATACTTTCCGGCACCTGCCGCCGGAAAGTAGCGGCCCGTGTCCCTTCCTCCCGGGAATAGGTGAAAAACCCCACCCTCTCCAGTCGCGCCTCCGCCAGGAAAGAAAGCAGGTTCCCGAACGCCTCCTCTCCCTCACCGGGAAAGCCGATAATAAACGACGAGCGCAGCACTATGCCCGGTATCTCCCGGCGCAGGCCGGACAACATTGCCAGCATGTCCTCCATGGTCAGGCGACGCCCCATTCTGGCCAGAATCCTGTTGTCGGCGTGCTGGAGCGGCAGATCCAGGTAGTTGCACACTTTCGGTTCGGCGGCAATGACGGCGGCCAGGTTTTTGTCCACCCGTTCAGGATAAGCATAAAGCAGGCGGATCCAGGTGATACCCTGAAGCTTTGCCAGTTCTTTCAAAAGGGGCGCCAGTTCCCGTTTTCCGGTCAGATCGGTGCCGTAAAGAGTAATGTCCTGAGCCACCAGGTTCAGCTCCCGTACACCCTGTGCCGCCAGCTTTTCCGCTTCCGCCAGCACCGCCGGCAGTGGCCTGCTGCGATAAGGGCCGCGGATGGAGGGTATGGCACAGTAACTGCAGTTGTTGTCACAGCCCTCCGCCACCTTCAGGTAAGCGGTATGTCCTGGGGTGGAAAGGAGCCGGGGAGCGTCCTCCGGCGCCGGGTTCTCTCTCCTGATATATACCGGCCTTTCACCCTGGAGGGAGCGCTTTATGGCTGCCGCTATGGCGCCGGTGTCACCGGTACCCACCAGGCCGTCCAGTTCCGGCATCAAAAAGAGCAATTCGTCTCCGTAGCGCTGGGAAAGGCAGCCGGCGGCCAAAAGCAGCCGGCACTTTTTTTTCTTCAGCTCCGCCAGCTCCAGGATGGTATTTATGGATTCCTCCCTGGCGACGTCAATGAAACCGCAGGTGTTTACCACCACCACGTCGGCCTGCTTGGGGTCCGTGGTCAGGGAAAAACCCTCCTGTTTTAAAAGCCCCAGCATCACTTCGCTGTCCACCAGGTTTTTGGCGCAACCCAGTGATACCAGCGACACCGTTATCTCTTCCATAGGCGAAACCTCCAACTGACCTGTCCTGAAAAGTATAGCCCAAGCCGCGTGCCCTGTCAAAACCTTTTTAAAATCAAAAGCGCCGTTTAAGGCGCATCGTTGGCCGGCCTGGCCCTGGTCTTTTCTTTTCTGGTAATAGCCGCCATTTCCCGGTGATCCAGGTCGTCCACGATATAAAGAGAAGCATCTGCTTCCGCTGCCAGTTTTTCCAGGAAAAAACGTTGCGGTTCCAGGCCGATGCAGATGAAGCGAATACCTGCTTTGGCCGCCAGCCCGGCTGCCTCTATGGCGTCCTGATAGGGGTCCCTGTTGCCGCCGGCCCAGGTGGGCAAACCGTCGGTTATCAGTATCAGCAGATGTTTTTTCCCCCTGCGCCCGGCCAGGTATTTTGTCGCCAGGCGGATGCCGTCGCCAAGCGGTGTCAGTCCGGCGGCCACCATGGCGGAAAGGCCGTTTTTCACCCTGGAGGTGTTACGGGTAGCCGCCACCTTCACCTGCACGTCGCCCTCCTGGAAGGTGACCAGGGAAAGGGGTTCGTACATCTGTTTCGCCAGCTGGTCCGCCAGCATTTTTACCTCGTTTATTCTTTTGCCGTTCATGCTGCCGCTGGTATCCAGCAGCAGGCAGACTTCCATGGGAGGGGCGCCCTGGCGGCGGTAGACGCGCAGGTCCTCCGGCCTTACACCAAAACCCCTGCCGGGGTTTTCCAGGCGCCTGGCGGCGGCGGTGACCATAGTCTCCGCCACGGCGATGCCGATGGCGGGTTCACCATCCCGGACCGCTGCTTCCCGTCCGGGCAGATCTCCGCCCATGTCCCTGGAACGCCTGATTTGCCTGTACCGTAAGCTGCGCAGGCTTTTGTTCCAGTCTTTCTGCTGGAGTCGCCGGATTTCCCTTTCCACCTCACCCAGTTCCGCCTCTTCACCCGTCGCCGTTGTTTCCGGCTGTTCGCCAACGCCCGGTTGTCCGGCCCTGGTTACCTGTCCACCCCACCTTTCCCGGCCAAAACTGCCTCCGCTGCCCTCTTTTTTTTTTCTTCTTCCTCCAGGGCCTGGCGCGGCTGATTTACAGCATTTGCTGCTTCGCTTTTTTGCCCGTCGCTTTTTGCAGCCAGCCCCGCCATGCGCTTAAACAGGCCGCGCCAGAGCGCGGGATAACGCCTGTTCTCCACCGGCTCACGCCCATGGCTGTCTTTGACCGCGGGACGCGCCGCCTCCCGCCTGAGCTCCCCGGCCACATTGTTCAGGACAGCCAGCACTTCAGGCATTTTCTGTGGTTCCAGCCGGTGCCTGAGCGCAGCGGGCAGCACCGCCACCAGGTCCTGGAACCCGGCTTTTTCTCTTCCCTGCCAGGCGGCATGCAGCATGGCTCCCAGCCTGGCCGCCTGTATGCCGCGGATGCTTTCCAGGTTAAAGCGGACGTATATTTCACCCAGAAATTCTTCCACACGGCTGTCAAGCCGAAGGGCCTCCAGGTTAAGGAAATGTTGCGGCGGGCGTTGCAGCCGGTTAACGGCACCCCCGTTCCCGGCTTTGATTATTGACCTGACAGTATCAGGGTGGACCGGGCGCTCGATGCGCACGCAAAAATCGAACCGGTCGGCCAGTTGCTTCCTGATTTCCTGCAGCGGGCCAGGTTCTTCGTCCGGATTGGAGGCAGCCCAGACGCCTGCCAACAGGGGTATTTCCACCGCTGGCAGCCCGATCTCTTCTATCTGAACCCGGCCCGGTTTGGTGCCCATGGCGTCCAGCAGCACATCCACCAGGGCTGGTGACGTATCGGCCAGGCGGTTTATCTCGTCCACGAAAACAATGCCGCGGTGGGAACGGGGCAGGGTACCCGGCAGTACGGCGGCGCTGGGGTTGTCCGGAGCAGTCAGCCTGGCCAGATCAATACTGCCGGCTACCGTGCCCACCTTGGCTGAATGGGAAATTTCCAGAAACGGCATCGGTACCGTCTCTGTCCCGGCGGTTTCCGCTCCAAACCGGTGCTGCGGGCAGTGGGGCGAATCCGGACGACAGTTGTACAGGCAGCCGGCAATTCTTGCTATACCGGGCAACCGCCCCCTGGCCGCCCTGATCAGCGTTGTTTTGCCGGTGCCGCGCATTCCTTCCACGTGGAAGTGCAGCGGTATTTCAAGTCGTGCCGCCAGTATCCCCAGTTCCACGAAGCGCTGCAGCTCCTCATTGCCGGGGTGAAAAACAAGGTCATTCCAGTGCATAGACTACCTCCTCCAGTGATATGCCTACCTTTTTAAATTTCCCCACCGGCGGCTAAAAATACAAAGGGACGGCTTTGCCGTCCCGGACTTTTCATTTTGCTAATCACCCAGAATGATTTCCACGTTGTAGGGGTTCCCGGTATTAAGCAGCTCCAGTTTCTTCCCCGCCGCCGTGATTTCAAGAGCCGGCGGGTAACCGGCGCGCAGGCGTATGCTTTGGCCGGCGCTGATATTGAATCCTTCACCGGAGCTGAAGGTTCCCTCCCGCACGGTGATGCCGTCCACCGCCAGGCTGATCCAGCAACGACCGGTAAAAGTGAGGGAAACGCTGAGTTCAGCTGTGCCCCGGACCACAAAGCGGAGACCGTCGGAGACAACCTCTCTTTCCACGGTAACAGGAGGTGGCACCGGTTTCGGTGGCACCGGTTCCTCTGCCTCACCGTTGGGACCTGGTTCGGGCGGCAGGGCGGGCAGCACCGCCTCCTGGCCCGGCGGAGGCATAAATTTCGGCAATATGACCCGGTAGGCATGGCGGCCGGCCAAAAACAGGACCAACGCCGCCGCCAGGATGAACAAAAACGGCCAGATATTAACCCTTTTGCCCGGCACCCTGATTTCCCGCAGTCTTTCCTGATCGGGTGCAGCGGATGCGGGTTCGGCCAAAGAGATGCCGTTTTCATACCAGGAAATGGCCTGTTCCGGCTCAATGCCAACTTCAGACGCGTATTTTCGCAGCGCACCGCGTAGATACACCTGGCCCGGAAAAACTTTGTAATCACCGTCTTCCAGCGCCTTTAAATATTTTTTGGCAATATGCGTCCTGGCGGCAATCTGCTCCAGGGTCATTTCCCGCGCTTCCCGCGCTTTTTTAAGTTCAGGCCCCGGTACCGGCATCAGATTACCTCCTTTAACCCGAAGGTTTATTCACCGTCTTTTCCGGCGATGATTTTAGCAGCCTGCTGCGGTGAAATCAGGACTTCCCTGGCTTTGCTGCCCTCGAATCTGCCCACGTAGCCGCGTCTTTCCATATCATCGATAAGGCGGGCCGCTCTGGTATAACCCAGGCGGAGACGGCGCTGCAGGAGGGATATGGAGGCGGTCTGGGTTTCGGCCACCAGCATCAGGGCTTCCGGAAATTTCTCGTCTTCCTCGTACCACTCTTCTTCCTCCCCTTC
Source organism: Dethiobacter sp. (assembly GCA_020725465.1). GTDB lineage: Bacteria > Bacillota > Dethiobacteria > Dethiobacterales > Dethiobacteraceae > DYEY01. Next base: position 74,009 of record DYEY01000054.1, read on the forward strand.
ATTTGGGATCATCTGTTCCTGGTATCTGGGTTCGCCCTGGCTCTTAATATAATCGAGCAGTGCTCCCAGTTCCCGGTCATTGATAAAGGCGCCCTGGACCCGGAACGGTTTGGCCGTGCCGATGGGGTGGAAAAGCATGTCGCCGCGGCCCAGCAGTTTTTCCGCACCTCCCATATCCAGGATGGTACGGGAGTCGGCCATGGAAGAAACGGCGAAAGCGATGCGGGAAGTGATATTGGCCTTGATAACGCCGGTAATAACGTCCACTGACGGCCTCTGCGTGGCGATGACCAGATGAATGCCGGCAGCCCTCGACATCTGGGCCAGGCGGGCAATGGATTCCTCCACATCGGCGGCGGCTACCATCATCAGGTCCGCCAGCTCATCTATCACCACAACAATATATGGTATCTGCTCCTCTTCCCGGCCAGCCTGGCGCATCTTCTCGTTGAAACGCACTATATCACGGGTTGTCTCCCGGGCAAACAGTTCATAGCGCCTGCCCATCTCCTTAACCATACCGCGCAATGTCATGGCGGCCTTCCTGACATCGGTGACCACCGGCGTAAGCAGGTGGGGTATGCCTTCAAAGGCGCTGAGCTCCACCACCTTAGGGTCAATCATGACGAATTTGACTTCTTCCGGGTTGGCCTTAAACAGGATACTGGCAACAACCGAATTGATGCAGACGCTCTTGCCTGAGCCGGTGGAACCGGCTATCATCAGGTGCGGCATTTTCATAAGGTCGGCAAAGACGGGTATACCGGTAATGTCTTTACCCAAGCCGATGGTCAGGGGCGAGGAAGCGTTCTGAAACTGTTCGTCCTCCAACACTTCCCGGAGATAAACCGGAGCAATAATTTTGTTTGGCACTTCTATTCCCACCGCCGCCTTGCCGGGGATGGGGGCTTCAATGCGCACATCGGGCGCCGCCAGGTTGAGGGCCAGGTCGTCGGCCAGGGCCACTATTTTGCTGACCTTAACGCCGGTTTCGGGCTGAATTTCGTACCTGGTAACCGTCGGTCCCGACTGAACGTCACAGACCTTCACCTTTACGCCGAAGCTTTCCAAAGTTTTTTCCAGGATCCTGGCACGTTCACTGATTGTCCTTTGCTGCTGGTTATCTTTGGTCCTGGGCACGCGGTTTAAAAGGGAAAGCGGCGGCAGCGTATAGTTACGGTAAACGCCGGACATAAAGGTAATGGCTGGCTTGTCCCTGGTTTCAACCACCAGAGGATTGCCGGCGTCCGCCGGTTTTGCCGGATCACCGTCCTTCTTTCTGTTTTCCCGCGCCGGAAGGGGAACAACCTTATCGTCCCTGTGTGCCGCCGTTTCCAAGAGAGTCTGCTGTAGTCCGTTTTCCGTCTCTTCAGACTTACCTGATTCCTTCCTGCTGTCAGCAAAAAAGAGGAAATTAATAAAGCGTAAGATGGCTTTGCCGGCTGTCAACAACCAACCGGTCAGCCAGGACAGAATTTTAAAAGCAGTCCCAAACAGCATGGTGAAAGAGCAGCTGGTTATCAGCAGAAAAGCTATGAGCAGGACTGTCCCGATAAAAATGTAACTGCCGATATCCCGAAACAAATAATAAAGGAGGATGGTGACGACAGCCCCTATCACCCCGCCGCCCTGCCGGTCGTAGCCAAGCTTAAGGGCCGCCCGGGCAAAACCGTGTTCCGTCATCATTTCCACACTGCTGTCAAGCAGCCGCATATGCGCCCACACCAGCAGGATAAGCAAAAAAAGGATCACACCAAGGACCCGCTGCCTGATATTGCTGACCCGGCGCGGCAGGAACTGCTGGAGGGCCAAAAGCGCCAGAACCAGCGGTGTCACCATGGCCATCTCCCCGGTCAGGGTTCTCAAAACATTATTGGTGAAAATACCGACTTCACCGGTCTGCCGGGTAAAATTCAGCGCGGCAAAGCAAAGCGCTGCCATGGCCAACAGCAGCACGGCCTTTATCTGCGTCATTATATCATCTCTGGTGTCAGGTGAAGGCATAAAGCACCTCTATCCGAGTAAATGCATCACTACTGTCACGGCGCCGGCGAACCAGGTGTAATAGGCGAAATACTGAAATCGCCCGGTTTTCAGGAAATGCACGAACACTTTTATCGCCGCCACCCCGGCAATAAAGGCAGCCAGAGTGCCTGCCAGCACGCTTCCGTCCGGAACGCTCCCACCGGCCACCCGCATTTCCCACAGTTCCACCATGGTGGCACCCAGGATTGCCGGGATGGAGAGCAGGAAAGAATACCGTACAGCGGTTTCCCGGTCCAGCCCCCGCCAAAGTGCCGCCGTGATGGTGGCGCCGGAGCGGGAAATGCCCGGGATGATGGCAAAGCCTTGTGCCAGGCCAACCAGTATAGCGTCAGAGTAAGTTATGCCCGTCTCCCCTTTCTGGCCGGGGCTTATGCGGTGCAGTGTATACAGAATACACCCGGTCACTGCCAGCATAAACCCCACCAGAAGGGCGGACTGAAAAAGGGCGGTGAAAAAGTCTTTGCAAAGGTACCCGATAACGCCGGTAGGCATTGTGCCCAGCACCAGCAGCCAGGCGAAGTGCCTCTCTTTCTTTTCCCGGGCAAAGCGGAGCAGAATCCGGATTACGTCGGGACCGAAAACCCAGAACACGGACAGCACGGTGCCAAAATGTACCATTACCTCAAAGGTGATGCCCGGCTGCCGTACACCGAGCAGCTCCTGAAATATGACAAGGTGGCCTGAACTGGAAACGGGCAGAAATTCGGTAAGCCCCTGTATGATACCCAGAATCACTGATTCATAATAACCCATCGGTTACCTCCTGCTCTTTTGGAACCATCCTGCGATTATTTCTCCAATTATATCTTAATTCCTCTTTTTTGCTGCATTTTCCTTTCCTGACAACCAGCAAACCAGTTTAACGTAAGGATTAATCAGGCCAAGCAGCACCAATGCTCCGATCAGGTTGTAGATGGTGTGAGCGTTAGCTATCTGGCGGGGCAATTCATCGGCGGTGATGGCGGCCAGGGCTAAAAACCGGCCGTAAAAAGGCAACACCAGTATGACGCTGATTACATTGAAGAGCAGGTGTGCCAGAGCGGCGCGCCTTGCTTCTTTACCGGTACCAAGGCCTGCCAGCAGCGCAGTTGCACAGGTGCCCACATCAGCACCCAGCACCAGGGCGGTGCCGGCATCCAGGGTCAGTCTGCCACTGTATGACAGCGCCAGGACCATTCCCACCACCGCGCTTGAACTTTGAATCAGTGCCGTGGCCAGTGCTCCGGCCAGGACACCGCCAAGAGGGCTGCGGCCGGCTGTATACAGCAAAGCGCCAAACCAGGCGGTTTCTGAGAGAGGCGCCAGCGCTTTGGTCATGATTTTCAGTCCGAGCAAAACCAGGCCCAAACCGTACAGTGCCCGGCCCGGTCCCCGCAGGCGCCGCGGGAAAAAGGCCAGGCAGACAGCCCCGGCTAACGCTGCCGGCAATGCCAGCGACTGCAGGTTAAAGGAAAGCAGCTGGCCGGTGACGGTGGTGCCGACATTGGCGCCGATAATAACCGCCACCGCCGGGGTGAGTGCCAGCAGGCGCGCCTGTACCATCCCCACCACCATAACAGTGGTAAGCGAGCTGCTCTGAGTCAGTGCCGTAAACAATATCCCGCACAGAAAGGCGGAAAGCCGGTTACCAGTCCAGTTTTCCAGGACGCGGGCCAAAGCAGACCCAACTGCGCCCGACAGGCCCAGGGTCATCATTTTCAGCCCACCCAGGAATGCGCCAAGCCCCAGCAGCAGCAATACGGATACCGCCATTTAAAATTTCACCTTTATAAGACTATGCGCCGGCATCCTGGTTTAGATTAATGCCAAACAGGAAAATATAACTGTAACAATGTCAAATGGGGTACCTGAATTGCTGACGCGACGAAGGTTTTTAAGATTCTGCCTCCAGGGCGCCGCTTACGCCAGCCTTTCCCGGCTGCTCCTGCCGGAACTGGGGGAAGCGCTGCGCCTTTTGCCCGGAGGCAAACCTCCGGTTATCTGGATTGAGGGCACATCGTGCACCGGCAATTCTATCTCCCTCGACAACAGCGCCGACCCAACGCTGCGGGAAGTGCTGGAGGAGATAATCGACCTGCGCTACAGCCAGCTTTTTATGTGGCCTGAAGGTTCCCGGGCCATGGACGTCCTCCGGTCAACGGTAAAAGATAACCGCGACCGCTTTATCCTGGTTGTTGAAGGCGGACTGCCGCTTGGCCTCCCCGAGGCAGCGGTAATGGGTGAAGAGGAAGGCAGGATTGTGCCGGTCGCTGCATTGGTGCCGGAGCTGGCCGCAGCAGCCCGGGCCGTGGTGGCCGTGGGCAACTGCGCCGCCTTTGGCGGCCCCTCCGGTGCCCACCCCAATCCTACCGGCACCAAGGGGGTCTGGAAGGTGGTAACAGGCAGGCCGGTTATCAACGTCCCCGGCTGCCCGGCCCACCCCGACTGGACGGTAGGGACCTTGGTGCATATCATCCTTTACGGGCTTCCCCGGGTGGACAGCTTCCTGCGTCCCACCATGTTCTTCGGCGAGCTGGTACACGACCGCTGCCCGCGCCGTTTCCATTTCTTTAACGGCGATTTTGCCGCCGCCCCGGGCGGCGCCGGCTGCCTGCTCAAAGTGGGGTGCAAGGGGCCCGTAACCCATGCTGACTGCCCCACCCGCAAGTTCAACGACGGGGTAAACTGGTGCATTAACGCCAACAACCCCTGCATTGGCTGTGCGGCGCCTGATTTTCCCGACGGCGGCACTTCTCCTTTCTTTGCCCGCCTGACCGACATCAGGGTGCCGCCCGGCATCGAGACCACTGCCCTGACGGTTACCAAGGCGGTGGCGGCGGTTACCGCCGCTGGTATAGGCGCTCATTTTGCCGCCAGCCTGGCGACCGGCCGGTTTGGCAAGCACATGCCGCCGGAAACTGAAGAGTTTAGGGCCGCGGAACCCAGGCCCCAAACCGGGAAACCGAAACTCAGCTTAAACCCGTTGCGCCTGCTGCGGCGTTTTCGCCGCCAACGGACCAGATAACAACTGGCAGGGAGGGAACTGTTTGACCAGGGTTAAAATCAACCCCCTGACCCGTGCTCACGGCTATCTGTCGGTTGAGCTTGAGGTTGAAGGCGGCCGGGTGACGGACGCCCGGAGCAGTGGACTGCTCTTTCGCGGTTTTGAGCAAATGTTGCGGGGCCGGGCTCCCCATGACGCTGTCTACCTGACCCAGCGCATCTGCGGTATCTGTTCCTCGGCCCATGCCATAGCAGCAGCAATGGCTTTGGAAAACGCTTTTAACATAGAAGTTCCCCAAAACGGTCACCTGCTGCGCAACCTGATTTTCGGTGCTGATATTCTGCAAAACCACCTGCGCCATCTCTACCTGCTGGCCATACCCGACTATATCATGCCGCCGGAGATGGGGCCGGCCGAAGCCAGGCGCCGGGGCGATTACCGCCTGCCGGAGGTCTTAGACAGGCGGATCCGGGAACACTACCTGGAGGCGCTGGAAACCTCGGGTCTGGCCCATAAGGCGGTGGCTGTCTTTGGCGGTAAGGCGCCGCACCTGCAGAGCATCCTGGCCGGGGGTGTGACGGAACACGTGTTGACCGACCGGGTAATGCGGTTCCAGTCGCTCCTGTCACAGATTCAGGCCTTTATCACGGACAAGCTGGTACCGGATGTGGAGTCAATCGCCCGTTATTACGACGATTACTTTAACATCGGCGCCGGCTACGGCAACCTGCTCTCCTTTGGACTGTTCCCCACCGGTACTGACCGGAACCAGCGAGTATTTAAGGCAGGCGTCATACAGAACGGGCAAACAGGCACATTTTTCCCGCGGCTGATCACCCGGGAGACCGGCGCTTCCTGGTACCGCGGCGATGAAGGGCCGCAGCCGCCGGACCGCGGGCAGAGCACCCCCTTTCCCGGCAGGGCGGGTGCTTATTCCTGGATAAAAGCGCCCCGCTACAACGGAGAACCGTTTGAAGGCGGCCCGCTGGCCAGGATGCGCCTCGCCGGCCTTTACCGGGGAGGTATATCGGTGATGGACCGGCTGCTGGCCCGGGCGGTGGAAGCAAAGGAGATTGCCGGATTGATGAACGGGTGGGTGCGCCAACTGGTGCCGGACCGTCCCACCATCAGCTGGGTGGACCCGCTGCCGGCCACCGGCAGCGGCGCCGGGCTGACAGATTCCATGCGCGGCACACTGGCGCACTGGGTAAGCGTACGGGAGGGGCGTATCACAGACTACCACATCCTTACTCCCTCGGCCTGGAACCTGTCGCCCCGTGACGAAAACGGCAGGCGGGGCCCTTTGGAAGAGGCGCTGGTGGGCACCCCGGTGGCGGACGAAACCAACCCGCTGGAGGCGGGACGCGTGGTGCGTTCTTATGACCCGTGTATCTCCTGCGCTGTTCATGTCCTGGAAAAGACAGCATGCGCAGGATCCGGCGCAGTACCTGAAAAAGGAGAACGCCGTGAAAAGAATAAAACGCCATACAACTGAAATCCGCCTTTTTCACTGGCTTTTCTTTCTGGTCGTCACCATAAAAATCTGGAGCGGTTTCTACATCAGCTTTCCCCACCCGCTGCTTGGGTTTCCCAATCTTTACTATGCCAGGATGGCTCACGCCACCATGACGCCAGTGCTGGCCGCCCTTCTCACTTTCCGTCTCTATTTTGCCCTGTTGAGCGGTGACTGGCGGGAACTTTTATTCCGGAGGCGAAGTGACTTCAGGCAGCTGGGATCCTGGCTGCGCTACTTTTTCTTTCTGGCAAAACAGCCGCCACCCCAGGGCAAGTACAGCTCCATGCAGCGCCTGCTTTTTACCACCTGGCTTCTCATCATGCCCCTCTTTTTTGCCACCGGGGTGGTAATGCTTAACCTTCCTTACTTCCGCTGGCTGAATGTTTTCTTCGGCGGGCAGGGGATTGCGCGGCTGCTGCACTACCTGGTATCTGTTTACCTGCTGGCCACCGTTATCCTGCACGTCTACCTGGCGCTGACGGAACACCCCGGAAAACTGCCGGCGATGTTCAGCGGCTTCCTGCCCGTCCGCCCCAAAGCCGGCAGGGACGGCGGTGAAGACAGGTGAAGGCGGCCATAGTGGCCTTGGGCAATCCTGCCATGGGCGATGACGGCGCGGGGCCGGCCGCCCTCTCCCTGCTGCGTCGCCGCCCCCTGCCCCGGGGTGTTTCCCTGTATAACCTGGAAAGCGGGAGCCTTGGCGCCCTCGCCCTGCTCCGGACAGATATTCCCCTCATCCTGCTTGACGCCGTGCGTGGAGGAGGCCTTCCCGGCACCGTTTACCGCCTTCCTGCCCGCCAGGTGAAACTGGGCATTACCGGTGCCTTTTCTCTGCACGACCTGCACCTGCTGCACCTGGCCGCACTCTTTTTTCCGGAGCGCCTGCAGGCCGTCACGGTACTGGGGGTGGAGCCGGCTTATACCGGGCCGGGAGATTCCCTGTCGCCGCAGGTAAAGGCCGCCCTGCCCCTGCTTGCAACAGTGGCCTGGAAATATGCGCGATTTCTTTGCGGCAGTTAAGGTTATACCGGTAAAAAAACCAGGCTTTCAGGCCTGGTTTTCCGCTTTAAAGTTAATGATGCTGCCCGGCTGCAGCGCCGGGTCCAGGTAATCAGCGGGGTTGCTCGATATCAGCCTTACCACCCGGGCACTGTTTAAGCCGCTTTGTTCCACCAGCAGGGTCCCGCCGTTTTTTAAAGGCAGCTCGGCATAAAACGGTGTGTAGGTTTCACTCCCGTCCAGTACAATTTCCAGGGGTACAATGGTGTAAAGGATCAATACGTACCCACCTCCCCGCTTTCAATCATCTCCTGCAGCTTGCGGATGGCCTGTCCCAGCCCCCCCACTTCGTCGATGAGGCCCACTTCCACCGCGTCCTTGCCCACCAATACCGTTCCGATATCCCGGGCCAGCTGGTTGGTGCAAAACATCAGCTGGCGGAATTTCTCCGTGGTAATGCGGGAATGGGAGGTGACGAACTTGATCACCCTGTCCTGCATCTTATCCAGGTACTCATAAGTCTGGGGCACACCGATCACCAGACCGGACAGGCGGATGGGATGGATGGTCATGGTGGCCGTCTCAGTGATGAACGAGTAATCAGAGGCCACCGCCACCGGTACGCCGATACTGTGGCCGCCGCCCAGGACAATGGATACGGTGGGCTTGGACAGGGTGTCGATCATCTCCGCGATGGCCAGACCCGCTTCCACGTCACCACCCACGGTGTTCAGTATGATCAAAAGCCCCCTGATTCTGGGGTTCTGTTCCACCGCCACCAGTTGGGGAATTACGTGTTCGTACTTGGTTGTTTTGTTCTGCGGCGGCAGGGTAAGGTGCCCCTCTATCTGGCCGATGATGGTGATATTATGTATGGAACTCTCCGGCTGCTGCGGTACGTTTGCCTGCCCGAGCTGCTGGATGTTCTGCAATTCGCTTTCCTGGCCGTTGCCGCCGCTTGCTTTCAGCTGGCTGTCCTGCCTTGTTTTTCCGGTGGTGCCCTGCCTTTGCCTGCGTGCAGTGGCCAAGGGCCTTCACTCCCAATCTGTGCTTGTACTATTTTCCCTAACTGAAGGCATGGTTATACTGAAATCTCCATAATTATCGGCAATATCATGGGACGGCGGTGCGTCCTTTCCCACAGGAAGCGGGAAAGATTATCCTTTATACCGTTTTTTAGATAAGACCAGTCCTGCTTTTTCGACCCGGGAATTTTTTCCAGGTATCGTGCCAGGTTTTCGTTTGCTTCTTCCATCAGTTCTTCCGACTCTTTGACATAAACAAAACCGCGTGAATATATCTCGGGGCCGGCCAGTATCCGGTCAGTGCCTTTTTCCATGGCCAGAGTAACAATCAGTATGCCGTCCTGGCTGAGCAGCCTGCGGTCGCGCAGCACCACGCTGCCCACGTCACCCACACCAAGTCCGTCCACCAGTATTTTACCGGCGGTGACGCTACCCACCACCCGTCCCGAACGTTGCGAAAACTCCAGTACCTGACCGTTTTCCACCACAAACACGTTTTGTTCGGGTATACCAACTTTTACAGCCAGCCTGGCATGGTGGATCATGTGCCGGTATTCGCCGTGAATCGGTATCAGGTACCTGGGCTTCAGCAGGTTCAGCATCATTTTTAGTTCTTCCTGGGAAGCGTGCCCTGATACGTGGATGCCGGATACGCGCTCGTATATAACATTGGCACCTCGTTTAAAAAGGTTGTCTATAGTGCGTGATACCAGTTTTTCATTGCCCGGTATGGGTGTGGCGGCAATAATCACGGTATCACCGCGCATTATTTCCACCTTCCTGTGCTCAGAGGTGGAAATACGGGTGAGAGCGGACATGGGTTCCCCCTGGCTGCCGGTGGTCAGTATTACAGCTTTCTGCGGCGGCATGGCATTGAGTTCGTCTATGTCCACCATTGTGCCCCCGCAGATATTGAGGTAGCCAAGATCCTGCGCAATCTGGACCACGTTGGCCATGCTGCGGCCTACCACGGCCACTTTGCGTCGGTAATAACAGGCGGCGTCGATTACCTGCTGGATACGGTGGACATTGGAAGCGAAAGTGGCCAGGATAATCCGCTGTCTGGCCGTCCTGAATATTTCCATTATGGAAGCGCCCACTTCTTTTTCCGACAGGGTATACCCCGGCCTTTCCGCATTGGTGCTGTCAGAGAGGGCAACCAGGACGCCCTTGCGCCCCAGCCGGGCCAGTTTATAATAGTCGGTGGGATCAGCATTCACCGGAGTCTGGTCAAATTTAAAATCACCCGTATGCACGATGGTGCCCACCGGAGTTCTGACCGCCACGCCCACCGAGTCGGGAATGCTGTGGTTGGTACGGAAAAAATCAATTTTAAAACAGCCAATACGCAGGCTTTCATCCGGGTTGATAACGTTAAGCGAGCAGTTCCGCAGCAGGTGATGCTCGTGGAGTTTGCCTTCCACCAGCCCCAGGGTCAGCCTGGTGCCGTAGACCGGTACATTAAGTTGGGGCAGGATGTAAGGTAAGGCCCCGATATGGTCTTCATGGCCGTGGGTTATGATGATGCCCAGTACCCGGTCCCTGTTCTCAAGCAGGTAGCTGATATCGGGAATAACCACGTCTATGCCGAGAAGTTCGTCCCCCGGAAAAGCAAGCCCGGCGTCAATAACAATAATCTGGTCCTGGCAGCGGATAACAAACATATTCTTGCCTATCTCGCCGATACCGCCGAGCGGGATAATCTGCAGTTTTTCTTCGCTGTCCGGTTTTATCCTGGCTTTCTTTCTTGAGTGTTCAGCCGGCAATATTATTTCACCTCTGTCTGTCTGTATTTTCCTTTATTTCTACAGCTTTCATTATACTCTAAGCAAATTACCCGTGCAAGCAAACAAGGCCGCGCCCTGACCGGACACGGCCTTTCCTGATTCAGATTTAGAGGTAGCCCATTTCTTTAAGAACCTGTTGCACACTGTCCCTTTCCGCCCCCTCCAGATCCAGCAGGGGCGGGCGGACAGGGCCCAGGCCGTGACCCAGCAGGTTCATGGCTCCCTTGACAGGTACAGGGTTGCCGGTGATGAACATCGCCTTAAACAAAGGCAAAAGCCTCAGGTGCAGCTCCAGGGCCCGCCCGGTCTGTCCCGCCTTAAAAGCGCGGATCATCTCCCTTATTTCCCGGCCGGCTATGTGTGAAGCCACCGAAACCACGCCGGTCCCGCCAATGGCCAGAATGGGCAGCGTAAGCGCGTCATCCCCGCTGTATATGTAAAAACCGGGAGGCCGGGCGGCACTGATAAAAGCTATCTGTTCCAGGTCACCGCTGGCTTCCTTGACGGCCACGATATTGTCAATGCCGGCCAGGCGCACCGTGGTGCCGGCGGACATGTTAACCCCGGTCCTGCCGGGCACGTTGTAAAGCATAATCGGCAGTGTTGTGGCCGCCGCCACCGCGGCAAAATGACGGTAGAGTGCCTCCTGCGAAGGTTTGTTGTAGTAAGGTACAACCAGCATTATGCCGTCCACTCCGCAGGCCTGCGCTTTTTGGGTAAGCCGTATGGTTTTTGCGGTATCATTGCTGCCTGTTCCGGCAATTACCCTGGCTTTGCCTTTTACCGCTTTGGCTACAGCGGCAAACATTTCTGTTTTCTCTTCATCGCTGAGCGTGGGGGACTCACCGGTGGTACCACATACCACCAGGGCGTCCGAACCGTTCTCCACCAGGTATAGCGCCAGCTCCTCAGCCTTTTTGATATTAAGCCCGCCCTTTTCCGTAAAAGGGGTTACCAGGGCTGTAACCAGTTCCCCAAATGGTGCTGACAAAGGATCCCCCTCCAGTTTTAACCAAAGTTTACTTGTGATTATACCAGACCCACTGTTATTTTTCAATTAAGGCCGGAAGGTTACTTTTCCGGTTCGCCCAGGCCGAACTCCTGGTGCAGCTCCTGGACAGCACGGGAAACATCCATTTCCCTGATCAGGCAGGAGATACTGAGATGAGAATCGGCGGTCTGCAGTATATCGGCGCCGGCACGGTTTAAGCCGGCCACCACCCGCGCCATTACACCGGGGATGCCGCGCATGCCCGAACCCACCACCGAAACCTTGGCGTAACCGTTTTCAACGCTGGCTTCGCAACCCACCGCCGAAAAAGCGGCGATAACTCTTTCTGAGTCAGCAGACGGTACGGTGAACATTTTTTCCTTTGGTGAAAAACTGATGAGGTCAATGCTAACCCCGGCGCCGGCCAGCCTGTGCAGCGCCTCTTCCAGCTCTTTGCAGCCGGTGGCGGGGTTTTGCAGCCGCACCTGTGCCAATCCCGTCACGTGGGTAATGCCGCTGACCACCCTGCCTTTGGGCATGAACCCCTTTTCATCTTTGGCGCTGCGGTGGGTGACCCGGGTACCCCCGTCCAGCTGCCCCGTCTTTTTTAAAACAAGGGGCAGGTTGTACTGGATGGCGATATCCACAGCGCGTGGATGAATCACCCTGGCGCCTTCCCTGGCCATCTGCAGTATCTCCTGGTACCCGATATCCCTGATTGGCCGTGCCTGGGGCACCAGACGCGGGTCGGCAGTCATCACCGTATCAACGTCCGAGTATATTTCCACCGCTTCTGATTCCAGCGCCGCCGCCAGCGCCACCGCCGTGGTGTCTGAGCCTCCCCGTCCAAGTGTGTTTATTTCACCCTGCTCGCTCACGCCCTGGAAGCCGGCGACCACTGCCACCACGCCTTCAGCTGCATATTTTAATATCCGCTCTTTTTTTATCCTGATAATTTCAGCCTGGCCAAAATTACCATCGGTAATTATCCCCGCCTGCCAGCCGGTCAGAGATACTGCCTTTACCCCAACGGCGTTGATCTGGGCAGCCATTACGGCGGCAGAAATAATTTCGCCGCAGGAAGCGATAACGTCCGCTTCTCTGCCCGGCGCCGCCGGGTCCACGGCGCTGAGCAGGTCAAGCAGGGTGTCTGTGGCATAAGGATCCCCGCGCCTGCCCATGGCGGACACCACCACCACCGGATTATACCCGTCCTGCCTGGCCGCCAGTATGTGCTGCAGCGCCTGCCTGCGCATCTGTGCGCTGTTTAGTGAGGAACCGCCGAATTTCTGTACAATCAGACGCATCTTTTCACCTTCTATCTGGCAAACTGGAAGTCTTCTTCAGCCAGGTTGACCAAAACCGGCTGCAGCTGCCTTCCCTCCAGGGCGGCCAACAGGGTGGGAAGCACCAGGTCGATCCTGGCCACCAGGGAGTTAGGCTTGGTGAAGGGACTGTCCTGACCGAACGGCACCATATAAATGTTTTTGGTGTTAAGCAAAAGACCGATATTCTTGGCGTTAAGACCTAAACCGTCGTTGGTGGATACGGCCAGCACCACCGGCCGCTGGTTGCGCAGCATGGCTTTGGCTCCCATCAGAACGGCGGTATCAGTGATGCCTGCTGCCAGTTTGGCCAGGGTATTGCCGGTGCAGGGAACCACCAGGTAAGCGTCCAGCAGCATCTTGGGACCGATAGGTTCAGCGCTTACAATACTATTGATGATTTTACGCCCCGCCAACCTGACTATCCGTGTTTTCCACTCGGTGGCATCTCCGTACCTGGTGTCGGTCTGGTCTATGGCAGGAGATATCACCGGGTAAATTTCGGCGCCTTCCGCCATGATTTTTTCAATCTCGGGCATTACCTTTTCCAGCGTGCAATGGGAGCCGGTGAGGGCGAACCCGATTCTCTTCCCCTTCAGTCTCATTGCCGTTATTCTCCTTTCCCCTGTTCCAGCAGAATCAAAGGGTATACTTCCGCCAGTATCCTGCCCGCGGTTACCGGCGCCACTTTGCCGGGCAGCCCCGGCGCCAGGAAACATCTTATGCCGCGCTTTTTCGCGGCTTCAAAATCGGTCCCTCCCGGTGCCGACGCGATGTCCACTATCACCGCCTCCGGCTTTACACAGGCGATGACCGCGGCATCCAGTACCGGCGCTGGCACCGTGTTAAAGATGAAGTCGAAACACGCGGCCGCGGTTTGCATTTCTGCCATGTTCAAAACGGAAAAACCAAGGGCGTGGCACATCGCCAGCGCTTCCCTTCTTCTGGCGGCCACTGTTACCCTGGCGCCGATGCCCTGGAGGATCTTGGCCAGGGGCAGGCCGCAGCGGCCCGGACCTATTACCAGCGCTCTGCTACCGTGAATGGTGACAGCGCTCTCCCGCATGGCTATCCCGAGGGCGCCTTCAGCGGTGGGAATGGCGTTGTAAATGGCTATTTCATCCAGCTCCGCCGTCGCCACCACCCTGACCCCTCTTTGCGTGAGGAGCTTCCGGTGTTCTTCCGGAATACGGCCGCAGAGAAAAAGGGTACCCCTGTCAAGCCATTGCTCCAGGTGTTGCAGGCTCAGTTTCTGGGCCGCAAAGGGAGCGTAAATATACCCCCCGGCATCGATGCCGGCCAGGGGACAGATTACCGCATCGGCTTTGACCGGAAGTTCAGGCGGTTCCCCCTGGTTTGGGTATTGTTCAAATCCCAGCAGGCTGACCTGAGCCCCCTGTTTTTGCAGTTCAGACGCCACTATGTATTCCCTGGCGTCTCCCCCTGCCAGGATAATTACCCAGTTTTTCAGACAATTTTCCGACACGTGCTCTCCTCCTGATTCCTGGTATTCCAATATATGATTGCCGACCAAAAGGGTGACAGAAAATAATGAAGCCCGGAGCCTGCCGGGCTTTAGTTGCATTTATTCGTGTGTCCTCACATCGTAAGCGCCGTTCTCACGAAAAACCGCCTCTGCCTCTTTTTTCATGTAACCGTCGTCCGCCTCCACCGCCACCATGTAGTTACCGCGGTGTATTTCCTGCTCGTAATGTTCTCCTTCTTCTTCGGGGATGCCGTAGTCTATCAGCCCTCCGGCAATACCCCCGGTCACAATGCCGGTGAGTGCGCCGGCCAGAGGACCGGCGGCGATGATGGGACCGATACCAGGGATCAGCAGGGCGCCGGCGCCGGCCAGGAGGCCAGTCAGGCCGCCGATTGCTCCGCCGGCGGCTGTGCCGTCAGCCAGGTTCTGGTGTTCAAAGCTTCTTTTTTGGCCTCCCTCTTTTCCTTCTTCATCGCGGGCAACCAGGGAGATGTGTTCATCGGAAAAATTTCTTGCCTTCAGTTCCCGTATTGCTTCTTCCGCCTGCTCTCTTGATTTGAACAGGCCAACCACAGTACCGGACATATTTCACCCTCCTCTTTGGTCGATACTGGCTCTTCCTAGTATCAACCCGGGAGTACCGCTTTTATTCATTACATTCCGGACGGCGCAAGGCGCGGACCGGAGAAATCTCAACTATCATAACTTCATCGCCAATTTTTCTCACTGCTTCCCAGGGCACCACCAGCTCCCTGATTCCCCGTGACATTTTCAGGCCCACAGCCCTCGGTGTAATAACCATGGATTTGATGGCGCCGGTGGCGGCGTCTATCACCAGGTCAGCTTCACCCACATAACCAAGCCTGGAGCCGTCGTAAAGATTAATAATTTCTTTCCTGGACAGCCGGGAAAGTTCCACTTTAACTGCCCCCTTTTTTAAGAAAAACCCGGGCCCTGATAAAAAAAGGCTGCAGTATCGCCAGTACCAGCGCGCTAAAAGCCAGTGGGTCTGTCTGCAGGCCGAAGATGTTTAACCTGCCGGGAAGCTCAATCTGCAAAAAAGAAACCAAAAGCAAAAGTGAAAGGTATATGCCGCCGGCCAGGCTCACCAGTTCCACAATGGCTTCAGACAGCGGCGAAGGCTTGGCTTGTTCGGGGAAGCCATGGTCATAAACCCTTTTCTTGATTCTCACTCTCTGCGCAACTGAAAACACCAGCATGGCCAGCAGCAGGTAGAGAGCAATCAATTTTTTCCCTCCTATCTCCCTGTATGCCCGAAGCCTCCCTGCCCCCGCTCCGTGACTGGCAATTCAGCGCATTCTTCCAGGACCACCAACGGCACACTGTTTATTACCAGCTGGGCTATTCGTTCCCCCCTGCATACGGAGAACGGAACCTCTCCCAGGTTGGCCAGTATCACTTTTACTTCGCCGCGGTAATCAGCGTCAATGGTGCCGGGGCTGTTGAGCACGGTGACACCGTTCTTTAAGGCCAGCCCGCTGCGGGGCCTGACCTGTGCCTCATAACCGGGCGGCAGGGCTATCTGCAGTCCGGTAGGGATAAGCTCCCATTTTCCGGGATTGATGACAACCTCCGACTCCACGGCGGCGACGAGGTCAAAGCCGGCGGCGTGGTGGCTCATGCGGCGGGGCAGGGGCAGCCCGGCCGAGTGGGGAAGCCTTTGGATACATACTTTTACCGTGTCCATAATTACCTCCATGGCTTGGTTTTCTTCCCCAATTTATACAGTTTCCCTTCTTTTGTCAAGTCACTGGCTCCAGATCTGTACCCACACGTGCCCTCCCCCGGCGCCAGAGCGTATCATGATAAACTTATCCGTGGAGTTGCGGAATTTAAAATCAATATAATTGGTCACCGTGGCATCCCTGCCTGGTGGCACGTATCCCACCCGGATACTGTGGGGGTGCCTTTCAATGATTTCCATTTTGGCCAGCCTGGCCGCATTGTAGATGGTGGTGGCAGTCTGGCAGACTCCGCCGCCGATGCCCATCCCCCCCACCACCGGCGCCATGCTGTAGCCCCTGGCGAACGTGCGCGGTCCTGTGACCTGGTTGAAGGAAAAAACTTCGCCCGGTGCAAGGATGGTGCCGTTCATGTACCTGGCCGATACGTAAAGGTTATCGGTGCGCCCGGCGCTGCCGCCCCCGCTGGTGCTGAAGGACGACAGTTTTTTGTTGATGGAACGAAAAATTTCCGCTGTCAGTTCCGGTTCCAGCCTGATTACCGCCAGCTCAACGCCGGTGTCAGGAGGCGCCGACATAACCCTGTTTACCGTTTCCTGCACATCCACCAAAATTCCCGGCATTTCGTGGACAATTGTCTTTGTTGCCCGGTCATAACGGGCATTACGGGGTGGTCGGTCCATGGCAGCCGCCATTTTTTGCACCCGTTGCCGGACTTCACTTTCCAGGAGTCCCGTCATCACTGCGCCCTCCAGCGTTACACCCGGTTTCACACCCCGCAGGTAACGGTGGAGGCGGTTGCCGGCATTAAAGGCCATAAACAGGACACCCAAAACCGCAAGCAGAAGTAAAAGTGATGTCACATGCAATGTTTTCGTCCTGTTCAATGCCCTGTCGCTCCTTTGACTTGCGGCCGTGCCGGTGACAGCAGCTCGGACAGGCTCACCGGCTCAAGGCCCCTTTGCCGCAATTCCGGTATCGCCTTTTTTAAAAAATCCACAGTCTGCGCGGTGGGGTGCATCAAAATCAGGCTGCCTGCACCAGCCTGGTCCAGGACTTTGGCCAGCATCCATTCCACACCGGGCAGCTTCCAGTCCACCGTATCCACCGTCCACATCACAACCCGGCTGCCTTCCAGGGTTGCCGCTTTCAGGACGGTTTCCGTCAGCTCTCCCCGGTGCGGGCTGTAATAACGGGGCTTGACGCCGCAGGCCAGGTATACCGCCTCAGCGCCTGCCCTGATTTGTTCCCGGCAGTCCTCCAGTCCCAGCTTAGCCATGCTGACCGCGTCCGAATCGCCGTGGTTGGCCAACTCAAAGCCGGCTTCACTGATGGATCGGGTCAACTCCGGGTGTTGCCTGACCCAGCGCCCTACCGGGAAGAAGGTGGCGCCCGCCCCCGCTTCCCGCAGCTCCTGCAGCAGCAGTCCCAGGTGCTCGTTGCCCCAGGCCACGTTAACCAGGAAGGCGACCTGCGGCTTGGCCGGATTGCCGCGGTAGACCGCTTTTTCAGGAAAATCGGCCAGGGTCACCGCCGCTTTTTGGTTTTTTAGCACCGGCGGCACCTTTTCTCCCTTCCCGGCGCGCAAAATTGCCGCCACCGTTTCCTCCACGTCCAGGAAGCACCCGTCCAGCTCCGGTATGACCCCGCCGTTTTCCCCGTCCGGTGCGGCGTTAACCGGCGGCACGCGGTAAACTTCGGCCACCCCCTGAACCACTGTCCGCACTTCCTCCGGCAGCAGGCCGCCCATGGCGCTGCCACCGAACGTAACCCCTTTTTTCACTGTCGATACGCTGCGGCGCAGGGCACTGCTGCCAGCACTCAAAAGCGGCGGTAGCAGGCAGGCGATCAGCGCCAGGCTCAACACCCTGCGCCCGCACAGGGCACCGAAATACCGGTAGCGCATGGCACCACTCCCCAACAATTACTTTGCCAGCGACAGCAGCCCGGAAACCGTGCAGATGGTATATCCCCTCATTTTCACGCTCTGGATGATCACCGGCAGCGCCTCCACCGCCTGGCTGGAACTGGTATGAAGCATGATTATAGCTCCGTTGTGCAGATTCTTTACCACCCTGGATACGATTTTATCCACGCCGGGATCCAGCCAGTCCTGTGGCGCGATGCTCCATATAATCACCCGGTACCCGCGGCCTGTGGCAAAATCAGCCAGGGTCCGGTCCACTTCACCGTAAGGAGGCCTGAACAGGGTTGCCTGCACCCCCAGCTCTTCCCGCAGTGTTTCTTCAGCCATATCAAACTCTTTGGCCAGGGTCTCTTCCTTCATCCCGGTCATAATTTTGTGCGACTGGCTGTGCTGGCCGATTTCATGCCCCCGCACCATGATTTCCCGCGCCAGGTCCGGGTTTTTACGGATCCAGTCCCCGGTCAGGAAAAAAGTGGCGCTTACCCGGTAGCGGTCCAGAGTATCAAGAATACGCCCGGTCTCCGCCGGTTCCCAGACCACATCGAAGGTGAGGGCCACCGCTTTTTGCACGGTTTCAACGCGGTAAACCACCCCTTTGGCCATGGGGACAAAAACGCCCTGAAGCACCTGCCGTTGCAGGAGGGCGGCCAGCGCCAGGATTGCCAAAACAGCGCCGATGATAATCCTGTTTCTCCGGCGGCGTCGTCTCATCTCCCTGTTCAAATCTTCACCTTCTTTTAGCCGGGTTACAGTTAATCTTTATGCAGCCAAGCCATAAAAAATGAGGGGAGAGTCCCCAAACCGGGACTCTCCCCCTCAAATTATCGAAAGCGCAATATCAACCTCTCCAACCAAACCACCGCCTGGTACATAACCGCTGCCGCCACCGCCAGGATTATCACACTGGTCATTACCAGGTCAAGCCGGAATACCTGCCCGCCGTAGACTATCAGGTAACCCAACCCGGCCCGGGAAACCAGGAATTCCCCCACAATCACACCCACCCAGGACAGGCCCACATTAATTTTCAGCGCTGAAACAATGGTGGGGACACTGGCAGGCAGGATCACCATCCGCAATACCTGTCCCCTGGTGGCACCAAAGGTGCGCAGCATCTTGACTTTCTCGCTGTCCACCTGGGAGAAGCCGCTGTAAACGCCGAGAATGGTAACCACCAGTGATATCAGGAGCGCCATGGTAATAATAGCGGGCATGCCCTGCCCCATCCAGACTATGATAATGGGTCCCAGCGCAATTTTGGGAAGGCTGTTTAACACCACCAGGTAGGGGTCCAGCACATCCGACAAAAAATCAGACCACCACAGCAACACCGCAACACCGGTACCGGCTATGGTGCCAAGGGTAAAGCCAACCACTGTCTCGAAAACGGTTATACCCACGTGGCGATAGAGCACACCTTGTTGGTGCAACATTAGCAGGGTCCGTACCACCCTGCTGGGCTGGCTGGTGATGAAAGGGTCAACCAGTCTGAGTTCGGCCGCCGCCTCCCACAGCACGACAATGCCTACCAGAAGCAATATCCTGGAGATGATTACCTTCAGCCGGTAGCGTTTTCTCGCCCGCAGGTAAGACGCCTGTTCCGGGGATATGGAGTTATCAGACATAAACATCCAGCTCCTTCCATATCCCGTAAAAGTAGTCCCTGAATTCAGCGGCTTCCCGGCACCGGATCGGAGTCTTCTCGCTGCAGGTAAGTACAATCCGGTGAATGTTTTTTACCCGGCCGGGCCGCCTGGTCAGTACCACCACGAAATCGCTCATACTGATGGCTTCGGCTATGTCATGGGTAACCAGGATAGCCGTTTTGTTTTCCCGGCTGATTATCTGCTTCACCTCATCGGCCACCAGCAGCCTGGTCTGGTAATCCAGGGCGGAAAACGCTTCATCCAGCAGCAACAGTTCCGGGTTCACTGCCAGTGTCCTGATCAGCGCCACCCGCTGCCTCATTCCCCCGGAAAGATGGCTTGGGTACGCTTCCCTGAATTCAATCAGCCCGTATTTCTCCAGCAGGTGTTCGGCAAAGGAGGACGTCTCCCGGGTAAGCTTGCCCTGAACCTCCAGTCCCAGCAGAACGTTGCGCCAGATGGTGCGCCATTCAAACAACTGGTCGCTTTGCGGCATGTACCCGACACGGGAGGAAGGTCCCCTGACCTTCCTCCCGCTGATAAGCACCTCCCCCGCCGTCGGTTCAAAAAGCCCGGCGATGATGTTCAGCACTGTGGATTTGCCGCATCCGCTCGGACCCACTATGCTGACAAAATCGCCTTCCATCACTTCCAGGGAAAGCCGGTCCAGGGCGGTTATTTCCGCCTCGGGGCTATGGAACTTCATGGTCAGGTCTTTTATTGCCACAAAAGGTCCTTCCCTCACATAATCACCCGCTTACTTCACCATCCTGACCGCTTCTGCGGCAAACCGGTTGGTCACCAGTTTTTCATAAGGCGCCCTTTTGTCCAGCTCCCCTGCCAGCTCCATAACATCCTGCAGCCGGTTAAAAGCTGGTTCCGTAAATACCGGTGTCTTGGCCCAGGCATCGATTTCCTTGTACCGCCTTGCAACGTTTTCCAGCACCGCTTCCTCTGTTTCCGGGAAAGACGGCTTTATGGCCCTGGCTATCTCCACCGGAGTGTTTTTGTCAACCCAAAGCTGCCCGCGGTAAACTGCATTGGTAAACTTCTGGATTATATCTTTGTTCTTTTCCAGGTAGCTCTTGCGCGCGGAAAACACGGTATAGGGTATTTCGCCGCTGTGCTCTCCCACCGAGGCCACCACATAACCCACTCCTTCTCTTTCCAGGCTGGTGGCAACCGGTTCAAACAGGGTGACGTAGTCTCCCTCACCGCCGGCAAAAGCGCCGGCCATCAGCGCGAATTGAATGTTGGTAAGTATTTCCACGTCCCGGCCGGGGTAGATGCCGTTGTTTTTAAGTACGTACTCCAGCGTCATCAGCGGCATACCACCTTTGCGTCCGCCGATGATAGTTGTTCCCCGCACCGCTTCCCACCGGAAATTGGGATCAGGTGACCTGGCCATCAGGAAAGAGCCGTCCCTCTTGGTCAGCTGTGCGAAGTTTACTACGTAGTCGTCCTGCCCCTGGTTAAACACGTAGATGGTCGCTTCCGGTCCCATAAACCCGATGTCTGCCTGACCAGCCAACAGCGCCGTCATCACTTTGTCGGCGCCCTGGCCGGTGGTCAGCTCCAGACTGATGCCCTCCTCTTCAAAAAAACCCAGGTTAATGGCAACGTACAGGGGCGCATAGAATACCGAGTGGGTCACCTCATTCAGCCTGACCCTGGTCAGCCCGGCATCCTTTTTGCGGCCGCACCCGGATGAAAATACTGGCACCACCAGCATAAGCAGCAACAAACCCAAAAAGACGACCTTTTTTTTCATAGCGTTGATAACCACTCTCCTGTTTTGTTTTCATTACATAATATTACTAACCCTCCCCGGTGTTACGGCATTTTCCACCATTGAGACACGCCACCGGTCCGGTGTGCCCGGACCGGTGGCGGCATTTTTCCGTGCATGTTCAACACCTGCTCTTTCTTTATACAGGGCAAAGCTATATAATAACAATAAAAGACCATAACACTACAACGAAATATTGCTACATTTATGCAGTAATAATTTAAAAGGCCGGTGGGATAACAACATGCAAATCGACACTGAGAAACTGGAACTGTTCGCCCAAAGAAACAATATAGCCCTGATCCTGCTGTTCGGTTCCCGTGCCGCCGGGAAACACCGGGAAGACAGCGATACGGACCTTGGACTGCTGTTTGCAGGCAACGATTATAATTATGTTGATGTTATACGGGGACTGATGGATATCTTCCCCGGTGGAACTCTCGATATAGTCGTCTTAAACAAAAGCGACCCGCTTTTAAACTTTCAGGTTATTTCCTGCTACAAAATTATCTACTGTTCAGAGATTGAAGTGTTTCTGCGGTTCTATACCGACACCATAAAAAAGTATCACGATATGCAGAAAATCTTTAACCTGGCAGGGGGATACCTGAAAAATTTCGCCGGAGGAATAAGAAATGGAACAAACACATGTCATCCGCCGGAAGTTAATTAACCTTGCCGGTTATGTTTCCGAACTGGAACCGTTTCGGACCTATACATTTGAACAATACACTTCCAATTACTTCATCAGGCGCACAGGTGAGAGACTGATTCAGCTGATAGTGGAAAACATGGTGGATATAAATTCACTCCTTATTCTTGGCTATAACCACGCGCCGCCCAAGGATTACTTCACTTCATTTACAATCCTCGGCGAATTGGGTATTCTTCCCCCGGATTTTGCCTCTGAACTGGCGTCCTCCACCGGGATGAGAAACAGGATAGTCCATGAATACGATAAAATAGAAAATCGGATCGTTTTTGAAAGCATCCCAAAACTTTTGGATATGGTAATGGTATACACCGGTCTGATAAATAATTTTCTGAAAAATGATTAAGGGGCTGTCACAGCGACAGCCCCTTTGTCTTATTTTTCATGGTGCCAACAACTCCGTCCCTCTGGCATAAAGTTATGTCCTGCGTGGCGGCCGGCGGTCGTTGCCGCTCCTGCGGTCACGGTCACGGTCACGCCGGTCTTCTCGCTTGGGCGGCCCGTCTTCCACCATTTCCCCTTTTTCGTTGGGAATGGCAGCACGCCTTGAGAGGTCGATCCTGCCGCGGTCGTCGATATTAATGACCCTCACCGGTATCTCATCGCCCAGTTTGACCACGTCCTCGGTCTTTTCCACCCGTTCGTGGGCCAGCCGCGAGATATGGACAAGGCCTTCCTTGCCCGGCAGAATTTCCACAAAAGCTCCGTATTTTTCCACCCGGGTCACCTTGCCGGTGTAGACTTCGCCTACTTCCACCGGCTTGGTGAGGCTTTCTATCATCTGCACCGCCATTTTGCCCTTTTCCGGGTTGACGGCGGCAATGTAGATGGTGCCGTCCGGCTCGATATCGATTTCGCAGTCGGTCTCCGCGGTAATCTTGTTGATCATCTTGCCGCCCGGCCCGATTACGTCGCGGATCTTGTCGGGGTCGATGTGGATGATGATGATGCGCGGGGCGTACGGCGACAGTTCGGGTCGCGGTTCAGCTATCACGGCGGTCATCTTGTCCAGGATATGCAGGTAGCCTTCTTTGGCCTGTGCCAGTGCCTTTGACAGGATCTCGCGGGAAAGCCCCCTGATCTTGATGTCCATCTGGAGTGCGGTAATGCCGTCCCTGGTGCCGGCAACCTTGAAGTCCATGTCGCCCAGGAAGTCTTCCATGCCCTGGATATCGGAGAGAACAACGATGTTTTCGCCTTCTTTGATCAGGCCCATGGCGATGCCGGACACCGGTTTTTTAATGGGCACACCGGCATCCATCAGCGACAGGGTGGAGGCGCAGACGCTGCCCATGGAGGTGGAACCGTTGGACTCCAGCACCTCGGAAACCAGCCTGATGGTATACGGAAATTCCTCCTGGGAGGGGAGCACAGGCAACAGGGCCCGTTCCGCCAGGGCGCCGTGTCCGATATCACGGCGACCGGGGCCGCGCATGAAGCCGGCCTCGCCCACGCTGTAAGGTGGAAAGTTGTAGTGGTGCATGTAGCGCTTGGTTTCCTCAAGGCCAAGCCCGTCCAGGCGTTGTACGTCTCCCGGAGCTCCCAGCGTGGTAACGTTCAGAACCTGGGTCTGGCCGCGGGTAAAAAGGCCGGAGCCATGCGTCCTGGGCAGCACGCCCACTTCGCAGGTGATGGGACGCACCTGCGCGGGCGAGCGCCCGTCCGGACGCAACCCCCGGTGCAGGATCATCTGGCGCATGGTGGTCCTGACCAGCTCATCGTAAACCACCCTCACGTCTTTTTCGTTTTCCGGATATATTGCGGCGAAGTGCGCCATGGTTTCTTTCTTCAAAGCTTCAATGGCCGTTTCCCGTTCCTGTTTTTCCACGGTGGCCACAGCCTGGGCCACCCTTTCCCGGCAGAAGGCGCGGACTTCGTCGGCAACCCTCTCTTCAGGGACGAATTCGGCAACGGTCATTTTTTCCATACCAAGTTCAGCCGCCATTTTTTTCTGGACTGCTATAATTTCCCGGTTGGCTGCATGGCCGGCCATAATGGCCTCCAGTATTTCCTCCCCGGTCAGCTCGGCGGCACCGGCTTCCACCATCATCACTGCGTCTTCGGTGCTGGCCACCACCAGGTGGAGGCGGGATACTTCCGCCTGCTCCTGCCTGGGGTTTATTACAGGCCTGCCGTCCACCCAACCTACCACCACGGCGGCGATAGGGCCGGCAAATGGTATATTGGAGATGGACAGTGCCGCCGAGGCGCCGCAGATGGAGAGAACCTCCGGCGGGCTGTCCTGGTCAACTGACAGGACGGTGGCTACGATATGTACGGCGTTACGGAAGTTTTTGGGAAACAGGGGGCGGCAGGGACGGTCGGTGAGGCGGGCAGCCAGGATGGCTTTTTCCGTAGGCCGTCCTTCTCTCTTGATAAAACCGCCGGGAATCTTGCCTACGGCATACAGGCGCTCCTCGTAGTCCACCGTAAGCGGGAAAAAGTCAATCCCCTCGCGCGGTTCGGCGGAGGCGGTAGCTGTCACCAGCACAACGGTGTCGCCATAACTGACCAGTACGGCACCGTTGGCCTGCCTGGCCAGCCTGCCGATCTCAAAGGTCAATTCCCTGCCGTGGAAATCCAGGGAAAATTTTTGCATTAAATACATCCTCTCTCTTGTGTTGTAAAAAAAGCGGGGTTTCCCCCGCTTTTTTGCTTGCTGTTTTGCCGAGTTCGGGAAACTACTTGCGCAGATCCAGTTTTTCCAGAATGGCCCTGTAGCGCTCGGCGTCATTTTTTTTCAGGTAATTAAGCAGTCCCCTGCGCTGACCGACCATTTTTAAGAGGCCACGCCGGGAGTGATGGTCTTTTTTGTGCTCTTTTAAGTGTTCGGTCAGATAGTTGATCCTTTCGGTCAAAAGGGCTATCTGCACTTCCGGCGAACCGGTATCGTTTTCATGAATACGATGCCTGGCTATCAGATTCTGTTTGCGCATGGTATCTAAGCCCATGATTTCACCTCCTCGTTCATTGGTAACCCCGTAAAGCCAAGACAAACGTCGGAGTCAGTCGATTATCCTAGCCTTAGGTTGCAAGACACATTCTATCACAACTACAGCCCGTTCGCAACATTTGACGATTTACTCTTTGATTCGTAATTTGGAATTGAACAGGGGATAGAGTTCAACCTATACTTTGGCAAGGATGGGGTTCAAGCGATTCTTCACTTCGGAACTACATGCTGCATACAGCTGAACAAACTCGAGGAAGCCAAAGACAC
>DYEY01000055.1 GCA_020725465.1 Dethiobacter sp.
AGTTTGCGTTTCCGGGCGGAAAAGCGTTGGTTTTGGTTCGCTTCTCTCGCTGCCATCAATCAGCACCTTGATGCTCAGGTGGGTATTCTCGGAGGAACCCTCTTTCTTAAGTTAGGCCTAATTCATAAAGCTGCCTGATTTCCCCTGAACCAGGTCTAAAAAGTGAGTCACCGGCAGGGCTTATTTCATGCTGCCTTTTTTAGAGTTCTGGATGATTATTTTCTTGCTATTGCCATATGAAGCTGTCAAAGAACGATTTGCGGCGATCCCGACTCCCGGAGTTACCATACTCTATTTTTTTTGGGATGGGTTTCCGAGAGTCTTTTTGCAAATAAATCAAAATATTCTGAATTAAGCCTTCACACCACTTCCTTGCCTGAACTGAATTATGGGTCCCGCACAGGCATATCTAAATTTTTGGATTGCCGCTGTTGAAGGCCTCGGTGGCGATGACTCCCGGGACGATGGCATTAATCGTGATATTGTAGCGCGTAATTTCCAGGCTTCTTTTTCCTGGAGAAAGCGGCGACGCCTTCCTTCCGGGGACTTCAATTAGGTTAACGTATGCCATATAGTTACCTAAACCGGCATTACGCCGTGTTTTCGCCACGGTCGCTGACGCTTCTTGTTCCTGGCCAGCGTCAGTGCGTTAATAATGACTTTTCTTGTCTCAGCCGGCTCAATAATATCGTCGATAAAATGATTGGCCGCGGCAAGATAGGGGCTGATCAGTTTCCTAAAGGCCGCGCAGCGTTCATTCCTCAGTTCTTCCGGATTGTCTGCCTCGAAAATTTCCTTGCGGAAGATGATATTAACCGCGCCTTCCGGCCCCATTACGCTGATTTCGGCGGTAGGCCAGCCAACAATCAGATCCGGTTCGTATTGTTTACCGCACATCACAAAATACCCGGCCCCGTAAGCCTTGCGCAGGATTACAGTTACCTTCGGCACGGTGGCTTCGGAGACGGCAAAGAGCATCTTTGCTCCGTGACGGATGATCCCCAGCTTTTCCACACGGGAGCCGATAATGAACCCAGGGACATCCTGCAAAAAGATTAGGGGTACATTGAACGCGTCACAGAGCTGCATAAACCGTGTGGCCTTATCCGCGGAATCGATGTCCAGAATGCCGCCCCTAACCATGGGCTGGTTGGCCAGGATACCACAGGAGATGCCGTTAAAACGGGCAAAGCCGGTGATCAGGTTTTTCGCCCAGCCCGGTTTGATTTCGAAGAAACTGTCCCGGTCAACGATGCTGTAAATTACGTCATACATATTGTAGGGCATCTTCGGGTTATCGGGCACGATTGAATTGAGTTCTTCACAGAGGCGGTTGGGAGGATCACCCACGTCGATTTCGGGAGGCACATCCTGGTTGTGGGACGGGAGATAGCTCAGAAACCTTTTGATGCTCCGGATGCACTCCTCGTCGTTTTCAACTTCCAGGTCCGCCACGCCGCTCTTTGTGCAATGCACCTGCGAGCCGCCCAGCTCCTGTTCAGAAACGTCCTCGCCAATGGCCGCCTTTACCAGGTGGGGGCCACCAAGGGCCATACTGCTTGTGCCCCTAACCATGGGAACAAAGTCAGACAGTGCCGGAATGTAGGCCGTGCCCGCTGCGCCCGGCCCCATCATGGCAGCAACCTGCGGGACCACACCGGACATGATGACTTGGTCGAAGAACAATTTACCGGATTCGGCGAACTGGGAGCCGGTGCTTTCCTGGATACGGGCGCCCGCCGAGTCAATCAGCCAAATCATGGGCATTCTGTTGTCCAGTGCCCACTGTCGTATGCGCGTGACTTTTCTTTCCCCAACCTCGCCCATGGAGCCGGCAAGCACCGTGTAATCGTATGCCGCAACGCATGCCAGGCGGCCATCAATATGTCCGAACCCGGTGATCACTCCATCAGCCGGCGTATTGCGTGCACTCAGGCTGGGATGGTTGGAATGGGCAAGGACCCCTACTTCATAAAATGTTCCTGCATCGAAAAGCAGGTCAATCCGCTCACGTGCGGTAAGCTTGCCCTGTTGGTGCTGCTGTGCGATTTTCTCCGGTCCGCCCATCTGCCGGGCGCTTTCCTTTTTACTTCGCAGTTCGGTGATCCTGTCTGTCATACCCACCATCCTTTCTAAATATTCAGCTGCTTGGCAATGATTTCGTGCATGATTTCGTCGGTGCCAGCACCGATCCTGTAGAGACGCACATCTCGCCAAATCCGCTGAATGGGATACTCCATCATGTACCCGTACCCGCCGTGGACTTGGAGGACAAAATCAGCTGTCTCAAAGGCCACCCTGGAAGATAGCAGCTTGCACATGGAAATTTCTTTAACCGGGTAATCCTTGTTTTGCACACGATAACCGATATGGTAAACCAACTGGCGCACAGCTTCAATCTGCGCAGCCAAATCGGCAAAGCGATGGCGGATCACCTGGAACTTGGCAATTGGCTTTTCAAACTGGACTCTTTCCTGCGCATAGCGGATGCCGATTTCCAAGCATTGCTGGGCAAAGGCGACGGCTCCCGCGGCGGCAATGATTCTTTCGCCCTGCAGCTCCCACATGATGTGGTAAAAGCCCTCGCCCAACCGGCCGAGTACATTGCTGTGGGGAACGTGGCAGTCGCTAAAGCTTAATTCCGCTGTATCCGAACTGCGCATCCCCAGTTTATCCAGCTTCTTGGAAATTGTAAATCCGGGTGTGCCTTTTTCCACCAGGAAAAGGGTTACCCCCTGGTAGCCCTTTGACCGCTCGGTTTTCGCCACCACAATGACCACATCGGCCCTAGTCCCGTTGGTGATGAACATCTTACTGCCGTTAAGCACCCAGTGATCGCCGTCCCGTACGGCATACGTCTGGATACCGGCCACATCGGAGCCTGCGTTCGGTTCGGTGATGGCCAGCGCGGTAATGATGTCCCCCTTAACCGCGGGCACCAGGTACTTCTCAAGCTGCTCTTCAGTCCCGAACTGCAGAATGGTGGGAATAACCATTTCCATCTGCACCGCCACACCCATGGGCATACCGCCGGCGCCGCAGCGGGCCATCTCTTCGGCGATTACAAGAGAACTATAATAGTCGGCCTCGCTGCCGCCATATTTTTCTGGGCAGCGGATACCCAGTATCCCCAGGTCTCCTAGCTTCTTGAATATTTCCCGTGGGAATTCTCCGGCCTCTTCCCATTCATCCACAAAGGGAGAGACTTCTTTTTCCACAAACTCGCGCACCACCTTGCGAATTGCCTCATGCTCTTTGGTAAAATAATGGCTCACTTCCTCAACCTCCTATCTGCACTATTGCACCAATAAGCGGGACACCAGGTTGGTATTGTAGCTTCCCTCACGGAAACTACCGTCGCTGAGTATCTTCTGCAGCAACGGGATGTTGGTCTTAATTCCATCAATCCGTATTTCTCCGAGGGCCGAGATGATCTTTTCCAGCACATGCTCCCTAGTTACACCCCAAACAATCACTTTGGCCAGTAACGGGTCATAAAATGCGGATACCTTATATCCCGGTAGTAGGCCGTGGTCAATGCGGAGGCCGTCATCTTCCGGTAAGAACAGAGCCGTTATCACTCCCGGGGACGGACGGAACGTCTCAGGATCTTCGGCATAAACTCGGCACTCTATGGCCCAGCCGTCAGCCCTTGGCGTCTCCCTTCCCGACAGTAGTACCCCGGCAGCGATTTTCAGCTGCTCGTGCACCAAATCCAGGCCTGTGATCATTTCCGTTACCGGATGTTCGACCTGGAGTCGTGTATTCATCTCCAGGAAATAGGGTTCTCTATCCTCGCCAATGATAAATTCCACCGTACCGGCATTTTCATAGCCGATCGTCTCGGCGCACCGCACGGCCGCCCGGACCAGCTTTTCCCGCAGCAGGTCATCTACAAAAGGCGAAGGCGCCTCTTCGATAATTTTTTGGTGCCTGCGCTGTACCGAGCATTCCCTTTCATGGAAATGCAGCACGGTGCCCTCTTTGTCGCCCAGAATCTGAACTTCGATATGCCTGGGATTGACAACGAGCTTTTCGAGATAGACTGCTTCTTTGCCGAAACTAGATTTGGCCCGGAAGCAGCATTCTTTATATAGCCTAGCCATTTCATCCGGCTTGTGCACGGCCGCCATGCCGATCCCGCCGCCGCCCGCGGCTGCTTTAAGCATGACAGGATAGCCCAGCTCCGCCGCCGCCCTTAGCGCCTCAACCTCATCGGCCAACGGCTCATTGTGCCCGGGGACCACAGGCACCCCTTTGGCCGACAGCAGCCTGCGCGCGGCCAGCTTGTCTCCCATCAGCTCGATAGCCTCCGGTGTGGGGCCGATAAAAACCAGGTTGTTTTCCCTGCAAAGGCGGGAGAAATGCGGGTTTTCCGATAATAATCCGTAACCGGGGTGAATCGCTTCCGCCCTGCTCTCCAGGGCCGCCCGGATAATTTTCCCGGCGTTCAGATAGCTTTTTGAAACCGGGGGCTCACCAAGCGGATAGGCCTCGTCAGCTATTTTCACATGAAGGGCGTCCGCGTCAGCGTCGGAATACACGGCTACCACAGCAATGCCGAGCTGTTTGCATGTTCTGGCAACCCTAACGGCGATTTCACCCCTATTGGCAATCAGTATCTTTTTAAACATACTTCATCCCTCTATTCCAGGATGACGAGGGGATCATCTTCGCCGATAAAATCCCCCTCAGAAACTTTGATTTCCCTGACAATGCCGCCAATCTCGCTGACCAGGGTGATGATACTTTTCATCGACTCTACGTCGACGACTTCCTGGCCCGGGATAACTTCATCACCCACTTTGACCTTGATCTCGGCTATTACGCCGTCGATGTTTGAACAAATCGACTTCATTACGTACCTCCTCCACTGTCACTTGCCCTGCCAGCAGGGCTGCCGCTTTTCCAGGAAAGCCCGGGCACCTTCTGCCAGGTCATCGCTTTTAAAAGAGATGGTCCGCAGGATGTTCAAGTAGCTCGTGGCGTCAGGAACCGGCATTTTCTCCGCCTGCAGCGCCGCAAACAGACCCATCCTTACCGCCAGCGGGCTCCTGCCGGCCAGCCTGGATGCCAGATTTAACACTTTTTCATCCAGCTCCGCAGAGGGGACCACGTCATTAACCAAACCCATCGCCTTTGCCTCCCCGGCATCGAACTGCTCGCCCGTAAGGCTTAGTTCAAGTGCTTTGCGGTAGCCGACGGCCCTGACCACGAGCGGTAAAATCACAAAAGGGAAAAACCCTAGGTTGATTTCCGTCAGGCCAAACCTGGCATCTTCCGCGGCTACGGCCAGATGGCACATCGCCGTCAGGCCCACACCGCCGCCCATGGCCAGCCCGTTGACCGCGGCGATTAACGGCTTTTTCATCGTATCACCCAATTGAAAAAGTTCGGTTGTCTCAACTCCCTCCAGGTAAACCTCCACCGGACTTTTTTGCACAACGGCAGCAAACTCACCGATATCACCGCCTGCACAAAACGCTTTTCCGCCTCCACGGATAATAACGGCACCGACTCCGTCATCACTATCCGCTTCCTTAAGCACGGCGACCATCTCCGTTACCATCCTGTAGCTTAAAGCATTTCTCACCTGGGGTCGGTTCAGTGTTACAATCGCGACCCTGTCCGTTTTTTCATAGAGAATATCCTGGTACAACGCCACACCTCCCTGCAGCTTATAGTTCGCTCTCTTCAACCTCAACCCACATCTTAAGCAGCGCGCTCCCGAAACATTTGCCCAGGTTGTCACTGCGTATGGAACTGGCCGCACCCCCGTTCAGGGCCTCGTACAGGACATAGTTCAGCGCGTCGATGTTGGGCATTTCATACCGCACCACTTCACCCCTGGCAAAGTCTCCGAAATGTTTTTTTACCTTTTCGGCTGTAACCTCCCGCAGCAAGATAGGATAATATTGCGGTTTCCTGGAAATCAGGCCGATGTTGCAAGTGTTTCCTTTGTCGCCCGACCTGCTGCGCGCCAGTTCTTTAAGCCGGATTTTCACTACCATCTAGTTCACCTCCAGAATCTCCACAACCGGTTTTATTTCTTCTCTGGAGACAAGGGCGGACCAGAGGCCGATCAACTCACGCGCCCGATTGCCGCCGAAACTGCCGGCACCGAGGCCAGGAGGGCCGTTAAGTGCAAGGGGCGGGAAAAGCCGGGGAAACAGCTCTGCCTCCCTACGATTTTTCGTCCTGATGGCCATACGCAGCCCCACTTCTTCCAGGTCGCCGGGTGGTTCGTCCGCCGCGGGCCCGAGCAGAGAATTAACCCCTAGGTATTCCACGACCGTTTCTTGCGGTTTAATCTGCAGCAGTGCCATTTGCCTGCGGATAATCTCTTCGGCCTTGCGCGCCTTTTTCAACGCATCCGGCCAGGCGTAGCGGACGGTCATCTCACCGCACCAGCCGTTGCTGTAGCCAATGGAAACTTTAAGTTTTTCGGGCCGGGGCGCCCCTTTGACCTCTGTCACGGATACACGGTTACCGCCCAAATCTTTCAATCGTACGCTGGTAAAGTCAGCCACTACGTCAGGAGTCACGTATCTTGCCGGGTCGTGTACCTCATAGATTAGCTGCTCGGCGACCGTTTCCCGTGTCACCAATCCACCGCACCCTTCCGCCTTGGTCAACACGGCGTTACCGTCTTTATCCACTTCGGCGATAGGGTACCCGGGGCGGTGCATATCCGGGACATCCCACCAGTCGCCACTGAAGTTCCCCCCGGTGGATTGTGCCGAGCATTCCAGCAAATGCCCCACAACCACACCGGCAGCAACACGGTCCCAGTCGTTCACTGCCCAGCCGAATTCGTGAATAAGCGGCGCAAGGAACAGGGCTGTATCGGCACAGCGCCCGGTAATCACCACATCAGCACCTTTGTCCAGGGCTTCAACAATGGGCCCGGCGCCAAGATAAACATTGGCGAAGAGGATCTGGTCCCTGCTCAGAGCCGAGAAAGGCTCCCCCGTCTCCAGATTGTCCAGGGGGATACCCCGTTGCAGGAATTCATCTAAGGAGCCGCTGATGTCGTCACCTTCCACCACGCCGACGCGCAGGCCCCTAATGCCCAGCGCCCGGGCCGCATCAGCGACTTCCGTGGCCGCTCCCCGGGGATTGAGTCCTCCTGCTGAAGTAATAATTCTGATATTTCGCTGCCTGCATTCCCCAAGTAAAAGATTCATATAGGTCCTGAGATCTGGTGTCCAGCCGCCGCCGGCACCGCGATTTTTTAGCTTTTGGAGAATTGCCAGGGTAAGTTCGGCCAGCGCGTCGCAGCATAAAAATGCAACCTCGCCATGGCGTACCACATCCAAGGCTGGGAAAGGACTGTCTCCCAGAAAACCCTGGCCTGCCCCAATTCGTACCTTTCTCATTACATCATCCTCCGACTGACCAGACTTGACTCTACATAAAGCAAGAATTATACCAAACCTTGCAAAAAACAAAAAGCCTTTGGTAAAGGGCTTTTTCATCAGGCCGGCAATTATTAAGGTGTCCGCGTTCTTGTACAATCGGTTTTAAGTGTACGAATATTCAGACACTTTCACAGCCAAATATCCATTTTCTTCAATCTTTCGTACAGCCAGGAGCGGCTTTTCCCAAGGAGCGCGGCCGCTTTGCTCTTGTTCCCCCCCGCAGCGCGCAGTGCGGAAAGGATAATTTCGTATTCCGCTTCGTTGACCTTCTTTTCAAAAATATCCGCGTTTACACTTGTGCCTTTGTCGCCGTCGCTGTGCTGTTTATCGGGCTGTTCCTGTCCGGGGAAAAGCTTGGCGGGAAGGTGTCTTTCCTCGATTACATCATGGCTTGCGAAGTTGACAGCCCTCTCAATCACATTTTCCAATTCACGGACGTTGCCCGGCCAGTCATAATTCTGCAGTACGAACATGGCCTGAGGTGACAACTCTTTGATGTTCAGCCCGAACAGCTGATTGTATTTTTGCAGGAAAACATAGGAAAGCGGGATGATATCTTCTTTTCTTTCCCGCAGGGGGGGCAGTTCCAGCGAAATCACATTTAACCGGTAGTACAGGTCTTCCCGGAAGCTTCCTTCCCTTAACTTCTTTTCCAGGTTCTGATTGGTCGCGGCAATGACACGGACATCAACTTTTTTTGACTTGGTAGCCCCAAGTCTTTCGACCGCCCTGTCCTGCAGCACCCGCAAAATCTTGGCCTGCAGGGAAAGCGGCATATCGCCGATTTCATCAAGAAAGATTGTCCCCCCATCGGCAAGTTCAAATTTACCCGGCTTTCCTTCCCGGTGAGCACCGGTAAAAGCTCCGGGCATATAGCCGAAAAATTCGCTTTCAAGCAAATTTTCGGGCACCGCCGCGCAGTTCACCTTGATAAACGGCCCTTTGCGGCGCTGGCTGGCAAGATGGATGGCCTGCGCGAACAGCTCTTTGCCGGTACCACTTTCTCCGGTAAGCAGGATGGTAGAGTTGCTCTGGGAAACCCGGTAAGCCTCCTGCTTGGTTTTGATAAACTCACTGTTGATTGTTACGATATCATCGAAGCTAACCATGTCGGGAGCATTTTTGCTGTACTTACTTAGCTCTTTCTTGTAAAAAGACAGTTTGCTCGCCATTGCGTCAAGCTTGCGGGCAATCTCCTGAACTTCCTCCACCCTGCTGAACACAATCTTGCCGATGGCGCCGATAATCCGGCCGTCTCTGACGATTGGCAGACGGCTGACAACATACGGCTTACCCTTAATGAACTGAACATCATTAATCTCGGTAGCACCTGTCTTCGCCACAATATGAAGGCGGCTATTTTCAATAATATTTTCCAGTTTCTTACCCATAAGCTGCCCATGGCTCAAGCCAAAAAAGTCGAGAAAAGCATGGTTGACGAGGATGACTCTCCCGTGCTCGTCAACGACAACAATTCCGTCATACGCCATCTCCAGGATCGTTTCCATTGTTTTGTTCAGCCGCTTGGTTCCTTCCAGTTCCATGGCCACGCTCTCTAGCTCAGTAATGTCCTGGAAAACGGCAACCCCTCCGGCAATGCCGTCTTCCTCAATAATGGGGGTAGCGTTGACAATGACCGTTT
This sequence comes from Dethiobacter sp., assembly GCA_020725465.1. GTDB lineage: Bacteria > Bacillota > Dethiobacteria > Dethiobacterales > Dethiobacteraceae > DYEY01. The sequence goes on from DYEY01000055.1 coordinate 9,064, forward strand.
TCTCCCGATATTCGTATTTTTTACTGTTAATGGTTTCTCCGCCGGCAAGCAGCTTCTCCACGTTCAGTCCCGGAAATTGTAGCGCCAGCGGGGTATTGACTATATCCTTCTCTCTGACTGAAAAGATTTTTTTAATCGCCCTGTTGACAAAAGTGATGATGCCCTGTTCGTTAAAGGAGACGACACCGCTTTGCATAGCATTATAGATGGCGCACAGTTCGGCGTTCAGCATTTCTCCCTTCCGGACGACAGCCAGAATTAAATCAACTTTTGTAATCATGCCCACCGTCCGGTCATAGTCGTCCACCACAACGCCAAGCCCAACAGGACTACTTTTGATGATGGTGATAAACTCCTCATAAGACACGTTCTCACTGATTTTGGCTACGCGCAGGTTAAAGTAGGGTTCAATACTATCCGCAAGGCCAGTTCCCAGAAGCAGCGCGTCGTAGAGATTGGTTTTGGTAAAAATGCCAAGGAGCGTGCCGTTTTTGTCCAACACGGGTAACCCCTCGAGTCTTGTTGTCCGAAAAGAGCGGATCGCCTTTTCAATGGTATCATCTGGCTGCAGGCGCACGAAATCGGTTGTCATGATATCCTTTATCTTGGTAATTTCTTTCCATCTTCGCACGACCGGTCCTCCTATGCACGTGTTTGTTACGCTTCAATGCATCTGGGTATTTACCTGTGTTATTCTTCGCCAAAGGAAAAATAAATCCTGCCGACACCTCCGCCTACCTCCCGTGATAAACAGGGCTCCGCTTTTCAAAAAAAACCGCAATGCCCTCGCAGGCGTCTTTCGACTTGCCCGGGCAAAAGATAGCGTCGGCCCAATCGCCAGCTTCAGCACGATAGCCGCCACTTTCTCCGGGAACTCCTTTTTGCCAAACACATCATGGAAAATGCCAATCTCGGCGGCCTGCTGGGCATCTAGCACAGGGTCCAGATAAAAGCAGTTCGGAAGCTTTGGCAAGGCCGACTATAGCCGGCAGAAACTCGGTAAAACCACCGTCCGAGCAAAGCGCGGCACTGGTATCGGACTGCCTGAAACGGGCGTTGTCCGCAGCGTAACGCAGGTCACAGGCCAGGGCCAAGCTGTAGTCGCCACCGCCAAGTGAACCGTTATCGGCAGCAATTACGGGTTTTGGCAGAAGCTGGATGTCTGGATCAGGCAGTGGAACATATGGGTCAAATCGCCCAGCAGTTGCGACAGCTTTTCCCTGACTGCCGCCTGCATGACCTTTAGGTCACCGCCGGATTCAAAGGACTTACTCGCCCCAGTTAGGACCAATGCCCTGATTTCGCGCAAAAAACACTTTTCAAACAACCAAAGCCAGCTCTTCGCCCATCTGTACGTTTAGCGAGTTCAACGACTCCGGTCGGTTCAGCGCAATAGTTGCCGCCACTTTGAACAGCACCGTCTTCATTCATGAAATCTCCCTGTCTCAATATTTTGCTGTTTTTCTACTTAAGATCTTTGACAAAATGAGCCGGATAGTCAGGTTGAATATTATCCATAAGGGCAGTGACCCAGCAAAGGAGCATGACTGACATCCACCTCATGGGCAGGCAGAACGAAGGAATTTAGGGCACCGACCCTGTGAGATATGGGAGGTTCGCCGCCAAGAGACATGTGGATACCAACGGCCACAATACTGTGAAATATGTGTAGTTTAGCTTAACGTACGCACATGCTTCCAGTTATTGATGTAAATGTCATTGTCACCCATGAGGGCTCATTTAACTAAAGTTGAAATACTGTGATTTCGTGAGGTATTGGAAGAAAATCAAAGATTATAGAGGGAGGTTAAACCGAATGGATAAGCTCTCGCCAAAAAGCTGCGACGCCGCCACCCTGGCCATGCTGGAGCAGGCCGGCAAAGAGGGCCTGGAAACAGCCTGGGAGCGCCTGAAAAAGCAGGAACCGCAGTGCGGTTTCGGCCAGCTTGGCCTCTGTTGCCGCCACTGCAACATGGGCCCCTGCCGCATCGACCCCTTCGGAGAAGGGCCGGCCAGAGGCGTCTGTGGCGCGGATGCCGACACCATGGTGGCCCGGCACCTGCTGCGGGCTATTGCCGCCGGGGCCGCCGCCCACTCCGACCACGGCCGGGACGTGGTGGAAACCCTCTGCCACGTCGCCGAAGGCAAAGCCCGCGATTACGGCATTAAAGACCGGGCCAAGCTTCTGGCCCTGGCCGCGGAGCTGGGAATCGCCACCGATGGGCGGGAGGACCTGGACGTAGCCAAAGAAGTGGCCGGGCGGGCGCTGGATGAATTCGGCATGCGCAAAGGCAGCCTGGACTTCATTAACCGCGTCCCTGCCAAGCGCCGGGAACTGTGGGACAGTCTTGGCATCACCCCCCCGCGGCATCGACCGGGAAGTGGTGGAAATCATGCACCGTACCACCATGGGCGTGGACAGCGACTACGTGAACCTGGTCCTGCAGGGACTGCGGGCCGCTCTTTCCGACGGCTGGGGCGGGTCCATGTGGGCCACCGAACTGTCGGACGTCCTTTTCGGCACGCCACAGCCCATCAGGGTTAAAAGTAACCTGGGCGTACTGAAAGAAGACGAGGTCAATATCATTGTCCACGGCCACGAGCCGGTTCTCTCCGAGATGATCGTACAGGCGGCCAATGACCCGGAACTGCTGGCATTAGCCGGGAAAGTAGGCGCCAAAAGAATTAATATCAGCGGTATCTGCTGTACCGGCAACGAAATCCTGATGCGCCACGGCGTACCGGCGGCCGGCAACTTCCTGCAGCAGGAACCGGCCATCATCACCAGCGCCGTGGAGGCAATGGTAGTGGACGTGCAGTGCCTGATGCCCGCCCTGACCGAACTGGCCAAGTGTTACCACACCCAGATCATTACCACCTCGCCCAAGGCCAGGATACCGGGCGCCCGCCATGTCGCTTTCAGCGAATCAGCAGCCCTGGCGTCAGCCAAAAACATCGTGAAAATCGCCATCGAAAACTACCCGAACCGCAACCGCGCCAAAGTCTTCATCCCGCGGGAAGAAACAGATTTCATGGCCGGCTTCTCGGTGGAAGCGATCGTGGGCGCCCTGGGCGGCAGCCTCTCCCCCCTGCTCGACGCCGTTAAAGCCGGCAGCATCCGGGGCATCGCAGGCGTGGTGGGCTGCAATAACCCCAAAACAAAACAGGACTTCAGCCATATCACCCTGACCGAAGAACTGATTAAGCGGGACATCCTGGTGGTCCAGACGGGCTGTGCCGCCATCGCCTGCGCCAAGGCCGGGCTCCTGGTACCGGAAGCGGCCGGCAAGGCCGGATCCGGGCTGCGCGCCGTTTGTGAGTCCCTGGGCATCCCGCCCGTTCTTCACATGGGCTCCTGCGTCGACATCAGCCGCATCCTGGTCACCGCCGCCGCCGCCGCCAATGCGCTGGGCGTGGATATCTCCGACCTTCCCCTGGCCGGCGCCGCCCCGGAGTGGATGTCGGAGAAGGCGGTCAGTATAGGTGCTTACGTGGTGGCTTCCGGCATTTTTACCGTCCTTGGCACCATACCCCCGGTCCTGGGCAGCGGCAACGTGGCAGCACTGCTTACCTCCGGCGCCGCCGGTGTGGTGGGCGCCGCCTTTGCCGTGGAACCGGACCCGCAGGCCGCGGCCCGGCTCATCGACGAACACCTTGCCGCCAAGCGCAAAGCCCTGGGTCTGTCCTAGCAGAAAACGGTCCGCATCACCGGTGCGGGCCGTTTCCCTGTCCTTGCCGCCAAACCGGGGTCGGCACCATCAGCCGTATCAGCCGCAGGTCCGCCTGGTATACTGATTGATATAAGAATTGTGCCCGTGTCATCTTTAACCACATAATCCTGCCCGATCGGCAAAATACTAACAATATCTCCACGTTAAGGGTGAGCGATTGTGAAAGACCCTGTTGGCAGAGGTCTGATTGCCGGCGCCGCGGGTGTTTTGGCCATCAACCTGGTGGAAGTACTGCTGATGAAACTGAATATAAGTGAAACCCCGCTTTGGCAGGCAGGCGGAATCGTATTTCTTACCGAACCGGCCCTGAAAACACCTCTGGGAATGGCAATCGGAATTTTTTCACATATCTTTATCGGCCTGGTGCTTGGCACAGCCATAGCCTATTACATCTCCTGTACTGGAAAAGACTTTGCCGTCCTCAAAGGAACAGGGCTTTCCCTAATAGCAGGTTTTGTAGTTCTGACCATTATATTTCCCATGCGCCAGGTAGCCGTGGAAATGCAAAGCAGTCCCGGAGATGTATTGTCTGCCCTGATTGACCACAGCGTGTTCGGGGCACTGGCCGGTTACACGGTAAAGCGCCTTCAGGCCGCATATGAAACAGAAAACAAGGCACGAGCAAAAAAAGATGTAACCGTGAGTAGAGTTAATTACATCAGGTTTTTACCCAAGCCACTTTCCGGAACAAACAGAAAAGTTGTCTTCAGAAAACCAAAAAAGATTTAAAGCACCGCCAGAGCGGTGCTTTTCTACTTTCTTGGGGTCAGGACCTTTAACCTGCCCGGCAACACCTCTACCTGCCAGGGCAGCGGCGGGCCCTGCTCGCCGTCCAGGTCGGTGGCCACCTCGGGCGGCGCTGCCACCTCCAGGCTGCGGGCGCGGAAATACAGAACATTGGGATCGTTCAGGTGCTTCCCGGACACTGCCTTAATAACTAAATTGATAAAATCGGTAAGGGCACACTTTTTAAAGACCAGGCAGTCAAACGTGCCGTCATCCATTTTCGCCTTTGGCATCAGGCCGTTGAAGCCACCGGCGCCACACCCGTTTAACACCAGAAAAAGCAGCATATCGCCCCTAAAAACAGTCCGGCCATCGGCGACAAACCTGGCCTCCACCCCGCGAAAATTGGGAATCTCGGCCACACCTTGCATATAATAGGCAAGCTTCCCTAAGTTATTTTTCAGGCGCTGGTCCACTTTATAGGCAATATCGGCCAAAAGCCCGGCCGAGGCCACATTTGCAAAGTATCTGCCCGCCACTTTACCCACATCCACCAGCGACAGGCTCTCCGGGTTTATCATCTCCAGATCAAACCTCTGCGGCGAAAAACCTAAATTCTCGGCAATATCGTTTACCGTCCCCAGCGGAATAACGCCAAGTGGAGGCTGAGCCCCGTGCTGCATCAGGCTGTTGACCACCCTGTGCACTGTCCCGTCGCCACCTGCCGCCAAAACCAGGTCCACTCCTCCAAGCAATTCCTGCAGCGTCTCTTCGCGGTAAGGGGTGCGAATGGGGATTAAAAGCATATTCCGGCTCTGGAAATGCGCCACGGCTTCATCCAAAAACAGTACCGACTTTCCTGTCCCGGAAACAGGGTTATACACCAGCAGTACTTTTTTCATGCCGCCACCTCCCCGGCCGCAACCGGCCTACCGGTACGTAAACAGCTGAAAAATCAACTGCCTGATACTTTTGAATCAGCACCCGGTTATCCTGCCTTTGCACATAAAACATAGAAAGGGTTGCCTTTCCCTTATCTTAGCACTTCCATTAAAACCTCGCCGATGCCGTAGGCTTTTAAGCCGATGGCCTCCGCGGCAGCCATTGACAGGTCAATGATCCTGCCGGCGATATGGGGTCCCCGGTCATTGATACGGACCAGAATACTTTCCCCCGTTTTAAGAAATGTCACTTTAACCAGCGTACCGAACGGCAAGTCACGGTGAGCGGCGGTAAAATCGTAGGGGTTGAATTTTTCACCACTCGCGGTGGGCCTGCCTGCAAACTGGGCACCGTACCAGGAAGCCATTCCTGTTTGCGAGAAAACAACCTCAGGTGCCAAAAGCTTCCCCTCTTTCGGTGGTTCGCCCGATGTTTCTATCGTTATCTCCCTTTTGGCAAAGTTCCAGCTGACACAGGCGCCGAACATCTCCGCCACAAAGCGGAGAGGAATTAAGGTGTAACCGTCCACCAGCCTGGCCGGCAGGCCGATTTTCATCTCTTCCCCGTTGACCAGTGCAAAATCACTGCCCACAGGTATCCTGACCTCCACGCCGGCCTTAACCCCCACGGCGGTCCGGGTCTGGACCTCCCATCGGACTTCGGCTCCCAGGTGCTCGAAAAACTGCCTCATGGGCACCAGCGTTGTGCCGCTTCCAATTACCGGGGAAGGCTTAAAGCAAACCTGCTCTCCGTTAATCAAAACCGTGATATCACTTTCCGCCATGGCAAACCCGGGAACCGACAGGACCAGAAGTAATGCAAGAATAAGGCAAAGCTTCTTCATTCAACCACCTGACTCCATAACAGTTAAAAATTTCTTAATATATTGATTATGTATTCTTCACTCCCCGCAGTATTCCTTTTTACAGGCAAATTCATTATATTATTTTCCAAAACCGCATGACCTGCAGTACTTTTGCTAAATACATCATATGAAATAACGGCTTTCCGGTGTTCCCACCGAACAGCCCTGTATGTAACCCCAAAAACAGCAGAGCAGTCCCAAAGCGGGACTGCTCTGTCTATTCGTAAATTTTCTCCTCCAGGTTTTCCGCCTCAGGGGCATCCTGCTCCACGTCACGGCTGCCGGTTCCCTGCAGGAATTCTTTGTAGTACTCATGCTGGATGATCAGGTCCATCACCTCGTTGGTACCGGTCCAGATCATGATGAGACGGGTATCGCGCAGCATGCGTTCGATGGGATAGACATTGGTGTAACCGATGCCGCCCATGATTTGCATGGCGTGGTTAACCACATTCCAGGCCGTCTCAGTGGCAAACTTTTTAGCCTGGGAAACCATGCGCCGCTGCAGGGCGTCGGGGGCGCCGGAGTCAACGCAGCGGGCGGTGGCGGTTACCATGGCCCGGGCGGCGTCAAGCTGGGTGATGCTGTCGGCCACCTTAAAGCTGACCGCCTGGAAGTTTTTGATGTGCTGGCCAAAAGCCTTGCGCTTGGTGCTGTAGCGGGTGGCCACATCCAGCGCGGCCTGAGCGCCGCCGATGGCACCGGCAGCACTGGTCAGGCGCTCCGGAATCATCATACGGTAGAAGATGGCTGCAGCGCCGTTTTCCTCGCCCACCAGGTTTTCCGCCGGTACAAAGGCATCCCGGAACAGCAAGCGGCCGGCGCCGCCGCCGCGGGTACCCATCAGACCGTAGATGTGTTTTACCTCTACCCCGGGGCCGCGGTCCACCAGGAAAGCGCTGATGCCTTTATGCGGCGGGGCGTCCAGGTTGGTGCGGGCGTAGACCAGGAAGTAGTCAGCCCCCTCGGCCCCCACCACGAACCTTTTCTGCCCGTTTAAGATATAGCCCCCGTCCACTTTCACCGCTTTGGTGGTGGAGCCGAAAAAGTCAGAGCCGCCGCGCGGTTCTGTCAGTGCTTCGGCGGTGAACTTCCGTCCCTGTAGCGTCTCTTTCAGGTATTTTTCTTTCTGCTCCGGGCTGCCGAAAACATTGATGGCTTCACCCACAATGGTGGGCAGCGAATACAGGCAGGCAAGCGATGTGCCAAGGAACCCCACCTCAGCCAGGGCCACCACTTCCTCACTCCAGCCCAGGCCCCGCCCTCCATACTCCCTGGGGAAGCGCAGGCCGAGCAGGTTGGCATCGGCCAGGGAGCGCACATAGTCGGCAGGATAGACCACCTTTTCTGAGTCCATGTCCAGGATCAGCTGTTTATCCACACCCTTTACAAACTCCTGAACTTCGGCTCGCAGCTTCTTTTGCCTCTCATCCAGCAGAAAATCAAACACCGGCTTTTCCCCTTTCTTCTTTTTGTTCCAGGTCAGTCAGTAAACCAGTGAAGCGCTCGCGAAACTCCAGCATCTCTTCTTTTATCTGGATAAGGTCCGCTATCATTTCCTCCACTTCGGCGATTTTTCGGTCGCCGTATTCAATGGTACGCCGCAGTTGTTCCTTCTGGGTGGGGTCCACATCGTAAAGCTCGATCATTTCTTTTATCTCGCCCAGGGAGAAACCGAAGCGCCTGCCCCGCAGGATGAGTTTCAGGCGTGCCCGGCTGCGGGCATCATAAAGGCGCTGGTGGTTCTGGCTCTCCCGGGTGGAGGCGAGAAGGCCCACCTCCTCGTAATAGCGGATGGTGCGGGGCGTTATCCCAAACTCACTTGCCAGTTCCGAGATAGTGTAAATTCGCTGTTTGCCCATAAACTACCTCCATTTGTAATAATATAGTAGCATGTGCTTACGTTTACGTCAACGTTATATTGGGAGGGGATAATCCCAAAAAACCGAAAGCGGCGCCCTAAGCGCCGCTTTTAATACCCCTGTTACCGCTTAGTATCATATAGGTGGCGGTGCCAATGGCAGCCAGGTTACCGCCGGCGTCTTTCACCTCCACCATCCCCACCGCAATGGTCCTGCCCTGTTTGACTATCCTGGCTTCGGCGGTTATTTCTCCCTCTCGTACCGGTGCCAGGTAGTTCACCTTCATTTCCACAGTGGAAACTGAATCCTCTTCCGGCGAAATGCCGTTAAACAGCGCCACACCCGCCGCCGCGTCCACCAGGGAAGCAATAGCTCCGCCATGGACAACACCGAAGCGCTGTCTGATCTCCTCCCTGACCGGAAGGCGCAGCCGGGCATACCCGGGGCCGTTTTCGATAAGTTCCATGCCCAGCAGTTTCCAGTAAGGGCTGGGCCTGTTCTCCAACAAAGTTTCCACCTCCGCTGGCAGTGCCTAAAATGAAACACCACCCAACTTCTCCGGGACATAAGGCACACATTATTTCTGGTACTGGTAAAACCCCTTACCTTTTTTCTGACCCCATTCACCGCGGGCATACATTTCCACCACGGTGGGGCTGGGCTTGTCCGCCGGGTTGCCGGTCTCACGGTAACGCTCCATACAGATGTGGTAGGTCAGATCTACACCGGTTAAGTCCATCAGGCGGAAAGGCCCCATGGGGTGGCCAAGGGCGTTTGTAATCGCCAGGTCGATTTCCTCCGCGTCAGCGATGCCCTGATCCAGCAGGTACAGAGCTTCGTTGGTAAGAGCCATCAGTACCCTGTTCACCAGAAAGCCGTAGATTTCTTTTTTAAGCAGCACCGGCAGTTTACCCATGGCTTTACACAGCTCCACCGTCACATCCGCCGTTTCCGGAGCGGTATGCGGTCCCTTCACCACTTCCACCAGCCGCATGACCAGAGCCGGGTTGAAAAAATGCATGTTACAGATTTTGGCCGGACGGGCGGTGGCATTGGCCACCATGGAACTTACAATAAATGAGCTGTTGGTGGCCAGGATGGCATGGGGCGGCGCCAGCTTATCCAGGCTGGCAAAAATTTTACGTTTTAAATCCAGCTTTTCGGTGGCCGCCTCGATGACAAAATCAGCGTCTTTGACCGCCTCCTCCAGGGATGAGGTAAAAGAAATGTTCCGACGGGCCTGTTCGGCTGCTTCCTGGGTTAACTTGCCCTTGGCCACCCTTTCCGGAAGATATTTGTCTGCAAAACTTTCAGCTTTTTTTAATGCTTCCTCCGAGATGTCGGTACAGGTGGTCTTAAAGCCGGACAACGCCGCCAGCAGCGCAATTTGATGACCCATATTGCCAGCCCCCACCACGCCAATGTTCCTGATCTTTGCCGTTTTCATTGTCTTTCCTCCCCTTCATTAATAATTTCAGATTTCCCGCGCGTGACCGGTTGCCTCCACACAGGCACTTACTTTCCTGAAAATTATTCAATTGCAGCTGTAGCCTTGATGTGTTATCCTTTGCTGGGAAATATGCTTTGGTACGGAGGCGACTATGGAAACAATAGTGCTTGACAACATTCCCTTTACTGTTACCGTGGAGGCTTTGGCGGAGAAGTTAAAAGTCCGTAGCAAGGAGCGTTTTGCCGCCGAAGCGGAAAAGCTGGTCGGTGAGGCCCGGGCGCTGGCCAGGCCCAAAGCCATCTACAGGGTGGTATATGTGGGAGACAGGGGTGATGACTGGGTTCTGGCCGCGGGAGTGGAACTGAAAAGCAAGGTTTTACGGGTCAACCTGGACGGGCTGCATCGCTGCTTCCCCTTTGTGGTGACCTGCGGCACGGAGCTGGACAAATGGGCAGCTTCTTTTACCGGGATGTACGAGCGCTTCTGCGCCGACGCCGTCTGTGAACTGGCGCTGCGCTCGGCTGTCACGGCCATGGAAAAAGATCTGAACTGGCGTTTTGAAATAGGGCACTCGGCCATGATGAATCCGGGTTCACTGCCCGACTGGCCACTGGATGAACAAAATAAAGTTTTTCACCTGTTGGGTGATCCGCGGCAGGCCATTGGTGTTACTCTCACCGACAGCTACCTGATGATACCGGTGAAGTCGCTCTCCGGCATACGTTTTGCAACCGAAAACGACTATAAGAACTGCATGCTCTGCCCCCGCGAGGACTGCCCCGGCCGTAAGGCTCCTTATGATCAAAAGATGACAGAAAGATATAAATAACCACCTTAGGGTGGTTATTTTTCTCCGCTTGCAGCCTGTTTCCTGCCGGGGGGCCAAGCGGTGCTATGCTTATTTTAACTATAACCCGACTGAAGGGAAAATGCACCAATATGTCAAATTTGATTGTCAAAAATGTGCCGTCTGACAGGAGGTGCCTGATGAGCAGTTTTGCCCGCACCCGTGACTATCCCGAAGCCTTAATCAAAATCCTGTTTAAGGTCATCGACAGGACGCCATACGGTGGTGCCACCCTTGACGAACTGCTGGAAGCCTACCGGGACGCCCGTGACCGTGTCCCCCACCGGAAGACCATCCAGCGGGCGGTGAAGCGCATAAACCAGTTGTTCGACCCGCTGGCCTACTGCGCCGAAGCAGAAGAGGGCCACCACTTACCGGCCCCTCCCCGCGCCATTGAACAGGTACGGGACCGGGGGCGTATCCGTTACCGCTTCACCCGGGACCTGCAAGAGAGGCAAATCGACCCAAGCCTCGCCTTCCTGATGGCACTCAGCCTCTACCCCCAACAGCGCGGCCTGCTGGGCAGCCAGTTTGAAGTGGTGATGAAGCTGGTGTTCGAGGAGGTGCTGGGGCGGCTGGCCAACGTTTGCGACCTCTACAACGATATAAGAAAATACATATACGTGACCGGGCCCGAACCGCTGGCACCGCAAAAAAGCTTTAATACAATCAAAAAGGTGCTGCAGGCCATCCGCCAGCAGAAGCGGTTAAAAATAGACTATTGCCGCACTTATGACGGCGAGCTGACGGTACGGGAAGTAGAGCCGTACGGCATCATCTGCCGCTTCAACAACTGGTACCTCACCGGCAGATGCACAGACAAAAATCAGCGAAGGATATTTCTCTTAAGCCAAATCCGCCGTATCACCCTGGTGGAAAACAGTACCTGCCGTATCCCCGACGGTTTTAGCCTGCACGACGATTACTGCCACAACTGGGGAATCTGGACCGAAGAAGAAGCTGCCCCTCCGCAGCCGGTGATCCTGTGGGTCGGTAAAGGACCGGCAGAAAGATTCAGGACATATCGCTTCCATGACAGCCAGAAAATAAGAGAGCTGCCCGGCGGCAGCCTTGAAGTCAGCTTCCTGGTTTCCGGCATGCGGGAGATGCTCCCCTGGCTGATGTCCTGGGGGGATGCCATCCGGGTGCTGGCACCGGAAGAGCTAAGACAGGCGCTCTGCGAACAGCTGGAAAGAGCACTTGGTGTTTACCGGCCATAGACATTATTATTTTTTTACAAAAACCAGGATCAGGGGAACCAGGACGGTTATGGCAAGTATCCTTAGCAGATGTATTGTTAATACAACGGTGGTCTTTGCGTCAAAAGCAAGAGCAAAGGAGCCCATTTCAGTAAGCCCCCCGGGAACCATAGAGAGAATGGCGGTGGCTGTATCCAGACCGGTAAAGTGTTTTAACAGAAATGCAATTAAACCTGATAAAGACAAGAGCAGGAATACAGCTATGCAGGCAGGAAGCATCACCGCTTTCAGCTGTTTAAAGAAATCAGAGGTAAAACTGGCACCAATTGCAATACCGATGGCTATCTGCGAAAACAGAACAAAGCCGGGCGGAAGTGACAGTGCCTGTTCTGAACTGATTTGCTTGTAAAGAATAATGGCAATGATAGCACCTACCATGCCTCCTGCCGGTATGTGCAATTTATGACCTGTGATGCCTCCGATCAGGCCAACCCCAATAAGATACACAACTCCCACAGTGTCACCCCCCTGCCTGTTAAAATCGGACTCTATATGTGTCGCAAGGCACGCCTGCTGTTTGCTCCAAGGGAGATAATACAAAGAACAAATCCCAGTGCAAGCCACAGAGGGTTGCTGTTAACAAAGATATAGAAAAGAGCCGCGAGGCACGAGGTCAGAATAATAACCGCTTCCCTGAACAGTATTTTGTTTTTCCACTGCCTGTTAAATAATATTGACAAAGTAAAGAAGGTCAACAGTACCGCTGCAACGCTTAACATCCCAGCAGAAAAGTTATCGTACTGCAGAAGAATGGCGGGAGCATAGACAAAAAAGAACGGCAGAAAAAGCGAGGGGAAGGCCGCCTTAAAAACTTCAATCGCACCTCGTTTATAATCTCCGCCCGCCAGTTTACATGCTATCAGCAGTCCTACGCCGACCGGAGGCGTAAGGTGAGAAAGGAATGCGTAAAACATGGGAAACAGGTGGGCCTGCATGGGAGGCAGTCCCTGCCTGATCAGAAGCGGTGACAATACAGTGGCGACAATTACATATGCCGCCGGAGTCGGTATGCCTGTTCCCAAAATCATGCTTGCCAGCATGGTAAAGAAAAGCAATAAAAATAAATTATCCCCCGCGGCTTTACCTAAGACAATGCTGAGTTTCAGTGAGAGTCCGGTTACTTCGATTGCTGCCACCGCAATTCCGATAACCGCCAGTATTACAGCGACATTGGCCCCCATAACAACACCATCGCTGAACTTTTCCTTTACTTCATTCCAGTTCAGCCTGGATTCCCTGCGCAATGAAGATATCAGGCCGATGGCAACTACGACAATAATACTCCAGAAAACAACCATCATCAGAGAGTAACCCATTATCAGCAAAACAACCAAAAGGGCAAGAGGAATGATAAAAAGCGGGGCGTCCAAAAGAAGCTCTCTTACATTAATCTGGCTGGGCAACGTCACGATATTCAACTTCCTGGCGTTAAGCTCGGCATATAATAAAAGCATTAAAAAATAAATCAGGGCAGGAACCAGCGCTGCCTTGGCTATCTGAAGATAGGGAATACCGGTGTAAGCTGCCATTACAAACACTGTTGCGCCCATTATAGGAGGGAGAAACTGGCCACCGTTGGAAGCAGCTGCTTCAATGGCCCCCGCCTGCTCGGGTGTATACCCGGCCTTCTTCATCAGGGGAATGGTAAATGAGCCGGTTATTGTTATATTCGCAGCTGTACTGCCTGTTATCGAACCCAGAAGGGCACTGCTGATCACTGCCAGGGCTGCCGGACCACTTCTAAGCTTTGAGGCCGCAAAGTTTCCAAGCCGGATAACAAACCTGAGCCCGCCAAATGCATGAAGTACAGATCCGAAAAGAATAAAAAGAAAAAGGTAATTGGCTGATAAACCCAGGAGGTTACCGTACAAGCCCCAAGGCGAGGTCACATCTGAAGCAAGAAGCACAACAGCTCTCCGCGGTGATATTAAAGGCGCTCTCAAAAGACCGGGAATATAGTGGCCAAACAGCACATAGAACACAGCAATTACTGAAAAAACCGGGAATAGCCAGCCAAATGACCAACGGACCAGAAGAATGGCGATAACAGAGCCGAGCACACCAAAAAAAAGAGCTGCTGTCGGCGGGTAACTGGGGTTTGCCAGTATGGTTTTATAACCAAAAAAGAAATAAGCTGTAACTGCCAGTGACGAGAGCAGTACCAGAGTCATATACGCCATCTGCAAGGGAGTACGTATATCACGTAACTTGGACCAAACACATACCACCATAGCAAACCCCAGGTGCACCACGGCATGGATTGTTGGTTCATAGGGGAGCGCTTTTATATAATACATCTGATACGCAATGAAAGTAAATATCAGGACCAGAAAAACATTATCGATCCACCTGTGATTTTTGCCGGACTGGCTTAACTGTTCTGACATATTATCGCCCCCTTAAAACCGTTTTGCCTGTTTAGGCAGGGCAACTTCCCCCTTCTTTTGTCGGAGAGGGAAATTGCCCTGCTTTACCTTTATTCATTAAATGACTTTAGGGTTACACCCATTTCACGGTAGAATTTTAAAGCTCCGGGATGGTACATTTCAAGACGCTCTTTTTCGTCATCCCAGAAAGACCTGGTAATAAAGTCTACCGTTATTCCTTTGCCCATAGCATGGTAAGGTATGAAGTCACCGTTTTTGGCGGCCTCATACAATATCCTGGTTATTTCATATACAACATCTTCCGGCATTTCAATCCCTGCTGCCCAGTAAACCGGGGTGCTCACAAAAGCCATCGGTTCAGACTGAGTGACACCCAGAGCGCCGGCTGGAGCCACCATTCCCAGTGGCGGCAGGGCTTTCTCTCCAATAAAAGGGTCAGTGACACAGGCTTCAGCTATTATTGCCAGATTTTTTTCAATATCGCCCTGATTGGGGAAATAGAGAGTGCCGCGGGCACCCAGTTCAAGCAGACTGGCACTTAGGGCAAATTCCCCCGGATAATAATAGTCAAAGGGGAGCACACCAACCTGAGCAGCACCGTCTCTGAGAGCGGTCAGCCTGGCATCAATGCCACCGTGCATAAGCCTGTAATTGGTTGCCCCGGCAATATCGAGCATATTGCGGAATATCCAGGCATATCCGTCAGGTACATCCCTGGGAAGTGCTACGGTTTTTCCCGAAAAATCAGCCAGAGTTTTTATCCGGGGGTCAAGGGTGACAAATGTCTCGTTAAGCATAACCAGCATACCGATTTTTAAGGGCATATACTCCCCTTCCCCCCATATGGTGGCACCCGGCAGCATAGTTACATTTACATGGGTCCCCCGTAAAGCTTTTTCACCCATAAGAAGGCGGGTATTGTCAGTAACTCCGGCGGTAGCTACCACATCAGCAGTCAGCCAGTCCGATCTCTCATTAATAAAGGTTGCCAGAGCATGGGACAAGACATACCACATATCCCCCGGCCGGCCTGCGGCAATGCTGATGTGCATCGGCTGTCTTTTTTGTGTTTCCTCTCCCGGCTTTGGTGCCTCCGATGCAGGTTTTGTTCCGCAGCCTGAAACCATAACAGCCAACAACAGAAGTACACTGAACAGGATTGAGAAATTTTTCTTTTTCATTCAGTTTGCCTCCTCAAAATTACTTTAAGATGCGCTCCGGAGGTAAGAACCTGTTAGTTTACATAATTATTCTTTTATCCCCCCTCTTTATCCTTTTATATTTCTTTTTTACAGAAACGATTTCTCCAAGGAACGCAACGCTTCCACACCAACTAATTCATAAAATTCAGGAAAACTTACCATATTGGACTGAAATGCCTCTGTGGAATCTGTCTCCCGGAGACACTGCAGCAAGTTCATCATTGACCTGGTGGCGGCATACAGCATTGAAGCCGGGTAGATTACTATCTTATAGCCCATCTGTTCCAGTTCTGCTGAAGTTAGAAACGGTGTTTTTCCCTTTTCCACCATATTAGCCAGCAGAGGCTTATCTATGGACTCAGCAACTTTTTTCAGCTCTTCCACAGTCTGGGGGGCTTCAAAGAAAATCACATCCGCTCCGGCTTCTGCATAAGCAAGAGCACGCTCCATTGCGTCATCAAAACCGTTGACCGCCCTGGCATCTGTCCGGGCGATGATAACAAAATCCTCAGAGCGCCTGGCATAAACAGCCGCTTTTACTTTAGCCACCATTTCATGTTTCGTAACCAGTTCCTTACCTTCCATATGGCCACAACGTTTTGGAAACACCTGGTCTTCCAGCTGAATGGCAGCAACTCCACCCCTTTCGTACTCTCTCACCGTTCTTATCACATTGAGCACGCCGCCGTATCCGTTGTCACCATCCGCTATCAGCGGGATATTTATCGCTGCTGCCATATTCCTGGCATGGGTAGCCATTTCGGTTAATGACATCAATCCGATATCAGGTTGGCCTATAACACTGACCGAAGCACCATACCCGGTCATATAAACGGCAGGGAACCCCGCCTTTTCCACCAAACGCGCCGACCAGGCGTCAAAGGCTCCCGGGGCACGTATTATACCCGGCCTCTTCAGCAACTCCCGCAATTTTACCTGTCCCATTGCTAATTGCCTCCTCTGTCTGTACTTCTGTTTTTAAGGTAATTGACCAAACCGCCTTCCCGGATAATATCCATTATAAAACCGGGGAAAGGTGTAAACGTATAGGTTTCTTCCTGCGTTAAATTAATAATCCTTCCTTCCTGAAGTTCTACTGCAATTTCATCCCCTTCCCTGATTGACCGGGCAGCACTTTTTGATTCCAGTACCGGAAGGCCGATATTAATGGCATTCCGGTAAAAAATCCTGGCAAAACTTACCGCAATAACACAGCATATGCCGGCAGCCTTTATACTGATTGGGGCATGCTCTCTGGAACTGCCGCAGCCAAAATTACGCCCCGCGACAAATACATCTCCTTGCCGCAAACGGGAAGCAAATCCGGCATCCAATCCCGCCATACATACTCCGGCCAATTCTTCAGGTGTGGAGAGCGTCAAAAACCGGCCCGGTACAATCAGATCCGTATCCACATTATCACCAAAAACATAGGCCCTGCCGGACATTAAACCACCTCCCGGGGATCGGCGATTCTGCCTTTTAAAGCTGAAGCGGCGGCAACCGCCGGGCCTGCCAGATATACTTCCGAAGTTTGATGTCCCATACGTCCCACAAAATTTCTGTTAGTGGTAGAGACACAACGTTCACCGGCGGCCAGGACACCCATATGCCCCCCAAAACAGGGGCCGCAGGTTGGTGTGGACACAGCCGCGCCTGCCTGTATAAAGATTTCGATTAACCCTTCCTGTATCGCCTGCAAATAAATGTCCTGGGTGGCGGGAATTACAATTACACGCACGTAAGGGTGAATCTTCCTTCCTTTGAGGATATCTGCAGCCACGCGCAGGTCTTCCATCCTCCCGTTGGTGCACGAGCCGATAACCACCTGGTCAATGAGGATGTTGTCGGCCTCACTGACGTTTTTGGTGTTGGAAGGCAAATGAGGGAAAGCCACCTGGGGCTCCAGTTCCGAGATATCAAATTCATATGTTTCCTCATACAGTGCATCGGGATCACTGTTGAAAAAACGGTAAGGTCGCCGCGCCCTGTTTTTGACAAAGCCCTCGATTTTTTTATCAGGAGCAATAATACCGTTTTTGGCCCCGGCCTCCACCGCCATATTACACATTGTAAAGCGGCTATCCACAGAAAGTTCCTCCACCACCTCACCGGTAAACTCCATAGCTTTATAAAGGGCTCCGTCCACGCCTATCCTGCCGATGGTAAACAAAATCAGGTCCTTCCCAGAAACAAAAACAGGCAGCTTTCCTTTATAAATAAACTTAATGCTGGCGGGAACTTTAAACCATAACTGGCCTCTGGCCATCCCAGCCGCCAGGTCGGTACTACCCACACCTGTGGAAAAAGCGCCCAGTGCGCCATAGGTACAGGTGTGGGAATCACCGCCGATTATTACATCTCCGGGCAAAACAAGGCCCTTTTCCGGCAAAAGTACATGCTCTATACCCATTGTCCCTGCATCATAAAAGTGTTCCAGTTTACAGGCCCTGGCAAAATCACGGCCGATTTTACACTGCATTGCAGCTTTAACGTCAGAATTTGGCACAAAATGGTCCATTACAAATACCACTTTTGTGTTATCAAACACGTTGGTAAAGCCCATTTTTTTTAGTTCCGGGATGGCAACGGCGGCGGTAATATCATTGGCCAGGACTACATCCAGCCCAACGCTGATTATTTCCCCCGGTTCCACTTTTGCTGTTCCCGCATGAGCCGCCAGAATCTTTTCCGTAATTGTCATTCCCATAGCTCTACATCCTTTCATCCGTTATGCCTCTCCCAGTGCAAAAGCCATGCCATGAGGAATGCAGATAAAAAGGGAAGCAAAACCTACATTTTGCTTCCCCTTTTATCGACAGGCAAGGACTTATGTTTCAGGGACTGAAACATATTGTTTAATTTTGTTTCATTTGTTTCAATGCTCTGGCGGGGCATCCCGCAGATCTTTCAGTTTTCGCCAAAGGCTGGTGCGGCTGATGCCAAGTTCCGCTGCAGCCTTTGTTTTGTTGCCCCTCACACTGTCAAGCACCTTAATGATTTTTTCCAGTTCAGTGGCATTGGCATCTTCCATCTGTTTATTCCTGAATATAAGTGACAGCAGCCGGGCAGGATCTTCCTTTTCGTAAAGTACGGCAAACCTTTCCACCATATTTTTCAGCTCTCTCACATTGCCCGGCCATCTGTACGACATAAACACCCGGTTATTGACAATTTCTTCTGTTTCAGTCTCATTAAGATCTTTCCGCAGCTGACCCAGAAAGTATCGCGCCAGGATGGGGATATCCTTTTTCCGGTTACGCAAGGGCGGTACGTGTAACTCCAAAACATTTATCCTGTAATAAAGGTCTTCGCGGAACTTATTTTCTTTTACCAACTCCCCCAACCTTTTGTTTGTAGCCGCAATAACCCGTATATTTACCGGAATAATTCTGTCTCCACCAATACGCATAACCTCATGTTCTTCCAGCACTCTGAGTAACCGTGATTGCAACTTTAACGATATTTCTCCTATTTCGTCCAAAAATATCGTGCCCCCGTGGGCAAGTTCAAAAAGTCCCTGCTTCCCTCCCTTACGGGCACCGGTAAAGGCACCCTCCTCATAACCGAAAAGCTCGCTTTCCAAAAGGCTTTCAGGCAATGCAGCACAATTAACGGCAATAAACGGTCTTTTTGCACGGGCACCGGCATTATGAATGCCTTGGGCAAAAAGTTCTTTTCCCGTTCCTGATTCTCCCACAATCAGTACAGTTGAGTCCGTCTGGGCATAAAGATGCGCCACTCTTTTCACTTCATTAATTGCTTCACTGTTGCCCAATATATCGTCAAGGGAAGCTTTGGCCAAAAAGCCTTTTTCAAAGAGGCTTTTTCTGATTGCTTCCTCCGCCTTCTGAATTGTGCCGATGTCCTGAAAAGTAGCCACCGCACCGGTTACTTCTCCGTTAACAATTATGGGAATGCGGTTGGTTAAAATTTTGATCTCTCCCACAGCCTGAAACTGATTAAGCTCAGGTTTTGCCTTACGTATTACCTCAATCAGGCGCGTGTTTGGAATAACATCTTCTATTGAGCGGTTCAGTGCCTTATAACGAGGTATACCTGTAATTTTTTCAGCACTGGGATTAAAAACAGTAATAATCCCATCCTTATCCGTGGCGACGATACCACTGTAAGCAAAATCCAATATAATCCGCAGCCGCTCCGCTTTTTCCGACTCGGCTTTCTTTGAAAGGGCTATTTTTACCGCAGAGTCAAAAGCGCGGGCAATACCATCCGCTGAATAAATGAAAACTCCGTGCATTCCTTTGTTACGTGCCCGCTCCAGAACCAGGCTTGCACCCACAACCGTGTTAATGCCTTTATTAAGGAGCCCGTCAAGCACTTTATCAATTTCTTCCAGATAATTATAAGTCACCTGTTCCACATGGCAGATCAGTATTTCAGAAACTTCCTCCAGGTAAGGAATTTTTTGCTGATATGTCACTACTCCGATACGCTGTGAGTATTTCATTGCTTCTTTTAAAGCCAGGAAAATATCAAAACCGGTAATTTTAATTTCCACGAAAGGACTCTTCAAATACCGGGACAACAACCTGGCGTTACCACCTGCTGAGACAAAAACATCGGCTTCCTGATTTTCCTCAATTCTCAGCGCTTCTTTTAACGCGTCCTCCAGGACTGCATCTATTACAATTAAGTTTACCGACTCAAGCAGTTTATCCTCAATCGGCCTGATAAGTGAAGTTAACCAGCGGTAACTCATTACTGCAATTGTCGGTTTCACAGTTTCGCTTCCCCCTGCCAAGGTGTTCTTATTTTCCCCTGTTTCCTGCATAATACTGTATCAGCTGCAAAAACTCGTCCCCGTATTTAGCCAGCTTCACTTCACCGACCCCGCTGATTTTAAGCAGCTGTGCCCTGTTGACGGGAAGGAGTTCACTCATGGCGCGCAGCGTGCTGTCAGCAAAGATGATGTAAGGAGGCACCCCTTCCCGACCGGCAATCTCTTTGCGCAGCTGCCGCAGCGACTCAAACAGGGCATCGTCACGGGCAGCAGCTTTTTTCCTGCGCTTCTTTAAGACCTGTTCCCCCTGCCTTAAAACAGCAGCAGCCCTGCTGCCCAGCCTGACCACGGGGTACTTACCCCCGGTCAGAGCCAGGTAGCCCTCAGTGGCCAGGAAATTGATCAGATCCTTGATTTCCTGTACAGTATAGTCGCTGAGCAGGCCGAAGGTGCTAAGTTTATTAAACCCAAGTCCACGCACCTTTTTATTGGCGTTGCCTTTAAGCACATCGGCCACCATGCCGGCACCAAAGCGCCCTTTCAGCCGGTAGACACAGGAAAGTACTTTTTGCGCCTCCACGGTGACATCGGTCTCTTCGCTGTCATCACAACAGTTACCGCAGGACCCGCACCGCTGCGGCAGATCTTCGTTACCTTCAAAATACTGCAGGATAAATCTGCGGAGGCACCTTGGCGTATGGCAATAATCCACCATAGTCTGCAGTTTCCGGTATTCGCTGGCTCTGCGCTCCGGCGCGTATACCGACTGTTCAATGAGAAATTTTTGCATCAGCACATCCTGCGCCCCAAAGAGCAGGATACATTCTCCGGGCTCACCGTCACGGCCAGCCCTTCCCGCTTCCTGGTAATACGACTCCAAATTCTTCGGCATGTTGTAGTGAAGCACAAAACGGACGTTGGATTTGTCTATGCCCATCCCGAAAGCATTGGTAGCCACCATGACCGGTACGTCATCGTAAATAAAAGCTTCCTGGCTGGCCGTCCGTTTTTTCTCGGTCATGCCGGCATGGTAACTGGTGCAGGAAATGCCGTTTGCCTCCAGCCACTGGGCAAGCATATCCACCTCTTTGCGTGTGGCGGCATAAATGATTCCCGACTGATGACGGTTAGCCTGCAGGTAATCCAGCACATATTCCTTTTTGTTCTCTCCGCGTAACACGGAAAAAAAGAGGTTCTCCCGGTCAAAACCGGAAACATAGACCGTCGGTGACCGCAGGGCCAGGAAATGAACAATGTCCTTTTTTATCTCCTCCGTGGCGGTGGCTGTAAAAGCGCCGATTACCGGTCTTCTGGCAAGACCTGCCGCAAATTGCGCAATCCGGCGGTAACTGGGCCTGAAATCATGACCCCATTGTGAAACGCAATGCGCCTCGTCCACGGCCAAGAATGCCACATCCAGCGACTGGGCCAGGCGGAGAAATGTTTCGTTCTCCAGCCGCTCCGGCGCCACATAGATCAGCCTGTAATCACCGCGGGCGGCCCGTTCCAGCCTTCTTTTCTCTTCAGAGACGCGCAGGGCGCTGTTGATAAAGGTGGCAGGGATGCCGGCGGTACCGAGGGCGTCCACCTGGTCTTTCATTAACGCTATCAGGGGCGAGATAACCAGGGTAACGCCATTGAAAACCAGGGAAGGCACCTGGTAGCAAACCGACTTGCCGGCGCCGGTGGGCATCACGGCCAAAATGTCCCGGCCGTTCAGAATGCTCTCTATGACCCCGGCCTGTCCCTGCCTGAAAGAAGGGTAGCCAAAGTATTTAAGCATCATTTCTCCCGCTTTTTCCAGCATCTGCTGCGCCTCCGTCAGAACCGGCCAAAGCCGCTCGCCAAATATTTGTCCATTAAATATAAATACACTGTCGTGCCCCTGTTTCCTGCTCCCGGCCGGTTTATTTCACCATAAGGCAAAAGGCAGGAGAAAGTCCTGCCTTTTGCTGAGAAAAAATTAAGGTAACGGCTCATTCCACCGATACTTCGCAGATTCTGGAACCGTCGTCACGCTCATTTACCCTGATATGGACCGTCCTGCCCTGGTCAAGGACGATGGCTACAGGAGTTTTCTTATCTCCCTTGCGGAAAAACGCCACGCTGTCACCGAATTTATCCAGCCGGTCGGCCAGCACCAGGGTTCCGTTGGAAATAATAACGTCCCTGCCTGGCAGAAATTCCAGGGTGGGCACAGTGCTTTGCCTCTTTCCGTTGAAGACAATGCTGACAGCCTTCCCCGGGTCAATCCTCCACAGCCGGTCCGTATATATTTCCTGAGTTTCAACAGTAAAGTTTTCCGTCACTTCCACAAAGTCATCGCTGCAAAATTCCACTTCCCCCTTACCCCTGGCATACAGCACCAGCGGCGTTCCCTTGAACAGGACCCCCTCCACAATACTTTTAGCGTCTTTGATTGTACTGCCCTTAACAGCGGCAATGCCAAAATTCATCAGCCAGGCTGCCGCCTCTCCCAGGTTAAACTCATTTTTGGGGAACTGGATGGACACCAAAAGCAGGTTGCCGTCTTTCTCCACCACCGAGGCAAAAACATTCTTTAACTGAACAGCCGAGTTCTCAAACCCCGGGAATTGTTTTTCATAGCCGTTAATCAGGCAGAACTCGTAAAAATCACTGTGTTCTCTGAAACAATTGCGCCTTTTGACAAGAAAACGCTTCTTTCTGTAATATTCCAGATCGGATAAAACCATGGTGCACCCCCGTCTGACCTTGACTAATCCTGGTACAATTTTAGCATGACGATTGGACACAAGTATGTCCAAGCCGTTGTTTTAATGATTTCTTCTCAAAGCTACCTGCTCCTGCCGCACGGTAAATTTTTATCACATGCAAAAAAAGAGGGCTCCTGCCCCTTGCGTATATATTATACCTTTTGCGCCAACTCATAAAGCTTTTCCGCCAGCGTTTCAATCAGTTCCCGCCAGGCCAACATCTCTCTCCATTTTACCGGGATACCGTCCTCACCGTAGTAAGCTCCGGCCAGTTGTCCGTAAACAGCTCCCGTCGTGTCGGCGTCATCCCCCAGGTTAACCGCCAGCAGGCAACCATCCCGGAAATCGCTGCTGTGGTAAAAAGCCCATAGTGCAGCCTCCAGTGACCGCACCACGTAGCCGGTGCCCCTGATTTCAGGAGGGTTTTTTGTTTTAAACGACCCCAGCGCCACCTCGTCAATCTCCGGCGCCAACGGTTCCTCTTCAAAACAACCCGGCACCGGGCTATAACGCGGTGACAGCAGCTCGTCCTTGTCCACTCCCTGCAGCGCTCCCACCAGCAGTCCGGCCAGGTAACGGCAGGCATCCAGGGCAGCCCTGGCACCATGGGTTGTCAGTGAGCTGAGAGCAGCCTTGGTCACAGCCAGGTCCGGTCGCATGGCATAAAACAGCGCCACCGGCGCCAGGCGCATAATGGAACCGTTCCCCGCCGCTGAATCCTCTGCCAGGCCGCTGAAGGGCTCATGTGTGACCTCAAAGCGCAGCAACGCCGAACTGACAGTCCGGCCGATGCCAATGCAGCGTCCCCTGCAACTCATATATCCTTCCCTGTACCACTTCAGGTACCTGTTCATCTGGTCGAGGGGGTCAAAACCGCATTCCGTAAGGCTGGCTGCCAGGCAGAGAGCCATGGCAGTGTCATCGGTCCATTCGCCGGGTTTCAGGTTAAAGGGACCCCCGCCCACCATGTCAGTCACAGGCTTAAAAGTACCGGGAGCAGCAAATTCCAGCGCGGCACCCATAGCATCTCCCACCGCCAGGCCTAGCAGCGAACCACGAAAGCGCTCCCTCATAAAAAACCTGCCTCCTTACTGTATTTTGTTTCTTTCTTCTGCCTGCGGCCCGGTTCTTCCTGCCGGAACACATAAAAAAATCCCCCGCAATAAAGTGAGGGATTGAAGGCAGGGCCATCGCTCCAGTACGTAGATATAACAGCTATAAGCCAGTATCACCGTCAGACAGAGGATTGAGCCTATTCCCTTCAGACTGAGATTAACCTGCGATCCTTCACCCGGCAACAGGGCCAGCATCTGTATCCCGATGTGGGTAGCGATGCAGCCGGTAGCTTTAAACTGCTTTGAGTATACAGAGCCAATTGACCAGAAAAGTGCAGTACATATCAGCATTGAAGCTCCAAGCTGGAATTGTAGTAATTTGCTTCTGACCTTTGGAAGCCATACTACGTTTCTTTATTCCGCTTTGGCGCAGCTGCCCTCCGCCGTGCAGAGCTTTTCAATGTTTTCGGTATAAGGCGGGTAAATCACGCCTTTTTCTGTGACAATGGCGGTAATGTTTTGATGTGGTGTAACGTCAAAACCGGGGTTGTATACTTTGACGTTGGGGGGGGCAGTGGGGATGCCGAAACGGTGAGTTACCTCGGAGGGATCTCTTTCTTCTATGGGAATATCGTTTCCCGTTTTGGTATTTAAATCGATGGTGGGCGTGGGAACGGCCACATAAAACGGTATGCCGTAATGTCTGGCCAGGATGGAGACGCCCAGGGTGCCTATTTTGTTGGCGGCATCGCCGTTGGCGGCCAGGCGGTCGCAGCCCACGATTACGGCATCTATTTTGCCCTGAGACATCACCATGGCTGCCATGTTGTCGGTGATAACCGTGACATCGATGCCGGCTGCACAGAGTTCCAGGGCCGTCAGAGTTGAGCCCTGAAGCCTGGGCCTGGTTTCGCAGGAAAACACCCTGAGGTTCCAGCCCCTTTCCCGGGCCAGGTACAAAGGCGAGGTGGCTGTGCCGTACCGGCTGGTGGCCAAAGCTCCGGCGTTGCAGTAGGTGAGGATACCCATGCCGTCTTTCAATAGGGTCAACAGATTCTCGCCAATTTTGCGGTTGATTTCCTCGTCTTCCTGCTGAATCAGGATTGCTTCCTGTTCCAGCAGTTTCTTGATGGCGGGTACAGGCAGGTGCCGGTTAGACTGCACCTTGTTAACCATTCTTTCCAGCGCCCAAAACAGGTTGACCGCGGTAGGCCTGGAGGTAGCGAGTAAGCCAGCTTTTTCTTTCAGCACCCGGTGGAATTCCTCAAAGCTGCCATCCGGGGCTTCCCTGACACCCAGGTAAAGGCCGTAAGCGGCCGCCATACCGATAGCCGGGGCGCCCCTGACCTTCATTTCTTTGATGGCCTCCCGCACACCCTCTGCCGTGTCAAACTCTTCGTATACTATCTGGTTGGGCAGCAGCGTCTGGTCCAGTAAAACCAGCCTGTCTTTTTTCCACTCGATTGCTTTAAGCGACACAGGATATCTCCTCCTGCCGGTGCTATTTCTGTTATGGCAGCACCTTAATGATAACTTGTAAAATACATACCAGAAATATATCACAAAAGCAAAAAATAAAACAGCCCCGCAGGGCCGTTGTAAAGGCTATATAAACACTTGCTGCAGGAACACGTTTTGCAGAATAAGCAGTGACAGGTAGGAGAAAGCCAGTGCCGCCACCGGGGTGGCCACCCACCCCAGACCGATTTTAAATAGCAACCGGAAATTTATGTTCCTGCCCCCCTTGGCCAGGCCCACCCCCAGGACGGCCCCCACCACCGCCTGTGACTGGGAAACGGGGACCAGCGGCAGGGTCGGAAGTCCGATGGAAACCAGAAAAGCCTGCAGGTGCTCCGAGGCAAACAGGAACAGCACAGCAGAGGCAGACAGCACCACCACGAAAGCGGTAACAGGAGAAAGGCGGTAGATACCGGAGCCCACCGTCATCATGACCTGCCGGGAATAGGTGATTACGCCGGCGGCTATGGCCAGGCTCCCCAGCAAAAACAGCTGCTGGACACTGGTTACGGTCAGGCCGGCAATACTTAAATCCGGAAACGGAGTAGAGCGGACAAACACCCCCACCACATTTGCTATGTTGTTGGCGCCCAGGCTGTATGAGCCGAAAGCCCCGGCCAGGATAAGCGCCGTGCGGGTGTACTTGTCAAGCATGAGGATATGGATGCAGGCATTTTCAACACAGACCTTTACCAGGCGGTAAAATCCCACCGCAATCAGGGCGGCCAGCACCGGACAGAACACCCAGGTACCCATTATCCTGTAAAACGTGCCAAAATCGGTAGGGTTACCAGAGAACAGGTTCCAGCCGATAATGGCGCCCACTATGGCCTGCGATGTTGATACAGGCAGGCACATCCTGGTCAACAGCATAACAGTGAGGGCTGCGGAAAAAGAAACGGCAAAAGCGCCGGGCAGGGTATTCACTCCCCCCAACCTGCCCAGGGTGTGGGAGGGTCCCGCCCCGCTGATCAGCGCTCCCAGCACCACAAATACGCTGCAGACCAGGGCGGCTGTTTTGAACTTAACCATCCTGGTGCCCACCGCCGTGCCAAAAATATTGGCAGCGTCATTGGCCCCCAGGGACCAGCCCATGAAAAGCCCGCTGGACAGAAATATCAGTGTGGAAAACATTTTAACAACACTCCCCGGGTTTCGCCTCAGCGGTAACTATTAAGTTAAATTCTTCTTTTCACGTTGTAAATAAGCAGGTTTTTGGCCACATCTTCGGCTTTGTCGGAAAGCAGGGATATCTTTTCGACAAAATACCTGATATGCAGCTTGGAGCAGAGCCTTGGAATTTCCGCTGAGTCAAAAACTGCCCGCTTAATGCTCTCTTCCAGCCGGTCGGCCTCTTTTTCATGGCAATAAACCTTACTTACGTGTTCTTCGAGAGACCTGGCGTTTCTGAAAAAAGCCCTTACTCCGACCACCAGTTCCTCCACCGCGCGGTAGGAAGCCTCCCCCAGCTCAATGAAGCTTTGTTTCAGAAAATCAGGGATCTGTGGTTTTTCAATGCTAAGCTGCAGTAATACCTGCTTGGCTGCGTCCACCATGTCGTCCATGGTATCAAGCAGCCGGTAAACATCGCCTCTTGATTCAGGGAGCAGCATGAAAACATACAGCTTATATTTGACTTTCTTAAGGCATTCGTCAGCAGCCCTCTCTATTTTGGCCACTTCCAGCCGATTGCAGTCAAACCCCTCCATATTCCCTGTAAAGAAGTCCCGAACCCCCCCGGCAAACAGCAAAGCCGACCTGTCCACGCAGTCCAGGTAGAAACCGATCTCTTCCTGCAGTTCCTTACTCCTGTCGGGAAATATTTTTCTCACCGGCAGACACCCCCTCCACCTGCGGGCCGGTCCGGCACCGGTGCCAGGCGGGATCCCCGCCTGCTGCCGCCGGCACCCGGCCCGTGCTTACATATATTATATATCGACAATTAAGGTAAAGACATTACATCTTTGCTGTTAATATATAGAAAACCACCAGGCATGCCAATCCCGCTTATTGTACTTTTTGCCTGTTTTATTATTGTTTTTAACAGGAAAATAGGGTAGAATATACTCAGTTAGGTGCACATAAATGTGCACAAAGTCGGGAGGTCTTGGCAAATGCACCCATATATCCAATACGTGAACCCGCACCTTGGCCGGCTGCTCAGCAACCTGAAGCTGGACAAAAGCTTTCTTACCGGAAACGGCTGCTACCTGTATGACAGTGACGGCAACCGTTACCTGGATTGCATCGCCGCCTACGGCGCCCTGCCTTTCGGGCACAACCCACCGGAGATCTGGGACGCCATCAATAGGTTTCAGCTGTCCCGGGAGCCTGGTTTTGTTCAGCCTTCCGCGCTCAACGCCGCCGGGGAACTGGCCAAAAGGCTGGTGGAGCTGGCACCCACCGGACTTGAATGTGTCACCTTTGCCAACAGCGGCGCCGAAGCGGTGGAAGCAGCCATCAAGCTCTGCCGCTCTGCCACCGGCAGGAAAGGGGTTCTTTCAACCCTGAACAGCTTCCACGGCAAAACCATGGGCGCCCTTTCCGCCACCGGCAACGACAGGTACCAGAAATATTTTGACCTTCCCTTTGAAGGCTTCAGTTATGTACCCTTTGGTGACCTGGAAGCACTGGCGGCGGAACTGTCAGGCCGGCCGGACTATTACGCCGCCTTCATCGTTGAGCCCATCCAGGGTGAAGGCGGTATCGTGGTGCCCCCCCGCGGTTACCTGGCCGGTGCGAGAGAAATCTGCAGCCGGTATGGAGTGCTCCTGATATTTGACGAAGTACAGACGGGTCTTGGCCGGACCGGGACTTTGTTCGCCTGCGAAAGCGAAGGTGTCTCTCCTGATGTTATGGTGTTGGCCAAAGCTTTGGGTGGAGGCCTGATGCCCATCGGCGCTTGCCTTAGCACCGCCGGAGCGTTTAACAAAGATTTCGCCACCAAGCACTCCTCCACCTTTGCCGGTAGCTCCCTGGCCTGCCGGGTGGGACTGCGGGTCCTTGAAATGCTTACAGACCCGGAGCGGTCGATCCTGGACCACATTAACGAAACAGGCCGGGCCCTGAAAGAAGGCCTGGAGGAACTCCGGGCCGGGTATCCCCACATCGTCAGGGCTATCCGGGGACGGGGGCTGATGCTGGGTATCGAGTTCGGCCTGGACCGGGATACCTTCCCCGGCAGCCTGCTTGGCATCATGGCTGAACAGGAACTGCTGACCCCGGTTATCTCCGCTTACCTGTTAAACCGGGAGAAACTGCGGGTGGCTCCCACCTTAAACGGCAGCAGCGTCATCCGGATTGAACCGCCCCTCAACATTACCAGGGAGCAGTGCGAGGAAGCCGTTGCCGGTGTGGGCCGGATGCTTTCAGTCTTAAACGAAGGCAATACCGCCAAACTGTTATCCTTTTTGGTTGGCAACGACACCGGGCGTACGTACTCCGTGTTCATCCCCCGCTCCGCCAACAAAATCTCCCCCTCCGGCGATGAAGGCCGGTTCGCTTTCCTGGTGCACCCCCTGGATGTGCAGAATTATCCTCAGTTTGACGAAAGCCTGTACGATTTCAGCGAAAATGAACTGGGTGAGCTTATCGACAAGTGGAACGACCTGATCGATCCTTTTCTGATTTCCAGGGCAATGATTACCGCCAAAAGCGGCAGGAAAGCCTACGGTGAATTTATCGCCGTGCCAAGAACCACCGAAGAGCTGGTGGCCATGCCCAAAGCACAGGCACTGCAGGAGCTAAAAGCGGCCATTAGGCTGGCCAAAGAACGGGGCGCCCGCATTGTGGGCCTTGGTGCCTATACCTCGGTGATTTCCATGGGCGGGTTATACGTCAAAGACGAGGGCGTCCCTGTCACCACCGGCAACAGCTACACGGTGGTGGCCGCCATTGACGCCGTCAATACCGCCATGGAGAAACTGAACATACCGGCGGCCCAGGCCACGGCGGCGGTAATCGGCGCCACCGGCGCCATCGGCAAAGGGCTTTCCATGCTGCTCTCGGAAAACGTCTCCGGCTTAATTTTAATCGGTAATCCCAACAACAAAGATTCCAGTATAGGGCGCATGCAAAATATCGCCGCTGAAATCTGCCGTTACCTGGCCTCTCTCATTGCAAGCAACTACAGTTTTACCCCCGGCAGTATCGGCCACCAGCTGGCCGCCTGCAAAGACCTGCCCGCTGCCGGCGCGCCGCTTGGCGATTTTGTGGAGTTCGTCCGGGGCAGTGGGCGCAAAAACCGCCTGATCAGTGTTTCCACATCCATTAATGATGTCCTGCCCAGGGCCGACGTGGTTATCAGCGCCACCAGCACCATGGGCAAGCTGATCCACGCCGGCAACCTGAAACGGGGTGCCGTGGTCTGCGACATCTCCCGTCCCGCCAACGTCAGTGAGGAAGTGGAATCGATGCGGCCGGACGTGCTGGTCCTGGATGGCGGCGTCATTGAGGTGCCGGGCCAGCCCGATCTGGGCTGGAACTTCGGCTTTGAAAAGGGCTTGGCCTACGCCTGTATGGCGGAAACCATGTTGCTCGCCCTGGAGCAGCATTACCACAACTACAGCCTGGGCGCCTCCGGCATCACCATCGAAACCATCCTTAAAACCAGGGAGTGGGCCAGGAAACACGGCTTCAAGCTGGCCAGCTTCCGCAGCTTCAACCGACCGCTCTCCGAAGAGCGCTGGCAGACAGTCCTTCGCCTGCGCGAGCAGGACTTCCAGCTCCCCGGCACCGCCAGCAAATAACCGCACCCCCCGTGACACGGGGACGGTTCTTTTGTCATCAAAAAAAGATATTGCCCGTTTAAGGCCACTGGCAGGGTATGTCTGATGCATTTCTTTAGATAAATCAATCGCCACCTGATACTAGCTTACCAGCTTCCCCCGCCGATTCTTGCCACGTGGAGCAACGCATTCACACCAGAGGAACTCATCTCTCCAGGATGGGCTCTATCGTGACATCTCCCATTCTATTGTTCATCATACAGGACATCCCTCACATAATGATCAACCAAATGCAGAAGCAGCTGCACGGTGGGTGCGTAGTATTTGGCACTGGCATGCAATCTTACATCAACTTAAAATTGTTCTTACCACATCCTGATACGCGGTTCCCTGAACTGAATCAAACAGCTTCATATCCGCAGTGACAAGTTTGGCCTCCGTAGCCACCGCCAAAGCCAGATACAGGCCGTCATACACCGTAATATTACAAGCGGCAGCTATTTCCAGGGCACCCGGCACCAGGACCTGGTTTTCAACCACCTGTACCGGTAAGTTCTCTGCGATGGCCCGTACAATGGCCCGCACTTCAGCCAGCGAAAGTTCTTTACTACGATACTTCCGCCACAGGACATCGGCCATTTCCACCCGGATCAGGTCCGGCGCCACCAGCTTTGCTTTCCCCTCCCCAGCGGCATAGAGCCACTTAACGGCAGATTGGGAATCAGCCTCCGGCACATACCACTTCAGCACAACACTGGCATCCACCACCCAGCGCATTACCGCTCCCTGTCCCGGCGTACCAGGTCCGTACTGTCACCGTACTTTCTCCCCTGTGTTTTCAATTTCTCCCTTATACAGTCGGCCAGTTCAACCGCTTTGACCAGGTTCAGGCCGGCCGCTTCCTCCAGTATGATTAACAGTTCCTGCTGCAGCGACCTTTTGTTCGCCACCGCCCTGGCTTTAAGGCCGACCAGGACATCTTCGGGGATATTGCGGACTAACAAATCTTTCATCTGATAAAACCTCCGGGCCTGTGATATCATTATGATACCACAGGCCCGACTTATCGTCAAACTCCAATCAGCTCAGTTAACAGTTGTCAACCTGGTATTTCTGGCGAAGGTACTTTATCGGCTCCCAGGCAAAAGCGTCCCCCGCTCCCCAGTCCACCTTAATAAACATGCCCTTGCTGGTTCCGCAGCCCACCGTCTTCACCCGGGTACGCTCCGGCCCCAAGCTCTCCACCAAGACCATCAGCGTGGCCTGGTTGCCCACCCGCATGAAAAAATGCTCATACAAAAGCACCGCCACAAATATTCCCTCACCGGCCACGGCATCGGCGCTGACCCGGGTGACATGAGCCATTTTTTCTGCCAGGTAATAATAGACCTCCTCGGCGCCCGCCGCCACTTCCACCTCGTAAACTGCAGCCATACCACATCCCCTTTTCTTAAATAGTACTTTCTCGGAAACTCGAAAGCTAGTCTCCATGCCGCTTTTCGGCCTGGAGGCTTTTCATTTTCCTCCAG
>DYEY01000056.1 GCA_020725465.1 Dethiobacter sp.
GTCCCCCTGACACGGCCTGATGGGGAGTGTGTCACCTCCCCCGTCCCCCTGACACGGCCTGATGGGGAGTGTGTCACCTCCCCCGTCCCCCTGACACGGCCTGATGGGGAGTGTGTCACCTCCCCCGTCCCTCTGACACGGCCTTGACATAAGAGGGTGTAAGTGTTAAACTATGGGCTGTAAAGTAATTATACTTTACAGCTTTTTTGGGGTGTGGTACAATGCTTGAGGATACTACCAGGATAAACATGCTCTACGATTTTTACGGGAACCTTTTGACCGACAAGCAGCGTGAGATTTTGGAGCTGTATTACCAGCATGACCTTTCGCTCGCGGAGATAGCGGCGGAGGGCGGCATTTCCCGCCAGGGGGTGCACGATCTGGTAAAAAGAGCGGTGCGCACGTTGGAGAAGGCGGAGGAGAAGATGGGGCTGGTGGAGCGGTTTGCCGGGCAGGAAAAGCTTCTGCGCAGGCTGAGGGAGATCCTGTCGGCGGATGTGCTGGATGAGGTGGCCAGGCTCGAGGCTTTGAGCCTGCTTGATAAACTGCCGGAATAACTGATGGCGTTGGGAGGCGGAAAGAATGGTTTTTGAGAGCCTGTCGGGGAAGCTCCGGGAAACACTGAAGCGCCTCCGGGGCAAGGGCAAACTGACTGAAAAGGATGTTGACGCCGCCCTGCGCGAGGTCCGCCTGGCCTTGTTGGAAGCAGATGTAAACTTTAAGGTGGTGAAGGATTTCATCTCCCAGGTCAGGGAGCGCTGCCTGGGGAAAGAAGTGCTGGAGAGCCTGACACCGGGCCAACAGGTCATAAAGATAGTCAACGAGGAGCTGACCCGGCTCATGGGCCAGTCGGCGGCCAAACTCAACCAAGCCTCCAGTCCGCCCACAGTGGTTATGATGGTTGGCCTGCAGGGTTCCGGTAAAACCACCTCGGCGGCCAAATTGGCCAGCTTTTTAAAAAAGAAGCAGCACACGCCGCTTTTGGCGGCGGCGGATATTTACCGCCCGGCGGCTATCAGGCAGCTGCAGGTATTGGGGGAACAGCTGGGGTTGCCGGTTTTCCAACTGGGACAGCAGGACCCGGTGACTATTGCCCGGGCTGCCCTGGAGTCGGCCAGAAAGAACAGGAACGACTACCTGATTATAGACACCGCCGGGCGCCTGCATATAGATGAAGAACTGATGGGCGAGCTGCAGCGTATTGAAAAGGCTGTATCACCCCACGAAACCCTGCTGGTGGTGGACGCCATGACCGGGCAGGACGCTGTG
The DNA here is from genome assembly GCA_020725465.1 of Dethiobacter sp. Classification (GTDB taxonomy): domain Bacteria; phylum Bacillota; class Dethiobacteria; order Dethiobacterales; family Dethiobacteraceae; genus DYEY01. The sequence goes on from DYEY01000056.1 coordinate 1,270, forward strand.
AACGTGGCGAAGTCATTTCACGAGAAGCTGGGTCTGACCGGAGTGGTGCTGACCAAGCTGGACGGCGATACCCGTGGTGGCGCTGCTTTGTCGGTGCGGTCGGTGACTGGTTGCCCCATTAAATTCGCCGGCCTGGGTGAAAAGGCCGACGCTTTTGAACCTTTCCACCCTGACCGGATGGCCTCCCGGATACTGGGCATGGGCGATGTTTTGTCCCTGATTGAAAAGGTACAGACCTCATTTGATGCCGACAAGGCGCGCGAGATGGAAAAGAAACTGCGTAGCCAGCAGTTCACCCTCGAAGACTTTTTGGACCAGCTGCAGCAGGTAAAAAACATGGGACCGCTTAACCAGTTGCTGGAAATGTTGCCGGGGATGGGCCAGATGGGCAAAAAACTTAAAGGCCTTACTGTTGATGACCGGGAACTGGTTAAGGTGGAGGCCATCATCAGGTCCATGACCAAAAAAGAGAGGCTAAACCCGGATATCATAAACAGCAGCCGGCGCAAGCGTATTGCCGCCGGCAGCGGCACCCGGGTCCAGGACGTGAACAACCTGCTGAAGCAGTTTGACATGATGCAGAAGATGATGAAGCAGTTTGGCAAAGGCAAAATAAAAGGCAGGGGCAAGTTTCCCTTTGTGTAGAGAGAGGAGGTGAGAACGGATGGCAGTCAAAATCAGGCTGAAAAGAGTGGGCGCCAAGAAAAGACCGTTTTACCGAATTGTGGTGGCTGATTCCCGCTCGCCGCGTGACGGGGCTTTCATTGATGAAATCGGCTTTTACAACCCCACCACAGACCCTACAACCCTCAGCATTAACAGCGATAAAGCATTGGACTGGCTGAAAAAAGGCGCCCAGCCTTCCGATACGGTAAAGGTGCTTTTGGAGAGGGCGGGACTCAGCAAATAACCGGACTTTCTGGTAGGAGTGGTTAATAATGAAAGATCTGGTGGAATTCATCGCCAGGGCCCTGGTTGATCATCCCGACCAGGTGCGCGTGGAACAGGTTGAGGACGACAGAACGGTTACCATCGAGCTTTACGTGGCTCCCGAGGATATGGGTAAGGTAATCGGCAAGCAGGGGCGAATAGCCAAAGCCATCCGCACCGTGGTCAACGCGGCGTCGGCCGGGGAGAAGAAACGGGTGCTGGTGGAAATCATACAGTAGGTGTAAACCGTGTCTGATATGGCAACTATCGGCAAAATAGTGAGCACCCATGGTGTCAGGGGCGGGCTGAAGGTGGTCCCCTTCAGTGACAACCCCGGCCGTGTCTTTGAACTGGACCGTGTTTACCTGGCCAAAAACGGGATGCTGTCGGAACACCGGGTTAACCAGGCGTTCGAACACGGCAAGTTTTGGGTTATCAGCCTGGCGGGCAGCGATACCGTGGAGGCGGCTGTGGCCCATGTGGGGTCTTTGCTGCAGATCCCGGTGGCAGAACGGCCGGTACTGCCGGAAGGCAGCTACTATTTTGATGAAATCATCGGCCTTGATGTGTACACCATATTAGGGCGCAGGCTCGGCACGGTCACTGACATCCTGCAGGCGGGCGGCAACGACGTCTACGTGGTTAAGGCGGCCGCTGCAGCTGACCTTCCCGCGGAGATACTGGTGCCTGCGGCCAAAAAAATAGTGTTGTCCATCAACCTCGCCAAGAAAAGAATGGAAGTGGACCTGCCGGAAGGGCTGCTGTGAGGTGGCTGTTTTGCTGATAGATATTGTTACCATATTTCCGGGAATGTTTGCCCCCCTGTACGAAAGCATAGTAAGGCGAGCCGTCCGGGAGGGCCTGGTGGAAATCAGGATAACCGACCTGCGGGACCATACAACCGACCGGCACCGCAGTGTGGATGATTACCCATACGGTGGCGGACCAGGTATGGTGATGCAGCCGGAACCTTTTTTCCGGGCGGTTGAACACCTGAGGGAACTCGACGCCCGCCGTGGCAAAGTCATACTGCTCTGCCCGCAGGGAGAAACGCTGACACAGGCCGTGGTGAAAAGGCTGGCACGGGAAGATAGGCTGATTCTTCTTTGCGGCCACTACGAGGGTGTGGACGAGAGAATCCGCGAGAACCTGGTGGACGAGGAAATATCCCTGGGCGACTTTGTGCTCACCGGCGGGGAGATACCGGCCATGGCGCTTACAGACGCCGTGGTAAGGCTCCTGCCCGGTGTGCTGCCGGCCGTATCCACCCAGGACGAATCTTTTGTCGCAGGCTTGCTGGAATACCCCCAGTATACCAGGCCCGCTGAGTTCCGGGGGCTCACCGTGCCGGAAGTGCTTTTGTCCGGTAACCACAAAATGATCAGAGAATGGCGGCGCAGCCAGTCTCTGCTGCGGACACTCAGGCGCCGGCCTGAACTTCTGCGCACGGCCGAGCTCACCGCAGCTGAAAGGAAAGAGTTGAGTGATGCGGCGGCAGCTGACGGCCTCAGTTTCGAGTTGTAAATCCTAAATCCCTATGGTATAATCTCTCTGTCTGTCCGGCAGACAGGTGAAGGAAAGGAGGCATTGCAATGGACATTATCAGGCAGATCGAAGCAGAACAGATGAAAAAGGACCTGCCGCCTATTTCACCCGGAGATACGGTACGAGTGCACGTTAAGGTTATTGAAGGCAACCGCGAGAGGACTCAGGTTTTTGAGGGCGTGGTAATCAAGCGCCAGGGTGGAGGCCTGCGCGAAACCTTTACGGTGCGCCGGGTAACATACGGCGTGGGGGTGGAAAGGACTTTTCCCCTCCACTCACCTAAGATTGAGAAGCTTGAAGTCATAAAGCACGGCCGTGTCCGCAGAGCCAAGCTCTACTACCTGCGCAAACTCACGGGTAAGGCAGCCCGCATCAGGGAAAAGCGTTTTTAAAAAAAAGAGGACTGTCTTTACAGTCCCTTTTTGCATTTTTGGTATTGACAGGAATCCGCCGGAAGAGGGGCATCTGTCCGATGGAACACAGAGATAAAAACGAAGCCTGGGAATGGATAAAGTCAATCCTGATTGCGGTGGTCCTGGCACTGCTGATCCGTGCCTTTTTGGTGGAGGTGTTCATGGTGCAGGGCCAGTCCATGCTGCCCACCCTCCATGACCGTGAAAGGCTTATTGTCAGCAAAGTCCAGTACCACCTGCGCCTGCCCCGCCAGGGCGAAATAGTGGTTTTTAAGGCTGCCGACAACAGGGATTTTATCAAGCGGGTCATAGGTGTTGCCGGAGACGAAATACGGGTGGACCGCCAGGGAGTCTGGGTGAACGGTAAACTTCTCGATGAACCTTACCTGCTGGAGAAGGCCAGGGAACAGTTCGGCCCGGTAGTGGTTCCTCCGGGGACCATTTTTGTCATGGGAGACAATCGCAACAACAGCATGGACAGCCGGCACCCCAGCGTTGGTTTTGTACCGCTCGGCCTCCTTAAAGGCAAGGCAATGCTGGTATTCTGGCCAATCCAAGATGTGCGCGTGATAATTCACCCCTGAAAAAAAGTGAGGGAAAAATGGATATTCAGTGGTATCCCGGCCAGATGGCCAAGACCAAAAGACTGCTGCGCCAGGATTTAAAGCTGGCGGATGCGGTAATCGAGGTTCTTGATGCCCGCCTGCCGGCCAGCAGCCGGAACCCGGACTTAAAAGAGATGCTGGCCGCCCGGCCGGTGGCGGCTGTATTGACCCGCCGCGACCTGGCTGATCCGGAGGCCACCGCTGCCTGGCTTAACGTGCTGCGTAACGAGTACGTGTTGGCCGTCGCCGTCAACGCGGCAAGCGGTGAAGGAGTCAGGCAACTGCTGCAGCGACTGGAAACCATTCCCCGCCGCGCCAGGGCCGGTAACCGCCCGCTGAGGCTGTTGGTGGCGGGCATACCCAACGTGGGCAAATCTTCGCTTATTAACCGGCTCACCGGGCGCAGCGCCGCTGCTACCGGTGACAAGCCCGGCGTGACCAGAGGCAGGCAGTGGGTGCGCGTGCGGGAGAGCCTGGAGGTTCTCGACACCCCGGGCCTGCTCTGGCCCAAAATCGAGACAGGGCATGCGGCTTTTGCCCTGGCGGCAGTGGGCTCGGTACGGGACGAAACGGTGGATATGCCCCGGCTGGCGCTGGCAGTGATAGAGTTTTTTTTAAAGAAAAAGCCGGCGGCGCTGGCCGAACGCTACCGCTTTGACGGCGTTATAAGTGACAGTGCTGACCTGCTTCAGAAGATAGGCCGCACCCGCGGTTGCCTGATCAAAGGCGGCACGGTGGACCTGGAAGCGGCGGCGCGGGTCCTGATCAGGGATTTCCGTGACGGGAGGCTCGGCCGCATTACACTGGAGATGCCCGGGGAAACGGGGGAGCACGATGGATATAAAGAAGATGACGGTGGCGGAAATAGCCCGCTGTCTTAAAGACGGCATACTGACCGGGGAGCTGGAGGAGCAACTGCTGATGGACCACCGTGCCGGCGTGAGAAACCTGGCGCAGCGCCTGCAAAACAGGCGGCGGGCCGAGAGCGGGGAGCTTTCCCGCCTGGATAGAATGTTGGTTTATGAACGGGAGGCCTGGCGGCAGGGCTTTATCCGGATTGCCGGTGTGGACGAGGCAGGCAGGGGCCCCCTGGCCGGGCCGGTGGTGGCCGCCGCCGTAATATTGCCAAAAAATACATACATCAGGGGACTTAATGATTCCAAACTGCTCCCGCCCCGCAAACGGGAAACCTTATACGCGGAAATTACAGCCAGAGCGCTGGCCTGGTCCGTGGGCGTAGGCGAGGTGGCCGAGATAGACGCAATTAACATCCATAATGCGGGGAAACTGGCCATGCTGCGTGCCCTCTCCTCGCTGTCGCAGCAGCCCGATTATATCATAACAGACGCGCTGAAGCTGGACGGCCCCGATTGCCCGCTGCTGCCGCTAACCGGCGGCGACAGGTTATCGCTGTCGGTGGCAGCCGCCTCGGTTGTGGCCAAGGTAACCCGCGACAGGTGGATGACTGAGATGGACAAGGTCTTCCCCGGTTACGGTTTTGCTCAGAATAAGGGCTACCCTACCCGGGAACACAGGGAGGCCATCAGAAAATCAGGCCCCTGCCCCATACACCGGCGTTCTTTCCTGCTTGTGCCGGAGGCGTGTTATGAGTAGCAAAGGAAAAGCCGGGGAGGACAGGGCCGCTGAGTTTATTGCCGGTCTGGGGTACCGGATAATTGACCGCAACTGGCGCTGTGCCCGGGGCGAGATAGACATCGTGGCCCGGGAAGGCGCCACGCTGATATTTGTTGAGGTAAAAGCGCGTCGCAGCCAAAAATTCGGCTTCCCGGCGGAAGCGGTTAATCCGCGCAAGCAGGAGCGCCTCCGCCTGCTGGCGCTCCATTATATAAGCGCCTCTGGCCAGGGCGCCCCGGACTACCGCTTTGACGTGGCAGCAGTCAACCTGCACGATGGCAGTGTGGAACTAATCAGGGGTGCTTTTTGATAAATGAAAAGATAAAATATCCGGGCACTGCCCGGATATTTTTTGCAAACAGGAAATAAAGGATATATTTGCCAACCAGCTTATAGTAATATATATGTAAGAGCAAAGCTGCATAAAGGAGGGGCGGGGCAATGTTCCGCATCCGCAGGGCCAAAGCAAAGACGCTGGCGGCAGAAGGATGGACGGACAATATAATCAGATTTCACAGGGAGAACCTGGGCCCGGCGCAACAGGCGGGCCTGACTTTTGACGTGGAAACCGGAAAAAAGAATTGCGGGGAAGGGCAGGAGACCCTGATACTGGCCTTCGACCGGGAGAATAACCTGGCGGGATACCTGGAATACTGCCCGCGTGATGGCGGGGAAGTATACATAACATCCGTGCTGGTGGCCAAAAAATACCGCAGGAGCACGCTATTTGCGCTGCTTGTGCAGGAAGCGGCCGAGGACCTGTCCAGGCCGGACTTTGCCACGATTTCCTGCCATGTGCCACGGAACAATGGGGCTGCACTGGAGATTTGCCGGAAACTGGGCTTTACTCTTTCCGGAGTTAAAGGAAACGAACGGTTGCTTTTGGCCTCTGTGCCTGTAAAGGAGCTTAACGGGGGTTTGCCCGCCAGGCTGCGTAAAAGAAGGCTGACACTGGTGGAGCCCAGTGCAGGATTAAAAGAAGCGTTTTTAGCCATGGCAGCGGACTTTGCCTTGTCCGGAGAAGATGCTTACAGTGGGTTTCTCCGGGGTCAAAGCTGTTTTGAAGGGGACCTTTCCGCAGTGAGGGCTCATGCTTGGGGCGAATGTCTCCCCGGTGGCTATATGCCTGCAAAAGTATTCTGGCTGACCAGGGGAGAGAGGAGTGTCATCGGCGTGTCATACCTGCGGCACCGGCTGACTCCCTCCCTGGTACGGGAAGGGGGCCATATCGGTTACCACGTGGCGCCTTCCAAAAGAAACAAGGGCTACGGGACCGTCCTGCTCGCCCTTACCCTGGATAAGGCCTGGCAGGCAGGCTTAAAAAGGGTGATGATTACCTGCGACCGTAACAACCTGCCGTCTGCGCGCGTTATTGAAAAAAACGGCGGAGTTCTGCTGCGGGAGGACAAAAAGGTCAGGGGCAGAGATATCCTGCGCTACTGGATCGGGCTGGGGTAATCTGGCGCTCTCCATCCCCCGGGATGAGGGCGCTTTATAACTTTTTACGCCCAATATCAAAACAGCGTTAATCCAGGGCAAAATATTGCCAATACTGTATATACAATAATATACGGTAATATATATGCATATAAGACAGATGTTCGCCTCTCTGCCTTATTAACCAATAATGGCCGCTGTATACAGCCGGATAGGACTTTTGCCACCTTTCGCCTCCTGTAGTATAATGGCCGGGTGACATACAAAAGAGCCGAATCCCCCGGGCAGCAGGTACAGGGGCCCCCGGATACCGTGGAGTGAACCCTTTCTCCCGGAGGCGAAAGGAGGTTTTTGTGTGTGAAAAGGCACAGTATTCTTACACGGATAATGGTTGTGGTGATGGCCTTACTGCTTTTCTCGGCAGGGGTGGCCGAGGCGTATAGCCTGGGCTACCGGACCCTTGACCCCGGCGTTGTAGGAGAAGATGTGGGTGAATTGCAGGACTTCCTCATCAGGCGCGGTTACATCAGTGGTGCGGTGGACGGCCTGTACGGCCTGCGTACCCGTAGCGGTGTAGCACTCTTTCAGGAGGAAATGGGCCTGCCGGTTACCGGTATTGTTAACCGGGAAACCCTGGACGCCATAAAAGAAATTAAAGACGCAGAAGCCGAAACTTTGGCAGAAGAAGAGGAAGTAACAGCAACAGTTAAACCGATTGAACCGGCCGGGCAGGATAAAAAGAGTGAATTTAACTTTACGGACTGGGAAATGGACCTTTTTGCCAGGATCGTTCACGCCGAAGCCGAAGGTGAACCGTTTATCGGGCAGGTGGCGGTAGCGGCCAGTATATTAAACCGCATCCGCAGCAGCCGTTACCCCAACACGCTGCAGGCGGTGGTATACCAGGCACCTGGCGGCTTCTACCAGTACAGCCCGGTCCTGGACGGCAGGATTAACCGTCCCGCCGGGGACAGCGCCCGCCGCGCCGTGGCTGAAGCCCTGAACGGTAACGACCCCACAGGAGGCGCCACCGGTTTTTACAACCCGCGCAAAACCCGTAACCAATGGGTACGCCGGCAACCCGTAACCACCATTATCGGAAATCATGTCTTTTTCAGGTAAAATCCATATTTGCGGCATCCAAGGCAACTGAAGGAATAGGAACATTTCCTTGACAGACGATACCGAGGGCATCGAGACGGTAAGGTATTTTGCCAGAAACATGGCGCGCCTGATAAAGTTGATGAACAAATCAATTGACGCACGTGGCAATACATTGCTATAATTTCCCCATGCAAAGGTAGAAAGGGGAGGCGGCCATGGGGAAAAACCTCGTTTCCGTAACACGGTATGAAGAGCCATATGTATCGGTAAAGAAAGCCGTCACGGACTGCAGCGGCCTTGACCACCTGCCGGCGGGTGGTCGTGTCTTTATCAAGCCCAACATCGTGTTCTGGACCAAAGCCTGTACTTTTCCCAAGTGGGGGGTAATCACCACCTCCAGGGTTATAGAGGACGTGGTGGTTCTTTTAAAGGAATATGGTATTGACCACATCACCATCGGGGAAGGTATTACCACTGACCCCCGTGATACACAAACTCCCGCCCATGCTTTTAAAACTCTGGGTTATGAAAACCTAGGCAGGCGCTACGGCGTAAAATGCATCAATGTGATGGAGAGGCCGTTTAAAAAAGTTGACTTGGGCGAAGGCATCATCCTGAAGTTTAACGCAGACATACTGCAAAGCGATTTTGTGGTAAATATCCCGGTAATGAAAACCCACAACCAGACTGTGGTCAGCCTGGGCATCAAGAACCTGAAAGGCACCATCGATATGCCCTCGCGGAAAGCCTGCCACAGCCCGGACCCTAATAAAGATCTGCACTTCTTTGTTTCCAGGCTGGCCGACAAAATGCCTCCCATGCTTACTCTCATTGACGGCATCTTCAGCCTGGAAAGGGGCCCTGCTTTTGACGGGAAGGTGAAACGGAGCAACATACTGGTGGCATCATCGGATATTTTGTCTGCTGATATGGTTGGGGCAAAAATTTTAGGGCATGATCCTGCAGCTGTGCCCCATCTGGCCTGGGCGGCTAAAAACCGTAACCGGCCGCTTGACTTATCTGATATGGAAATCGTCGGAGAAAAGATCACAAACGTGGCGGCTTACCACGAACATGACTTTGAATACAGTTCAAATGAAGCCGGAGAAATGCCGCTGCCGTTGGCCAGGCAGGGAATCGCAGGACTGTTTTACCGGAAGTTTGACGATACAATGTGCACATATTGTTCAGGGTTGAACGGATTGATTCTCAGTGCCATCCGCAATGCCTGGAAAGGGAAACCGTGGGATAACGTGGAGGTGCTCACCGGCAAAGCCATGAGCCCTTCGCCCGGCATGAACGCCACCGTGCTGGTGGGACAGTGCATGTACAGGGCCCACAAAAACAACCCTGTTATCAGGAAAATGCTGGCGGTAAAGGGGTGTCCGCCGGCTCCTGAAGAGGTGGTCAGCGCCCTGCAGCAGGCAGGTATTGATGTTAATCCTTACCTGTTTTCCCAGATAGATACCCTGCCCGGCTTTTTCATGGCACGCTACGCGGGCAAACCGGAATTCGACGAGGCTTTCTTCCGGGTGGAATAAATAAAATCACGGCAAAACGAGTACCCATCGTACCCGTTTTTTTTTAGCAAATCCTCGGCAGCGGAGTACCGGCAAGCATCTGCAGGGGCCTGGTGCCTCCTAAGGCTGTCTTTAAGTACAGGCGGCCGCTACCCTCCTGAACCTGGCCGATGATGCTGCTTTGGGCCGAGAGGGGGTGGTTTTGCAGTGCCGCCAGGATGTGGGTGGCGGCTTCCGCTTTTACCACCAGCACTGCCCGCCCTTCTGAGGCGAGATAGAGCGGGTCGACGCCATAAATCCCGGCTACCGCTTTAACCCTGGGCTGAACAGGCAGCCTGTCTTCATGAATCAGGATATCCAAGCCCGCTGCCGAAGCAATTTCTGTTAAAGTGGTGGCCAAGCCTCCCCTGGTTGGGTCACGCATTATTTTTATCGAAGAAAAAAAAGGTTCCAGTATATCATAAAGAAAACAGAGCGGCATGCAGTCGCTCTCCGGGGATTCCTCAGTAGGGATACCAAGTCTGGCCGAAAGCACGGCCGCACCGTGGTCGCCGATGCTGCCGGTGAGCAGGACAAGGTCAGATGATCTGACATTTGTCGCTTTGAACGAAGCGTCCGGATGAACCAATCCTACACCGGAAGTGTTGATAAACAGGCTTTGTTCCCCTCTGCCGGCCACTTTGGTATCTCCTGCAACCACAGGTATGCCAAGATCACGGCATACCAGGGAAAGTGAACGGACTATCGCTGACAGATTTGTCAGCGCAAACCCTTCCTGTAAAATAAAAGCGGCTGACAGCCAGAGCGGTTTAGCGCCGCTGACAACCAGGTCGTTAATGGTGCCACAGGCGGCCAGCTTGCCAATATCACCGCCGGGAAAAACAAGGGGCGAGACCACAAAAGAGTCGGTGGTGAAAGCCAGCCTTTGCCCTGCCAGTTCCAGGACTGCCGCATCGCTTTTTTCGCTCAGCCACGGGTTATCAAAAAGCGGCAGGAATGTTTCGTCCAGCAGTTTGTGCGTCAGCAGGCCTCCGTCGCCGTGACTGGACAGAACAACTTCTTTTTCAGACTTCATACAAGCCTCCTTTGCAAAACAGAAATTTTTTAAACAATTCTCAAGTTTACAGGTTTTTCACTGCAGCGTTATTTAAATCGTAATACTTAATCTTTTTAATTGCAATATTGTTTTTAAGCTAACAGTTGCCGCAGAAAAAATATTTTGGATCAGAATATCTGTTAGCATTATTACAGATATAAGGAAAATTCCCTATATTAAATTATGTTATAGTAATTAACCCTGATTGTCTTAAATAAATTGCTATGTAAAAATTATTATTAAAAACAGAGAAGGGGAGGCAAATGATTATTTATTGTGTAAAAAAGACAGGGAGGAGGTTATATCAATTTGCTTATTAAAAGACGAAAACTGTTACAGTTAGCTGGATTGTCAGGCCTTGGCGCATTGCTTGGAAGAGGCAGAGCTTGGGCTGTGGCTACCGGTGAGGAAGCCTCTTTTTTGGTTGATACCTCCATCTGCACAGGGTGCAGGCTTTGTGTACAGGCCTGCAAAAAGTGGAACAGGCTTCCGGCAGAAGAACAAAAATTTACCACATTAAAAGTAAAACCGATGTTTTCCGCCATTAACTGGATTAGCATCCATACCAGCAAGTATGTGGCTGAGACAGGAGGGCGGGAGCAAGAAAAGTGGTTGCATACCAGGCTTAGTTGCATGCACTGTACCGATGCTGCCTGTGTCCAGGTCTGTCCCTCCGGTGCGTTGTCGCACACCGTTTATGGGACTGTTTCGCTCAATGAAAGAGTTTGTATTGCCTGCAACTATTGTGTCTCTCACTGCCCCTTTACTGCTGTTTCTTTTGATAAAGCCATGAATGTGGCCAGGAAATGCACGTTCTGCCATGACCGGCTGCAAGCGGGCCTGATTCCTGCCTGTGCGCATGCTTGCCCTAACGGTACCATAAAATACGGCACCAGGAAAAGTATGGAGGAGCTGGCTTTTGCCAGGGTGCAGGAATTAAGGCGAATGGGTTCAACAAAGGCTGAAGCGTATGGCATCAAAGAGCTAAAAGGGCTTGGGGTCTTATATGTGCTGGAAAAAGGCAGGGAAAATTGCCAGGTATACTACGGCCTGCCTGATGATCCCCAGGTCAGCATCGCAGCCAAGATGTGGAATTCTATCTTTAAACCGGCAAGGTTGCTGGCGTTCCTGGGAGTGGTATTTGTACTTTGGCTAAATAAAACAGAAACAAAGATACAGGAATGACCTTTGTCGGCGGTCTTAAATAATTAACCGGAGGGTTGGCAATGAACGACCAGAAAAAAATGCAGGAGATCGGTTACCTGAAGCTGGAGGCCAGGGGAATAAACAGGCGCACTTTTTTAAAATACTGTGCTGCAACTGCCGCAGCCTTGGGACTTGATTTGTATTTCGGAGAACTTTTGGCTGACGCGGCGGCGGTGGCAATACAGAAAAAACCTGTCATATGGATACAGGGTCAGGGTTGTACCGGCTGCAGCACCTCTCTTCTTTCTACGTTAAGCCCGGGTCCTGCGGAAATATTGCTTGATATGGTATCCATGAGGTTTAACAGTACAGTTATGGCTTCTGCCGGCCATGTGGCAGCGGGTGTATTGGAAAAGACTGTGGAAGAGGGTGGATACCTGCTGGTGGTTGAGGGTTCAATACCCACGGCTAACCCCCGCTTCTGCACTGTAGAAGGGATGCCTTTTGATGTATTGCTGACCAAAACGGCCAAAAACGCCGCGGCAGTGGTGGCAGTGGGGGCTTGTGCCGCTTATGGCGGAATACCGCGGGCCGGCCTGACCGGTGCCAAAGGTGTAAGCGAAATTATAGGCAGCAAGGGCGTTGTTAATATACCTGGTTGTCCCTACAAACCGGATTGGTTGGTGGGAACGCTTTTGCATTACCTGAGCTTTAATTCTCTCCCTGCCCTGGACAGCGATTTAAGGCCAGTCAATTATTTCAGCAGGCACTTCATTCATGATACCTGCCCACGGGTGGCTTACTTTGAAAAAGGGCAATTCCTGGAAGACTGGAATGACCCGGCTACCGCCAACTGGTGTTTGCTGAAAATGGGCTGTAAGGGCCCGGTTACTTATGCCGACTGCAACCGTATCCTGTTTAACGATGGCGTAAACACCTGCATCAGGTCTGGAGCGCCCTGTGCCGGCTGCGTACAGCCTCAGTTCTATGAGACTTTGGCCCCGCTTTATGTTTCACCTTTTGTGCCGGGACGGGAAGGAGAGGTCCTCGATTTGCTTACAAAGGAAGGAAGGCAAGGTATAGATCTGGCCTCAGCTGCCCTTGGGGCCGGTGTGATGGCGGTTCCATATATAGCAAACAAAGTATTTGAACTGGTGAAAAAGGACAAGAAGGAAGGAGTGACCATGGGTGGCCACTAGAATAGTTGTTGACCCGGTAACACGGATAGAAGGGCACCTTAAAGTAGAAGTAACAGTGGAAAACGGAGCAGTTACCGACGCGAAATGCATGGGCACCATGTTTCGCGGCCTCGAGCAGATAGTGATAGGCAAAGACCCCAGGGACGTCCCTTACGTTACTGAGAGAGCATGCGGTGTCTGCGCCGGTGTCCATGGCTGGGCTTCTTGTCTTTCCGTGGAAGATGCCCACGGGGCGGTGGTGCCCGAAATGGGTAGAGTTTTGCGTAATTTAATGATGGGTGCTCTTTGGCTGCATGACCATATCCTGCATTTTTATCACCTGGCAGCCCTTGATTATATCGATCCCACCGCAATACTCAGATATGACGGGGCTGTTCCTGAGTTGGTGGCGGTTAAGGAGAAAGTGGGAGCATTGGCTGCGGCGGGAGACTTGCATCCTGTACTGCCAAATTATAAACCTGATGATTTTTGTGTAAACGATCCGCAACTGGTTACCCAACTGGTGTACCATTACCTGCGTGCTCTGGAGATTCAGGCTAAAGGCAGGAAAGCTTCTGCCATTTTCGCCGGCAAGCAGCCGCATCATTCTTCGATGATTGTTGGCGGGGTTACTTGTTATCCCACATTGGTGGAAGTGCAGCATTTCAGGCAGCTGATAAGAGAAATAATTGACTTTGTTCACAACGTTTATGTGCCGGACGCTCTGTTGCTGGCCACCGGCCCGCTGGCACCGCTGGAGAAGGCTTCGGTGGGAGCAACTGCCGGGCATTACATGACTTTTAACGGCTATCCCCTTGACAAAAAAGGTGAAAAATACCTTTTCCCCGCTGGCGTTATTTTTAACAATAACTTTAACAGCATTCAAAAAATGGATGTAACGCAGATAACCGAAGAGGTTGACTTTTCCTGGTATAAGGATGAACCGCGGCCTGGTCACCCAGCGGTGAGAACTACTCAGGTGGAAGTGGACAAAGCAAAAGGGTATTCGTTTATCAAAGCGCCGCGTTATCAGGGCATGCCGGTTGAAGTAGGTCCTGTGGCAAGAATGTTGGTAATGAAAAACCGTACGTTTTTTGATCTGATGAATGAATACGGGGTAAAGAAACCTGGCGTCGTTTTGCGTCATGCCGCAAGGGCGCTTGATACATTGGTGATGGCCGATGCCATAACCGGTTGGATTGACGAGCTGGTAAGCCTGATGGGTGAAGCTGGGATCTATAGCCAGGGCCGCAATGCCATGATACATGACACGGCACACTGGGAGCCGCCACTTAACGGCAGCGGTGCCGGCCTGACAGAGGCACCGCGGGGAGCGCTCGGGCACTGGATTGACATCTCGGGCAAAAAGGTACGGCGTTACCAGATGGTTGTTCCCACAACCTGGAACGCTTCCCCCAGGGATAACAGGGGGCAGAGGGGTCCCATTGAAGAAGCACTGGTAGGTGCACCGGTCCCTGATCCCGACAATCCCCTGAACGTGGTCCGTATTATCCGCTCATTTGACCCGTGCCTGGCCTGTGCCATTCACGTTATCCACCCCAAAGGCGACAAAGTAATACCGCTGGCTCCCATCCTCTGATCAATAGTAGTACAATGGTTACAACCGTTGGTGACGGTACTGCCGGTAAACTGCTGGTTCTTGGTATTGGCAACATAATGTGCGGTGACGATGGTGTTGGCTCGGTGATAGCTGAACAGCTGGCAGAAAGATTACAGATGCCAGGTGTAGACATAGTAAATGGGGGCAGCGTGGGGTTGGGACTGCTCTATCTCCTGGCGGAATATCCCGCACTGCTGGTAGTGGATGCGGTTGATGCCGGCGCCGAGCCGGGGGAGCTTTTCAGCTTCCGGCCTGAGGACCTTGCACAGGGGGGTATGCAGGACATTTCTTTTCACCAGTCCGGCCTGGCGGTGCTTTTAAGTCGGGCCCGGTTGCTTGGGATTCTTCCCCCGCAGGTAAAAATAATCGGTATCCAGGTGAGCCGGATTGTACCGGAGGCTGGCCTCAGTGCAGAGTTAGTGGCAAAATTGGATATTATACTGGAAAAGATAAGGGGGGAAATAGAGCATTACCACAGCCAATGCATGAGCTGTCAGTAGTTATGTCACTGTTGAAAGCAGTGGAAAGCGACGCTGGGCAAAGGGGAATACAAAAGGTCACTCATTTCCGCCTGGTGGTGGGGGAGTACTCCGCTGTAAGCATCAAAGCGATGGACTTTGCGCTGCAGCATCTTACGACGGGCACTATCCTCGACGGTGCCAGTTATGAACTGGTAACGGAAGAAGCCCGGTCGCAGTGCCAGGACTGTGGGCGGGCATTCAGGCCTGCCCCTCCTTTTTTTCTCTGCCCCGGCTGCGGCCGGGGAGGAGCCCCTTTTACCTGCGGCAGGGAGCTGTATATAGATTATTACGAAGGAGAATAAAAGTGAAGATATACCTGGGGCGTGAACTGAGGGAGGCCAACAAAAACAGCGCAGCGGACAACAGGATGATGCTGGACAGATCCAGGGTCCTCATGGTCAATATCATCGGTTCTCCCGGCGCGGGCAAAACGGCTCTCCTGGAACAAACCTTAAGACACCTTTCGTCCCACCTGACCATTGCTGTTATCGAGGGCGACCTGTACACCGACGCCGATGCGAAAAGGTTGCGAGGGCTATGTGCAAAGGTTATCCAGATAAACACAGAAGGTTCCTGTCACCTGGAAGCGGGGCAAATAGGAGAACTGCTTGTCAAAGAGAACCTGCTGCACACTGATATTGTCTTTGTGGAAAATGTCGGCAACCTGGTCTGCCCTGCTGCTTTTGACCTGGGTGAAGATCTTAGGGTGTCATTGGTAAGCGTAACGGAAGGGGCGGACAAACCGTGTAAATACCCTCTCACCTTCCGTGATTCGCATGCCTGTATAATCAGCAAAACAGACCTGCTGCCTTACTGTGACTTCGACCTGGACAAGGTTACCGGAGACTTGCAAACAATAAACAGCAGCCTGACTGTTTTTACGCTGTCTGCAAAGTCAGGGGAGGGATTGGCAAAATGGTGCAGGTGGCTGGAAGCTCACGTGGCGAAGAAAAAGTCTGCGTTGAACTCAGGATTAGCGGTACCGTCCAGGGAGTAGGGTTCCGGCCTTACCTGTATAACCTGGCGGCCGCTTTAGGCCTGAAGGGCTGGATATGCAACGGTGGTGAGGGGGTTGTGGCGGAAATCGAAGGAGAAAACGCCGAAGTGGATGCTTTCTGCCGGAAGCTGTATACCGAACCGCCGAAACTGGCTGTTATTGAGCAGGTAAATAGCAGGCCGTTGCCTCTGCGCGGCTACGAGAGCCTGGAAATCGTTCATAGCCGGCCTGACGGCACCACACGTGCTTTTGTGCCCCCTGACGTTGCAACCTGCGGTGAGTGCCTGCGGGAAGTCAGGGACCCGGACGACAGGCATTACCTGTACCCCTTTACCAACTGCACCCACTGCGGTCCCAGATTTACCATTATCTTTGATGTGCCCTATGACCGCCCCAGGACGGCCATGGCCGGCTTCACTCCCTGCAGCAGCTGCCAGGCGGAATACAACGACCCGTCACACCGCCGCTTTCATGCCCAGCCGGTGGCCTGTCCGGACTGCGGGCCCCGAATATCAGTCCTGGATAAAAATGGCAGGCCCATAACCGTGAAAAAAGGCTGGCAGAACTTCTTTTTCCACAGAATGTGCCAGGGTAAAATTTTTGCCGTAAAGGGGCTGGGCGGTTACCACTTGGCTTGCCTGCTGGACGAAGAAGTGGTGGCGGAATTGCGGCGGCGCAAAAAAAGGCCATGCAAACCTCTGGCGGTGATGTGTGCCAGCCTGGAAACGGTGGAAAGGCTGTGTGTGCTCACTTCCCCGGAAGCGGAGCTGCTGCAGAGCCCGGCTGCTCCCATCGTGTTGCTCCCGCTGAAAAAAGGCGCTCTTGTCCCGCGCAATATTAGCCCCGGACTGATGACTCTGGGTGTTATGCTCCCATACACGCCGTTTCACCACCTCTTGTTGCGGGGGCCTTTCAGCGCCATGGTGCTTACCAGCGCCAATCCCACCGATCTGCCTATCCTGAAAGATGATGCAGAAGCGATACAGGGATTGAGAGGCATCGCCGATTATTTCCTGGTGCACGACAGACCGATCGTGCAAAGATGTGATGACTCGGTGGTCAGGGTCGCTGCAGGTGATGTGCAGTTCTACCGGAGGTCCCGTGGTTATGTGCCCAAACCGGTTGACCTCGCTTTTGAAGCCGCTGAAGTAGCCCTGGGAGCAGGCGCGGAGATGAAAAGCACCTTTTGTCTAATCAGCGGGCGCCAGGCCATTATGAGCCAGCACCTGGGCGAGATGGGGACGGTGGAATCCGCCCGGTTTTACAGCGAAAGCCTGGGACACTTTCTCCGTTTTTTTAAGCTGCAGCCAGGCATTGTCGGCTATGACGCCCACCCGGACTTTCATGTTTCAGCCTGGGCCCGTGAATTGCCGCAGGTGGTAAAGATTCCCGTACAGCATCACCACGCCCATTTTGCCTCCTGCCTCGCTGAGAACGGTTATGGCGGCAGGGCGGTGGGCGCCATTCTGGATGGAACAGGCTACGGCAGTGACGGTGCTGTATGGGGTTTTGAGGTAATCAGCGGTGATTTTCTGAATTTCCAAAGACATTATCACCAGCGGTATGTCCATTTGTCCGGTGGGGAATCGGGCATCAGGTGGCCATGGCGCATGGCACTGAGTTATCTTTACAGCAGCATGGCAGAGAAAGCACTGCCCCTGGCACGCGGACTTTTCCCGGAACGGGCGGCCTGGGAACTGAAAGCTGTGGCCAGGGAAATCTCCGGGCCGCTCCAGTGGCTCCCCACGTCCAGCTGCGGCCGCCTTTTTGACGCTGTTTCGGCTCTGCTTGGTGTCTGCCGGGAAAATACCTACGAGGGCCAGGCTGCCATGGAGCTGTCTGAGCTGGTACCGGACGACGCCGGACCCCTGGACCCTTACCCGTTTTGCCTTGGGGATAACGAGATTGATTTCCTGCCTATGTTTCCCGCCCTGTTGCGCGATTTAAAAAAAGGCAGGGATAAAAAATTAATTGCCCGCCGCTTCCACGACACAGTGGCCGGCGCGGTGACCGAAGCGGTGGCCCTGGTATGCCGGAGTGAAAGAACGGATACAGTGGCGCTTTCCGGCGGTACCTGGCATAACGCTTACCTTTTGGCAACGGTAAAAAGGGAACTGGGGAAAAGAGAGCTTAACGTATTAACACACCGCCATGTTCCTCCCAACGACGGCGGGTTGTCCCTGGGACAGGCGGCAGTGGCATACTGGAGGTGGAAGGAGAATGTGCCTGGGCATACCTATGCGGATTACCAAAGTTGAAAACGCTTTCAAGGGTATGGCTTCTGCCTTCGGGGTAAGCAGGCCGGTACGCCTGGAGCTGGTCCGGGACGTCAAAGCAGGTGATTTTGTGCTGGTCCATGCCGGTTTTGCCGTAACTAAACTGGATGCAGAGGAAGCTGCCCTGAGGGAAGAATTCTTTAGACAATTTCTGGATACGGAGCAGGAAGATGAATGACGAGTATCTTTCTGATTACGGCGCAAACCATCCGGTGGCTACCAAACTGGTCAAAAGAATACTGAAAACAGGAGAGGCTTTATGTTTTGACAGAGGCCGCAGGCTGGTTATCATGGAAGTCTGCGGTACGCACACCGTGGCTTTCGCCAGGGCCGGCATTACAAGGTTGGTGGAGGACATAATCGACCTGCAAAGCGGACCCGGTTGCCCTGTCTGCGTCACCCACCAGGCCGACCTGGACTGCATGGTGGCGCTGGCTGGGAGGAAGGACTTCTCCGTTGTCACTTTTGGAGACCTGCTAAGGGTTCCCGCCTCGGACACCTCCCTGGAAAGAGAAGTAGCCGGAGGTGCGGACGTGCATATCTGCTACTCTCCCGCTGATTCGCTGGACCTGGCCCGGCAGCTGGCGCCGCGGGAAGTGGTAATGCTTGCTGTTGGTTTTGAAACCACTGCTCCGGCTATTGCTGCCACCGTGCTGCAGGCCGGGACCAAGGGCCTCAAAAACTGGAGCATTTACTGTGCCTTAAAAAAAGTACCACCCGCCTTGCGGGCACTGCTGGGACCGGACGGGCACAACCTGGACGGCATGATACTGCCAGGCCATGTGGCTGCGGTCACCGGCAGGCGGGAATTTGATTTTATCGCCTGGGAATACGGTATTCCGGCTGTGGTAACCGGGTTTGAACCGGTTGACCTGTGCTTTGGGCTATACCGGCTTCTTTGTGATATCAAAGCGGGAGAGAAAAAAGTGGTCAACTCTTACTCCCATGTGGTAAAGGAGGAGGGAAACCGGGAGGCACAGGCCCAGGTTTCGCAATGCTTTGAGATCACTGATGCCCGCTGGCGTGGCTTTGGCTTAATACCTGACAGCGGCCTGAAGCTTAACAAACTCTTCGCCCGCTTTGACGCACAGCTTCGTTTCGGGCTGGATCCGGTACCAGCCTGTGAGGAAAGTGGCTGTCTTTGCGGCCGCATCCTGACCGGAAAAGCAAAGCCTCCCCAGTGCCCCCATTTTGGCTCCACCTGTACGCCCCTGGCACCTATAGGCCCCTGCATGGTTGCCACTGAAGGCGCCTGCGGCGCCTATTATCGGTTTATGGCCGGGTAGCCCGGGGAAAAAAGCGGTTATAACAAAAAAACACTCCCCATAGGGAGTGCGTGATAACAGCTGGCAAAACAGCGGTTATTTTTTTTTGAGGATAACCTGCCCATCGCGTTTGACGGTGTCAACTTCATAGATATAAAACCCCTGGTGTTGTTTCAGGGTTCCGGACACTTCCACAAACTGACCGGCAACGGGAAGCGTTCCGGTATAGAGGGGAACAGGTACTCCCATGGCCTGCTGGTGCTCCTCTGTTACCGGCACCATTGCCGGTATTTCACAGCAACCTCCGGAGTCTGCCAGCGTGATAACAGATGATTCTGCATCAACGGAGCTGACCCGGACATTGACCAAAGTCAGTTTTCCCAGGTAATTGGACGGATTGGCGGCAACCTGGGAGACGTTGGCTGTTTTGCCGGCTCCGCCCAGACGGGGATAAACTACCAGCACTGCCAGGGCCGCAACCAATAAGAATATTAATAAATTTCTTTTCTGCATGACAACCTCCTTCTGCTATAACCATTATACGGGTGAAGGGGTATTTAGTCCAGAGGAGAAAGTTTGAAAGATTTGTGAACAGCCGGCAACTGACAGAACGGTGGGGATATGATAATATAATTTCAGTATACCGGTGGAAGGAGGCAGCTGGCATGGCTGAAATGGTTTACATAGGTGTTATCGGCGCCGCCGAGTGCAGCGGGGAAGTGGCCGCACACGCGGAAAAGCTGGGTGAGGGCATTGCCCGGCTTGGTGCGGTGCTGGTCTGCGGAGGCCGCGGCGGCGTGATGGAGGCGGCAGCCCGGGGCGCCCGGAGCGCCGGCGGCACAGTTGTGGGCATTCTGCCGGGGAACGACCCCCGCGGCGGTAACCGTTACCTGAACGTGGCCGTGGCCACCGGTCTCGGCGACGCCAGGAACGCTGTCATTGCCCGCACCTGTGATGTACTGGTGGCAGTGGACGGCGGCTACGGCACACTGTCCGAAATTGGGCTGGCCCTGAAGATGGGCAAACCGGTTGTAGGCCTCGGTACCTGGCGCTGTACCGACTGCAGGGGAAAAGACGCTGAGGTTATCCCGGCGGCCGATGCTGAGGAGGCGCTCAGGCACTGCCGTTTGCTGCTCGGACTATAAAATCAGTTCTTTGGCCCAGAGAACTTTCTTTCGCTTTAGTGCAGGGAATTTTCAGATTTATGACAATATATGCTGAACCTATTACAGTGAGCAGGGGCCATGGCGAGAAATACAAGGACAAAAGGAGTGCATGCAAAAATGATGACGGGACAGCAGTATATTGACAGCCTGCGGAAACTGAATACAGTGATTTATGCTTTCGGGGAAAAAATTGAAAACTTTGTGGACCACCCCCTCTTTAAGCCTCATATTAACGCGGCCGCTCTCACTTACGAAATGGCCCATGACCCCAGTTATGAAGATCTGGTTACGGCTACCTCTCACCTCACCGGTAAAAAAATTAACCGTTTCACCCATATCCATCACAGCACCGAAGACCTGGTAAAAAAGGTAAAAATGCTGCGGGCCATCGCCCAGCGTACCGGTTCATGTTTTCAGCGCTGCGTCGGGTTCGACGGGCTGAACGCCCTCTATACCACTACTTTTGAGATCGACCAAAAATACGGTACCAACTACCATGAACGTGTGAAAGACTATGTGAAGTATTTGCAGGAAACAGACAAAATGGTGGCCGGTTCCATGACCGACCCCAAGGGTGACAGGGGGCTTACGCCCAGCAAGCAGGCAGACCCGGACATGTTTGTCCGCGTAGTAGCAAAAAATGAAAAAGGCATTGTTATCCGCGGTGCCAAAGCCCACCAGACCGGTATCATAAACTCCCACGAAATGATGGTTATGCCTACAGTGGCCCTTGGTGAGGAAGACAAAGACTATGCTGTGGCCTGTGCGCTGCCCGTTGATGCTGCCGGAGTTATCCACATTTTTGGCCGGCAGACCAATGACTCGCGTAAATTTGACCAAATGGACCAAGGCAATGCCTGTTATGGTGCAGTGGGCGGAGAAGCCCTGACTGTGCTTGAAGATGTGTTTGTTCCCTGGGAAAGAGTATTTATGTGCGGGGAATTCGATTTTGCCGGCCTGCTGGTTGAGCGTTTTGCCTGCTACCACCGGCAAAACTACGGCGGCTGCAAGGGTGGTGTCAGCGACATCGTAATCGGTGCTGCTGCTGCCATGGCGGAAATGAACGGTGTAGCCAAAGCATCGCATATCAGGGATAAACTGGTGGAAATGATTCACCTGACGGAGACGATTTACTGCGGTTCCATCGCCTGTTCCTCCCAGGGCAGGCCCACCCCGAGCGGCGCTTATTTTGTGGACCCGCTGCTGGCCAACGTTACCAAGCTTAATGTTACCCGTAATATATACGAAATCTGCCGCCTCAGCCATGATATTGCCGGTGGCCTGTTGGCAACCCTGCCTTCGGAGCAGGACCTGAATCACCCCGAAATTGGCAAATACGTAGAAAAATACAGTAAAGGTGTCACCTCAGTACCTGCCATTGAACGTATCAGAATGACCCGGCTGCTGGAGAACATGACCGGCGGCACAGCGCTGGTGGAAAGTATGCATGGTGCCGGTTCTCCCCAGGCCCAAAGAGTTATGATACTACGCCAGGGTAATCTTCCCCATAAGATGAAATTGGCAAAAAGACTGGCTTCGCTAAACAAGGCGGGAGAAGAACAAAATTAACAGATGAAACCAACGTATAAAATCGGGGTAAAATTCTGTGGCAATTGTAATCCTTGCATTGCTGCCGGGGAGTTGTATGCTGAAATCAAGGAAAAAGTTAGCGCAGAGAATCCGTTAGCCCAATTTGTTACTGCCGATACACCTGACATACTGGCTCTTCTGGTGATCAGCGGCTGCCAGGTCGACTGTGCCAGCCGACCTGCCGGCCGTACAGCTGATATTGTGATAGCCGGGGAAACATTAAACCTTACTAAGTGTTCCACTCAGGTTATTGTAAAAGAAGTGGTGCGATTCTTAACTTTAATTTTAAGGAACCATTGCTCCCTGTAAAGCGCAGGGCTGACGAATTATACGGGACTGAAGATTAAAATCAGGGAGCAAGGGCCGCATGATTCCATAGGGCGCACCTCTCTGCTTATCCCAGTATTTTCCTGACCATGTCCTGGACTCGCGAGCCTTCGGCCTTCCCCCTGACCAGGGGCATCAGCTTGCCCATCACCTTGCCGAACTCTTTGGCCGAGGCTTTAAGCTCGTCCACCACACCTCTGACCAGCTTTTCCAGTTCTTCGTCACTCAGCTGCTGCGGGAGGTAGGCCTCAAGATAAGCGATCTCCTGCCTGGCCTGGTTGACCAGGTCTTCCCGTTTGCCTTTGGCGAATTCTTCGATGGCGTTGCGCCGCTGCCTGATTTCACGTTGTATTACCGTCAGGATTTCCGCTTCGTCCAGCTCTTTGCGCTTTTCAATGGCCTCGTTTTTAAGAGCGGCCAGCAGCATGCGGATGGTGCCCAGGCGCTGCTTTTCGCCCGCTTTAAGGGCCTGTTTCATGTCTTCCTGGATGCGGGAAAGCATGGTATCATCCTCCTTGGCAAATATATACTATGTTTTCCATTATATTACCGCGGGCCTTAAAAAGCAAACCGGCTGTAACCCGCCCGCGGGGTATTTAATATACTGTGTATTATCGGTGACGACGGCGTCCCGTATTAAAACGGGACGCTTAATTTTTATGGGAGGCTTTTGTATGTGCGGAATTGCAGGATGGGTTGATTATAAACTGGACCTTTCCCGGCGGGCTGATGTCCTGGCAGCCATGACAGAAATCATGACCTGCCGCGGTCCTGATGCCGGGGGGTTATGGCTGTCGGAGCGGGCTGCCCTCGGGCACCGCAGGCTGTGCGTGGTGGACCCCGAGGGAGGCGACCAGCCCATGACGGTTGCCCGTGGGGAAGAGACTTATATTATTGTTTATAACGGCGAGCTGTACAATACCGGTGACATCAGGAAAGATCTCCTGGCCAGGGGATACACCTTCCGGGGGCATTCGGACACCGAGGTTTTACTTAAATCTTTTGTGGAGTGGGGGGAAGGATGCCTGGAGCGGCTGAACGGCATTTTTGCCTTTGCCGTCTGGGAAGCGGCAAAAAGCCGGTTGTTTCTGGCCAGAGACAGGCTGGGGGTAAAGCCGCTTTTTATACGGAACAAAACGGCTCCTTCCTGTTTGGCTCGGAACTGAAAGCCCTCATGGCTAACCCGCTGGTTAGGCCGGTGGGGAGGCGGATGGGCTGGCTGAGGTCCTGGTGATGGGGCCTTCCCGCACGCCCGGCCACGGAATTTTTAAGGGAGTGGCGGAGCTTGAGCCGGGCTGCTTCATGTGGGTAAACCAAAACGGCAAAGGCACGGAGAAAGCATACTGGCAGCTGCAAAGCGCGGAACACCCCCACAGTTTCGATAAAACGGTGGAGCAGGTGCGGGAACTGTTACTGGAAGCGCTGGAGGCGCGCATGCGCGAACTTTTCTACCTGAACATCACCCGCTTCATGCCAACCCTGCTTGACCGCAAGGACAGGATGAGCATGGGGGGGCTGGAAGCCAGGATACCTTACTGTGACCACCGCCTGGTGGAATACGCCTGGAATATCCCCTGGTCCATGAAAAACCACCAAGGCCGGGAAAAGGCGATCCTGCGCCTGGCGCTGGCCACAATCCTGCCTGAGGCGGTAATAAACCGTAAAAAAAGCCCTTACCCCAAGACACACCATCCCGCTTACCTGGAGGCTATGCGCCGGGGAGTACTGGCTGTTCTGAAAGACAGGGAAGAGCCGCTGAACCGTTTTGCCGATGCCGCAGCGGTACGTGCCTTTGCTGTGTCCGGAAAGCGGCTGACAGTTTTCCCTGGTTCGGCCAGTTAATGAGCGGGCCGCAGCTTTTGGCCTACCTGCTGCAATTTAATCAGTGGCTCAAAAGATTACAAAGTCAATGCGGAGGTGGACTTCGGCGCAAGCAGGCGGGTGAGTATCTGACGGATGGGCTAAAACACTGCTGGCTGCCGTATTGACGCGAACAGATGTTTGGTATATGATGTAGTAAATGGCAGGGGAGGTAGGTTCAGGTATGCTGGCCAGTGTCACCGGTTGCACCATCACCGGTATAGAGGGCAGGATGGTTGAGGTGGAAGTATATTTATCATCCCAGCTGCCTAGTTTTGATATTGTGGGGTTGCCTGACGCTGCAGTCCGGGAGGCCAAGGACCGGGTGCGAGCCGCTATCAAAAACAGCCGGCTCGATTTTCCCAAGCAGCGGATTATTGTCAACCTGGCGCCGGCGGACCTGAAGAAAGAAGGGCCGCAGTTGGACCTGGCTCTGGCGCTCGGGGTACTGGCAGCTGCCCGCCAGGCGGAGGTGCCGGCGCCGCTGGCGGTACTTGGAGAACTGGCTTTGGACGGCACTCTGCGGCCGGTGAGAGGGGTGCTGCCCATGGTTCTGGCAGCCCGCGACTCGGGCTTTAAAAGGGTGCTGCTTCCCAGGGAAAATGCCCGGGAAGCCACCCTGGTGGCTGGTATGGATATTGCCGGCGCCGGTTCACTGGGTGACGCCCTGGCCATTATCCGCGGCGAGCTTAAGCCGGAAATACCGCCGCCGGCCAAGAGTTTCTCAGCCGCCCCGGACTGTGACTTTGCCCGGGTTAAGGGACAGGAAGGCGCCAAGCGGGCTCTGGAGGTGGCGGCGGCCGGAGGCCATAATTTGCTGATGACCGGACCCCCGGGCTCGGGCAAGACGATGCTGGCCCGTTGTGTCCCCTCTATCCTGCCTGAACTAAGCGAAGAGGAAAGCCTGGAGACCACCAAGATTTACAGCGCCGCTGGCTTCCTGAAAGAATCGGCCGGCCTGATTACCAGGCGCCCTTTCCGCCACCCTCATCATACAGTTTCGTTGGCAGCTCTTTGCGGCGGCGGCCGGGTCCCGCGGCCGGGAGAAGTGTCGCTGGCCCACAACGGCGTTCTCTTCCTGGACGAGCTGCCCGAATTCCGGCGCGAGACGCTGGAGGTGCTGCGCCAACCGCTGGAAGAAGGGGAAGTAACTGTAGCCAGGCTGCAGGCATCGTATACCTATCCGTCCCGTTTCATGCTACTGGCTTCCATGAACCCCTGACCGTGCGGGTAACATCCTTGGAAAAAGAATACCGAGCGGTAACCACTGCTAACGGGCGTCCATTATCAGAGGGTTTTGTTTCCACAATAATTTCTTTTACGAGGGCACGCACAATTTCCCGGCGCACTTCAAACGGCGGGGCGGAATCCAGTTTGGCTTTTAGCGCATGCAGTAGTTCCTCCGCTGTATCGAACTGGCCGACCGCCGTTTCCTCGGATTTAATCTGCTTTTCAATCTCTTTAACACGCTGCTCCAAAGACGCTTTCTCCAGGGTAATTTTTTGCATCTGTTGCTCTACATCTAAACTGCTAATAATCTTTTTTCTGTAGAGGTCGAGAATGCTCTGTTTCTCGGCCTCTTTTTCATTTATGGCCAAGATGATTTTTTGCTTTTCATCCTCCAGTGCTGCTTTTTGAGATTTCCTCACGTTCATCGTAGCTGCCAACTCCAGCAGGGCATCACCTGGGTTGTTAATAAAATCTACACAAGCAGACCACACCAAATCCTCAACCCAATCTTGAGGTATATTTTTTGCGGTGCATTTTCCGTCCAAAGGGCCACGGTAGGCCGTTTTTCCGCCGCAGAGGTAATATGCTTTAGGCTTCCCCTCCGGACCGCTGTAGGCTGTGCCGTGATAAGTTAGACCACACGTACCGCATTTAATCATACCCCGCAAAAGATATTTTCTTTTGGCGTTCTTCATGGCTTCTAACTGGTTGTCTTTAAGAGCCTCCTGGGCCTTTTGCCATACTTCCTCGCTGACGATTGCAGGGACTTCACGGGGGATGAGCTCTCTCTTTTTATTTGTCCTCTTCCCATAATGGTGTATACCCTTATAAGTGGTGTTTACCAGCATGTTTCTGATGCGGCCGGGCCTCCAGATTCCTGCTGTGTTAACCTTACGTTTCCCCTTTTTTACCTGCCTGCCGTCTTTAACATAAGCAGTGGGAATACCAAGGGCATTAAGGTAGTCGGCGGCTTTTATGGTGGAATAACCCTGCTCGGCCACAAGGCGGTAAATAAGGCGTACAACGTCCGCCTCGGTCATCTCCAAGCCAGGAAGTTCTTCTTCGTTAATTTCCAGGTATCCCTCTTCATTTACCCGATACCCATAGGGCACGATGCCGCCAAGCCACTTTCCGGCTCGGGCAGCCCGGTTTGCACCGTACCACATTCGCTCCAGCACTGTTTCCCGTTCCAGGTCTGCAACTCCGGCTAAAACAGTTAACAGGAACCGGCCATTGGGGTCGCCGGTATCAAAAGGCTCCGTCATACTGCGAATTTTTACGCCGTTTTGTTCCAGTTCGTAAACTGCGTTAAGTATAATACGGGCAGAGCGGCCTAGGCGGTCGAGGCGGTAGATAAGCAGCAGGTCGAACTTATTCTCTTTGGCATCGTTTAATAGACGAAGACCCTCTGGCCTCTGCTCCAATGGGACAGTCCCAGTTACGCCATCGTCTTTGTACCAATCAATTATATCCAACTGGTGCAGGTCGCAATATTTTTCCCCAAACTCCAGCTGATTTTCAATTGTTTTACGTTCTGCCTGGTCCTCTGACGAGACCCGGGCGTAAACTGCTACCCTTGCCATTTAATCACCCCGCCTTTTTGGCATCTGGAAGATTTAGCCTAAATTGAATCATCTCATCGGTAACGTCAAAGTGCTCTGCCAGTTCCCATGGCTGGGAAATACCTTTTTTAACGGCAGCAAAAAGGCGTTCCTTTGGTATAAGCTGCTGTGCCGCCCATTTTAAAGCTCGATGTTCAGACCTGCTTATCTTCAACCGTTCCCGATAATGGAAAAAAGTTTGGCCTGGGATGGTGTAAAGCAGGGAAGTAAAGTGGTGCCCCAGTTCTTCCGCAAATACACATTTGAAATATGCTGTCGAAGCGGTTTTTAAAGACTCTGCCAAGCCGATTATCGGGGGAATGCTGGGAATAAGCAAATATACGGCTTCCAATGGGGGCTGAAAGTCCCACCACTCCACCAAGACACCTTCTTTTTCGGCCAGGTTAAAAAGTTGTTCAACACGCATTTGTAACCTCCTATATAAAAACCGAGAAATGTGTCGATTTCCCCCAAAGAGACATTTAACCTGCCACCACAAAAGGTAGCAGGTTAAAGTGACCATTCAGAGATACAGGATGCACAACAGGTTAAACAGAAGTATTTGAAATTATTAGCTCATATCTTATGGAATTGTGTGTGCCCTTCATAGGGATTTTTTTATAATTAAAACCGTACTTTTCTGCAAGGTTAATAATCGCCTCGTCATAATCGTATGTGAGCATGAATTTCCCTTTAACATTTTTAAGCATACGAGAGAGTCGGTCGTGGTCTACTTCGGAATAACGGTATAAGCGCTTACCTGCTTTTTTCTTTGATGCTGTGTAGGGAGGGTCAACGAAAAAGCAGGTTTTTTCATTGTTCCCACATTCCTGGATGTAATCAAAAGCATCTCCTTCAAAGAAATCCAACCTGTCTTTAATTGAGACAATCGTATTAATGCGCTTTGCTAGTGTATCAGGATACCAGCGGGAAAGGATGCCCTTCCCGTTTTCACCGTACTTTAAAAGGCCGGAACCGTTTGCCATTACACCCCCGTGGCAAACTCTATTCTTTAATATCGTTTTGAAGGCCATCTCCTCACAGCTGTCAGCAGGAGCGTTAATAATTTTCCTTGCTGCTTCCACGGTCAGGTTAATGGACTGAATCTGGTTAACCAGCCACTCCCAATCACCGTACAGGATGGTTTTCCAAACCGAGGCTACGTCTTCGTCTTTCTCAACCATAACGCATTTATCCACCAGCCCGTGATATGCGGTGGACAAGCTTATTATTCCGCCACCGGCAAAAGGTTCAACTAGATATTCAGGTTTATAGGAAAGTGATTGCAGCCACCTTAAAAAGCCAGGAACAAGCCAAGTCTTTCCGCCCGGATACCTAAAAGGGCTTAACTGTTTTACCTTTGCTACATTCACGATTTCCGACTGCTCGTCCCCAAAAACGGTAAGCTGCTGCATGTTAAGTTCAGGCATTTAAGAGTCCTCCCCGTTTTTTAAAAAGCGAAACACATCGGCCGGGTTTTCAGTCTCCGGCGGATTATCATTCTCCAATTTCTCATCCAATTTCTTCTGTAAAAGCTTTATAAAGTTTTCCAGGCTCCCGGGAATGGGAGTTGATATTTTCTGTAGGGCTTCTCCAAACTGCGTATAGACAACCTTTCTTTTTGCCAGAGAATAGGTTTGCTCTGTCTCGTTGTAATCAAGGCCGTAAATAAACCAGGCCACATTCGACTCGTCTTTATGTACTTCAGGCAATTCCGGCAGGGTGTTATAGAACGATTCATGCAAGACAACCCCTATCTTTTTGTTCCAGGCATTTAGAATTCCCCCCTTAAACATTAACTGGGGGATAAGGCGTTTCCTCGATGAGGAAAGGTAGTCTGCCTTAGGATAGTTGTAGCCGGTGCTCCAGGTAAAATCAGGAGGCATGGTTTCCATATATTTTTCAAAAGGCCGCCTAACGTTACCGCTGATATATACTGCCTGAACTTCCACGGCTCCAAAATCCAGAAGATTTCCTTCTACATCATAAGATACCAGAACCAGGTCTATGTTGCCTGCGCTTTTCCCGTTGGCATCATTTAGCCTTATTTCAGAAAGGGATGTCCACGACACCCCCGGTTCAAAAAAATACTCTGCAGTGTCGGAAGCGATTAACCAGTCCTGGCGAAAGCGAACCGGACAGGTGATGGCCAGATTATCACCATTAAAGATGGAGCACACTCCCAGAGGGTTCTGTGCTTTGTCTTTGGTGCAATTAGCAGAAATGTTGTGATATGGGCAAAGGCGTGATTTTCTAAAGTGTGTGGCTTTTTTGCCTGCGTTAGTGATGGGAAAACCGAATACTTCACATAATGGGTTTTCGTTGCTCATATCACTGCTCCTTCTTTCTGTATTTGCGGAGAATGAATTCTTTGAATTCCTCAATTGACTTCCTGGCCTCCTCCGGCAGTTCAGACATCGGGTCGTCTGTTCGGTGTGTAGAGATATTCTCAGGGCCCTCTTTTACATGTCCCCGTCTTTGCTCTGTCCTCCCAAGCAAATAGTCAACTGATACATCAAAAAGATCGGCCATTCCTTGCAGGGTGTCCCACTCAGGGAATCTTGTGCCTTGCTCATAGTGGGTTATAGCAACTCTTGATAGGTTTAATTTTTCGGCAAGCTCTCGCTGGAGAAGACCCTTTTCTTCACGGAGCATTTTTAACCGTTCCGGGAAACCTGGCATTATTACACTCCCTTTCAACATAACTCCATATATAATTATAACCTTTAAGGTAACTAACTGCAACATTAAGTAACAACAGGGAACTATTTTTTAAAATCATGCATTAAAACCCTTGACAGGTTACGAACTGTAACTTAAAATAAGAGTAACAGCAGGTGACGAAACGGAACCTCAAGGAGGTGGATGCATTGAAAAAGCGTACCAAACTTGCTGAAATTCGCATTTCCAAAGGCTTGCTGCAAAAAGACGTTGCCAGAGCTGCTGGCGTAACGAGAGTTTTCTATACGCAAATAGAGAACGGCTCAAGGCTACCATCTTTAAAGCCAGCAAAAGCAATGGCAGATGCCCTCGGTATATCGCTAGATGACTTTTTTGTTGCCCTCGGGGTAACAAAACGGAACTCCAGTATTCAGGGAAGCCAGGCAACCACCACCGAGGCCGTAAACCAATAACCAAAGGCGGTGAGGAAAATGATTAAGCGGCTCTGTCCAGGCTGCGGCACCAGTTGGTATTCTGCCGACACTACAAACACCGTATGGAAGTGCGACAACTGTGGCGCAAGCATCCCTAAATCGGCAGAACTGCCGATAGATGCCAATCGACAAAATGTTTCAACCAATCATACCCCAAAGGGGCAGAGGAAATAAACCCCAGCAGTCTACCGGACAGGGCAAAAAGGTGTATTGGACTCTACCAAAGGAGGTGAAATGCTGCGGTCGGAGAGGCGTTAAAAGAAGCAAGGAACAAGCGAGGATACACCCAGGCGGAAGCAGGCAAGGTAGCCTTCGTTACAGACAAAATGATTTCAGCCATAGAGTGCGGACGAAGGCAGACCACGCCGGATGTTTTGCGGCGGTTGGCAAGTGCGCTGGATTACCCAAGGCTCTATATGGAGTTAGTGGCCGAGGTTACCGGAGGCGCATATTCCTCGCCCTGGCTGGACGGCGAAAATGCAGACCTGCACAGAGTCTGCGTGTGGGCAAAGGCCTGCGAAGAGATAGCCGAAGCACATAAAAAGTTATCTGAAACAGACCTGATAAGTTCGCCTTACCGGTCGGGTGAAACAAGGAGACAGGAAGTTTGGGAAAGCCTGTTGGAAGCACTTGATGCCAGGGTCGCCATTGACCACTACGTAGCCGTAGTTTGTGAGACCTTCGGGTTTAGCGTATCGGAGCTTTACCGGGAACACCGTAAAAAATTAGAAAACCTGGGCTATGTGCAGCCCAGGCCAAAGAGAAAAAACTGTTATGAAATTAGCTTACCTTGATTCTACCACAACAACAGTGGTAGAGGCAAGGGGAAAAGGAGGCACGCAGGGCGTGAAGCAGCCAAAAGGATTGTTTTATCAAGCTGAATATGAACCCGACATGCCCAGGATGATTAAGGCCCTGCGGGTGCTTTTAGAGTCCCAAACTGGAAAGGAAGATGGGCATGAGCAAAGTAACTCCAATTCTCCCCCGAGACACCAGAAACTGCCTTGCGGAGTATGTAAGGGCGTTCGCTCGAGGGCTTGTTGACCGGAATTCCATGCTGGAAACAGTTGATAAACTCATGAACGAGTTTAAAGTAAAACGAATCCCCCTCGGCTCTTACGAGTTAAAACACTTGGGATATGTAGAAGGAATGCCGGTAATTCATATCCAGGGCAGGCTGAAGTTAAGCGATAACTGCCCGGCCTGCGGGAGCAGCGGATGGCGGTACATCAGCACAGAACAGGAACTGTTCCACAAAGACTACGATGTTATTACCGCTTTTTGCCTTGACTGCTCTTGTTACTACCGCAAGCGTGGCTGGAAAACTGAGCTTTCGGAGGGGAAGACAATATGAGTTGGGCTGAAAGGATTACGGGAATCGGCATTCTGCTGATGTTTCTCGGCGGGGCAGCGGCGGATTCTCCAGGTGACGGTTATTTATACGCAGGGGCGATAGTCTTAGTTGGCTGCGCCCTTGCATTCCTGGGGCAAAGGCTCGAAGCCAAGTCTGCCAGGAAAGCAAGCATGAGCATATCCCCAGGGAGGTGGAACCGTGTACAACAGTCTAATAAACTGGCTCAAAGACGATAAAAATGCTTGGAGATTTGTAGTGATAGCGGTAGTAGTCATTAGCTACATCGCTTTTAATTAAAAAAATCGGAAAGGACGGAAAGACATGAAACAAGGCAAAAGTCTGCAGGAACTGGCGAAGGAAATTGAACGCCAGGCCCATGCGAAAAAAGACTTTATAGCTAATACAAAGCAGCTTGAGATGGTAAACGAATTGGGGAACGGCAGTCCAGTTCGGCAAAAGCTCCACATCAGCGGAATAGGCGAGTTTGATATGAAAGAGTTAACGCATCGGCAGATTGGTGACCGGCTGGGCATCCCGGCCAAATACTACGACCGGATGCGCCAGGAAGCACCTGACCTTTTAAGCAACAATGTTAATTACTGGTTCCAGTGCAGGCCGGAAGACAGGATGATAAGGACGCTGGATGGCAGTGCGAGGGCGTTCCTCTCTAACAGGTATAGGCGGCTGGATAACTACGAGTTAATGGAAGCAGTGCTTCCGGTTCTGGCCGAAATACCACAGCTTGAAATTAAAAGTTGTGAGGTCACTGACACAAGGCTTTATTTGAAGGCGGTTACTCCCCGAATTGAAGCGGAATTGAGGCCTGGAGATGCGGTAAATGCTGGTATTGTCATCAGCAACAGCGAGGTAGGCCTCGGGGCATTCAAAGTAGAGCCGCTGGTTTTCCGGTTGGTTTGCGAGAACGGCATGATATCGGCTGACTATTCGATGCAAAAATACCATGTCGGCAGAAAAATAGCCGCCGAAGAAGCTGCAGCCATGGAGTTGTTCAGCGATGAAACATTAATGGCTGATGACAGGGCCTTTTGGCTAAAAGCACGGGACATCGTTAAAGGTGTGCTGGCTGAAAAGACATTCCAGATGATTGTAAACGGCATGCGTGAAGCTGCTGCACAAAAAATACAGGGAGACCCGCATAAAGCAGTGCAGGAGCTCTCTAACAGGTTTAGGCTCACCCAGGATGATACCGGCGGCATTATGCGCCACCTTATCGAAGGCGGTGACCTGTCGAAGCTGGGCCTGGCCAATGCGATAACAAGGTACAGCCAGGACGAAAAAGACTATGACCGTGCAACCGAACTAGAAAGGCTGGGCGGGAAAGTGATTACGCTGGAGCATTACGAGTGGAGACCAATTGCAGAAGCGGCTTAAGTAAACCAACCGGGCGGGGTGCAAAGCCCCGCCCCATTTAAAATACCTGGAGGTGTTAGTATGACGGCGGTAACGCTGGCAAAAACAGCTGATATGCCCAGGGATGAATGGCTTGACCTGCGCCGCAAAGGAATCGGCGGCTCAGATGCTGCGGCTATCCTGGGGTTAAATCCCTGGAAAACTCCTATGGACGTATGGCTGGAAAAGACAGGCGAGTTTGAGGATGACCCCGGCGAAAACGAAAAGATGTACTGGGGAAACGTGCTGGAGGATATAGTGGCCAGGGAGTTCACGGCCAGGACGGGGCTGAAGGTGCGGCGGAGAAACGCCATATTAAAGCACAAAGACCGTCCCTTCATGATAGCAAACGTAGACAGGCTGGTCATAGGCCACAAGGCAGGCCTTGAGTGCAAAACTGCAGGCCAGTATGCGGCAGAAGATTGGGAAATGGGCCTGCCGGACTATTACATGCCCCAGCTGCAGCATTACATGGCAGTGACCGGCTATCCTGTATGGTATGTAGCGGTTCTGATAGGCGGCCAGGAGTTTAAGTACTACAAAATTACCAGGGATGATTATTTCATACGTGACCTAGTTCAAGCAGAGGTCGAGTTCTGGCGGCTGGTGGAGACGAGGACACCGCCTCCGGTAGACGGCACAAAGGCCAGCACGGAGCTTATAAAAAAGCTCTATCCGGAAGCGGAAAAAGGTAAGGAAATTCAGTTGCCCTTTGAAGCATTTGAGTTAATCCAGCAATACGAGCGGGCCTGCGAAGAAGAAAAGCAGATACAGCTTCTCAAAGATGAAGCAGCAAACAGGCTCAAAGACATGCTAGGTATGGCAGAAAGAGGGAGTATCCACGGTCGGCAGGTTATCTGGCAGAACGTTGTTTCAAAGAGACTGAATACCAAGTCCCTGCAAAAAGAGTATCCGGACATTTACGAGCAGTTTGCCCAGGAAAGCACTTACCGGCGGTTTTCAATTAAATAATGAATGACCCCTCTGCCAATGAAAAGGCTTAATGGGTATACCCGTACAGGAAGGCGCCGCCGGGGGCGCAGGAAACAGCCAGGTCGCCCGGCAGGCCTGGCCTCAAACAAACAAAGGAGGTAAAAAAATGGGACAGACATCTAACAGCCTGGCGATTATTGACACGGTGGAAATTCAGCAGGTGCAAGCCACCATGAGCAAAATAACCCAGTTCCAGCAAGTGATACAGAAGACGCTACATCAGGGGCATGACTTCGGGATAATTCCCGGCACCGACAAGCCGACACTGCTGAAGCCGGGGGCGGAAAAAATCCTGATGATGATGGGCCTGCGGTCAGAGTTTGAGATAGTAGACAGCACTCGGGACTTTGAAAAAGGCTTCTTCCAGTACCAGGTACGATGCAGGCTGCTTAAAGGGGACATGGTTATAACCGAGGGCCTTGGTGCCTGCAACACCAGAGAACGGAAATATTTGAAGATGGACCCGTTCACGATGGACAACACGGTGCTGAAGATGGCCAAGAAACGCGCGCTTGTCGATGCATCACTTCTTGTGGCTTCCCTTTCAGATGTATTTACCCAGGACATTGAGGATATGGATTTAAACGGGCAGCAGACCGGCGGTCAGAAAGTTTATACCGACCAGGACGGCACTATCAGTAAAGCGCAAGCCAAGCGGATGTTTGCCATATCCCATGGTAATGCGGATTTGGTTCGCAAGGTGTTAACAGAATACGGCTACGAAAAATCGGAGCAGGTCAGGAAAATAGAATACGATGCCATCTGCGGCAAAATAGTGGCTCTGGCTCACGCCAGGGTAAGAGAGCCTGGAGAGGACGATGAATAAACCATGAGAGGCTGTGGGACACACAAGTTGTTGCTGGAAAAAGCAAGGTGTGTAGCGGGAAAGCGGGAGTCGGACGACATGAAGGTGTCTCCGAAACACGACAACACGGAATGGCGGGAAGCAGATAAAGAACGCCTTAAAGCAGAAATAACCACAAGAAAATTTGCCGAGATGTGCGGTCTTAAACCTTCCAGGTGGTGTGATATCAGGGAAGGAAGGGTAAAACCGATAGACGAGGAAGCGGAGAGTATACGGGCCGCTGCCAGGCAGGTGGCGGTACGAGCGGGGGTGACGAGAAAATGAAATACCCAAAATGGAATGAGTATTCTAACAGCACAAAATGGAAGGTTGTGGCAGATGAGATTGAACTTGAAACCCACAACGGCACGACAAAATCGGACTTGATTAATATCATGAAATTCTTGGCAGGTGAAGCAGTAAGGCTGCAAGCACGTGTATATCAACTTGAAGAAAGGTTGGCAAAGGGTATTACAGACTAATAGTCTTCAGTGGGCGGGCGGCATGGCTGACCATGAGCTGACCAGAAAGCCGCATGCACCGGGCGGTGAGTAAACGCGATAGCGTTCCCGTGCGGGGTAAACGGGACACGCCCGCCCCTGAACATAGTTTCAGTTGGGGAGGAAGGGATATGCAAATAGAGATATTCCCAGCGTTTTGCAGGGGTGAAATATATGAACTATATCAGGGAGCTTAACGCATTCTATGATTGGCTCGAAACGAACGGACTGTCACTATCTGCGTTCGCACTATGGCACGTGTTGATGCACATAGCGAACAAGGCAGGATGGACGGAGGAGTTCGCTGTAGCCGTATCGGTGTTATGCGCTAAGACCGGTTTATCACCCCGTGCAGTTTACGAGGCAAGAAATGAATTGAGAACAAAAGGGCGATTAGAATGGCGGTCACGGAGAGGCAATCAATCAGCAGTTTATAAAATCATCCCTTTGTCTGCATCAGGTGCAGACAATCATGCAGGCAAATATTTGTCTGCAATAAATGCAGGCAATCATGCAGACAACTGTGCAGACAATGGTGCAGACAACCGTGCAGGCAATGGTGCACCATTAAATAAACTAAACAAAACAGAAACGAAACTAAACAGTACCTGCTCTAAAGAGCAGGACGCTGCTGCCTGTCCCGATATTCCCACCAGCAACCAGCCGTTAATCATCGAGTTGACAAGCGAATACAGGGGTATTCCAGGCATTACGCATGAGCAGAGCGATTATGCCTTCATTGGCAGCTGTTATAACGCCCATGGCTATAATGCAGTGCTGGAGGCAATTCATATCCTGAAAACCCGAATGGAGGCTGGGTTTACCCCTGACAAGCCCAAGATTTATCTCATGGGAATTTTGAAGAAAGGAGAAGAGCCTGATGGGAGAACTGGTATCCGTGGCAGAAGTGCTCGGAAAGCAGCAAACAAGGGGAAATATGACTGGTTCTACGAGTTCTGAGTTTGTTTATGACACAGAAAAAGCACCAGAGGAATGCCTCCATTGTCAGAAACAGCTTCGCTGGCGGCGTTACGTCATCGGCAACATGCGGGTAGGCCTGTACCTGGAGCCGTGTATGTGTGAGGGTGCTGTTCTTGAACGCCAGGAAAAGGCCGCCGAAGAAGAGCGCAGGCTGCGGGAAGAGGAAAATCAGCGGAAGATGCGGCGCATTGAAGACCTCTTTCGGCAAAGCAGACTGGGAAGGCGTTTCAGGGAGCGGACATTTGATAATTTCAAAGTCATGCCCCACAACAGGAAGGCATTTGAGACGGCTCTGGAGTATGCTCAAAGTTTTACGCAGCACAGGGAAAAAGGCGAGGGCCTATTTATCACAGGTGGTGCAGGGACAGGAAAAACTCACCTTGCTGCTGCTATAGCAAATTTTCTGCTGCGGGGATTGACTCCGGTGGTATTTGCGGACATTACCCGGCTGCTTTCCAGCCTAAAGGCAACATTTACCGAAGAAAGCACTAACTCAGAACAACAGTTGATAGACGAGCTCTGCCGGGTTGAGCTTTTAGTTATTGACGACCTGGGCAAAGAAAAGCCCAGCCAATGGGTTGAGGAAAAGCTCTACACCATTGTCAACGCGCGCTACGAGGATTATAAACCTATTATCATTACCAGCAACTACTCCCTGGAGGACATCGAAGCCCGTCTGGAAAACAGCGGCGAGGCAATAGTCTCCAGGTTGATGGAAATGTGTAAGGGATTAAAAATGAACGGCCCTGATTACCGGAAAGGAGGGGCGAAGCGAAAAACATGAAACATATTTACACTCACAAGGATTTTGATGATCTGGTTGCTGAGTTTTTAAACAGAGAACAGCAGCTAATGCAGTGGAAAACAGGTGAATATGCCAGCGAGAAAGACCGGCTGCTAAACTTCCACCAAGTAGGTGAGCTAATGGGAAGGCCACCAGCGGAAATAGTCCTGGCGTATTTGCTTAAACATATCCAGTCAATAACACTGGCAGTTATGGCGGGGAAATTTAAATGGACATGGGAAGAAGACGGTAAGGAGGGGTTAAAGCAAAGAATAGCAGACGCAAGGAATTACTTGCTGCTCCTTGCAGCCTGCCTGGATGAGGAGGAAAGAAAAAATGAACACAGCACAATGTAAAGGGTGTGGTGCTGCTATAAAGTTTATCCGGATGAAGAGCGGTAAAATGATGCCTGTAAACCCAGAACCATATATGGCAGATCAGTCCCGAACCGGGAAAGAGATTTTTGTCCGGCCAGACGGCGAACTGATAAAAGGAAAATCCATCTGCAAGCTTGACCCCGGGACAAAGCATGCCGGTTACGACCACTACATTCCCCACTGGGCCTCATGTCCTGCAGCAAAACAGTTCAAAAAGCAGGAGAAAGACAGGTTTGAACAGGCAACCATTTTTTGAGGTGTGAAAATGAGAATGCGTAAACAGAACTGGGAGGCCAGGGTCGAGGCCGGGTCTCCTCTTCAAGTTATGATAAGCATTCCTCTCCTCCCTCCCAGCCTAAATGTGTGGGCAAGAAAGCACTGGCGTATAAGACACCAGCAGATTGATGTCATCACAGAGGGGTTAAAATTGCTGGCAATAAAAAAACAGATTCCGTGCATTGAACGGGCAGAGGTTCGCTTAACATATTTCTTTAGGGACAAGAGGCGAAGAGACCCGGACAATTATGTGGGGAAGTTCATTCTTGATGGACTGCGAAAGGCGGGAATCATCGCTGAAGACAATGCCGAAGTATTGAAGCTGCCGCAGCCGGTATTTAGGGTAGACCGGGCCAACCCAAGGACAGAGATTAATATCGTGGAATGGTAGAGCATGTGTAAGGGGGGGAAATTATGACTGTACCAAGGGCTGTCTTTAGATATATAGAACATGAGCTGTACAATTACAAGGAAACAAAAAAAGAAATACAGGAACTGCGAGAAGACATACAGGAAGGAATGTCTGTACCGCTTAAAGAGGCCGTGCCAGGGAGGGGGTACATCAGCGACCCCACATCCCGTAAGGCGATGAAGCTTTTGACCAGTAAAGCCTTAAAAAAAATGGTAGGCAATGTTACCGCCATTGACAGGGCGTTGAACAGGCTAAATGATGACCATCGGCAGTTATTTGTGTTGAAATACCAGCATGCACTGCACTGGAAAAAGGTCTGCAGCGAGATGCCCGTCAGCGACAGGACGTATTTCCGGCTGCGTAGAGAGCTGGTTCTTATGGTGGCAGCAGAGATGGGGCTGCTGGCCGAAGTAGGTAAAGGGGAATAGAAATAAAATACCCAGCCACGATGTTTGTCAAGTAAAGTTCAAAAATAAAATAAAATGGAAAGTATGATTTGTTTCGTGGCAGAAAGTTGGCAGGAATGAGAGTACTCTCTGTGATATTGTGGTACAAAGGGGCTGTCCGCAGAGGGTGGTTATTTGTTACAGGTTTCATTAATATTTCACAAAACAAGGGGTCATTTCAGTTGCGAAGGTTAAAAATTTTTGATGCTTTGCCTGCCTATTTTGGGGGCAAAAGGAAACTGGTAAAAGAGATATTCAAGCTGGTTCCGCCAGCCAGCAATGCTCCGGTTTTCGCAGACGCTTTTATGGGGGGTGGGTCAGTTTCTCTCCTGGCGAAGGCGATGGGGTACAAAGTGCTGGCTAACGACATTGCAGAACGGTCATGCATCGTGGGGAAGGCACTGATTGAAAACAACCGGGTAAAAATTGCAGGAGAAGATATTAACAGGCTTTTTGTGGAAAGCTCAAACGACCGCTTTATACAGGACAAGTTCTCCCCACAGGTGTTTTTAAGCAAACATGCAGCATTTCTGGATAATGCTATGGCCGTTGTTCGGGCCATGGAAGACGGGCCCAAAAAACACTTAAGCCTCCTGCTCCTGATTAAAATGGTATTTTACCTGCGGCCCTACTCCAAGTTCTCCAGCCCAAATGCTTTTAATATCCCGATGGAACAACGGCAGATTGAAAGCATTAAAAATAGGACATACCATGCCAGCATCAAGGCGGCTTTGCGGCCAATACCTGATATACTGAAAGACTTGGTGGCGGCTATTAATGCCGGAATAATAGACAACGCCCAGGAGAACAGGGTTTTCAGGATGGATGTCCGCGAGTTTTTGCGCCAAATCAAAGCAGATGTGGTGTACTTTGACCCCCCATATGCCGGAACGCTGGCCTATGAGGAAGAATACAACGTTTTAGACCAAATCCTTACCCGGCAAATAACTATAGAAAAAAGCGAGTTTTCCCGTAAAGACGGGATTATTTTTTTAGCAGAAGTATTCCAGTCGGCCAGGCACATCCCTGTATGGATAATCTCTATGGGCAATGCAGGCGGCGCAAATAACTGCTTTGATGAACTGATAGAAATCATCGGCCAGTACAAAGATGTCCAGGCGAAAAGGATTAAATACAAACATATGACCGGGGCCGCCAGCGAAGAACATAAGGCTAAAAATGAAGAATACCTGATACTGGGGAGACCAAAATAAATGAAATTTCTGCAAGCCCTCCCTCCTTATTTCGGAGGGAAACAAGCATTGCTCAAAACCATATTCGGTCTTTTGCCCGGGGCACAGCAATGCCCAACTCTTGCAGATGCGTTCCTTGGCGGCGGGAGCATCTCTTTATATGCAAAGGCAATGGGATACCAGATCTTCTGTAACGATTTGGCAGAGCGATCTGCGGTTGTTGGCAGGAGTCTTATTGAAAACAGCCGGGTCAAGGCAAACAAACAAGACGTTGGGGAACTTATAAAGCCGAACGGTTTTACACTATGCCAAAAAGACCCGGTGAATAAGTTCTTTACTCCAGATGACGCCCTGCTGATTGATACCGTCCGGGGAAATTTAGAACAAAAAGAACCGGGATTTAAAAAAGACCTCTCTACCCTCGCTCTCATAAATTTTGTCTTACGCAGCAGGCATCATGGGGACTTTGGTGTGCAGTGGACATACGATGCGCTGCGGGCGAAGGAGAACACATACCTCCCCTTAGGGCATATGCGCAGCGCAAGAATTTTTCTTAAGTCGCCCATTGATAGGTTTGTGAAAGAGATAGAAAAGATTAACCGGGCAGTGTTTTCTAACGGCGAAGAAAATGTTTTTACGCAAGAAGACGTGCTGGAATTCCTGGAGCACACCAGGGCAGATATTGCCTACTTTGACCCGCCGTATTACGGCTCTGCTCCTTACGAGGAAAGGTATAAGGTGCTGGACTGGATATTACATGGTGAAATCAAGGAACCGGCAGTAAGCGAGTTTAACAAAGACCAGGCTTACAGCCTTATCGAAGACATGCTGGAACGGGCTGAGTGGGCAAAGATATGGGTCATCAGCTACGGTGGGCCAAAGGTTGATAGGCAGGAGTTCCTTAACCTGGTTAAAAAGCACCGGAAGACGGCGAGGGAAATACTACTCAATTATAAATACCGCTTTGGAAATCAAAAGGCGGACAGCGAAAACAGAGACACTGAAATCCTTATTTTTGCCGAAAGGGGTTAAGCATATGGCAAATACGCCGCAGCAGGAGATAAGGGTAACCAGGCTGCCAATTGATAAGGTCAGGGCAAACAACTGGAATCCCAACAAAGTAGATGAAAAAACGATGGCTAAACTAAAGGCCGATATCCGGCGCAAGGGATGTATCCAGCCCATCATTGTCAGAGCAACCAGACCTGAAGAGTGGGAAATCGTTGATGGTTTCCACCGCTGGAGCATCCTTCAGGAGTTAGGCTATGCAGAAGTACCAGCCATTATCGTGGACATGGACGATACAGAAGCGAAGCTCAAGACCCTGCAGTTAAACTATATGCGGGGAGCGGCAGTACCTATCCGCCTGGCGAACCTCATCCACGATTTGAATAAAACGTTGACACTGGAAGACCTGGAAGCCGCCCTGCCGTACGAAAAAACCGAGTTAAAAGACAGCCTATCACTGCTTAAACTTCCAGCGGATATCGATAAGGTGGTTGAAGAAAAAGCCGAAAAGGAACGGCAGGCAGAGCCCATCTTCATTTCTGCCACCATATACAAAGACAAGGAAAAAAGCCTGCATGATTTTGTGGAACAGGCACTGCTGGAAAGTGAGGCTACCTTTGCGGAGATTAAAATAAAAGTTGAATGCCCTGCCAACGACTTTAACCTGGTTATAAAAGCCATGCAGAACCTTTCAAAGTTGGACAGGGGTAAGGATGACCTTACTGGGGAGAACGCCCCTGTTGTGACACGTTTTGCCCTGTTCCCCGAACAACTGCGGGTGATAGACCGGGCACTGCAGCATATTGCCAAAACCCAGGGATACACAAAGAACCCAAGGGGTATGGCCCTGGAAATGATGGCAGCAGACTACCTGGCAGGCGCAAGTTTGGAGGATGTCCAACATGAACAAGGAGAAAAAAAAGAAGCTCGGCTCAACTCCTGAAATAATTGAAAGAAGAAAAAAAGTAATGCGCCTGCGGTTTATTAAACGCTGGCCAGTGGAGCAGATAGCTAATGTTTTTGGAGTCACCGAAAGAACAATATACAACGATATCCAGGCAATTACTGAGTATGGCAATACAGAAATGGCCAGGGATGAGCTAAAGCAGCCCATAGAAAGGACGCTGTGGGAGGCCAGCATAAATTACCAGGAGCGCCAGATGTTGCGCTGGCAGGAATACGCCAATGCCAAACACCCACTTATTAAGGCCAAAATCATAAACGACATACAAAATGAAGAAGCACAGTACTATAAACTGCTGCAGAGCCTGGGAGTAGTCGAAAAGGTTCCCGAACAAACCGTGGTAACAAACGTCTGGTCGGATTTGGTACGGGCTGCCGATGAAGAGGGTGCCGGTGTTGCTGAACAAGGCCAGCATAAAAAGCGTTATTGACAAGGCAAGGGTTGACCCTGTCTTTTTTGTTACCAAGGTTTTAGGCGGTGACCCCTGGGAGAAGCAAAGCGAGATTTTAAAAGCTGCCCGACACAGCCGCAGAGTTGCTGTCAGAGCATGTCATGGTGTAGGCAAAACCAGAGTGGCTGCCTGGGTTGCCGTCTGGTTTTTGTTTTGCCACAGGGACAGCAAAGTAATAACCACGGCTCCTACCTGGCACCAGGTGGAGAACTTGCTATGGCGGGAAATTCATGTCATACACTCCAGGGCGAAATATCCGCTTGGCGGGAAGCTGTTACAGACACAGCTTGAGATAGACAAACAATGGTTTGCTTTGGGGTTATCCACGGATAAACCGGAGAGATTTCAGGGTTATCATGCGGAAAACATCCTGCTTATTGTTGACGAGGCCAGCGGTGTTGACCAGTATATTTTTGATGCCGCAGAAGGGCTTTTGACCAGCCCCGGCGCAAAATTGCTCTTAATCGGCAACCCGACACAGCTATCAGGAGAGTTTTACAACGCCTTCCGCTCTCCACTCTATCACAAAGTCCATATAGGGGCGTTTGACAGCCCCAATGTTAAGGCCGGAAAAGTAGTCCGGCCTTATCTCGTTACAAAAGAGTGGGTCGAAGAAAAACGCATCCAGTGGGGGGAAGACAGCCCGTTATGGTACAGTCGGGTGCTGGGAGAATTTCCTGAACAGGGGGACGATACTCTTATTCCCCTCTCCTGGATAGAAGCTGCACAAAACAGATGGACAGAGGCAGCAGCAGGCGAGCCGGTCGAACTCGGCGTTGACGTTGCCCGGTTTGGAACAGACACCACAGCAATCGTCCTGCGGCGTGGCATCATAGCGGAAGTTATAGCC
Organism: Dethiobacter sp.; assembly: GCA_020725465.1. GTDB lineage: Bacteria > Bacillota > Dethiobacteria > Dethiobacterales > Dethiobacteraceae > DYEY01. The sequence continues at coordinate 44,331 of DYEY01000056.1, forward strand.
CAATTACGGGGACAAGACACCATGGCCGTGACGGGAGCCGTTATCCAGGCCATCCATAAGACCAGGGCAAAAATTGTTAAGGTTGACGTTGTCGGAATCGGCTCCGGAGTAGTAGACCGGTTGAAAGAACAAGGATATCCGGTTCAGCCGATGAACGCTGGTGAATCGGCTTTTGACAATGAGCGTTTTGTTAACAGAAGGGCAGAATGGTTCTGGAGCTTAAGGGAAAGATTTCAGGCTGGAGACATTGCTATCCCACCGGATGAAGAACTGGCAGCGCAGTTATCCAGCATCAAATACAAGTTTGACAGCCGTGGTCGGATACAGATAGAGGGCAAAGACGAAATGCGAAAACGGGGGCTTCCAAGCCCGGATAAAGCAGATGCCCTCATGTTTGCCTTTGCCCGGACGGGAGCAGAAGTTCTGCCGGAAGAAAAAATCAGGCTGTTTAGAGGGGCGAAAATTTATGGCTAACTTTTTTAACCGAATAATTGAAAAAGCCGTGGGCGAGGCATCCGCACTCCGCTCTGCTTTTGAAAGGAACTTCAGGTTTACATCTCCATATTCCCTAGACTCAAGCCGTGTGGATTACCAGACGGCCAGGGAGTTATACAGGAACATAAACGATAAATACAAATTGGGGGCTGGTTTTGCGAAACCAGTCATTAACACAACTGCCGGTTTTATGGGTACCCCCCACTTTACGCATACCGAAGTAGAAGCAGACCAGGCACTGGAAGAAGCTATGGGTCAGTGGGTGGGAAAACTGCTGCGGATTAACCGAAACACCCTGCGGGATGGTGATGTTTTTGCCCGTATCAGCCGGGTTAAGGGGCGTTTTAATCCCAAAGAAGAGGATTTTAATTTGTTCCTTGTCCCGCCGGAGTGGGTAACGCCAATCCCGGATCCTCTCACAGGCCAATGGCAGGAAGTCGTTATCCGGCACCCGGTTATTGTAACGGACGGTCAGGGGCGCACTCTGCAGAGGTACACAATCACAGAAAGTATAACGCCAAGGTCAAGGGAAATAGAGGCCGACAGTTATGCGCCGCCTGAAATCAGAGATAAGAACAGGACAGAGGAAAATCCGTGGGGTTTTATCCCCATCGTCCACTTCCGCAACGAGGCAGAAGAAAATCAGCTGTTCGGATGCAGCGAACTTGAACCGGTGGAACCGTTTATGAAGGCGTACCACGACACGATGCTTTTTGCCGTCCAGGGGTCGAAACTATTTTCCCGCCCAAAAGCCAAGTTTGCCCTTAAAGACGTTGACAAGTTTCTGCGGGAGAACTTCACCCCTGATGAAATCAAAAGCGGCAAACTGCGGTTTGTGGATAAAGAAATATTTTTGATGCAGGACGGAGACGAGGCCAGCTTTATTACAGCCGACAGTGGGCTTACAGGCATCACCACTCTTCTGAAGTTTATTTTCCGCTGTATTGTGGATGTCTCGGAAACTCCTGAATTTGCCTTTGGGACGGCAGTGGCCAGCTCCAAAGCCTCCGTCTCGGAACAGATGGTGCCCCTGTCAAAAAAGATACACCGGAAAAGAGGTATGTTTGAAGAACCGTATGGCGAGTTGGCCTCCATGTACCTCGCCATGTGGGCACAGGTTGAGAATCGCCGTCTTGACACCTACCGGGTACAGGTTAACTGGGATGAAATAAGTCCACGTGACGACAGAGAGACGGCCCGGACAATTAAAACCCTGGTAGACGGCCTGGTTACCGCCATGGAAGCAGGACTTGTCTCCCAGGACGCAGCAGCAGAATTCCTGCGGGAGTTCGTACCGACAATGCTCCCCTTTGTTGACCCCGATGCGGATGAAGACGAACGGCGCAGGGTTGCAAAGACTATTCTCTGGAAAAAACGCATGGAAGATGATGAAGGATGGGATGAAAAACCGGTAACCATCCAAGGGGATGAAAAGTCATGAGACTTCCCCAGGGGATGATAACATACATGCAGTACCTGGCTGCGGCCAGGGCACGCTTTGACGGGGGGAAAGCCGCTACATTAAATGACATTACGCTAATATACCACAGGGCTGCGACAAGCGTCCGTAAGGATATTGAGGCACTCGCAACAGGCAGTTTAAGACACGGCCACCTATCAGCCTTAGCCCATACGCTTGAAAGGCGTGCTGAAGAACTATCGAAGCAAACGCTGGATGCAATACACAAAGGAGTATATATATCAAGCGAGGTGGCTACCGGCTATTCTCAAAAAGTTTTAGAGGACATGACGAAGCCATATTTCAGGCCGGAGGCAATAAGGGCCATGTTTGCAGCTGTTAATGAAAGGGCGGTGCTGGCACTCCTCTCTCGAACAAGGACTGACGGCCTAAAACTGTCGGACAGAGTCTGGCGCACAGCCTCTCATTGGCGCACTGCACTGACGTATGTCGTGGAAGACGGTGTGGCCAGGGGTCTGGACTCCAGGAGAATGGCACGGGAAGCCCAGAGGTATCTACAGCCGGGGGTATGGACATCACATAAGGCGGAGACAAGAAAAAGGCTCGGCGTGCCCAAAGACGTATCATATGAAGCCATGCGCCTGGCCAGGACGGAGCTTAACAACGCTTTTCACGAAGGCATGGTGATGGCAAACCGCCATAACCCGGGGTATAAAGGGATTTACTGGCGGCTCTCCCCTGCTCACCCTGTCCCCGACATTTGTGATGATATGGCGGCGGACATAACATACGGTGCGCCAGGATTTTATCCTGCAGGCTATGAACCGTTTCGCCCACACCCGCAGTGTATATGCACCCCTGTCCCCGCCTATGAGGACCCCAGGGAGTTCTCAAACCGGCTTAAAGAATGGGTGCAGAACCCCAACGCCCACCGGGACATAGAATCATGGTTCTGGGAGAACCACATCTACCTGGAGGAAAGGCCGCTAAGCTGGCTGTAAGGAGGAAGAGAAATGAACAACGGACTGCCAAAGGGCATGATGCCGCCCATGCAAAACAACAAGGAACATCCGACACCTCTTACTCTGGCTGACGGCAACTATGCCGCAGCCATTAGACAGGCTTTATCTATCTTGCCGGTAGTGATAAGGGTCGACCGCTGCCTCATCCTGGAGCAAGACGGCAAGACTCCAGAGGTAAGGCTGACCTTAACCATACTAGAGGAAAAGCCTGCCCAGGAAGGGGGTGAGTAAATGGGTTTAAAGATAAAAAACGAACGGGTTTCTGGAAAACCCTGGGGCGAAGTGGATAAAACAGCTTTACGCAACAGGCTTGCAAAAGCACTGGAAGACAACGAAGACGGCGCAAGAGAAGCTGTGCGGGAAGTCTATGCCGTTGTTACTAGCGAGGACATCAACGATGCTCCCAGTCAAAACTGGTGGGGGCCGCACCATGAAATCACCCGGGAGGGTACCGTGATATTGAACCGTGGTGGAATGATAGCAGCAGCGGCTGCCCTTGCCGGAGCCAGAGCAGAACCGAACTTAACAGTAGCACAGATACGGGAGGCAGCGGAACATTTGTTGAAACACTACCGGCAGGAGGATGTGAACCTGCAGCCACCGGCAAGCCTTCTCCGCCTTGCAGGCGTAGAAGCGGAAATTGTTGCAGTTTCCGCTCACGTATCCGGGGAAATACGGGTCGAAGACGTGCCCGTAAACACGGCCATTAACCTCTCCGCCCTAAAGGAAGGGGACGAAAGCCCACTGGAAGTCGTGGTGGAAATTCCCGCCGGGAAATCAAAGAGGGGATGGAATTACAAGCCTTCTGCCATCCAGCGAATTGTGGACGTAGTTATGAAGGAAGGGTTGCCCGGCTTTTTGGGACACCAGAAGCCAGACGATGTAGACCATGAGTTCCCCACTCCTGTAACCCACTGGGTAGGAGCGAAGTTTCAGGACGGAAAAGCATATTTCCGTGGTGTAATCGACAAGGCATCTTCAGATTTGAAAAGGTGGATTCGCTCCGGTGCAATTAAAACGGTAAGTATCTTTGGTATCCCCACTTTGCGGAACGAGTCTGGAGAAACGCAGGTGGTGGATTACCAGCCCCTCTCTATTGACTGGACACCGCTGGGAAGGGCAGGTATGCCGACCAGGGTGGTGGCGGTCGGGGAGATGGACGTTGATATTATTGAAAAGAAGGAGAGTGAAAAAATGACGCTTCAAGAACTATTAGCCGAACTGCGGAAGCTCGGCGCAAAACCTGCCCAGGTAATGGGCGAGATGGGCTGGAAGATGGAAGACATCGATGGTGTAAACGAACTAAAAGCAAAGGCTGAAGCCTTCGGTGAAATCGCCCAAATATTTGGCGGCAAAAGCACGGAAGAAGTGGTATCTGCAGTTAAGGGTGCTCATGCAGCAATGCAAAATGCCAAACAGGACGAGCACGAAAAACTGGTAGCAAAGGTAATCGGAGAAATGGTTCAGGCAGAAGCCGTCCGGCCGCTGGTGAGGCGCATGCTTACAGTAGATGCCGAAGCTGACGAAGCAGGCATCAGAAAGGCTGTAGGCGAGCTGCTGCAACAGGACGACGTGAAGAAAGTCCTGGCGGAAGTATTTAAAGACACTATCATTTCCCCAAAGGCCCCCAGGGATGAAAAGACAGCCCTGCGGGTTAAGCGGGTAGCAATTTAAGGAGGTGCAACATAATGGGAAGGAAAATTTCTGATGGCCAGTCTGTTAAGGTAACGGTGCCAGAGAGCACTGAAATCAAGCAAGGAGAATTTGTGCTCCTGGGAGGATTTTTCGGTTTGGCTGTGCGGGGAGCGACTACCGGCCCGGAAGAGACTGCAGAAGTAGTGTTAAATATCGAACCGGGAGAATATGAAACCAGCCAAATCACGGAAACGGATGATTTTGGAGCGGGAGATGCTGTGTACTTTAATGAAGATACAAAGCTTCTAACAACCCAGGCCACCCTTGACGCAAACGGCAACCCGCAGAACAGGCCTGTGGGCAGGGTTACCCAGGCCAAAGACGCTAACAATGTTATCTGGTTTGTCCTTGGGCCTCAAGTCCAGGCACATCCCGTATCTTAAGGAGGGGTTGAAAGATGAGCTATAAAGTTGTCAACATTGAAGAGTTAAAGAGGGAAAGACGAAACAAGACGATTGAAGAAGACATCCCCTACATCTTCCCTAAAGGAGAGATGAAAACTGTCAAAAAGCGGATAGTTAACGGCGAGATGGAAGTCTTTGATTTTACCCGTCCGCTGGGGGAGATGATCACCACGCCGGACGGGCTGGAGCAGATTATCCAGAACACGATTATTAATCTGGAGCTTGGGAGGGAAGCAGTTCCGCTGCTGTACGGGCCAATTTATCGCAGGATTGAAAACCCCGGCTTTACAGAAAATGTCAATATTTCGCCCTTTGTTGGTGCCCAGGTAGTCTTCCTGCAGCACATGGAACTGGAAGAAGTGAAGTTCGGCACCCGTAGGATTGGGGAAAAAGAAACCGTCCCCATTATCACCTATGCTGCAGGCTTTGAGTACACGGAAGACCTTGTGCTGTATGACAAGACCTGGGAAAAGAACGAACTGGACAGGGCGATGGGCGAAGCATATAATGCTCTGCTGAACCATATCCACCTCTACCCTATCACCTCTTACAGCTACAAGGCGAAGAACAAGACTGCTGCTCAAACGGAAGGTGACGGGAACAGCCGTGTGCTTAACATCCGCAAGACTATCCGCCAAGGCTTAATTGACGCTTCCCAGGACAAGCACCCGGACGCCAATGCCCCCCGCCGCCCCAGCGTGCTGTTAGCGCATTCCGCCAACCGATGGGATATTGAAGAAGCACTGCAGCGTCATCAGGTGCAGGGGACTATCTATCCGGCACTTACCGGCATCGACACTCTTATTTTCTATGACGGCTGGTCTTTGCGTGTAGGTGAAAAGGAATACGAATATCCGCCCTGTCCTGTGGACAAAGCATACCTCATCGAGCCGCAACGGTACTACCGTGAACTGGTCAAGCATGACCTCTGGGTCGATGCTGCCGGTGCCGATTTAACTAGGCTGGTGGAGCAGCAAATAGTGGGCCGTGCCCGTCGTGGTGTAGTGGCGAGCCCCGCTCTTTCCGTCCAGGAACTAACGCTTCCCGCATAAGGAAGTGATGTCTAATGAACATAACGGACGAACTGCGGAGGAAACTGCGGCAGCTTCTGGACGAGGCCATACCTAAAGACGGCACGGAGGAAGACACCCGCTTTTTAGATGCGGAAATAGATGAACTGCTCCAGGAATCAAGGCATATTTACGAGGCTGCAGCGGCAGGCTGGAAAATCAAGGCGGCCAGGGCTATGAGCGAACGGGGCGGCCTTGAAGAAAGCCAGGCCGGAGACGAAAAACATAAGTTTGTTTCGTTGAAGGAGTACCGTGACCACTGCCTGGCCATGTCTCGTATGTATGCTGAAATGGTGCCTGGAAGCGGGTCAAAGGCTTTCAAAATGGATACCCCTGACCCCTTCAGAAAGCAGGCAGCATGCAGCGATTTAACTCGCTTGCGGGGGGTGGATTAAGTGGACACTCTGAAAGCCCTGCGTGCGGCAAACCAAAGAACCATTCAGGAAAACCCGGTGGACGTAACAATTCATCGGGTATTGTTTTTACCCGATGGTGCTGGGGGGAGACAAAAGCAGGAAGAAGACATCCCCCCTTTCCAGGGGCGTATCATGCCTTCAAAACAACAGTTAAAAAAAAGACAAGACGAAGCTGGAGAGATGCAAATATCAGCATGGACGCTAATTGCTCCCTGGGATGCGGACATAAAAGCAGGCTCTAACGTCATTGATACCTTTCAGGTAAACGGGCGGAGCTTTCGGGTTGTCCGTGTTATCCCCCGCAAATTTATAGGTAAAGCGTATTCTATCCAGGCCGTACTGGATGAGGTGATGTGATGGCTAAAGGGGCGGATAAAGTAATAAACAATATGCACAGCTGGGCTGACAGGCAGCGGGCTGCAGTTATTGCCCTGGCACAAAACTGGGCCGGGCAGCTGGAGGGCAGGGCCAAAAGGAATGCACCCTGGAGAGACAGGACAGGTAACGCCAGAAACGGCCTTTTCGGCTCGACAGAAGTAACGGGGCTTTGGCGAAATGAAGTTAAAATCCGCCTGGCCCACACTATGGACTACGGGGTCTTCCTGGAACTGGCCAGGGACGGGAAATACGCTATCCTTAAACCCACCGTTGACGCCGCCGTGCCGGAAATTTGGGAAAGCTACCGGAACCTATGGGAGTGAAAAGTTATGCTTCGCAGAGCAGTTATAAACCACATCATGGATAACGTATCGACCCTTTCTGGCCGGGTTTACCAGGCCTTTCTTGCGCCTTCAAATACAAGAAAGCCTTATGCAACGGTAAAGGTAGGGCCCGTCCAGGGGAGCCCCGGCCTAAACTATGGAGGCACGCTATCCATCGAGGTGCGTATCTACAATGACCAGGATTCCTTCCTTTCTCTGGACGCCTATGAAAAAGGAATCGTGGCTGCACTCCATGGGAGAGAAATTACCGATAATAATGGAGGTTCCCGTTATTTCCTGCAGTGGCTGTCTTCGCCAGGTGATTTTGTGGACGAAGAAAAAAAATTGATTGGCCGCCTGGTAGTATTCGGGGCGGCTGTTTTACTTGAACCTGGAGGTGATGGAATGTGATAGCGCAGGTAAATAAGATTATACGGCATGAGGGAAAAGAGTACCGCCTGCACAAGGGGAGAGAAGCCCCGGAGATGCCGGACAGTTTGAAAAGGAGCTTAAAGAAAATAGGCTATGTAAAAGAATTACAGCCTGCTCCCAATGTGAAGGAAGGAGGAAAATAAATGGCACAGCAGATTAAAAGAGGCTATATCCGTGGAGTGCGTGGGATGGTCATCACCAGGTTAAAGCCTGATGGCACGGAAGACCCTGAAGCTACCCCTTATGGAATAAAGACTGCCCAGCAGGTCAACGTGTCCGCAACCGTTGAATCCGGCGGGGCATCGGCACTGCGGGGTGGAGGCCGGTTTCTGGCTTACGTGAAAGACCCTGACACTGTAGTAATGCTTTCTCTGGCTGTCCAGGATGCCAGGTTTGACGCGCAAGCGATAGAGGTCATTGCCGGAGGCACCCTTATAGAAGAGGTCGTGGATACGGAAACGCATATTGTGGGCTGGGAAGCTCCGGACATCGAAGCACAGCAGAACCCGCCTTATTTTAAAGCCGAAGTGTACGCCACCAATTACAACGCCCAGAGTGCAGTAGACGGCTATGTTAAATACTCCTTCAACTACTGCCGGGCTATTTTTGGCAACGAATCATTACAAGACCAGAACTGGTCAATCCCGGAGATGACCATTGAAGTAATGCACAACCCCAGCACCCAGGCAGGGCTGTACAAGAAGCAGTTCGTTGACTCACTGCCTGCTGAGTTGGCATCGTAAAGGGGGCTTATCCAATGACAGAAAAGAAAGTGACAACGCTGGAGGAAATAAAAAAGCAGGCTGCGCCTGACGTAGTAGAGATACCGGGCTTTAAGCCGGGCACTACGATAAATGTTGCCGTCCAGCTTATTGATTTAACGCCCTATCTCCTGGAATTGGACATTGGAAACCCTCTGTATGAAGCTGCTGTAATGAAAGCAAAGCTGGGAGAGGACAAAAAAGCGGTTGCAGATGCCGTACAAAAAGAAGCACTGAAGTCGGGGATTGATTTAAAGAAAGTCCTTCCTATTCTGGACGCTGTGGCAAAAGAAGCACTGGTGGAACCCCGGTATGAAAAAATTATCTCCATCGCCCCGCTAACCCTTGAACAAAAGATGGCTATCTTTAACTACGCTATCGGGGATGTGGATGGGCTCTCTTCCTTTCGTAGCCAGTAGCGGATTTGAAAGGCTTGTCGTTACTGCTTCGAACTGGAAATGCTCTCCCTCCTCTTATCTTTCCGGCATTACAGGGCTTCATGCTTTCTGGCTTGACGAGGCAGCAGCCGCGTGGCTAACGGAAAAACAAAAAATGCAAAAAAACGGCCACAATGTGGACTATGTAGGAGAGGACATCTTGTAAGGGGAAGGGGGTGCTGCGGTGGCTGTCAATTTAGGGACGATTTATGCGGAGCTAGCCATCCGGCTGGATAAGTTTGACAAAGGTCTACGGGAAGCCGAAGCTGCTATCAAGGTAGCGGAAAAGCGGCTGGAAGGGTTTAAGGAAACTGGTGAGCGGCTTACCAGCATAGGTAAAAACTTAACCACCAAAGTAACCCTTCCCATCATGGGGCTTGCCGCAGCGGGAGTAAAAGCTTTTTCCGATTTTGATGATGCAATGACTGGCTCGCTGGCTATCATGGGCGATGTGTCAGAAGAAATGCGGAAACGGATGGAAGGCACCGCACGGGACATAGCGAAAGAAACTCGCTTCTCTGCTTCTCAGGCAGCAGAAGCTTATTTTTTTCTGGCCAGCGCAGGGTTAGATGCTGCCCAGTCTATAGAGGCCCTTCCCCGGGTCGCCAAGTTCGCTACCGCCGGAAAGTTTGACCTGGCAAGGGCGACAGACCTGCTGACAGACGCACAGTCGGCGTTAGGGCTGGCTTCCAAAGATACGGCAGAAAACATGCAAAACATGGAAAGGGTCGCTGATGTCCTGGTTAAGGCGAACACGCTGGCCAATGCCAGCGTCGAGCAATTTTCTGAGTCGCTGACCAATAAAGCCGGGGCTGCCTTAAGACTTTTAAATAAGGATGTTGAAGAAGGTGTTGCTGTCCTGGCCGTGTTTGCTGACCAGGGGCTAAAAGGTGCTGCCGCAGGGGAATCGTTAAACATCGTGATGCGTGACCTGCAGCGCACGGCCATTAACAACAAGGAAGAGTTTAAAGAACTGGGTATCTCCGTCTTTGATGCCGAAGGAAACATGCGCAACATTGCCGATATCATCGGTGATCTCGAGAACGCACTGGACGGCATGTCTGATGAACAGGTCAGGGCAACTTTGATGATGCTCGGCTTCCAGGACAGAAGCGTCTCGGCAATGATGGCACTCCTTGGTACATCTGACGCTATCAGGGAATATGAGAAAGAACTACGGAATGCGTCAGGCATCACAGAAGAAGTGGCCGATAAGCAGATGGAGTCCCTGGCTGCCCGGCTGGACAAAGTTAAAAGCAAGCTGTGGGATGCCGCCATCACTATCGGAGAGCATCTGGTTCCCATCGTAGAAAGGCTGGCCGGATGGATAGAACGGCTGGTTGAAAGGTTCGACAACCTCTCGCCGTGGATACAGAAAGCCATAATTTACTTTGCCTTATTGGTGGCCGCCATTGGCCCGGTTATTTGGGCTGCAGGGGTTCTGTTCGGTAGCATCTATAAAATACAAGTGGGAATGACATTCCTTTCTAAAACGGTTATCCCTCTTTTGGTTAAAGGTATCGGCCTTTTAGGGAAAGCATTGATGTTCCTCTTTGCAAACCCCATAGGGCTGATTATCCTGGGCATTACAGCACTGATAGCAGCAGGTTACTTGCTATACAAAAACTGGGACACGGTAAAAGAAAAAGTCGTAGAACTGTGGGTAAGCCTGAAAGAATGGGCTGTATCCACCTGGGAAGCATTGAGAGAATGGCTGGCGGAAACATGGGAGAATATGAAGACTTCGGCCATAGCAGCATGGGAAAGCATCGTACTATGGTTTCAGGAGCTGCCGGGAAGAGTTAAAGAATGGCTTTCAAAATTGGGAGAGTTCTTGGTGAAGCTCTTGGTAGAGGACATACCTTTCTGGTTGGGCTATGCAATAGGCAGCTTTATCCGCTGGTCATTGGAGATGCGGGAAAAAGCCCTGGAGACCGGGAAGGCTGTCCTGGACAGTGTCATCCAGTTTATTAAGGAACTGCCGGGAAGAGTATGGGAATGGCTCGTGAATACGGCAGTTCGGCTGGGTCAATTTGCTATCGAAGCCAGGGAAAGGGCTGTTGAAGCCGGACGCAGTATCCTCGAAAACGTGGTTGCTTTTATCAGAGAATTGCCGGGGCGCATTTGGGACTGGCTGCTCCGGACAGCAGACAGAGTCACATCTTTTGCGTCAGAAGCCAGGACGAGGGCAATCAGTGCAGGCAGGAACATTATAAACGGCATAGTAGATACCATCCGCAACTTGCCAGGAGAAGTCTGGAACATACTGACGCAAACGGCAAGAAGATTGCTCGATATCGGCGGCACCCTCTGGCGCAACGCCAGGGAAGCGGCAAGCAATCTGTGGAACGGGTTTAAACGGGGACTTGGCATTGCTTCTCCCTCCTACATCGAAAAGGCACTAGAAAAAATAATTGAGAGCTCCGGGGAGACGCTGGATAAGCTTAAAAAAGATTTTTCAGCTCTTTCCCGTCTCAAGGTAGAGCCTCAAATCTCTCCAGGGATATCCCCCGTTCCAGCCCTTGCTGTGGCTACAGCACCGGTGCCCTCCCCTGGCCTGGGACAATCCTTTTATGACCAGAGGATTAACGGCCCGCTGGTAGTAGTGGAGAACATGACTGTCCGTTCAGAAGAAGACATCGAAACATTGAGCCGCAAGTTGTACCGCTATATTGAGGCAGCTAACCGTGGAAGGGGGAGGTTGTAATGGGCCATTTTTCTTTTGCCGGAGAACATTCTACCGATTATTCCGTATATCTCCTCCGCTCTCCCATCTCTATCTTTCCCGGCACTCGGGATAAGGTCATCGTTATGCCTGGGAGACACGGAATTTTTAGAATGCTGCCGGACTTCGGGCCCCGCATAATACGACTAGAGTGCTGGCTCAAAGCTAGCTCATATGCAGATATATACCAGAAGCTGGACGCAGTGCGTTCCTGGCTAAATCCCATACGGGGGCCACAAAAACTCGTTTTTGACCACATACCCGACAGATACTATTCTGCTATTTGGGCTGGCAGCGACATGGAGGCACAGGTCACGGCAAATCAGGGACTTTTTACGCTGCAGATGGTATGTGATGATCCTTTTGCCTATGACCGCACACCAGATGAACTTCTGCTACTGGAAAGCCCATATACCCACTACCAGAGAGGGACGGCCCCAGCAGACCCTCTTTTTTTACTGCAGGGATTGTCGGCTGGCGGCAACCAGTCATTAGCCATTAAGGTGAACGATGAGCAAGTTATTTACCGGGGCCCCCTGGAAGAAGAGGAACAGCTGGAAATTGACTGCCTGCAAAAGACAGTTTATATTGTCCGGGACAACGACAGAGAAAGAGCTCTCCACCACCTGGAAAGGCCGGTTTTCCCGCAGCTGGTGCCGGGGATAAATATTGTTCAAGTAATCGCTGAGGGCGGCGCAGCCTGGTCGAGGCTGGATATTATGTGCAGAAACCGCTGGCTATAAAAAGGAGTGAGATAATGGCTAAAACTCCATTTAAAAGAGTAACAAGCAGAGAAATATACGGGGCGGACATTTCAGGGCTTCAAGATGCGGTCAACAAACTGGAAACAGTGCTGGAGATGAATGTTGCCAATACAGAGAACCACAATCTATTCCCCGTAGAAGACCAGCCAGAGCAAACGCTACACAGAAGGATATACGAGGGCAATATCCGCAACTGGCTGGAAGACCCTGTCCCTATAATAAAGCGCAACGGCGAAATCGTCTCGACGGAGGAATATACGCTGTATGCTGCCCAAGGGATGGTCGTCTTTCATGAGCAGCAACCCCCGGGCGCAACGGTCACTGCAGATTTTTCTTATGTGCATGATACCTCGCCTTTTACAGGGCATGTGGGAGCAGGGGGAACGGCACACGCTTCTGCAACGGCTGAAACAGCAGGTTTTATGACAGCAGGAGATAAGCTGCGGCTTGATGCGCTGGATTACCTGCGCTACCGCAAAAGAGGGCTTTACCATTTCGGGATTACTGCCAATGTTTTAAGCGCATATGCGACTGCAGCAAACGTAATAGACGTCCTCCCTTTTTATGTGCCAGAACCCCAGTCTTTTGACCGCCTGGCGATACACGTAACATCCGCCAGCACAGGCCAGGCTCGGCTGGGCATTTATGCCGACAACGGCGATATTTATCCCGGGGAACTGGTCATCGATGCCGGGGAAGTAGACACATCAACCACAGGCACTAAAGTTAGGGCAATAGAGCTAACCCTTGACACAGGGCTTTACTGGATAGCCCGGCTGCAAAGCGGAACGCCTACAATCAGAGGCGTGCAAACAGCCGCAATGATTGCCCTGGGTTTGGACGATCCAATAAACGTAGGGCTTGCTACCGGCTATAGGGCAAGCTTTGATTATGCGGAGCTGCCGAACCCCTATCCGGCAGGAGCGGAGTACATCACAGGGGCAAGACCGGCTGTCTTTCTCAGGAGGGCTTAAGCAGTGTATAACACAGGCAGGCGTTACAATACAAGCAAACTTTACAACCAGATCGTTATTCCCTGGCGACCTATCTCCTGGTATGACCGATTGGGTTTTGCTGTGCCTGTCATAGTCAACAAGCAAATGGAACCGGTTGCCCTCCTGCACGAGGCATATGAAATAATCGTGTACCAAACCCTGGGGAGCGAAGACCGGCTGGAGTTCAAACTGCCTATAAAGCCTGGCATGGAAGACCTGGAAACAGGGATGATGCTCGACCTGGCAGGAAGCATTTACCGGACAATGATAATCGCCAACGAGGAAGATGCTTCGGGAGCCAGGCATCTGCACGTTGAGGCCTGGGCGCTTTGGTATGATTTGCTGAAAATGCCGGAGATTCCGCCGCGGGAATGGGAAAATGCAACAGCGGCAGAGGTGTTAACATACCTCCTTTCTGATACAGGGTGGCAGGCGGTGGAATCGGTCTCCTCAGCTAACCGGCCCTTTGTTTTTCGAGGGGGATGTAACCGCCTTGAAGCACTGCGAGAAATTGAACGCATTTTTCAAGTGGAGCTCAGTTTCCAAACAAAGCAGAGAACAGTATCAATAAGGGACGCTGAAGGCATCGAGCGGAACGTATTCTTTTTACGGGGGAAAAACCTGCGCAGGGCACAAGAAGAAAAAAACGTAATCGAACAGATTACCAGGGTGTATCCCAGGGGCAGAGGTGGCCTGACTATTGCCACAGTAAATAACGGCATCCCCTATCTGGAAGTACCAAGCGAATATGACCCTCCTCCCTCCGCAGTCCTTATCGCAGAAGAGTTTACAGACCCGAACCAGCTGAAAGAATATGCCCAGGCTTTTTTGGAAGCCTTAAGTCAGGTGCAGGTAAGCTACGAGTGCGGCATTGTTGACCTCTCTGTCTTACCCGGTTATGAAGAAGAAAAAGTCGACCTGGGAGACGTGGTGACAGTTTATGATGAGGATTCTGGCATTAATGTAAAGACAAGGGTCGTCCGCATGCGGTATTTTGTGGAGGAACCGTGGCAGAGCGAAATCGAGCTTGCGGCTATCCGCAAAGACTTATCGGAGACGTTTAGCCAGGTTAAGCATTCTGTGGCTCTGTTTGAAACGACAGACATTGTCGACAGGAAAGACATCGAGCAGCTGTCCCCTTTTAACCTGCTTCTAAACTCCAGGGCAGAAAGCGGTACTGCCTACTGGATAAATGACGGATGGACTGTGGACAGCACGAAAGGCTATTCAGGCCGGGCCTCTTTTAAGGCCACAGGTGCCCTTGGTGTTTCAAAAACACTAACCCAGACCGTATATCCTTCCCACAGGGACAGCTATGTATTAAGCCTGCGGGCGGCTCTGGAAAATATCCAACTGGGGCCAAACGGCAGGGTCGGGGTTGAGATAGTTATACATTACGAGGACGGAACCAGCGAGACGCAGTTTGTTTCCCTCGTCCTCGAATAAAGGAGCAAGCACAATGGCATTTTTTGAACCTAAAGTTTTTGCTGTTTACCCTACAAAGAAAGTTGAAAAAATCGAGGTTCGCCTATGCCTGGAAGATGCAAATGGCCATGTCAACATCACTGATATCGTGCTGCAGGGCGGGAGGCTGGCCACCTTGTGGAACGGCCACCCTGCGGAGCTTCGCTTCTCCTTTGAGTAGGTGAAGAAAATGGATCGTTATTTTTATCGTTTTGAACCGGAAGAGGGCAAAAATGTAGACAACATAGAGATACGAGCCACCATATCAGATGCGGTCGGCTCGTTTTCTTTTACGGACATCATGCTCCAGGACGGAAAGCATTTAACCGGCTACTCCCAGAACACCCGGGAGATGCTGCAAAAGCTGCGGGAAGACTCAAGTCCGGCCACGCCAAAGCACTACAACGCCGTGGTGAGGGGCACTAAAACAATTATTGTCCCCAACCGCGGCGCATATTGGGCTGTGGAACCGGAAGCGGTTATCGTCCCAACAGCCCTGGACTTTCATGTTAGAGCAAAGGAAAGCCTGCCAAGAGGCATAGCCCTGGGGCAGGACAGGCTGACAAGGCTTTTTTATTTCCCAGGAGAACTGGCTGGTAATCAGGAGTTGCAAATTATAGGCACTGACCGGCAGGTATTGTTTAACGGTGCTCCTGCTCAAAGCTTTAAAGGCCATTTTCTGTATGCCGCCTGGGGGAACCCCCGCTTCCCTGTTACTCTCCTGGAGCTGGAGGAAGAACAGGAAGCACTGCGGCCCGAACCTTCAGCCAGAGTACTTATAGAGTTTCAGGAGTGGCAGTTGGCGGAAGGGGGGAAAAGGATATGAGCATGAGACAAGAAGGCCGGGGTTTTATGACCTGGTCTTTTTTAAAAACCACCAGGGCAAGACAGGAGTGGTGGGATTACGGCGACAGGATAACCCATATGGGGCTGTTTGACTTCATTGTGACTGACAACACCGGCAGGATTACGGGCGCTATCCCTGCCGCAGATTTGCAAAGGGTTTATCGCTGGCCCCATATTACCCATTTACTGACGGTCAGAAATGACGGGATAACCTCACGGTTCAGGGCGATTGTGGAAAATAAAAATGCCCAGGACAGGTTCATCGAAGACCTGCACCGCATCCTGGACGAGTACCCCTTTGCCGCCGGAGTAGATATCGACCTGGAAGCAGGGCCGAACGATAATCCGGACGGCGTTGTGGCCCTGGCAAAGAGGATTTATGAAGAGATTAAAGCACGGCCAAGCCAAAACTACGTCCACTGGGACTTGCCTCCCATGACCGGGGACGGCGCTCCGTCCTGGGAACGCTGGTGTGACTATAAGAGGATGGAGCCTTACTTTGATACCTGCGTCATCATGAGCTACGCTTTTGCCTGGGCAGGCAGTGCTCCAGGCCCCATCAGTCCAGTATGGTGGATGGAAAACATATACGACTATGCAGTAACGAGAATACCAAGGGAGAAAATCTTCCTCGGTATCCCGGGTTTTGGCTTCAACTGGCGCATTGATTACAAGCCGACAGGTTACCGGGGCAGCGGCGGGACGTTTCTGGCTATGTTGGGCTGGCAGCAGGGAGAATTTACTTTTCATGAGCAGCAGCCACGTATTCCTTTTGCCGGTTTCCTGGACGAGGAAAGCCAAAGCCCCTATCTTTTGCTTCACATATACGACTACCAGGAAGGGATGGATGCGGTACAGGTTACAAGCCCCATTTTTAAGGTTTCCGGCCAGGTAGGCAGGGTCAGAAGAAACTACCTGGTCACCTATGAAAAAGCAGCCAGCTATGAGGTTATCGGGCAGGTTGTAGATAAAACAGGCAACGATTATGACGAAATATCCGGTGCCATGACGGTAGGCAGCGGCTGGATTTCACCGAGAGCACCGGGCTTAATTTGGGATCCTGAGGAAGAGGAATGGGTGCTTGAAGAAGAGGGTTTGGCCCTTTTTTCTTTTTCCGTCCCCCAGTCGGGAGAATATGACCTGGCGGCAAGGGTAAATCTCCCCTGGTGGAACCGTCAGGTTTTGCAGCTGCGCCTAGACGGGACACCCATACAAATCGGGCCGTTTCCTGATTGGTATCCTCTCCACCGCCGGACGCACTGGCTAAAGGTCGGGCGTTTTTATTTATCTGCCGGAAGCCACATCCTGGAGGTGCGGGGCGAAGGCAGCCAATACGGTACCCAGTTTTGGGGCTTTAGGGTATGTGCCCAATTCAACTTTAACATGACCGGTGGAGAGGCGACCTTTAAGTTTACCCCAAGGAGGCTAAAAGACATAAGCGGCAACTGGGTACTGCCGGAGCAGTTTATTCTGACCCCTGAGGTTTTGCGAAACGCTCCGGAGCACGCCTGGGTCTGGTATGACGATTTCAGGGACAACGCCCTGGCCTATTACAACCGCAGCGGCGGTTCCTGGAGCATTGATACAGACCCGGCAAGGCGGGTGCTCATCCAGTCTGACCAGTCAAGTTCTGACGCTCAAGCACACCTGTCCTATTACGGGTTTGGTGACCTAAATATCAGGGCCAGGCTGCGTATGACTCAAGGAAGCGGCACGATGGGCATTGTCTTCAAAGCCCAGGGTGTTAACGACCTGTATTTATTCCTGCTGCGGCGCAGCACGCAGACGGCAGAAATCTGGCGCAGGACAGGCGGGACATGGTCAAGGCTGCAGCCGGATGTGACACAGGGCGTGAGTTTAAACACCTGGTACACCCTGCGGGTGCGGACCCGGGGAGAGGAGCTTCACTGCTGGGTAGGTACAACCAGAGCGTTTAATGTAACGGCGGCTCTTCCGGTTTCCGGTGGCTTCGGGATACGCACCAGCAATGCGGCCTGCGAGTGCAGCGTTCTGGACGCTGGTGACCCCTATGTCTATGTGCCGCAGGAAGCGATAGATGTGGTGCTGCCGGGCGGTCATGTCCAGACACTGGGGCGCATCCAGCGCACCGGCGTAACATGGCTTGAACCCTGGGGGTATTTTCGCTTTGAAGGCCCCGGGGAAGAACCGTCAACCAGGCAGGAAAGCATTTCGACAGATTTCGACTATCTGCATACTGCTCCTTTCACGGCATTTGATGATGACAGAAACATTATTGTCCGCCTCCGAGACCGGGGGGTTTGGCTTACACAGCTTTTCCTGGGAGATGCAAGGGGATTTTCCATAGCCCATTATTCCGATGCCGAGCATTTCGACATGCTGGCCAACCTGGCAAAACACAGGTGGAGGTTAAATGGTATCGGGTTGTGGGCTTTGGGACATCAAGATCCCCTTGTTTTTAAATATCGGGAGGGGGTGGTTTAAATGAGATAAATGAGATTGTAGGGCTTTATAGGGGCGAACAAAAATCTAAATGGTTAGGAGGAAAAAATATGTCTCTTGCGCGTACACTTGGGACACATAACGCATTTGTAGTAAACAGGCTGAACACCTCTATTAGGGTGCTATCTACAAATTATAGTACAGAAATTGGAAACGTCGCTCCAAACGAATTTTTCCGCTTAAACAGGAATTACACACATGATCTGCCGCACACTTCGTATACAGACCAGTGGTCAGAAATCGAATTTGCCCGTAATGGTCAGATGTTAAGAGGTGTGGTTGAGTTACCACTTTTTCGAGACTGGAGTATCAGTGAGCAATTTTTAACCGATGTTCGTACTGCAGTAAGGCTAAATCGGATGACTGCCACTATTAATGGGGTTCAGCGAACGCTAAATGTCTTTCAGGTGCAAAACAGGCAAGCCAGAGTTGTCCGCCGAGACGGAACAAATCCCATTGATTTGCCAGTTGGCACCTACGTAGGCATTGTTGATAATGCAACAATGGGTGCAACATTAAGGCATTACTGGTTCGTTAGCGCCAGAACAATATTGGTAGGCGGTGTCCCGCAATGGGTGCCTCTATACCCACAATATTCTTGGGGCGGGCAAACTGTGGATGATGGGTTTATTGACACGGGTTTGTTGGTCGGAAACATGCCCAATACTCTTACTATACGTACAACCTTATCAACTGTTTAATATCCAAAGCAATAGAAGAGCGGGGAGTTCATCTCCCCGCTCAATGTTCTAATATAACCCAGTTATCTGGCGACAAAAATGTCCTTCGGTTTTCTTTTGAGATACCTGCGTTAAGGTTAGAGGAAGAAACATAGCCCAAAGAAGCTGTAAAAAAATCCCCGATAATTAATAGATGAACGGGCTGTACCTGTTCAAACAATTCGACGCTGTCTGCTATAAACCAGCCTGCAAAAAAATGCGAGTCTGGCCACAAGGCTCGGGATTCGTAAACATCAAAAGAAACTGAGGATGATCTCACTGAAAAGAGTTGGTGAACATCAGGGCTGGTTATTGCTTTTTTGTGAACAGGATGAGTAACGGGATTTCCGTTGTTGTCGGTAAAGAAGCTTATGACCACTGGTGGTTTCCCCGGCGTATGTATATATAAAGAACGCTCCTGCAACCCTTTATTGCGGAGAACTGCCTCTTCTGAGTCATTTGCATCGAAAAGACCTGCCTCAACTTGTTCAAAACGAATACCCTTTTCAGGAAACGCAAGATTTGTTGTTGTGTTCAAAAGATCTTCCATAATAGGATTTGGTAACATGAATGGGATGCCATTTAAAAACTCAAGGGCTGTATCAATACCACCTAATAGGCCAAATTCAGTTTCAGTTAATTCGCTAAACGGCAAGGACTGCCTGTCTGGGTAATCCCCTTTTTCCCGCAAAGATTGTAAGGATAATGTTCCAACTGATGTTTGACGAGTGCACCCAGACAAAATGACCAGGGCAAAAGTTATAGTCAAAATGGCTACAGTAACAGATTTTTTCACAAGCTACTCCTCCTTGCAATTGTTTGCTTAATTGTCGTCCACATATCGTTTGTAACCAGACCCAGCCTCCAGAGAGAGATGCCCTGCAATTGATAATGCTTGGCTATCCCGATTTTCTCAAGGATGCTTTCTCCAGTTTCGCTTGGAGCGGAAATAGCCAGGACAAGTTTTTCCCGGGGGACAACGGTTAATGCCATTTCGACCGCTTCTACGATACGTTCAGCTGGCTCCGGTCTTTGACCATAGTCGTGCGCCATGATAATAATGCGGTCCGCCAATTTGCCAAGGGATTCGTAATCATAGCCGAGGAAAGCGCTGTTTGGAGGATGTATGGTTAAAGTCAAGGTTTTCCCGGCATCATTCAGTTTTGGTGCCAGCAGGGAAACAAAGCGGGTAAAGCTGTCGCGCGCATTTAACCTTAAACCCTCCATATTTAAGTTTACTCCATGGTACAGGGCGGATTCCAGGACAATAGCAGCAATGAGGTTATCGACAGCCTGCTCATCCTCCAGCAGCCTAGTAAGCATACCATCACGGTTTTCCTCATGGACAACCATTTCTGTACGCAGAGAATAAAGGCTTGCTGCCGTGAGGACATCCTGCCACCCTGCAGGCCGTTGCCAGGCATTCCTGGTGCTGCGTGTCAGGAGGTTGCCGTGCTCGTCAATGGTATACCAGCCCAACGCCAGTTCGCTTACGATATCAGTGTTGCCGGCGGAAGTAACCGGGTAGGCTGTGCCAAACAGGTTTGTCCAACTGCTTGTTTGCGCATCTCCCAGGGCATAAAAACCGATCACAGGCATCGGGGCGGGAGGAGATGCCATGCGTACCGTCATGGTTTCGGCGTTCCAGTTTACCTGGCAACCGAATGCTTCGCTGAAGAACCTTAGTGGGATTAATGTCCGTTCTTTCAGGATAAGCGGGGGTGTGTCAAGGATGACTGCCGAACCGTTTACCCAGGCTGTCTGGTTGTCAATTTGGAGTAAAACCCTGGTTCCGCTGTTTTCTGCTGCAACAGTCCGTGTGGTGCCGTCCCAGGTTACGCTAACATTCAGGGCCTCCGCAATAAAACGAAAAGGGACTAATGTCCGCCCGTTTACTATTTGTGGTGACACATCAAACTGTACCGGCAGCCCGTCAAGCAGGACGGTGATTTCCTTGGAACTGGCAGATACCGTTCTGGTTGGCAGCACGACTAAAAGTATGGCTAAGAAGAAAGTTGTTATAATTATTGCTTGCCGTTTCATTTGTAACAACCCTCCTTTACCGGTTATTTTAACCTTTTTTTTGTGGAGGATAAAGCTAAAAATTTTTAACATTCTCTGTTGCGAAGAGGAGGCGTGGTTATGGATAGCTTAGTACAACTCATTAACTCGGTAGGGTTCCCAATTTTTGTGGCAGTGTATCTGCTTTTACGTTTGGAGCCTACCATGAGAGAACTGCAAAAAACCATTGCTGTGCTTGCGATTATCATTGCTAAATGCAATGACATCGAGTATGCGGAGATGCGGCGTATGGTAGGCAACTTTAACGGAGACTCGGAAAGGGGGATTTAATGATGGTAAAGTTGTTTTTTGACCCTGGCCATGGGGGAAGACAGCCAGGCGCAGTGGGAAATGGGATTCAGGAGAAGGATATAAACCTAAAAATTGCACTGGCTGTGGGGCAGCAGATAACAAAAGAATATGAGGCTGAAGTGCTTTACTCCCGGACAACGGATGTGGAAGTGGCTTTGAGTGAACGGTCACGTATGGCAAACCAGGCAGGGGCTGACCTGTTTGTTTCGTTCCATTCTAACGGGTTTAACGACAGCAGTGTCCACGGATATGAAGATTTTATCTTCACCAGCCCGATGCCCCGCACTGTCCAAATTCGTGATGTCTTCCACAGCGAAGTTTCTGCTGTATGGGTAAAACGCGGCAGACGTAACCGGGGCAAAAAGCAGGCCAATTTTGCTGTGCTGCGGGAGACCAGGATGTCAGCTATATTGGTGGAGAACGGTTTTGTAACAAATCCGCAAGATGCAACACTTTTAAAAAACGAAGATTTCCTAAAGGAACTTGTCGCTGCCCATGTTGCTGGTATTGCCAAAGCTATGGGCCTAAAGAAAAAAGATACAGCACCACCTTCTTCCCAACCAGAAACGGGAAAGCTTTACAGGGTACAGGTCGGGGCATTCCGCAACCGGGACAATGCTGAAAGGCTTGTCAGGCAACTAAAAGAAAAAGGCTTCGATGCCTTTATTAGGGAGGTTGATGCATGATGAACGAAGTCCTTGCATTCGCAACTGTTATTCTGCCTATTGTCACCGCTGTGGTAGAAGCAGTGAAACGTGGGCTGCACCTGGACACCCGGTATGCTCCACTACTGTCTATAATACTGGGCATAGCTATTGGCGTTCTGGCTTACCCGTTTACAGATTTTGGCCTGGTGGAAAGGCTGTGGGCCGGTGCTTTGGCGGGACTTGGAGCAATGGGTTTGTTTGACTTGGGGCAGAAAATTAAACATACTCTCCTTTAGTGCTCCAGGGCTTTTAGGTACTTATGCAGTATGGTAAGATACCTTTCAAGAGGGACATGCCTGTCCATCTCCCAGTGGCGCAGGGTTTTTTCGTCCACGCCGAGGATGCGGGCAAGCTCCCGCTTTGTCCATCCGTGATAAAGCCGTGCCTTTTTGATGCGTCGACCCAGAGTGTTTTCCGGCAGAGACTCAAACTGGCCAAGATAGGCGACCGGTACTCCCAGCAGATCGGACAATTTTCTTAAATTCGGCAAAGCAGCAGTGGTTTTTCCGGCCTCCAGGCAGCTGATTGCAACAGTGCTCAAACCTGCGGCAGCGGCTAAATCGTTGATGGTCATTCCTTTAGCTACCCTTGCCTGGCGAAGGCGAGCTCCGGGGGAGTCTCCAACCCATAGGTGACCCAGCAGCCAGGGGGGCATTTTTGTCCGCCGCTCTATAGAGAAGTAAAGGTTGTTCTCTGCATGCTTGTCCCTGCGGCCTGCTGTCCGACCCCGGTGCCCAATGCGCCTGCAGCGACTGGCAGGTGGCCCGCTACCGCCAAAAAGTATCCGGACCGCTCCTGGATAGGGTGGATATGTTTATCGATGTGCCGCGGCTGCGCTTTGAGGAGGTAAGCAGCAGCGGTGAGGCCGAATCGTCCACCGCTATCGCCAGCAGGGTAAAGCAGGCCCTGGAAAAACAACAGCGCCGCCTGCGCAGGGAAAAAATCAACCGCAATTCCCAGATGGGGCCACAGCATGTGCAGAAATACTGCCAGCTGGATACGGCAGGCCGGGACCTGATGCGGCAGGCTTTTCACCGGCTTCACCTCAGTGCCCGGGCTTACGACCGGATTCTGAAAGTGGCGCGAACGGTAGCTGACCTGGACGATTCGGACAAAATTTGCCCGCGCCACCTGGCTGAAGCCATCAGCTACCGGCAAAGCATGGCACGGTCTTAAAAACGCCCTTTTGGCTCTTGGCTGCCGGCACCCGCAGGTATTCAGGCAGCACTCACAGGGCACGGCAGTTGCCACCGGCAGGAATTAGCGAAAAAGGATAGAATCTCTTATTATCAGAAAAACGGAGGATATCTATGAGCACATGTGCAAGTTGCAGGGCCTACCGCTGCCGGGATGGCGATAACTACCCCAATTACTGTCCTTCCCTGCAGGAGGCGGAGCTGTTGAAGAGCGCCGCCGGGAGATACAGCGGGGAAGATCTGCGCACAGCCAGGGTTGCCGCGTTGGTGGAGGCTGCCGGCTACGGACACTGGCCAAGGGCGCGGGAAATTATGGAGTTTGCCGCCAGGATGGGATATAATAAAATCGGGCTGGCTTTCTGCCTGGGCTTGCGGGAGGAAGCCAGAATATTTTCCGAAGTGCTGCAGCATAACGGCTTCACTGTCAATTCGGCCATCTGCAAGGCCGGCGCCGTTGCCAAGGAGGAGATTGGTGTCCGGCCGGAGGAAAAGCTTTGCCCCGGCAGTTTTGAACCGATGTGTAACCCGGTTGCTCAGGCCAACCTGCTTGATGCCGCTGGAAGCCGGCTTAACGTGATTCTTGGGCTGTGCGTGGGGCATGATACACTGTTCATTAAGCATTCCAGGGCTCCGGTGACGGTGCTGGCGGCCAAGGACAGGGTGCTGGCCCACAACCCCCTGGGGGCCCTTTATGCTGGCCACTACTTTCGGGGCAAGCTGGACCTGGCGCCGGAACAAGAAAAAAGCCGCTAGTCCACGGCTTTCTCGTAATCTGATACCAGTATGGCGTGCAGCTTGTCAAGGGTTACACGGTTATTGTCCCAGTGCAACATTGCCCGTGCCTGCCGGTAGGGCAACCAGATGTAATCGGTGTGCTCAAAGGACAGGTTTATTTCCGGCCGGGTCTCCACCTCCACCGCCAACACGGAAACGGCGCACTTAACACCGTTCATGTTGATATAAAAGAAATGCTTGGGGTCGACCACGCGCTTAAATACTGACACACCGGTTTCCTCCAGTAGCTCGCGCAGCGCCGCTTGGCGGTTGATTTCCGGTTCCTCAATAAACCCGGTTACCGGCTGCCAGTAGCCGCCCAGTTCGCTGTTCCTTTTGAGCAAAAGGTAGCAGGGACCATGAGTGTCCATATGGAACAGGAAGACCATGATGCAGCGCGCCATATTATCACCCCCATAATTTACTATAACTTTTGGGGGAGCCGCGGGCAACCCCTTTTGTTTTCAGTTTTATTTATATCAGGAATACATCGCCGCTTCTCTTTGGAGGTATTATGGAGATAAAGAACATCCCGCGTCCCATCGCTGACCTGAGTTTGCTGGCGGTAGCCTGTGTCTGGGGTTTTACTTTTGTGACAGTGAAAAATGCCGTGGCGGACATAGCTCCCTTTGCTTTCAACGCTTACCGCTTCGTCCTCGCAGCGTTTTTTATATTTTTACTGGTGCCGCGCAAAATCACCCTGCTGCCGCGGCGAACCTGGCCGGCCGGGTTGCTGCTTGGAATATTTCTATTCGGTGGTTACTCTTTTCAGACCGCGGGCCTGGTCTATACCACCGCCTCCAACGCCGGCTTCATCACCGGCCTGGTGGTGGTGTTGGTTCCGTTCATAGCCGCTGTCTTCGAACGTAAGAAGCCGTCCGTCACTGCCCTGGCCGGCGCTTTTTCTGCCTTTGCCGGGGTGGCCGTTCTGTCCCTGGAAGGCGACCTCTCTTTGAACCCCGGCGATATCCTGGTCGGTTTCTGTGCTGTCTGTTTTGCCCTGCATGTCTATTTTACCGGGCGCCTCTGCCGCCGGCATTCCGTAACCGGGCTTGTGTTTGTCCAGGTAGTGGTGGTGGCGGCGCTAAGCGGCCTTGTTTCACTGTTTGTCTCGTTGCCCGCCCCGGCCTCATTCTCCGGGCAAGTCTGGCTGGCCCTGGTTATAACAGCCTGTTTTGCCACCACCGGTGCTTTTTTCATCCAGTCCCTGATGCAGCGTTTCACCACGCCGGTGCGCACAGCGGTGATATTTTCGGCGGAACCGGTCTTTGCCGCCTTCTTTGCCAGCATCTTTCTTGCTGAGATACTGGGCAGCCGTTTTCTGCTGGGAGCCGCCCTGGTGCTGGCAGGTATGCTGCTGGCCGAGACCGGTGTATTTCTTCTTCCCCGTAAGCAAACACTATGGGCCATACGGGATGAGAAGGACGGAGCGCTTTGACGCGCTGGTAGTGGCACGTCAGCCCGGCAGGGGCCACGGTGGCGCTGCACATGGCAGCGGGCGGTCTAAAACTTTTTATATATGAAGGGAGCTGTGGCATATGAGCATCCTGGGCCGGTTAAAGACCCCGGTTTTTAAGGCGGAAGGTATCCCCTACATAAAAGAGGAAACCTACCTTCTAAATGTTTGGGGCCTGGTCGGCAGCGAGAGCGCTTTTACCCTGGCGGAAATCAGAAGCATGCCTTTCACCCGCCTGGACGCCCGCCTGACCTCGGTCAGCGGGTGGTCGGTGCGGGCCAGGTGGGACGGAGTGCTCTGGCCTGACTTTATGAAAGAAATTCAGCTGATGCCTGGGGCTGCCTTTGCCACCTTTACCAGTGTGGGAGGATACTCCACCAGCCTGCCCCTGGACCAGCTTAACGAGCGGGTGATGCTGGTCTACGCCGTTGACGGTGAGCCGCTGGAGGTGGAGTACGGCTGGCCGCTGCGGCTACTGGTACCCCACCTCTGGGGGTACAAGTCCTGCAAATGGCTGGGCTCAATCGAGTTTGCTGACCATGACCAGGGCGGCTTCTGGGAGGACAGGGGTTACACCAGGAGCGGCCGGATTGAGCCGGGCCTGACCCTGGATATCAACACCGGGACCAAACGCCCCATCCGGGGTGGGGGAGAGGTTACCGAATTTTAAGATTTCCCTGTAATCTTATAAAGTAACGCCGCCGGCCGGCAGGTCTGCGGCTTTTTTTGTTGAATAAATTTAAAGTGACATTCCAAAAGAGGTGAGACCGGATGAAAACAGCTGACCAGTATATTGACAGCCTGAGACGACTTAACCTGACGGTTTACATGTTCGGTGAAAAAGTGGAAAACCCTGTTGACCATCCCATAATCAGACCGTCGCTGAACTCGGTGGCCAAGACCTATGAACTGGCCTTCGATGAGCGCTACGAAGAGCTAATGACAGCCACCTCCAGCCTGACCGGAAAGAAAATCAACCGCTTCACCCACCTTCATCAGTGCGCCGACGACCTGGTAAAGAAGGTGAAAATGCAGCGACTCCTGGGACAGAAAACCGCTTCCTGTTTCCAGCGCTGTGTGGGGTTTGATGCCTTTAACGCCGTTGACAGCACCACCTTTGAAATGGACAGGGACTTGGGCACGGAGTATAACCAGCGTTTCCGTGATTATATGGTATATGTCCAGGAAGAAGACCTGACTGTGGACGGCGCCATGACCGACCCCAAAGGAGACAGGTCGCTCCGGCCCAGCCGTCAGGCTGACCCGGACCTGTACCTGCGGGTGGTGGAAAAAACCAAAGACGGCATCGTGGTGCGCGGCGCCAAGGCGCACCAGACCGGAGCCGTCAACTCGCATGAGATCCTGGTTATGCCCACCATCGCCATGGAGGCAGAAGACCGCGACTACGCCGTGTCTTTTGCCCTGCCCAGCGACGCGGAAGGAATTATCTACATCTACGGGCGTCAATCCTGTGATACCCGCAGGCTGGAAGGCGGCGACATCGACGTGGGCAACTGCTTCTTTGGCGGACACGAGGCGCTGGTGGTGTTCGAGGATGTCTTTGTACCCTGGGACAGGGTATTCATGTGCGGCGAATACAGGTATTCCGGTGTCCTGGTAGAACGGTTCGCCGGCTACCACCGCCAAAGCTACGGCGGCTGTAAGGTGGGGGTGGGCGACGTTTTAATCGGCGCCGCGGCTCAGGCGGCCGAATACAACGGTGCCGCCAAGGCTTCGCACATCAGGGAAAAACTGACAGAAATGGTGCACTTAAACGAAACTCTTTATTCCTGCGGTATCGCCTGCTCGGCGCAGGGTGTCGCCACCGCCTCCGGCACCTACCTGATTGACCTGATGCTGGCCAATGTCTGTAAGCTGAACGTAACCCGCCTTCCTTACGAAATAGCCCGGCTGGCCGAGGATATCGCCGGCGGCCTGATGGTAACCATGCCCTCAGAGCAGGACCTGCGCCACCCGGAGATCGGGCGGTACGTGGAAAAATATCTCAAAGGGGTGGCTGATGTTCCCACAGAACACAGAATGAGAATGCTCCGGCTGATTGAAAACCTGACCCTGGGCACCGCTGCGGTGGGCTACCGGACCGAGTCGATGCACGGCGCCGGCTCGCCCCAGGCGCAGCGCATAATGATTACCCGGCAGGCCAACATGGATCACAAGAAAAAACTGGCACGGGTGCTGGCCGGTATTGAAAAAGAAGAATGACAAAGTCGCCGCCGGGAGCGGCGCCTGTTCACGAGACCCGTGCCCTGGTCATTAGCAGGCCGGCAGTCAGCACCGAATGGGTAAAAATGGCCAGCAGGCCGGTAAAAAGGGGGTTCCAGCTGATACTCCACCACATTCCCGCCTGCTCCAGCAGCAGCTGGGCGACGATAGCCCCGGACGCGAAAAGCAGTATGTAACCTGCGATGTAATACCAGGGCCTGCCTTTGGGGAAAAAGTAAGCGAAAATAATGGTGGGTGCGATCCAGGCCAGGGGGGTAAAAAGGGTGGTGAAGCCCAAAACAACAGGGTCGCCGGTAAGCTGCCAAAATTTTAGAAAGAACTGAAACAGCCAGACAATAATCAATGCCTGTCCGGTACCGAGCAGCAGGCCGTACGGCAGGTAGGCTTTGACCAGGCGCCAGGGCACCAGGATCAGCAGGACAGCTGACAGAAGCAAAGTCAGCAGTGCCCAGAGCAGTGTAGGGTTGGAAGTAAATAACATACAGTTTCCCCCGGGCTTTTTTTTTATTTTATCTGAAACTGAGCTTTAGCATACAAAGTCAGGAGTAAATCAGCCGAATTTTTTATAATCCCAGTTTTTTCATGCGGTACTGTAGGTGCTGACGTGAAACGCCGAGTTTTTCTGCCGCCCGGGAGATGTTGCCGCGGTTGTCTTCCAGAGCTTGGGCAATAATGTTGCGTTCCAGCCGGCACATTACCGATTTTAAGTCTTGGTTTTCCGGGTTTATTAAATGAGGTAGGGGAGCATCGCATTTGGTTAGAAAACGGGAGTGCAGATGATTTACTTTCAGTATGGTTCCACGGTTGTCTACCAGGTTCATGGCATGTTCGATGGCATGTTGTAGCTCACGGACGTTACCTGGCCAATTATATCTGGCAAAGACACGGGCCACCTCATCATCTGTTTCCCTGACATTTTTCCCCATTATTTTGTTGGCCCGGTCTATAAAATGCTTTGTCAGAAGTGGTATATCGCTGCGTCGTTCTCGCAGTGGAGGAATATTTATGGTCACAACTGCCAGCCGGTAAAAAAGGTCACGTCGAAGAAGATCACGGTTCATTGCCTCCAAGGGGTCCATATTAATGGCACTGATAATCCTGGGATTAACCGGGATTTCTTTGTTGCCACCGACTCGGCGGATAGTTTTTCTTTCCAGTACGCGCAGCAGCTTCGACTGTAGCAGCATGCTCATGGAACTGAGTTCGTCAAGGAAAAGGGTGCCCTTATCTGCTTCCTCGAACAGCCCAGGTTTATCTTCAGCTCCGGTAAAGGCGCCCCTGGTTGTACCAAATAGGATGCTTTCCAGAAGTGTTTCTGGAATTGCCGCACAGTTTACGGCTACAAAGGGTCCATTCAGGCGCGGGCTCTGATTGTGAATGCTCTGGGCAAACAGTTCTTTACCGGTGCCGGTTTCACCCTGAATCAATATCGGGGACAGGTTTACCGCTGCCATCCTGGCAATCTGCAAAGATTTTTGCAGTGCTTCACTGTTACCTATAATATCCCGGAAAGAGTATTGGGTACCGTTTTTGTACGGCTGCTGCCTGGAATAAAGTTGCTTTTGCAATCTGCAGATGGTTTCGGTCATGGTCTTCCTGTTCGTGGTATCCTTATTTACGGAAACAGCCGCCACAATAGTGCCATTATCGTAAATGGGGTAGGTATTGGTAGTAATGCTGATAGTCTTGCCCTTTGAGGTCATGTAAGTAGTTTCATAGTTTTTAACAGCAATTCCGGTCTTAAGAACTTTAAGCAGGACGCTGCTCTCTTCGTCAAGCATATAGGCTTCGGAGATATGTTTGCCCACAACCTGGTTGCTTTTGGAATGCTCAATCTTTTCCAGTCCCTTGGAGTAAAATATGGTTCTGCCCTCACTGTCTACGATATGGATTCCTTCCTCCAGCACATTAAGAGCTGTAACCAGAAACTCCTTTTCTCTGGTAACTTCTTTCAGTTTCTGCCGTAAAACAGCTTCGGTGTTTCCCATTCCATATCACCCCTCAAAGGCAAATGCAAAAAAATTTGCTGTTGTGTATTCGACTTTCAGCTGCAAAAAACCTTTTTTAAAAAAAGAAAAGCGCAATTTGGCGCAAATAACATATTAGCCACCAAAAATGGCATTGTATTGTGCAAATTTTTTTGCAAGCAAAAAATTTTGCTTTTTATATGGACAGCCGGGCAGACATAAAACCCGTCACTTACCGGATTTCATAACTGCAGGTTTTGCTAAAATGGGCTGGGCTTTTTTTGTTCACAAGCTTAACATTGCAAAAACTGCTGTAATATAAAGGGTTATTTTAATTGGCATGGTTCTTGCCTGCCAGATAAGCAGACGACACTAATTTTT
Source organism: Dethiobacter sp. (assembly GCA_020725465.1). Lineage (GTDB taxonomy): Bacteria > Bacillota > Dethiobacteria > Dethiobacterales > Dethiobacteraceae > DYEY01. The sequence goes on from DYEY01000056.1 coordinate 74,276, forward strand.
GATTAGGGGGAACAACTATGGCAAACATGGAATACTTAAAGGACAAGCCAATTGCAGTTTTGGGCGCCGGTGCCGTTGGCAAGGCAGTTGCTGCCGACTGTGCTCTGGCGGGAGCACGGGTTCGTATCTGTGACTTACCTCCTTTTGCTGAAAAAACATTGTTTGGTATTAAGGAAGCAGGTATCAAGCTGTTTGGTGATCAGCTGAATTTATATGGTTTTGAGCGTTCTGGGACGGCCAGGATGGAGCTGGTTACCACTGATGTAGCCGAAGCGGTAAAGGGGGCTGGTATTGTTATTGTTCCTACACCGACTTTTGGCCATGTGCCGTTCTTTGAAAGACTTATTCCGGCGCTGGAAGACGGAATGGTTATCCATATATTCCCAGACAATTACGGTTCTTTACTTTTGCGTAAGATGATGCGTGAAGCAGGTTGTAACAGGAAAGTAATCATTGGCGGGTGGTCGAGCGCCCCATACGGCTGCCGGGTGGAAATAAAAGGTGGCGTAGTGCTGCCTAAAATAAGGGTTTACTATCGTGCCATTAATTTGAGAGGGGCAGCGCTGCCATCTGTTGACCAGCATGCTTTCCTGGAAAGTTCCAAATACATGGGTTGTATGGATGCCATCACAAACGGGGATGGCGCTATCCCTGGCGATACCGTGATGGATACCGGTTTTAGCAACGTTAATCCGGTTCTGCACTGCCCTGGCACCATTCTTGGTGTGGGTACCATGGAAAACTGGGGTGTTATTTATGGAGAAGACAAATACCAGTTTTCCATCTACTCGCATGCCTACTGCCCGTCCATTGCCAGGGTTCAGTACGCTTTTTACCTTGAGCAGCGGGAACTGGCCAAAGCCATGGGTGTTGGCATCCAGGATTTTGACAGAGAGCAGTTTTTCCACCGGGAAAGCATATTGGGCGCGGAATATATGGGGCCGGACTACAGGATCCCCTTTGACCAGCAGAACTATATTCAGTACGGAACCGGTCCTTTCAGCATAAACAATCGCTACATTACCGAGGATGTCCCGGTAGGTTGCCACGTCTACCACGAGTTGGGCAAAAAATTCGGCGTTAAAACTCCGGTCATCGATTCCATGATTAACCTGGCCTCGGCCATGATGGAGGTAAACTACTACCAGAGCGGTTATACCTTGGATTACCTTGGTATTGGTCATATGACCAAAGAAGAAATGTTAAGATATCTACACGATGGTATTTATACCGAAAAGAATAAATGAGGGGAGTGTTAAAGAGATTTCAACCGTTGAAGCAAAAAAAAGCATTGCGTTTTCTGTATTAAACCGTGAAAAAAAAGAAAAGATTCATGAAGCCAGCCTTTACCTGCTTGCAAAAGTGGGAATGAAGGTGCAGGGAGAAAAAATGTTACGCCTGCTGCGGGAACACGGATGTGGTACCGGAGTTGAAGGGAGAATTTTTTTCCCGCACCAGGTTGTGGAAAAAGCACTAAGATCGGCACCCCGTCAACTGGTTCTTTTCACTCGTGGAGGGGAACCTTATATAACTGTTGACAGCCGGGAGCAACAGTATTTTGGCACTCACGCTGACCAGCTGGAACTGTTGGACCCTGCAACCGGTAAGGCCAGGAAATTTGTAAGCGATGATACCCGGATGATGTGCCTGCTGGCAGATTACCTTCCTAACATTCACTTCATATTGTCTGTGGGGATGTCATCGGATGTGCCTCCTGATATCCAATCCCAGATCACCTTCCTGGAAACGGTAATGAACTTCCGTAAACCCATTAATTTTTCTACCAATGATGTTAATGCTCTGTACGATATAATTGAAATCGCAGCTACTGTGGCCGGAGGGAAGAAGCAACTTCAGGAAAAACCGTTCATTTTCAATTATTGTGAACCCATTCCGCCCCTGGCACATCCGGAAACCAGTACGGAAAAGCTTCGGATCAGTGCCGAAAACCGCGTTCCCGTAGTATATATGCCTTACTGTATGATGGGCGGTACCTCTGTAATGAGCCTTGCCGGAACATTGGCCCAATGCAACGCTGAGGTGCTGGCCGGCCTGGTAATGACGCAGATAGTAAGTGAAGGAACGCCATTTATCTACGGAGCCATGCCTTCAGTATTTGACATGAAAACCACCATCGGCAGTTACGGAGCGCCTGAATTTCATCTTTTGGTAGCCGCTGCCTCAGAGATGGCGTCATTCTACGGCCTTCCCTTTTATGGCACTGCCGGTTGTTCTGACGCTAAAACCCTGGATGAGCAAGCGGTTGCAGAAATTACCATGGAGCTGTTTTCAACCATCCTGAGCAAGGCTAACCTGGTTCATGATGTGGGAGTGATGGACCACTGCAACAGCGTATCACCGGAGGCCGTAGTTCTGGCCGATGAAATAATCGCTGCCTTAAAAAGCTATGCTGATGGGGTGGAAGTGAATGATGAGAATCTGGCACTGGAGGTAATAGAAAAGGTAGGGCCAGGCGGTCACTTCCTGAACGAGAAGCATACACGGAATAATTTCAGGAAAATCTGGTATCCGGATCTTTTCAGCCGTGCTATGGAAAATGAGGATGTTTCAGCAGTCCGGACCAAAATTCGGGACAAGATACAGCACATTGTAACGTGGCACCAGGTACCTGAGCTGGAAGAAGGGTTGGCCCGCGAGCTTGCCGGATGGATGAACCGCCTGAAAAAGGTTAGGTAATGATTAAATACAAAGGAGCAGTATTATGTGGGAGAAATGCAGTACCAGTAACCTGGTTGACAATCGGACAGTGCAGTTCAGAGTTTTGTCAGAAAGCCAATGTGAACGCATCTACCGTGCTGTACTGGAAGTGATGGAGCGGACCGGCGCTGATATCCACAATCCTGAAGCGCTGGAACTATTAAAGAAAGCCGGCTGCTGGACAGACGGTATCCGGGCCAGGATTCCTTCTTATCTGGTGGAGCGTGCAATAGCAAGCGCACCTTCACGGGTGGTACTGGCTGACCGAAACGGCCGGCGCAGACTGTTTTTGGAGGGGAACAACAGCTATTTTGGCCCTGGTCCTACCAATCCTTATTTTATTGACGTAGAAACCGGGGAGCGCCGCAAGGTTACCAAGCAGGATGTCTGCAACGTGGCCAAGCTGGTGGAAGACCTGCCGAACCTTGACTTTTGCATGTCGCTGGCCAGTATTTCTGACGTGACACCTGGCCTGGCAGATGTCCATGAAGTTCATGCTATGCTGCAGTATACCACCAAACCCATAGTTACATGGGCATTTAACGAAAAAAACGCAGCCACAATAATTTCTCTCTGTGAAGAAGTGGCGGGAGGCGCTGAGGAGTTACAGCGTAATCCTTTTCTGGTTCTTTACGCCGAACCCACCACGCCGCTGAAACATCCAAGGGAGTCGCTTGGTAAGATGATGCTGATGGCGGAAAAAGCACTGCCGGTGATGTATACGCCGGGCGTGCAGGGCTGTGCCACTGCTCCTGCCTCTATGGCAGGGGTTATTGTCACTGCTGCTGCTGACAACCTGACCGGACTGGTTATTCACCAGTTGAAAAGGGAAGGGGCTCCCTACATTGCAGGCGGGGTTACTACCAATATGGACATGAAAACCATGATTCACTGCTACGGTTCTTCACCGGAGTTTTCTCTCATGCACGCTGCCTATACGGAATTTGTCCACTACCTGGGCCTGCCCATGTTTAGTACTGCCGGTGCCAGTGATTCGAAACTGCTGGATGAGCAAGCTGCCATTGAGTATTCGCTTACCATTTTTGCTGCCGCCCTAAGCGGTGCCAACCTGATTCATGACGTTGGCTTTTTGGAGGCGGGAATGTCAGCATCGTTGGAAGCACTGGTAATGGGTGACGAGATTATAGGGTACGTACGTAACATTATCAAAGGCATCAGAGTGGATGACGAAACACTGGCTGTGGACCTGATAGACAAAGTAGGACCTGGCGGACACTTCCTGCGCGAAAAGCATACGCGGGACAATTTCAGAAAGGAATTCTGGCTACCCAAAATAATTGATCGCGAACGCTATCATGCCTGGGAGGAAACCGGAAAGCTGACTTATGCCCAGAGGCTTAACAGGCAGGCCAGAAAAATTCTGCAAGAATATCGGGGAGAGCCGTTAAGCGATGTTGTGCTTTTCCGTTTACAGGAAATCGTGAACAGCGCCGAAGCTGAAAACAGAAAGTCCCGTGGAGCAGAGAATTAAAGCAAAGAAAGGTAGTGGCATTATGCAGAAAAAAAAGACGGTTCTGGATTTTATGCAGATGAAAAAAAAGGGAGAACCGGTGGCCTGGATTACAGCTTATGATTTTCCCACAGCTTCTTTTGCGCAACAGGCTGGTATGGATATGGTACTGGTGGGAGATTCCTTAGGCATGGTGGTTCTCGGTTATAAAAGCACCATTCCGGTAACCATGGAAGACTGCATTTCTCATTGCAAGGCGGTACGTCGCGGTGCCCCTGATACGTGGATTATCGGTGATATGCCGTTTATGTCTTACCAGAAGTCCGACGAACAGGCAGTGGAAAATGCGGGCAGATTTCTGAAAGAAGCTGATGTGGATTGCATCAAGCTGGAGGGAGGGCGCCGGGTTGCCAGCAGGATCAGGTCTATCACTGACGCCGGTATCCTGGTAATGGGTCATATCGGCTTGACCCCGCAGAGTTCAGGCCAACTTGGTGGTTTCAAAGCTCAGGGAAGAGACGTCAAAAGCGCCCGGGAGACAATCCTGGATGCACTGGCGGTCCAGGAAGCCGGGGCCTATGCTTTGTTGGTTGAAGCAATTCCACCTGAACTGACTGCTTTCCTGACCAAGAAACTGCATATACCTGTTTATTCCATCGGTGCAGGTTTCTGTGACGGGCAACTGCTGATCAGTGGCGATATGTTAGGCCTTTTTCAGATATTTACCCCTAAATTTGTTAAGAAGTATGCTGATGTGGCAGATGTTTCCATCAGAGCCTTCAAAGAGTATATTCAGGACGTTAAAAGCGGCCGGTTTCCCCAAGACGAACATGTTTACCATATCACCGACCCCATGGAGGTTTTTGAAGAGCTGTTTAAAGAATTTGAATAAAGAAAGAATCAGTTGCCCGGAACTTTCCCGGGAAGGGAGGAGTGAAGGCTGGTGGAGATGTTGCAGCAGTCCTGGGACATTATTGTAACTGCCATCCTCAGAGGTGGTCTGTATGCTTTGATGGCTGTAGGTCTTTCCCTGGTGTTTGGTGTTATGAATATTGCTAATTTTTCGCACGGTGAGTTTTACATGATTGGCTCCTATTTCGCTTTTTTCGGCATTACCGAGTTTAAGTTCGGTCCGCTTCCCAGCATTATCTTTGCCGGTTTGGCTGCTTTTGCTATTGGCATGATTGTGGAACGGGGCGTTTTTAACCCTTTACGCCAAAAAAGCAAAAAAGGCTGGCTTATGAATACATTTTTGCTTACACTTGGTGTTTCCATTATAATGCAAAATGGTGTGAGAATGATATGGGGTTCCAGGTACCGTGGCGTTACCCAGTTTTGGCCTGGCAGGACCAAAATCTTTACCAGCATGGAAATTGCCAATGACCGTTTGGTCGCATTTATAATTGCTATGATTACCATTACGCTACTCTGGTATTTCCTTACCTATACGAGGACCGGAAGGGCCATCAGGGCGGTATCCCAGGATGAAACCGGAGCCAGCCTGATGGGTATCGATCTTAACTGGATACACACCCTTACCTTTGCGTTAAGTTGCATGCTGGCAGCAATTGCAGGCGCCAGCCTGCTTTCCATTAATCCGGCTTTCCCCACAATGGGAGTAAATCCCCTTTACAAATCCTGGTTTGTCCTGATCCTGGTGGGGATGGGTAACATTTGGGGCAGCATCTATGGAGGACTGATAGTGGGACTCTTGGAAACCATTTCTATTTACCGCTTTGGAGCAGGTTGGCAGGATGTAATCAGCCTGATCATTATTATTCTGATACTGCTTGTTAAGCCGAGCGGGCTGTTTGCCAAAAAAGGTGTTAAAAGCGTGTTGGAATAAGATTAATGCAAAAAGAGGGCGTGAATATGAAAAGGTTAGTAACTTCTTTGGGGAAAGTATTCGGGCCTCTTACAAAACTGGGTATCAGGCCGCAGATTGCTGTACTGTTCTTTGCTCTGCTGTTTGTTCCACTGTTTGTACGGGATGAATTTACGCTTAGGCTACTGATTACCAGCCTGATGTTTGGTGGCCTTGCTATGGCTTTTGACTTCACTGCTGGCTTTATAAATATTGTTAACTTTGGTTTCGCAGCTTTTATGGGCCTTGGTGCCTATTCTTCAGGGCTCTCGGTCTTAAAGTTAGGCCTTTCGCCCTGGCTTGGCCTGATCTTTGCCGCACTGCTGGTAGGAATTGTCGGTTTTGGACTGGGAGTGCTGACAATTCGCCTTGGTGGTATTTTCGCTGCCTGCATGGCTTGGTTTGTTGCCCTTGCCCTGATGGCTGTAACTGCCAACTGGGTTGACCTTACCAAGGGTAATTCCGGACTCAGCGTTCCGCCGCTCTTTGTAACTATCAGGAATATGCCCTATTACTATACTATCCTAGCCATAGTTATTCTGGTTTATATACTACTTGCGGTAATTTCAAGCTCAAAAATCGGACTTGCTTTCAGGGCAATCGGGCAGGATGTGGTTGCAGCTGCTTCTTCGGGGGTATTTGCCACCAAGTACAAGATTATAAACTTCACCATTTCCTGTTGCCTGGCAGGATTATTGGGCGGTTTTTACGCCCATTTTGTCGGAGTGCTGACCCCACAGGTTCTTCATACACGCAACACCGTGGAGATAATGGTCATATCCTATGTGGGCGGCAGGGGTACAATCTGGGGTGGTCTGGTTGCTGCGCTGTTGCTGGTACCAGCCATGGACTATCTTAAAGGGCTGCTTGAACTGCGCCTGATTATGTATGGTGCCGCCATGATTCTAATCATGATTTTTTATCCCCGTGGCCTGGCTGGGCTCTGGACAAGCGGTGCGGATTACCTGAAAAGAAAGGGGGTATTGCCGGACACTTCCACTGTATCTGTCAGCAAAGGTAAAACCGGTCAGAATTTATAAATTTAAGGGGGTAATGTTATGAAACAAAGTAAGCTGTTGTGTCTCTGCTTGGTGGTACTGATTCTTGCTATGAGCCTGTCGTTTACAGGCTGCGGCCGCGGAGCAAGTAAGCCGGATGATGGCAGAAAAATAGTAAAAATTGGTGTGCAGGGTCCTTTTACCGGTCCGGCTTCCCGTGTCGGTGATGAGTTTAAAGCGGCCATACAAATGGCATTTGATGAAATCGGCAACAAAATCGGGGATTATGAAGTGCAGTTTGTCTGGATTGACTGCGAATCCGACGCAGAGAAAGCTGCCCGGGCATACGAGCAGGCCATTGTCCGAGACAAAATTGATGTGGGCTTCAATACCTGGCACAGTTGGGTTTCTGTTGCTCTTATGGATATTGCCGCAAAATATAAAATGCCCCACTTCCTCAGCTTCGGAGCGACGGAAATTGTTAATCAGAAATATAAATCTGATCCTGAGAAATATAAATACTGGGTGGGTAAGACCTGGCCAACCCCCTCGTTGTTAAGCATTGCGTATGTGGAAGCGGTAAATGAAGCCATTGAGGCCGGCCTGTGGAACCCACCCAACCGGAATGTGGCTGTTTATGGCGTAGATAACGACTGGGGCAGGGATTTTGGTAATTCTGTAGCCAGGCAGTTTGAAGATGCCGGTTGGACTGTTGTAACCAGGGAATGGGTTGCTTTGGGTGAGACGGAGTTCTACCCGCTGCTTAACAAGTTGCAGCAATTAGGCGCCTCTGTGGTAGTGGGCTCCATGTCTGATCCTCCCTCAGTCTCCTCTTTTATAAAACAAAGCCGTGAAGTGGGGCTAAAGAGCCTGATTATTTCTGACGGACTTGGTTGGGTCGGAGAATGGTATGAACTGACTGGTGATGCGTCCAACTATGTACTGGATCAGATTCCCCAGTGGACCACACCGGCAGCCAGGAAGTTCAAGGACGACTTTGCTGCAAAGTTTGGCTTTGAACCTGGTGCATCCACCGCAGGCCTTATGTATGACTCCGCCCGTTTCATGATTAAGATTATGCAGGAAACGCTGAAGGAGCATGGTGCGCTTACCCAGGAAAACTTTGCAAAAATTGCAGAGAAAGTAAGAACCGGGCAGCTTACCTTTAAGGACGGTATTATTATGAAGGAGTACAAATACACCAACGACACTTTTCCTGACCCGGTTGTGGGTGAAGAGTACTATATCTTCCCTGTAATCCAGTATATGAACGGCCAGGGCAGGATTATTTGGCCAAGCAGTTGGAAAGATGAAGACATTGTAATACCTGATTTCTTAAAACAGTAACAGTCAGGCGGGCCGGGAAACGCCCGGTCCGCCTGCAAAAGCCTGTAAGGGCAAAAACTAACGAGTGGGTGTTTGCTATGATTCTTGAGGCAAAGTCCGTCAGCAAGCGGTTCGGTGGCCTGAAAGCCGTAAATGAAGTGTCGCTGCAGGTACAGGAGGGAGAAATATTTGGCCTGATCGGTCCCAATGGTGCCGGTAAAACCACTTTTCTTAACTGCGTAGCTGGTGATTATCGTCCTGATGGTGGCAGCATTATTTTCCAGGGGAAAAACATTACCGGTTTCAGGCCTGACATCATCTGCCGGGAAGGAATAGCCAGGACATACCAGATCGTACGATTTTTCCCTAAGATGACTGTTCTGGAGAACGTTATGGTAGGTGTAGTCTTTGGCAGCAAGAAAAAAGTGAAATTCCCAGAGCGTACAGCCAGGGAATACCTTGATTACGTTGAGTTTCCTGTAGCTCACCATGTGCTGGCGGAAAATCTGAATACCATCCAGTTAAAGCAACTGGAACTGGCCCGCGCGCTGTCTACGGATTGCAGGCTGTTACTGCTGGACGAAGTAGCAGCAGGTTTGACCCCTGCAGAGCTGAACAAAATTACTGCCCTGATCAGGAAAATAAGGGACGACGGCAGGACAATCATTATTGTAGAGCACCTTATGCGCCTCATAATGAACATCTGTGACCGCATATTTGTCCTAAATTTCGGTGAAAAGCTGAGTGAGGGCACACCAAAAGAAATTATGAGCTGTGAAATGGTGACAAAGGCATATTTGGGCGAAACTTACATGCATTAAGTTTAGTCTTAGCGGATGTGAACGGGGAGGAGGAAACCAGTGCTGGAAATCAGACAACTGGATGTGAGCTACGGTTACCTGCAGGTGATATGGGGAGTTTCACTGAAGATCAATGAGGGTGAAGTGGTGGCAATATTGGGAACCAACGGGGCTGGCAAAACAACTCTTTTAAAAACAGTAATGGGGCTGCTTACTGCCAGTCAGGGTACAATTACATTTTTAGGCGAAGAAATAACCAACCTGCCCACCTTCAAGCTGATTAAGCGGGGATTGTCTTTTGTATCTGAGGAAAGAAATCTCTTTCCAGCCATGACGGTATTTGAGAATCTTATTTTGGGTGCCTATACAGTAAGGGATAAAAAAAAGATAAACGATGCACTTGAGTATGTTTTTACCCTTTTCCCGCGCCTGGCGGAAAGAAAGAATCAATTGGCAGGTACCATGAGTGGCGGCGAGCGCCAGATGCTGGCCATTGCCCGGGGTCTGATGCATGGACCCAGAATGCTGATTCTTGATGAACCTTCTATGGGATTGTCACCGATGAATGTGGAAGCGGTGTTTGAAACCATCACCAGGCTAAGGTCCGGCCAAACTACCATAGTTATAGTGGAACAAAATGTCAACACAACACTCAGAATAGCAGACAGGGCATATGTGCTGGAGCAGGGGAGAATTGTGCTGGAAGGCACCAGCGCTGAATTGAGGAGCAATGACCAAGTCAGGGAAATGTACTTGGGCATCTGCTAATATCTTGACCGGAGGTCAATATGAGCAGGCATGTAATTACAGTAACAGACGCGCATGTTGCAGGTGAACCCCTGAGGCTGATTATTGGCGGCTTACTGCTAAAAGGGAAAAGCATCCTGGAGAAACGCGAATACATGATGAAGAATTATGATTTTGTCCGTACAGCAACCATGCTGGAGCCACGCGGTCATGCAGATATGTACGGTGCAGTACTGACTGAACCACGGGATCCCCGGGCTGACCTCGGAGTCATTTTCATAGACACCGCTCTATACAACAACATGTGTGGACATGGTTCCATCGCCGTTGCCACCATTGCTGTGGAAACAGGACTGATCCCGGTGACAGAACCGGAAACGGAGGTGGTACTGGAAACCGGCGCGGGTTTGGTAACAGTAAAGGTTTATGTAAATAATGGAAAAGCGATGGGGGCAACATTGCTGGGAGTACCGTCGTTCCTGGCCAAAGCTGATGTTGCCCTGGACATAGAAGGTAAAGAGATAAAGGCTGATATAGTCTATGGCGGCAATTTTTTTGCCATGGTGGATATGGGGCAACTGGGCCTGACGCACTCTCCGAAAAACATTGAGCAATTTATACGATACGGGACCGAAATCAGGAATCAGGCCAATACACTGATTGAACTAAGGCATCCTGAGAAGCCACATATAGATACAGTTGACGATATTCTTTTTACGGCCGGGCCGTCTTTCCCGGGGGATACGTATAAGAGCATCTGTTTCCTGGGGAAAGCCCAAATTGACCGTTCGCCGTGTGGTACAGGTACTTGTGCCCGTATGGCGGCAATGTATGCCAGAGGTACGCTGAAAAAAGGAGAAACTTTCTATCACGAGAGCATAGTGGGCTCGGTATTTGAAGGAAAGGTTCTTGAGGAAACACGGGTGGGGGACCTGCCGGCTATATTGCCGGCGGTAAGTGGCAGAGCGTTTATAACCGGTTTCAGCACTCTGCATATTGATGGAGATGATCCGCTGAAATACGGCTTTAGCATCAGGTAACCTACGTTAAGCTCTTTGCAGAAAAAACCAATGCTGGTAATATTATAAGCAAAGTGTTACATGTTCAATCAGGGTTACAGGAGGCCGGGAAGTTGAATGAAGCGGCTTACAGTCTGAAACAAATAACAAAAATTTTATACCTGACCCTTGATGATGTTAAATCCCTGGGCTTTTCCGATTATGATTACTTTAACTGCACGGCTGACATTTTTGTCCAGCATGGCTTGGGCAAGGCTGGCGTCATATCCTCAGCAGCAGCAGGCCCGACACCTGACACACGGTTCAACTTTGCTTCAGGCTGGGTGGAGAAAACCGCCACCTCGGGAGTTAAATGGAGCGCTGAATTGCCCCCCGGTAACAGTTTGCAGATAAACAGTAGCTCCGGAGTAATTATTTTAAGTGATAATGCAACCGGTTTACCCAAGGCCATAATGGATGCATACTACATTTCTTCAAGATGTTGCGCTGCAACCTACGCGGTTTACGCAAGGTATTACGCCGACAAAGAAGCAGAATCCATCAGTTTGATTGGTACCGGAGACCAGAGCAAACATAATGTTAGCGCTGTCCGGCTAGTGCTGGACAGGCTTGATACCGTAAAAATCTATGATCCTGAAAAAAACCGGACAGAAAAACTGGTGAAAGAACTGGCTGAACAGTTCCCGGGCAGAGTTTTGATCTGCCGCACTCTCGAAGAAGCACTAAATGACACTTCCATGCTGCTGATAGAAAAAAGCATCGGGGTAACCGTCAAAAAAATACCTGACCACATGTTACCGGGAAGGGGCGTTTTCATTGCTGCTTCTGACATCAGCATCTTGGATGAAAAAACGCTAAACCGCATGGACAAAATAATTATAGATGGTATTGATGAAACGGTTATGAAGTGCCGGGTTTATGCCAGTCAGGGAGAGGTTAGCATTAATGCCAAACGGGGAAGGGAAAATGCAGAAGAAAACATTCTGGCGCTGAACAAAGGTCTGGTTGTCCAGGAGATATACGTCGGCAGCAAAATGTATGAACTGGCTCTGGAAAAAGGCATCGGAAAAGAACTTGACCCTATCACCTGGTAATGTATAATATGGAAAGGAGCTTGCTGCAATGGATTACATTTATGCTTACGTTTTGGAAGGAGATACGGAAGGGGTGGTAAAAGGAGTTAAAAGGGCATTACAGGATGGCATTGAGCCGGCTGTTATTATCGATTGCCTTATTAATTCCATGGCTGAGGTGGGTGTCAGGATGAAAAACGGGGATATGTTTGTTCCTGAAGTGCTAGCCTCTGCCGAAGCCATGAAGGAAGGCCTGCAGATAGTGAAGCCGCTGCTGTCCGGAGAAAATTACAGTCAGGGTAAAATTGTTATTGGCACGGTGGCAGGTGACCTGCATGATATCGGAAAAAACCTGGTGGCTATGTTGTTGGAGAGTGCAGGTTTTGACGTGGTGGACCTGGGAATTGACGTGCCTGCAGAAAAGTTTATGGCAGCCATTGAAGAGCATCAGCCTGCCATTGTTGGCCTGTCGGCGCTACTGACTACGACCATGGAAACCATGAAAAAGACGGTAGGTGCCATTATTGCACGTTACCCTTCAATCAGGGTAATAGTAGGAGGGGCACCTGTTAGCCAGGAATTTGCCGATTCTATTAACGCCCATGGGTATGCACCGGATGCGGCCTCTGCTGCGGATTTGGCCAAAAGACTAATTAATTAACATCTCTTGTAAGGGCATTGCGAAAGAACGGCAGACGGGAGGTTAAGGGCATGATACTGGTTGGGGAAAAAATCAATACAAGCCTTAAAGGAATAACGGAAGCGGTCAGGAGCAGGGACAGGGAATTTATCGCCAGGAAAGCGGTGGAACAGGCCGAAAACGGCGCGCATTATATTGATGTAAACTGCGGTACGCTCATTGACGAGGAAGTGGAAGCCCTGCCCTGGCTGGTGCAGGTGGTACAGGAAGCGGTGGATAAGCCCTGCTGCATTGACAGCCCAAACCCCCTGGCACTGTCTGCGGCCCTCAGGGTGCATAAGGGTAAGCCGATGATTAACTCCATAACGGCGGAAAAAGAGCGGTATGACAGCATAATAAAACTGGTGCAGGAATATAACGCCGCCATCGTGGCCTTGGTGATGGATGACGAGCACGGCATGCCCAAGGACGCTCCCACCAGGATTAAAGTTGGTGTAAGGCTGATAGCAGACCTGGTGCAGGCCGGAGTGGCTCTGGATGATATCTACATCGATCCGCTGATTCAGCCTATCAGCACCGACAGCAACATGGCGCTGGTGGCTGTTGATACCATCCGGGGCATCAGGGAAGTTTATCCCGGTGTCCATTTCATGTGCGGCCTGAGCAACGTTTCATTCGGTCTTCCCAGGCGGGGGCTCCTTAATCGCACTTTCCTGGTGATGTGCATGCTGGCCGGACTGGACGGTGCTATTCTTGATCCGGGCAACCGGGAAATGATGAGCATGATTTACGCTGCCGAGGCCCTGCTTAACAGGGACGCTTACCTGAAAAACTACCTGAAAGCGTATCGCTCCGGCCTCCTGGACTGAATGAATGTTGAAAACACGGAAAGCCTGTCGCGGCTGGCTTCAAAAACGGGTGCACCCGGTAAGTGGGCGCGCCCGTTTTCTGATTTATGACTGCTGCTGTTGCTGCTCCTGCCTGGCATTCAGGAGGTTGTTGCTGTCCACGTAGTTAAGGCGGCTGCCAAGCAGGCGGATATGGTTGTCCATATCCCTGGCCATTTGTTCAAACATGGCTTTGGCCATCTTGTCTTCGGTGGATTCGGCGAAAACGGCGTAGGTCCCCCTGGCGCTTTCGGCTGCGGCCAGCGCTTTCTTTAAATCCGAATGTACCGTCAGGTGAATCACCTCCTGTCAGCTTTTGAATCATGTATATTATTTCCCGCAGTATAGGCGTTACTACAGGTATTTACTGGTGAAAACGCGTAATAAAAAGCGTCCTTTGATTCGTAATTTGGAATTGAACAGGGGATAGAGTTCAACCTATACTTTGGCAAGGATGGGGTTCAAGCGATTCTTCACTTCGGAACTACATGCTGCATACAGCTGAACAAACTCGAGGAAGCCAAAGACAC
>DYEY01000003.1 GCA_020725465.1 Dethiobacter sp.
CTTTGGTGTCTTTGGCTTCCTCGAGTTTGTTCAGCTGTATGCAGCATGTAGTTCCGAAGTGAAGAATCGCTTGAACCCCATCCTTGCCAAAGTATAGGTTGAACTCTATCCCCTGTTCAATTCCAAATTACGAATTGAAGTAAAGAAACATTTTTCAGGCAGGAAATATTGTCTCCATATCCAACTAAAATATTTTATAAATTCAAAGCAGTACTTTCATATGAGGTGAAGCAGTGAACAGGCAGACGAAAGGGTTTCTTTTGGTTCTGGTTTCCGCCGCCGGTTTCGGCTCCATGCCGGTTTTTGCCCGCCTGGCCTACCAGGACGGGGTAAACATGTTCGAGCTGCTGGCAGCACGCTTTTTCGTCGCCGGCCTGGTGTTGACGCTTTACCTGCGCCTTAAGAAAAACAGTAACAGTTACCTGGGCCGCCGCCAGCGCGCTACCGCCGTGATTATGGGCCTGTGCGGGTACGGCCTGGCCACCCTGTGCTTTTTCAGTGCGCTACAGCTGATCCCGGCACCGCTGGCCTCTATCCTGCTTTTTACCTATCCGGCCTTTGTCTGCCTGCTGATGGCGTTTACAGGGACAGAAAAGCTGGACCGCGGAAAAAACAGCGCTCTGCTCCTGTCGGCAGCCGGCCTGGTGTTGGTCCTTGGCTCTTCACTGACCTCGGCCAATCCGGCCGGTACGCTCCTTGCTTTGCTGGCTGCCTTACTGTTTTCGGTCTATGTGCTGCTGGGAGACCGGCTGCTCCGCAATGCTCCCCTGGCGGCAGCTACTGCCTGGATTTCCTGGTCAGCGGCGGCCGGTTTTGTTTCCTACGGCCTGCTGGCCGGAAAACTGTCCTTTGCTTTTGGTCTGGCCGGCTGGGCCGCTGTGGTTTGTCTTGCCCTGTTTTCCACGGTTATGGCCATTCTTGCCTTTCTGCACGGCGTAATGCTGATCGGAGCTTCCCGGGCCAGTATTATCAGTACTTTGGAGCCTCCCATCACCCTGCTTTTGTCCGCTGTCTTCCTGAGTGAAACGCTGACACCGCTGCAGCTGGCCGGAGGGGCACTGGTGCTTTCCTCGGCCTTGCTGGTCCACAGGAGCCAGGCAGGGAACATGCGGGAAGGCCTGCCTTCAGTTTCAGAGTAACCCAAGTGGTTTTGCCAGACTTTAGCTCATTGAAAAGAGGCGCCAATTTGGCTATAATGTTACTATCTGACAGAGACGGGAAGGTCTTATTATGCAAGTGCAGAGTATTCTGCGGGAGACGATAGCCGTAAGGCCGGCTCACCTTACCCTGGTGGACCCACCCAAACAGACACCGGAGCGGGCGGCGGAAATAGTGCAGGCAGCCGACCAACTGGGGACCGATGGCTTTCTGGTGGGTGGCACCACCGGCGTTTCACAGACCAACCTGTTGGAAACGGTAGCCGCCATTAAAAGCGTTACGAAAAAACCGGTCATTTTCTTCCCCGGCGAGGGGAAGGCTTTCAGCATGAGTTTTGACGCCGTCCTCTTCCTTTCCCTCCTGAACTCACGCAACGTGAAATTTGTGATGCGTTCCCAGGCACAAAGCGCCCTCATACTTAAAAAACTCGGGGTGGAAGTCATTTCCGTCGGCTATCTGGTGGTGGAGCCCGGTATGAGCGTCGGGGAGGTGGGTGAAGCCGACCTGGTGAGGCGGGACGACTTCTGGTCGGCCGGCAGCTATGCTGCAGCCGCCGAAATAATGGGGATGGACTTCTTCTACCTGGAGTGCGGCAGTGGCTCCCCTGTTACTGTGCCCCCCGACATGGTGCGGGCGGTGAAAAAAGCTGTCGACCTCCCCGTTATCGTGGGCGGTGGCATCAGGACCGCTGCCGTGGCCAAACAGTTGATTTCCGCGGGCGCGGATATTATCGTGACCGGTACGGTAATCGAGCGCCACGAGTACAGGCAGCGCCTTTCCGAAATTATCAGGGCGGTGACAGGATGACCAGGCGCCTGGTAAAGCACACTTCACCCGGCCCAAAGAATTCCCTCGCCTACTGGACAAGCTACGTTTCACCAATCCGTGTCTGTTTCAATTTTGCCATCATCTATTTCTGCCGTTTTCTGCCTTCGCTGTGGCTCAAAAACATCCTGCTGCGGCTCACCGGCATGAAAATCGGCCGTGATGTTTCCGTCGGGCTGATGGCCATGTTCGACGTGTTTTTCCCCCAGCTGATTACTGTCCATGACAATTCCATCATCGGCTATAATTCCATCATCCTCGCCCATGAATTCCTGGTGGACGGCTGGAGCACCGGTGAGGTGGAAATCGGGCCCAGCGCCATGATCGGTGCCAACGCCACCGTCCTGCCCGGCGTTATTATCGGCGAGGGCGCCGTGGTCTCCGCCGCTTCCCTGGTCAATAAAGACGTGGCGCCGCGTACCGTGGTGGGCGGCGTCCCGGCCAAAACAATAAACGGCTCCTGTTAATCAACAGGGCCGTTTTGTTCAGATAAAACCTGTGATAATTCCGGCCAGGGCCGACAGTAGCAAAATCAGGATGGGATGCAGGCGGGTGGAGGTGAAAAGCAGGAGGGCGCCGGCCGCGATAAGAACAGAAGGTATATCTATAAGGGAGGCGCGCCCCACGAAGACGGCGGCGCCGGTGATAAGCGCCACCACCGCCGGGCGCAGGCCGGTGAAAGCTGCCTGGACCCAGCGGTTCTCGTAAAAGCGGGCAAACAGCCCGGCTGCCAGCACCATCAGCACGGCGGAAGGGGTGATCACACCGGCGGTGGCAAACAGGGAACCGAAGAAACCGGCGGTGCGGTAACCGATGTAAGTGGCCGAGTTGATGGCAATGGGCCCGGGCGTCATT
Organism: Dethiobacter sp.; assembly: GCA_020725465.1. Taxonomy (GTDB): domain Bacteria; phylum Bacillota; class Dethiobacteria; order Dethiobacterales; family Dethiobacteraceae; genus DYEY01. The sequence continues at coordinate 2,839 of DYEY01000003.1, forward strand.
TCCGCCACTGCCAGGATGTCAACGAATTCGGTCAGGGTAAGCCACCGGCGGACTTCAATAATTTCTTTCTGGATTAAGGGCAGCATTACGTACCCGCCGCCGATACTGAACAGGCCGATTTTTAGGAAAGCGGCGTAAAGTTGCAGCAGTATCACTGTACGCCACCCCCTTTTTCTTTCCGGTGCTCCCGCAGGGCCAGTACAATGCCAAGCAGCGCCCCGGCCAGGATGATGAGGATGGGATGCAGGCCAAGTCCCAGCGAGAGGGACAGGAACAGTGCCGCCAAGGCGAAATTCTGTTTCTTTTTGAAAACAGGCTTGCCTGTTTTGACAACGGCAGCCGCTATCAGCGCCGCTACGGCCGGCCGTACACCGCTAAAGGCCGTTGCCACAATACGGTTTTCAGTGTAGTGGGCAAAAATTGAGGCGATGACCAGGATAATCAGAAACGAAGGCAGGATAACGCCCAGGAGGGAGAAGGCGGCGCCGCTTAACCCGTGCAGCTTGTAGCCGATAAAGACAGCGGAGTTGACTGCCACGGCGCCCGGTGACGACTGGGCCACCGCCAGGACGTCCACGAACTCCTCCTCGCCCAGCCACAATTTGTTATCCACCACTTCCTGCTTGATCACCGGCAACATGGCATAACCGCCACCGATGGTAAAAGCGCCCACCTTAAAAAATGCCAGAAACAGTTCCGCCGGCAGGTATCCCTTGGCTGTCCCGGTTTTTTTTGTGTCCTCTTGCACCTTGCACCTCCGCACATATCCCCCGCTGACCTTTCATACTCATTAACAGGGAGGGTCAGCCTTGCGCCTGGTTTTTTTCGGAGCATCCCAAAGAAAAAAAGCTTTTCCGCTGCGGCTGCTGCTGGCGGTGTTGCTGCTTTTAGCCTTTTCCCGGGAAATAACCACAGTGGCCCGTCCCGTGAGCCGGCCGGGACTGCCCCTGTCCGGCAAAACCATTGTGATTGACCCGGGACATGGCGGCTACGACCCCGGCGTGGTTGCCCACGGTGTAATCGAAAAAGACGTGGTCCTGGCCATCTCCCTGAAACTGCGCGGCTACTTGCAAGGCGCGGGCGCCAGGGTGGTTATGACCCGCGAGACAGACCGCGACCTGCTGGTGCTGCCGGCGGCAGGCCCCAAGAAAAGACAGGACATGAGAAACAGGATAATCATAATCAATGCTGCCGCTCCGGACCTGGTGGTCAGCGTACACGCCAATGCCATCTCTTCAACACGCTGGCGCGGCGCCCAGGCCTTTTACCGTATTGATGACGGTGAGGCCAGGGTTTTGGCTGAAATTATCCAGGAGGAACTGGCACGGGTGCTGAAAAACACCGACCGCCAGGCCAAACCCGGTAATTTTTTTGTTCTTAACGAGTCGTCCGCCACCGGTGTGCTGGTGGAAACCGGTTTTATTTCCAACCCCGATGAGGCCCGGTTGCTTAACGACGGCAGGTACCAGGACAGAGTGGCCTGGGCCATCTACCTTGGGCTTTTGCGCTACCTGGGCCGGACACCGTAAGTTACTATTCTGCCTGCTCACGCCTTTTTCCTGCGCAGCGCTTTTTCTGCTTCCATAACCACTTGGGGATAATAAAAAAATTGATTTAAAGTCAGATTATGGATTATTATATGGTTAGGCCCGGTTGTAAGCAAAACTAACTGTGCTCCGGGCCGGGGAGGCAACCATGAAAGGTATTGTTTCCGCTGGTTTTTTCCCGCACCCGCCCATTGTGGTACCAGAGGTGGGAGGGAGAGAGGCCGGTAAGGTGGCGGCTACCGCCGCTGCCATGGACGAGCTGTCCAAACGCCTGAAGGAATCAGGGGCAAAACTGATGGCGGTCATTTCACCCCATGGCCCGGCTTTCCGTGACGCAATAGCCATCCTGGGCACCGAGACGCTCTCCGGATCACTGGCCCGCTTCGGTGCACCCCAGGTAAACTTCAGGCTGGAGAACGACCTGGAAGCGGTCCGGGCCATCGTTTCCACAGCAAAAGCAGCCGGGCTGGAGACGCTTGTCCTTGGTGGGAAAAACGCCAAGAAATACGGCGTCCGCCCGGAACTGGACCACGGCGCGCTGGTACCCCTGTATTTCCTGGCCCGTGCCGGCGTCAGCCTGCCGCTGGTACACCTTACCTTTTCCTTCTGGCCGCCGGAGCGGCTGTACGCCTTTGGCATCGCTCTGGCCCGCGCCCTGGACTTACTGGGAAAGCCTGTGGCTATGGTGGCCAGCGGCGACCTTTCGCACCGGGTGACCCACGATGCGCCGGGCGGTTACAGCTCGGCCGGCAAAGAATTTGACGACCTGCTGGTCCGGCTGGTGGGAGAACCGGATGTGGATGCCATTCTTAACCTGGACCCGGAACTGGTGGAGGAGGCGGGTGAGTGCGGCTACCGGTCGCTTCTGATCCTCCTTGGTGCCCTGGACGGCCGTCGTATCCGGCCTGAGGTGCTCTCTTATGAAGCGCCTTTCGGTGTCGGCTACCTGGTTGCCGATCTCTCTCCCATAGACGTTACGGGCAACAGGCAGGAGGAAGAGGAGAGCGAGCATGTAAAGCTGGCCCGGCAGGCGCTGGAAGAATTTGTGCGCACCGGCCGGGTTATCGGGGTGCCGGCGGGAACTTCCCTGGCCGGTAAAAAAGCGGGTGTTTTTGTCTCCCTCAAGTCCGGCGGGAGGCTTAGGGGCTGCATCGGTACCATTGAGCCGGTACAGGAAAACCTGGCCGAAGAAATAATAGAAAACGCCATCTCCGCCGGGTGTTATGACCCCCGCTTCCGTCCAGTCACGGCTGAAGAGTTGCCGGAACTGGTGTATTCGGTGGACGTACTCTCCGAGCCTGAGGAAGTTTCAGGGCCGGAGGAGCTGGATCCCGCCCGTTACGGCGTTATTGTACAGAGCGGGCAACGAAGGGGTTTGCTTTTACCCGCCCTGGAAGGGGTAAATACCGCGGCCGACCAGTTGGCCATCGCCCTGCAGAAAGCCGGTATCGGCCCGGGGGAGAACTACCGCATCTTCCGCTTTACCGTGGAACGGTACCACCGGAATTAAAGCACATAACGGGAGGCACCTGCTTTGCGTGAGGCCCTGTTCTACGAAAAAACAGAAAACGGCGTTCGCTGCCTGCTTTGCCCGCACCACTGCCGCCTGCAGCCGGGCGAAACGGGCCTCTGCCGCGTGCGCCGGGTGCACGACGGCAAACTTTATACCCTGAACTACGGCTTATGTGCCGCCATGGCCACCGACCCCATGGAAAAAAAGCCGCTTTACCATTTCCACCCGGGTGCGCTAATCTTCTCCCTGGGTACCGTGGGCTGTAACCTGGACTGCGGCTTTTGCCAGAACTGGCAGTTGGCCAGGGGAGAGAGAGCGGTAGAAGACATGCGCCTGACTCCACAACAGGTAACCGCCATCGTGGAGACTTCGTACCCCCGGCCGGCAGGGGTTGCCTATACCTACAGCGAGCCGGGTGTATGGTTTGAGTTTGTGCTGGACACAGCCCGGGAAGTTAAAGATAAAGGCTACGTCAATGTGCTGGTTACCAACGGTTACCTGGAGCAGGAGCCGCTCCGGGAACTCCTTTCTGTCATCGACGCTTTTAATATTGACGTCAAGTCGTTCACCGAAGCTTATTACCGGCAGCACTGCCGCGGCCGCCTGGACCCGGTGTTGCGCTATGTGGAGACGGCAGCCAAAGCTGCCCATGTGGAGCTGACTTACCTGGTGGTGCCGGGCCTAAACGACAGTGCAGAAGAGGTAAAGAGGTTCGCCGGCTGGGTAGCCGGCATCGACCCTGCCATACCGGTCCACCTGACCCGCTACTACCCCCAGCACCGCTTTACCCTGCCGCCCACACCACTACCAGTACTGGAAAAACTGCACGCCGCCGCGCGGGAAAAGCTGCACCACGTCTACCTGGGCAACGTTCCGGACAGCGATTACCGGCACACCTACTGTGTCTCCTGCGGCCGACCCCTGATTTTGCGCAACGGTTACCATGTCCGCTCCCTTCTCCGGGACGGTGCCTGCCGCCACTGCGGCCGGCCAGCCGGATTTGTACACAAAACCCTGACAGATGGTTCACAATGACAGCCTGCGCTTAAGAGGTGATTCGCATGGGGTGTCTGCTTTGGACGATATTATTTATTTTTTGCTGGCCACTGGCCCTGCTTTTTTTGTTGTTATACCCGATCATATGGCTTTTGCTGCTGCCGTTTAAGCTGCTTGGTTTTACCGTGAAATTCATCCTGGAGTTCGTCTGGGCCGTTGTCACCCTTCCCCTGTGGCTGATAAGGAGAACCTGAAAGCGGGCGACCCGGACCACATCAGGCCCGGGATTCTTTATATCATGTTTTCCCCTGCCTGCGGCATACTATTTTTTAGAGAAAACAGCAGGGGAGTGTGTGCCTTGGAATTTTCCGATGCTTTTGCCGCCATAAACCAATTCCTCCATAACCTGGTGGGCGGACCGCTCATAATTATTGCTATCCTCTCCACTGGTTTTTACCTGACCTGGCGCGGGAATTACCTGCAGGTACGGCGGTTTGACCTGGTTCTGCGGGAAACGGTTCTCAGCATCTTTAAGCCGGACAAAGGGGCCAAGGGTGAAATCAGTCCGTTCCAGGCGCTTACCACCGCCCTGGCTGCCACCATCGGCACAGGCAACATCGCCGGTGTGGCTACCGCCATTTCCCTCGGCGGACCCGGTGCCATCTTCTGGATGTGGGCTTCGGCCTTTTTCGGCATGATGACCAAGTACGCCGAAGTGGTGCTGGCTGTCCATTACCGCCAGACCAGGAAAGACAAGACGGTGGTGGGCGGCCCTATGTACTATCTGGAGCACGGGTTAAAGGCCAGGTTTCTGGCTGTGCTTTTTGCTTTATTTGGCGCGCTGGCCGCCTTTGGCATCGGCAATATGGTGCAGGCTAACTCGGTAGCCGATGCGGTGCGAGAAGCTTTTGGCATCCCGCCCCTTTTGACCGGACTGGTGTTGGCGGTGGCCACCGCCGCGGTGATACTGGGTGGCATCCGGCGCGTGGCCACCATCACCGCGGGGCTGGTGCCGGTTATGGCCGCCTTTTACCTTACCGGGGCCCTCCTGATTATCCTGGCCCGCCTGCCGCAGGTTCCTGCCGCTTTTGCTGCCATCATTGGCAACGCCTTCACCGGCCGGGCCGCCGTGGGCGGTTTTGCCGGAGCAGGGGTTTTGCAGGCGCTGCGCTTTGGCGTAGCGCGCGGTATTTTCACCAATGAGGCGGGCCTGGGCAGTGCTTCCATCGCCCATGCCGCTGCCCGTACCGACCACCCGGCGCGGCAGGGCCTGTGGGGTATGTTCGAGGTTTTCTTTGATACCCACGTGGTCTGCACCATGACCGCCCTGGTAATCCTGGTCACCGGTGTGTGGATCCGGGGACTGGAAGGGGCGGCTATGACTACCGCCGCCTTCAACCAGGGACTGCCAGGCCCCGGCGGGATTATTGTGGCCCTGGGCCTGGTCTTTTTCTCCTTCTCCACCCTGGTGGCCTGGTCTTTTTACGGCGAGAAGTGTTTTGAGTACCTGGCGGGCACCCGGTCGGTCATGCTGTACCGCCTGATCTGGATTCCCCTTATCCCCGTCGGCGCTGTTGGCGGCTTGCGTGCTGTCTGGGTGCTGGCCGACACCCTGAACGGGCTGATGGCCGTACCGAATTTAATCGGCCTTTGGGGGCTGAGCGGGGTGATAATTAAGCTATCCGGGGATTTCTTTAAAGATTGAAGGAACTATCTTAAAAAAACTTCACATTTCGCGTGTCAGAAGGTTTTTCTCCCCTTTTGCCGAACAATTCAGGAGAGGAGACAAGCCTGGGGAGATAGCAGATAATGGGGGGGTGGCCGTTTTGTCACAGCTTTTCCGGGTATTTGATCAGTTCAACTGGCGGAGCATCCTGGACATCGCAATCATAACCTACGTCTTTTACAAAGCCATCATCCTGATCCGCGGGACGCGGGCGGAACAACTTATCAAGGGCCTGGCGGTACTGCTCCTTGCCACCGTAATCAGCGGTCAGCTGGGCCTGATGACAATTAACTGGTTGCTCACCAGAACCCTGACTCTGGGCCTGGTAGCCATACCCATTGTGTTTCAGCCGGAGCTTCGCCGTGGCCTGGAGTCACTGGGACGCGGCAAACTTTTTACCCGGGCCAGTTTCTTCTACGGGGAAAAAGAGCTTGACAACATGCTTAATGAGCTGAACAAGGCCGTCCAGGTACTGGTGAAAAAGAAAGTAGGAGCGCTCATAGTAATTGAGCGGGAAACCGGCTTAAATGAAATAGCGGAAACCGGCATTGCCATCGACGGCCAGGTTTCAGCGGAGCTCCTGGTCAATATTTTCCTGCCGCGCAGCCCGCTGCACGACGGGGCTGTCATTATCCGCGGCAACCGGCTGATAGCCGCCGGCTGCTACCTGCCTCTTACCGAAAACCCCAACCTCAGCAAGGAACTGGGCACCAGGCACCGGGCCGCCCTTGGTGTTTCCGAGCACTCTGACGCCATCGCCCTGGTTGTCTCCGAGGAGACCGGGGTAATTTCTCTGACCAACAGCGGGAAACTGACGCGCTACCTGGACGATAAGACGATGAAGCAGATGCTCCTGAAACTTCTCAAACCCCCTACCCCCACCATCAGTTTTAAGCCGTGGAGGGCGGGCACATGATCGAGCGGCTCTTAAAAAGCAACAAGGCTGTGCTGGTGCTATCTTTCTTTCTTGCCCTGATGCTTTGGAGTTATGTTACCCAGGAGGCGCAACGTGCTAATCTCTCGGAAGTTACCCGCACTATCACCAACGTCCCCCTTGCTTACCGCAACCTGGATGAGACGCTGGAGCTGGTAACTATTCCCAGACAGGTGGACGTGACCCTGCGCGGTCCGAGAGAACGGGTTTATGACCTGCAACCTCACGATATCCAGGTATTCGTTGATTTAAAAGGGTTGCTTGAAGGCACTCACCGTCTTTCCCTGCAAGCCCAGGTTCCCCGCGGCATCCGGGTGGAAACCTTTAATCCCCTGCAGGTAACGGTGGAGCTGGAAGAGGTTATCATGCAGTTTAAACCGGTAACCCTCCTGATTACAGGCGAGCCGGGCGGCGGCCTGGTTGTGGGGGACCCCATCCTGCAGCCCGACCAGGTGGCGGTCTGGGCGCCACGTTCCGTCCTGCCTGAGGTGGTTCAGGTCAGCGCCGAACTGAACATTGCCGGCGCCACAAGTGAAACAGTCCAGATTGTCCGGCTCAGAGCAATTGACTACCTGGGCCGGGAAGTGACCAGGGCAGAGCTCAATCCTGACGAGGTGGAAGCCAGGGTGCCATTGGTGGAACCCCAGAAAGACGTTCCGGTTGAGGTTTCATTTACCGGTGAGCCGGCCGCGGGCTACCGTGTCACCTCTTACAGAGCCGATCCCTCCGTGATTACCATCTTTGGCCGCAAGCCTCTCCTGCAGGCGGTGGAAAAGTTGCAGACGGAGCAGGTTAACCTGGAAGGGGCAACGGAAAACATCACAACCGAGGTTACCCTGGTTATCCCGGAGGGTATCCGCCTTTCCCGCCAAACCATCCAGGTGGAAATAGTAATCGAGCCGCAGTAATGTAATCAAGCAAACAAACGTATTCTATACCAGAGTGTCTCCGGGAGGGCAAAGCATGGGCAAACTGTTTGGCACAGACGGGATACGCGGCCTGGCCAATATCGAACTGACACCGGAAATGGCCTTCAAAATAGGGCGTGTCGGCGCCGCTGTCCTTGCCCGCGCCTGTACCTGCAACCCTGCCTTCCTGGTTGCCAGGGACACCCGTATATCCGGCCCCATGCTGGAAGCGGCCCTGGTAGCCGGCCTTACCTCCGCCGGCGCCGATGTCTCCCTGGCCGGCGTCATCTCTACCCCCGCCGCTGCTTACCTCACCCGCCACTCTCCCTTTAACGGCGGCGTCATCATCTCCGCCTCCCACAACCCATACCCCGACAACGGTATCAAGTTCATCAGCGGCGACGGCTTCAAACTCCCCGACGATGTGGAAGCGGAAATGGAATACCTCTACCACCAGCCACAAGACTCCCTGCCCAGGCCCCGCGAAGACAAGGTGGGCCGTGTCTACACCCTCGCCGACGCCGCCTCCCGTTACGCCCATTACCTGGTCTCCACTGTCCCCTGCCGTTTTGACGGCTACCGCATCGTCCTGGACTGCGCCAACGGTGCCGCCTGTAACCTGGCTCCCGCCGTTTTCCGCGCGCTGGGCGCCGAAGTCATCACTCTTTACGACTCGCCCGACGGAACCAACATCAACGACTCCTGCGGTTCCACCCATCCGGATGCAGCCTGCACCATGGTCCGGAAATACGGTGCCCACCTTGGTTTTGCCTTCGACGGAGATGCCGACCGGGTGCTGGCCGTTGACGAACACGGGCGGCTGGTGGACGGCGATGCCATCATGGCCATCCTGGCACTCGCCATGCGCGAAAAAGGCAACCTGAGCAAAAACACCCTGGTGACCACCGTAATGAGCAACATCGGCCTGGAAAAAGCCGCCGCCGCCCACAATATCAACCTCATGCGCACCAGAGTAGGTGACCGTTATGTCCTGGAAGAAATGCTTGCAGGCGGCTACAACCTGGGCGGTGAACAGTCCGGCCACATCATCTTGCTGGACCACAGCACCACCGGTGACGGCCTACTCACCGCCCTGCAGCTGACGGCGACCATGGTGCAGAAGCAAAAGACTCTCTCGGAGCTTGCCTCGGTTTTCACCCGCTATCCCCAGGTTCTTTTAAACTGCCGGGTCCGTGACAAAGAAGGCCTGAACCGCAACCAAAGGGTTACCGCCGCCATCGCGGAAGCTGAAAAAGCCCTGGCTGGCGCCGGCCGCCTGCTGGTCCGTCCCTCCGGCACCGAGCCCCTGGTCCGCATCATGCTGGAGGGGCAAAACGAGGACCAACTGCATATACTGGCTGAAGGTATCGCCAAAGTGGTGGCAGAGGAGCTGTCTTAGAGAAGGAGGGATGCAGCCTACAACCGCCTGACAAGCGCCTGAACACGCATTGCGTGTTGACGAGGTGGAGGTTTATCGATTTTTTCGGCGGATGCCTCCCGGCCGGCCATGGCCGTAAGGACTTCACAAATCCGGCAAGCGATTGCCGGGACAAAAGAAGTCACAGTGGCTTATTCGTGTTGTACAAAAAACCGGACACACCAAACAGAAAGGGGAATTCAACTTGTGCGGCATAGTTGGATACATCGGGGGGCAACAAGCCTACCCCATCCTGATAGAGGGCTTAAGAAAACTGGAATACCGCGGTTACGACTCCGCCGGCGTCGCCCTGCTTAACGGCGGCGGCCTTCAAATTATCAAATCAGCGGGACGCCTCCACGAGCTGGAACAGAAAATTGGTCCCGACTCCCCTGCTGGCCAAATTGGTATCGGCCACACCCGCTGGGCCACCCATGGCCGTCCCAGCGACAGCAACGCCCATCCCCACAGTGACTGTACCGGTGAATTCGTGGTCATCCACAATGGCATAATCGAAAACTACCAGACCCTGCGCCAGCAGCTCCGCGCCGACGGCCACATCTTCCGTTCCGAAACCGATACTGAGGTCCTTGCCCACCTGGTGGAACACCACTACCGCGGCAACCTCACCGCGGCCCTCCGTAAGGTCATGGCCCAGATCTCCGGTTCCTACGCCATGGTGGTGATGTCTGGCCGCGAACCGTACCGCTTGGTCTGTGCCCGCAAAGACAGCCCTCTCATCGTGGGCCTCGGTCACGGCGAAAACTTCATCGCCTCCGACATTCCAGCCCTCCTCCGGCACACCCGCGACACCTACATTCTGGACGACGGCGAGTTGGCCGAAGTAACCAAAGAAACCGTCAACATCGAAACCAGCCGCGGCCCTGTCAAAAAACCGGTCTACCACGTCAGGTGGGACGCCGTAGCCGCCGAAAAGGAAGGCTACGACCACTTCATGTTAAAAGAAATCCATGAACAGCCCAAAGCCATCCGGGAGACCCTCCGCAGCCGCCTTGGCGAAGGCAGGGTAACCCTGGAAGAGCTCTGCATCACCCCCGACCAGGCCAAAGGCTTCCGTAAAGTGGTCATGGTAGCCTGCGGCACTGCCTACCATGCGGGCCTGGTGGGCAAATACGTCTTTGAAAAGCTCCTGCGCCTACCCGTCGAGGTTGACGTCGCCTCCGAGTTCCGCTACCGCAACCCACTCCTTGGCCCCGATAACCTGGTTATCGTCATCAGTCAGTCCGGCGAAACCGCTGACACCCTGGCCGCACTTCGCCTGGCCGGGGAACAGGGCTGTACCGTGGTGGCCATCACCAACGTGGTAGGCAGCACCGTCTCCCGCGAAGCCCACCAGGTTATCTACACCTGGGCCGGCCCCGAAATAGCCGTTGCCTCCACCAAGGCTTATACCACCCAGCTCATTGTGCTTTATCTCCTTGCCATTCATCTTGGTACCCTCACCGAAACCATCTCTCCCGACCAGTCTGCTGCCCTCACTTCTGAACTCTTCCGCCTTCCCGCCAAGGTAGACGCCATCTTAAAGAAAAACGACCAGATCCTTGAATTTGCCCGCACCCTGCAAAAATGGGAGGATGCCTTCTTCATCGGCCGCGGCCTTGACTACGCCGTTGCCCTGGAAGGCTCCCTCAAGCTCAAAGAAATCTCCTATATCCATGCCGAAGCCTACGCTGCCGGCGAAATGAAACACGGCACCTTGGCTCTCATCACCTCCCAGATACCTGTTATCGCCCTGGCTACCCAACCCGACCTTCACGAAAAAATGTGGAGCAACATCACCGAAGTAAAGGCCCGCGGCGCCTACGTCCTGGCCATCACCATGGAAGGGGACGCCCAAACCGCAAAAGAGGCGGACACCGTTTTTGAAATCCCCCACACCCTACCCCAGCTGGCACCGGTACTCTCGGTCATCCCGCTCCAGCTGTTGGCCTATCACGCCGCTGTGCTCAGGGGCTGCGACGTGGATAAGCCCAGGAACCTAGCCAAGAGCGTGACGGTGGAGTAGTCAGGTTAAAAACAAAGAGAAGGCAAGGTTAATGTTTGTTAAATATTTAGGTCAGGAGAATAGCCATGCATAAAACAATTCTCTGGCTCGTACCACTTATAACTGTTCTGGCACTGATTTCCGCGTTGGCGGGTTTGTTCCTGCCGGGCGGTGAGGGACCTTTCACCTTCACCAGCCTGCGCGGTCATGATGTGGAAATGTTCGGGCGCGGGCTGTATCAGTACGACACCCTGTTGGTTGGCGCTGCCCTGCGCGGCACCGATGCGGTCACTTTGCTGGTCAGCCTGCCTTTGCTGGTGTTGTTTTTCCGGAAGGCGCGGCGCGGCAGCCAGAATGCCGCGCTTGCCCTGCTTGGTGTGCTGTTCTACTTTCTCTACAAGGGCGCATCGCTGACCTTTTCGGCGGCGTTCAATGTACTTTTCCTGGTTTATACCGCCCTGTTTTCGGCGAGTTTGTTTGCCGTCATCATTGCCATGGCAACCTTTGACCTCGCTTCGCTGGCAAAGCGCGTCCAGCCCGGGTTTCCGCACCGCGGCACGGCGTTTTTCCTGTTTATCGCCGGGTTTGGCACCCTGCTGATCTGGCTTAGCGAAGTCATCCCGCCTACCCTGGCAGGCAGGGCACCGGAAATCATTGGTACTTACACCACCCTGTTCACACACGGGTTTGACTCAGCGGTCATCACCCCGGCGGCGGTCATCGCCGGTGTGTGCCTGTTGCAGCGCAACCCGCTCGGCTACCTGCTCGCCGCGCCGATGCTCATTCTGTGCGCACTGATTGGCGCGGTGGTCATTGGCCAGACCATTGTTCAGACCCAGGTTGGGCTGGTCTTCCCGCCGCAAATATATATTGGCATGATTGGTACCTGGATTGTGATGGGCGCATTTGCCATCGGGCTGACCGTTTCGTTCTTCCGTAATCTTTCCGCAAACTAAACAGGAGCATAATATAGAATAGTAACAAAGACCACGAATCTCATTTGTCTAAATTTTAGAAGCCCTCTTGGAAAACGGGCTTTTTTTATTGATTTAAACAGAATAACAGAATAATATAACAGTGTTCAATAAATTAAACAGTGTTCAGGGAGTGATGAGAATGCCAACCCTTGTGGTGTATGCCAGCAGGCATGGTTGTACCGAAGCCTGTACCAACTTGCTGGCGGGAAAACTGCCCGGTCCGGTTACGGTGGTGAACCTGGAAAAAGAAAAAGTCCCGGCGCCTGATGCCTATGATACTGTTCTTATCGGTGGGTCCATCCATATGGGCCAGGTGCAAAAAACAGTTGCCGCTTTTTGTCGAAACAACCTGGAAACGTTGCTGAGAAAAAAGGTGGGCCTTTTTATCTGCTGCGGGAACCTGGAGGCGGTGGAGCAGCAGATGAAAAGCGCGTATCCGGAACCGTTGTACAGCCATGCGGCAGCCAGAGAACACTTTGGTTATACTTACAATTTCCGGATGATGAACTTTTGGGAACGCTTTATTATTAAAAAGATTGCCAAAGTAAATCAGAGCGTGGAAAATTACCTGCCGGAGAATATAGAACGGTTTGTTGCCACCGTTTTGCAGGGAACGACAAACAATGCGTAAAATACTTGTCAGGATCTTGTTGGTGATGGCGGTAATTATGATTGTCGGCCTGCTGGCTGTGACCCGCGGTATGGGTGAGATTAAAAAAATAGAAATCAACGATGTGGATTTGCAGGCCATTGAGGATGGTGTCTACCAGGGCAGCTTTACAGCCGGCCGCTTCGGCAACAAGGTGGAGGTGACGGTACGGCAGGGCCAAATAGCCGAAATCGTTCTGCTGGAAGGAAGCCAGACCGACTTGATGAACAATGTTCTTGCCCGGGTAAAAAAGGCCCAGTCATTGCAGATTGACATGGTCTCGGGGGCCACTGTCACCACCAAGGCGATCCTGAAAGCCGTAGAAAATGCTTTAACCCAGGCAGACCACTAAGGAGACGGGAGGAAAAAATGGTCAGCGGTAAACGAAAAGAAAGAGAAAGGGATGAGCGCCGGAGCCGAATTTTAGAGGCCGCGATTCAGATCATTAATGAAGAGGGGCTGGAAAAGCTCTCGGTCAGAAAGATCGCTGCAAAAATCGAATACTCTCCTGCCATTGTCTACCACTACTTTCAGAATAAAGATGATCTTGTCGGGCATTTGATCGGGTACAGGTACGCGGGACTGGTCCGGTCCATGCAGCTGCTGAAAGAAGAAACAGAAAAACCCGAACTTTTACTTGCCAGGCTAACAGAGAATTATATCAACTGGGCCCTGGAGAACGGGGAATTATACAAAGCCATGATGCTTAACAGCACCTCCGGTATATTGATGAACACGGCTGTACTGGCGAAGGGGGCGGCGGCAAACCGGCCGGCGCTGAAAATGCTGGCGGAAACGCTTATGGAGCTGGGGCTGGGGGAAGAACAGGCAGCGGAAATGACAGCACAAATCCTGTGGTCGGCTACTTTCGGCCTGACAATCCGGATGATTATTGAAAACACTCCTCCGGAACAGAGGCAGCGACTGATCAGCCGCCACATTAATTTGCAGGCCGGAGCTGTCCGGGCTTTGCAACAGGCATAACAAGACCCCATTTGCTGCCCCTGAATGTGCGCTCATACTCAAAGAACCCGGCATTATATTAAATCAACACCGGTCAGTAGTTGCATTTATTGGTGCAAGCGCTTTTCTTTCTTCAGTTTTCTTATTCTGAGCAGGTACAAAGCAAAGAAATAGGTGAATATCAGTCCTACAGCAAGATTTAAAACTGAAACCGCTACCGGTAAACCCTTGTTAACGAACCGGATCATGTTGGCTGACCCGATTAGAAGGTTAACTGCCGCAAAAACCCCTATCAGCCAACAAATCCTCTTGTAGTGCGCTATTTTCATATTATAGTCTGAATATATTTCAAAAGGCCCGTCTGCAGTTTTTTGGCGAAAGTAAACCCAGCGCAAATGCGTGGCCACACACTCTATCCCCGCATCTTCCAGGAATTTTATATAGGCCCTGCTTTCGGGGTGGGAGGGCATTTTATCCAACAATTCTATACGGTAGGTGTATTCCCCGGGGGCCCCTTCTTCAAACAGGTAACGTCCAAAGGTAAAATCAATACAGTGGAGGCCAAGGGCAGACATTTTATTGAGCCACCGCTCTTCTTTCTCGTAGTCGAAAAAGAGTTTATATACTTTCGTTTTCACTATGGGCACCCCCGATAATTTTTTTACCGTTATCAATCAGTTCTTGCAGGCGGTTAAGTTCAGCAATTACCGCCTGCCTGCCTGTTTGGGTAATTACATACTCTTTTTTGCGGCTGTCCCTTTCCCGGGAAAGTGGCCTTATCCAGCCCTTATCCAGCAGTGTGCTGATGGCTCCATACAAGGTACCGGCGCCAAGGTTTACCCGATCATGGCTGATTTGGCGCACAAACTGCATTATGCCGTAGCCGTGCATCGGAGTATGCAGCGCCAGCAGGATATAATACGCCGCTTCAGTCAGCGCCCCTCTCTCTCCGCTTTCGGTCATTAAGCCAACCCCCCCCTTTATTACGCTGCCCGCTATACCGGCTGACGATATAATTATATCGCTCGCCGATATACTTGTCAATCTTGTTTTTATAGCAAAAGTGATTAACTGGCATTGATTATTTTGTTTAGGATATGTTTAATTATGGTCAGTGGGCCTTCCTTAGTATAATAATTAATTACAGGAATAAGCGGTAATGATGGCCTCGAAACAAGGAGGAATCAATGGTGAGGAAATATCCGTTTTGGAAACCGTTTTTTGTCTTGTTCCTGTCAGGAATGATCGGAGTATTGTCCCTGGTGTTTATCACCGTGCCTCAGCTTGATAATATCAGGGTAACGCTACCTGATTTGGCGGAGCTGCCGGTACCCTTACTGGTCATGATCCTGCTGCTGCAGCCTGCTGTGCTGCTGCTGATAGCAAGCGCTATAGGCTGTCTCCTTGCCCCACGGTTAGATCTTGTTTCGCTTCTCTACGAAAGAGCAGCTTATGGAACACCGGTACTGCCGCGGTTAAAACCGCAACTGAAACTTGCTCTGGTCCTTGGCCTGATATTAGCTGTGGTTATCATGGCTCTTGACTGGGCTTTTTTGCCTTTTCTGGGGGAAGAAATCAGTGCCATTGAAACCCAGGGGTTTAACCTTCTTGCCCTGTTGGTTATGGGCATGTTTTACGGTGGTATTACTGAAGAGCTGTTGCTGCGCTGGGGTTTTATGTCCATCCTGGTATGGTTGGGATGGTTGCTGCTGCGACGTTCCGGTGACAGCCCCCCCGCCGGATTGGTTTGGGTGGCAATCTTTATCGCGTCCATTGTCTTTGGGATCGGTCATCTGCCGGCAATGGCGGCAATGGTACCGCTTACCGCAATAATAGCTATCCGGACAATTGTACTTAATTCCATCGCCGGGATTGTTTTTGGCTGGCTGTATTGGCGCCGCAGCCTGGAGGCAGCCATGGTGTCTCATGCCTTTGTTCATGTGGGTTTCTTTATTATACGGCTTTTTTCTTTGGCTTTTAACTGACACTGCAGCGAAGTGTTTTTTTAAGAGAAAAAAAACGAAAGGAGCCAAAAATGAATAAGGTTTTTAAAAACATCCACTGGGTTTTATTTTTGGCGGTGTTGCTTTTGGGTGTACCCAGACTGGCCGGTGTTGTTGCAGGTCTTTTAAATTATCAGGCCATTGACCCGGATGGAGCATATGCCTGGCTTTCAGTGCACCATATTGTGCAGGCGCTTATTTTCCTTATCATTATTTTTTTGTTAAACAGGGTTAAACCGCTGGATTATGGCTTTGGCTGGGGTAATAAGAAAGTCGGCAAAGAATATGTGTTAAGATTCGCACTCTTTTTTGGTATTTATACGGCGGGCTCTTTTTTTACAGTGATTTTGAGCAGGTCATTTCAGTTTTTCCCCTATCCTCTCACTGCCACCAATATCATCGGGCAGCTGGGGTTCCAGCTCTTGCTGACTGGCCCATCGGAAGAGCTTATCTTCCGGGCGTTTGCGCTGACGATGCTGGCCCTGTTCATTCAGGGCAGGGTGCTGAAAGGAAAAGTAAGCGCTGCAAATCTTATCGCGGCAATTATTTTTGGTCTGGCGCACGTTGGTTTTTCTTTCTCGCCATTTGAACTGAGATATAGCCCTGTGCAGGTCTTGTACGCCATTGGCCTGGGATTGTTTTACGGTGATTGTTATGAGAAAAGCGGCAGTATGTACTACCCGATGATTATGCACAGTTACACCAATGTTTTAATGGTGGGCGTTCAGGTTATTGTGTCATTTTTAATATAGAGTCCGGGTATACCCCGGAACTTGATAAGTTAAACAGCCATCCGGGCCGGATGGCTGTTTAACTGAGGGCCGAACTCCTTAGAAAAGGCGTGGTAAATATTGATGGCAACATTCCTGTCCGGGAGGTTTTTGCCAAGACATTGGGAGAGGTGGTGTACAGATTACGGTTGACGTACCTACTTATTTCATTTATACTTAAGTTATCAGAAAATTCCAAAAAAAGGAGGTGTGTTCATGGAAAGCGTATACAAGGTAATTGAAATCATCGGGGTCAGTGACGAGTCATGGGAAGCCGCGGCTAAGACTGCGGTACAAACTGCCTCAAGGACAATTAAAGACCTGCGTGTGGCGGAAGTAAAAGAACTTGACATGAAACTCGAGGACGAAAAAATCGTTTTCCGGGCAAAACTAAAGGTTTCGTTCAAGTATATCAAAGAGTAGGACATGCCTATACTTAGCCATGGGAGCGTAATGCTTCCGTGGTTTTTTTATTATTATTAAATCTGGAATATAATCGGCCCGGTGTTGGGAAAACTATAGCCGCAAATCCATATGAAAGGGGTTTTGATATTGGCTCAGATTAACCAGCAGGAGTTGGAAAATCTGCGGCACCTGATCGGCTCCCATGACACCGGGGCCAAAAAGCTGGAAGAGTACGCGCAGCAGTGCAATGACCCGGAATTCCAGCAGATGTTCCAGCAGTCGGCCAGCAGGGCCAGGCAGACCAAACAAAAATTAATGCAGTTTTTGAACTGAAGGAGGATTAAGTATGCAGGATAAAGACATGGTGAGCGACGTCCTGTCCCAGGTAAACGCCAGCCTTACCAACTATGCCATGGCCATAGCCCAGGCCGCCAACCCCCAGCTACGGCAGACCCTGCAGCAAATCCGGGATGCCGATGAGCAGTTCCAGTTCCAGCTGGCCCAAAAGGCCACACAGAAGGGTTTTTACCAGCCGGCCAAGCAGGCAGACCAGACATCGATTCAGCAGTACAGGAGCCAGTTGGGCCAGTAAGCATCAGGAACAAGGTATTACATCAAATGACATGCGGCAATCCTGCCGCATGTCATTTGGTTCCAGATATTGTTTAAGGTAATTTAACTTGCATGGGAAGTTGTTGTCCTATATATTGGGGTCAGATAATGGGTGGGTGAGGGGTGCCGGTGACATGCGTCTTAGGTTAATTGTAATATTGGTGATTATTTCGGTTATACTGGCAGGCTGCACCGGCAGGGGCGTCAAAGGGAGAGCGGCGCGAAACTGGATGTTGCTGAGGAGAGGCAAAACGGCAGTGAAGGCGATGCAATTGCCGCACCCCGGGAGAGTAATGTTATAACCGGGGCGTTGCCGGCTCCCGGTGCCACGGACGCGCTTCTCTTTGTGGACGGGGACGGCAGGCTGGTACATAAAAACAATAAAGACAACAGTGTCAGTGTGGTTTTGGCGGGCAATTTCTTTATTGAAAGTTTTGCTGTAAACGAGAAGGAACAACTGGTCGCTGCTGTAGCCCATTTCAAAGATCCGGATGATGCCAGGTTCCTGTTGTACAATGCCGCGACGGGGGAACTGACGGTTATCGGTGATCACGCCATTGTGGGCCTGGTTTCCTGGTCGCCCGGCGGGAGATACCTGGTTCTGGACCGGGGGACGTATGTCTGGAGAGGTATTGAAATATATGACGTTGCGACCGGAATACCAAGGCCGGTTGAGGTGGGAATCTGGGCCACCTATATCTGGTCGCCGGACGGAAACAGGCTGCTTGATAACCTGTCCGGGCTTATCAGGGTGGAATCGGAGGCGAAGTATTTCACCTCACCCGGTGCAGGCACCATTGTCTGGGCAGAAGGATTTTTCTTGGAGAAGGCTCCGGCGGGCACGGTGGTTAAGATAATACTGTCGGAGGTGCTGCGGGACCGCCTGGGGTTAAGCAGCGGAGAAATAACGGTGAAGGTAAAATAAGCGGGCAGGGAAAAAGGGTAATGGCTGGTTTTTATAGAAATGATTCCCGAAGGGGTTGGAGCGCTTCTTCCGGGATAGTATCTGAACCCTGCATTGGCGGGGTTTTTTGGTTACATTAACGAAGGGTAGGGGCAAAAATGAGAGGATTTGATAACACGGATGCGCCTGACAGGGTCAGTGAAATAAAAAAGAAGTATACTGATGATACATTTCCGTATGGCTTGGGTATCAGGCTTATGGAAGCCGGCCCGGGTTATGCCGGGGTGGAGCTGGTTATTAAAGAGGATATGCTGAACCTGCACGGTACGGCCCATGGAGGGGTTATTTTTACCCTGGCGGACACCGCTTTCGGGCTTGCTGCCAATACACGGGGGACCGCGGTTGCCCTGCAGGCAAGTATCAATTATATCAGAGCGGTAAAGCCCGGTACCAGACTGGTTGCCACGGCGCGGGAAGAATATCTGACCAGGAAAACAGGTATTTATAATATTACCGTCCAGGATGAAGAAGGGGATACCATCGCCCTTTTCAGGGGGGTAGTTTACCGGAAGGGCGGCAGTTGAGGGATACAATGATAAAGCATATTATCTTTGATTTTGACGGTACTATTGCGGATTCGGGTGAAATCGGCCTGCAGATAATCAACGACCTGGCGGAGAAGTATCACTACAGGCAGTTTACCATGGCTGAAGTGCGGGAAATGAACAAAATACCGGTTAAGGAGAGGCTGAAAAAAACCGGGGTGCCCCTGTATAAAATACCACAGATTTCGGTTGAAGCGCTGGTCAGGTACCGGCTGCTCATGCATTCACTGCAGGCCTATGCCGGCATCAGGGAAATGATTCACGCCTTGAAGGACGAGGGGCTGTACCTGGCCATAATATCCAGCAATTCGTTGGAAAACATCAAAGATTTTCTGCTGAGTAACGATCTGGACCTTTTTGACAGGGTGGTTTCGGCCAGGAATTTCTTTGGCAAGCATTGGTCCATCGCCAGGTACCTGAAAGAGGCTGGGTTGACCGCGGATGAAGTCATATACGTGGGCGATGAACTGCGGGATATTGAGGCCTGTAAAAAAACAGGTGTGAAGATAATTGCGGTGTCGTGGGGGTTTGATTGCCGCGAATTGCTGCAAAGCGGCGTCCCGGATTACCTGGCGGATAAGCCGGGTGAGATTGTACCGATTATTAAAAGCATCATCGCCCGTGAGGGGAAAAGTTAAACAGCTGTGCCGGCATTTTGCACGGGTACTTGCCTGCTGCTGGTAAAAAAGTGCTGCCCTGTGCATATAATAAAACAGCTTTTTTTTCATTGCAGGCAATATTTAGCAGGTAAATACGGTATTTTGCAGAATATTAAAAATATATACCAACACCCGGGATATTAAAACTGGATATATGCGGATGAAAATGGCGGGAGAAGGCCTTTAGGGGCCGCCGAAGGAGCAAGGCAGCGGTTTTAGGCAACCGGTGCGGAAACTCTCAGGTACCAGTACCGCCAGGGGACGCACCTCTGGAGAGGACCCGCTCCATGGCGGGCGCCGAAGGGGTAATTCCCGGTGAACCGGGAGCAATCTCTCAGGTATAGAGGACAGAGGATAAGCCTTTCGGCTTTCCTCTGTTTTATTTTATCCGTGAGGAGGCGGTGAAGAAATGACGGCCAGAAAGACACCTTTTTATACCTGGCATCTGGACCTGAAAGGCAAAATGGTGGATTTCGCCGGATGGGTCCTGCCGGTACAGTATGACGGCATCGTGGAGGAAGTACGGCGGGTCAGGGAGAGCGCCGGCATTTTTGATGTTTCCCACATGGGCGAAATACTGGTGGAAGGCAAAGGGGCCGCGGGTTTTTTGCAGAAAATGCTCACCAATGATGTGGCGGGGCTTAAAGAAGGGCAGATTAAGTACAGCCCCGTTTGTTACCCGGACGGCGGCACGGTGGATGACATCCTGGTTTACTGCTTTCACGGTGAAAAGTACCTGCTGGTGGTCAATGCCGTTAACACTGAGAAAGACTTTGCCTGGTTGGGCAAGCACTGCCCGGATGATGTGACGCTGCGGGACTTGTCGAAGGAGACGGCCCAGATTGCGCTGCAGGGCCCAAACAGCCTGGAGATCATGCTGGCACTGGCGGAAAAGAGGGTCGCATCTCTGAGGTACTATCATTTCCTGCCGGAAGTAGCGGTTGCCGGCATCAGGTGCCTGGTTTCCCGCACCGGGTATACCGGGGAGGACGGGTTTGAGATTTACTGTTCCTGGCAGGAAGCGAAGGAAGTCTGGGGAGAGTTATGGAGTGCCGGTCGGGAGAATGGACTGGGTCTTGTACCGGCGGGCCTCGGCGCCCGGGATATTTTGCGGCTGGAGGCAGGTATGCCCCTGTACGGGCACGAGCTGTCCGAAAAGATTTCGCCGCTGTACGCCGGCCTTGGGCGGTATGTGTCCTTTGACAAGAGCATTGATTTTATTGGACGGGAGGCGCTGCTTAAACAAAAGGAGGAAGGGCTGCGGTTTAAGCTCTGCGGCCTGGTGATGGCGGAGCGGGGTATTGCGCGGGAAGGCTACACGGTGAGGTCAGGGGGGGCGGATATCGGCTGGGTGAGCAGCGGTTCCTGGTCACCCACGTTAGATGCGGCTGTCGCCCTTGCTTTTCTGTCACCGGGGTATGCAGCGGCAGGGACGCGGGTGGAAGTGGTGATCCGCGGCCGGGAATACGGTGCGGAGGTAGTAAAATTGCCTTTTTACAGGAGGGAAAAGCAATGGAATGGCAGATACCGGAAGGGTTAAAGTTTACCCGCAGGCACGAGTGGATACGTGAGGAAGGAGACAATACCGTCAGGGTCGGTGTTACCGACTATGCCCAGGATAAACTGGGGAGCATTGTTTTTGTAGAGCTGCCGGAAATCGGCAGGAAGCTAAGGGCCGGGCAGAGTATGGCGGTTATTGAGTCGGTGAAGGCGGTGGCTGATACCTATTCGCCGGTGGACGGAACGGTGGTGGAGGTGAACGAAGCGCTGCCGGACCAGCCGGAACTGCTGAACCAGGACCCATACGGAGAGGGCTGGATGGTCAGGCTGCAAACAGCGGAGGGCTGTGAAAAGGTGGAACTGCTTGATCCCGGTGCTTATGCCGGGTGGATCCGGCAGCAGGAGGAGGAGGGAGAACAGTGAGCGGGCGGCATTATCTTCCACTCACTGACCGGGAAAGGGGGGAGATGCTGGCGGCTATCGGCGCCAATTCGGTGGAAGACCTGTTTTCCGATGTTCCGGCTGCTGTCCGCCTGCAGAGAGAAATGTCACTACCTCCTCCCCTTGCCGAAGGGGAAGTGCTGCAACACTTAAAGAAGCTGGCGGCCAAAAACAGACACAGCGGCGACTGCGTTAGTTTCCTGGGCGGTGGTGTGTACGACCATTTTATTCCCAGCGTGGTGAAGCATATCACCGGGAGGAGCGAGTTTTACACCTCTTATACCCCTTACCAGGCGGAAATCAGCCAGGGCGTACTGCAGGCCATTTTCGAGTACCAGACCATGATTTGTGAACTGACCGGGATGGAGGTGTCCAACGCCTCCCTCTACGACGGCGCTACCGCCCTGGCCGAAGGGGCCATAATGGCCTGCGGCGCCACCTGCCGCAGCCGGGTGCTGGTGTCCCGTACGGTCAACCCCTGGTACCGCCAGGTTTTGCGGACTTACATGGACAGCCGTGGCCTGGTGCTGGAGGAACTCCCCATGGCGGAGGGGCAGACCGATTTTGGCAGGTTGGAGGCGGCGCTGGGCGATGATGTGGCGGCCCTGATCCTGCAGCGACCTAATTTTTTCGGTCTGGTGGAGGATATGGCGGGTGTGGCCGACCTGCTCCACGCCAGGGGAGCGCTTTTAATCATGGGCGTGGATCCCCTTTCCCTACCCCTGCTGCAGGCGCCGGTCGAGTACGGCGCCGACATCGTGGCGGGTGAGGGGCAGTCTTTGGGTAGCCCGCAATCTTTCGGCGGGCCGCTGCTTGGCTTTTTTGCGGCCGGACAAAAGCTGATTCGACGTATGCCCGGGCGCATTGTGGGTGAAACGGTGGATAAGGAGGGCAACCGGGGTTTTGTACTGACGCTGCAGGCGCGGGAACAGCATATCAGGCGGGAGAGGGCCACCTCCAACATCTGCTCCAACCAGGCGCTGAACGCCCTGGCTGCCGCTGTGTACCTGGCCTGCCTTGGTCCGGGCGGCCTCACCGAAGTGGCCACCCTTTGCCTGCAGAAGGCCGCTTACGCGCGGGAGCGCATCGCGTCGCTACCGGGGTACGAAGTCCCCTTCCCCGGCGTTTACTTCCGGGAGTTTCCCGTCCGCATACCCGGCACGGCAGCGGAGCTTAACCGGGAACTGTTAAAGAACAATGTCCTGGGAGGGCTGGACCTCGCTCCTCATTACCCGGAACTGGGCAATGCGGTGTTGCTAAGCGTGACTGAAAAACGGACCAGAGAAGAGATTGACCTGTTGGTCCGGCTGCTGGAGGGGTACAGATGAGAAAAACACAGAAACTGCTTTTTGAGTCGGGGCGGCCGGGCAGGCGCGGGGTTTCCCTGCCTGCCCTGGATGTGTCGGCAAGACCGCTGGAGGAATTGCTGCCGCAGGCCTTCAGGCGTCAGCTGCCTCTTGGCCTGCCGGAGTTGTCGGAGCCAGAGGTTGTGCGGCATTACACCGCACTGTCCACCCGCAACCACGGGGTGGATTCCGGGTTTTACCCCCTTGGCTCCTGTACCATGAAATACAACCCCAAGGTCAACGAAGAGGCGGCGGCGCTGCCTGGCTTCGCCTTGGTTCACCCCTGCCAGGAAGATGAAACCGTACAGGGGATATTGGAGTTGTTGTACGAGGCGGAGCAGTACCTGAAAGAAATTACCGGCATGGACCGGATCACCTTCCAACCGGTGGCCGGTGCGCACGGTGAGCTGACCGGGCTCATGATGATCCAGGCTTACCACCGCTGGCACGGCCAGAACAGGGATAAGGTGCTGGTTCCCGATTCGGCCCACGGCACCAACCCGGCCACGGCAGCCATGGCTGGCTTTGAGGTAATACAGGTGCCCTCCGACCAGCGGGGGTTGGTGGACCTGGCGGCACTGAAGGAGGCACTCGGCCCCGACACCGCGGCCCTGATGCTGACCAACCCCAACACCCTGGGCCTGTTTGAAGAAGATATCCTGGAGATCGCCGCGGCGGTCCACGCCGCCGGCGGCCTGCTCTACTACGACGGGGCCAACCTCAACGCCGTTATGGGCTACGCCCGGCCCGGTGACATGGGGTTTGACGTGGTCCACCTCAACCTGCACAAAACCTTTGCCACCCCGCACGGCGGCGGCGGTCCCGGCAGCGGCACTGTGGGTGTAAAGGAAAAACTGGCGCCTTTTCTGCCTTTGCCCCTGGTGGAGCGCGGTGAGGCGGGTTTTTACCTGGACCACGACCGGCCGCAGAGTATCGGCAGGGTGCACAGTTTTCACGGCAATTTTGGGGTGGTGGTCAAGGCTTACACCTACCTGCGCATGATGGGCGCCGATGGCCTGAAACAGGCCAGTGCCGATGCCGTTCTCAACGCCAACTACCTGATGCACCGCCTGAAACCCATCTTCCACCTGCCCTATGACCGCGTCTGCAAGCATGAATTTGTGCTCTCCGCCCGGGAACAGAAGAAAATGGGCGCCGGCGCCGGCGACATCGCCAAGGCGTTGCTTGATTTCGGCTTCCACCCACCCACGGTTTATTTCCCGCTGGTGGTGACGGAGGCGCTGATGGTGGAACCCACCGAAACCGAAAGCAGGGAAACCCTGGACTCTTTCGCGGAGGCTATGGCTGAAATTGCCCGCCTGGTACGGGAAGACCCGGAAAGAGTAAAAGAAGCCCCCCATACCACGGTGGTGGGCCGGCTGGACGAAGCCAGGGCGGTGCGGCAGCTGCGCGTCCGCTGGAGTAAAGAAGAAGCATGACCGCAAATGCTGCTATTGACGACCTGCTCCGGGAAGCCTGGGATGTACGCCGGGCCAATTTTCCGCCCCGGCTGGAGTTTGTCTACCCTGCCGCCACCCTGCCGGTTTCCGTAACCGGCAGGGACTGCTCCCTGAACTGCGCCCACTGCGGCGGCCATTACTTAAGAACGATGGTTTCCCTGGAGACAGCGCTGGACATAAAGACGGGTACCAAAAAGAGCTACCTTGTGAGCGGCGGCTGTAATCCGGAGGGGAGCGTTCCCCTGGCAGGGCATCTGGAGGGGATACGGGAACTGTCACAGCGGGGCCGGCTCAACCTCCACACCGGCCTGGCGGGAGAAATGGAGACGGAAACGGTAGCGCTGGCTGACGTTATATCGTTTGATTTCGTGGTGGACGATAAAACCATCCGCGAAGTGTACGGGCTTCCTGCTGGCAGCGGGAAAAAGTACATCGAATCTTACCGCCGCCTGCGCCGCTATACCCGGGTGGTGCCGCACCTCTGCCTTGGCCTGAGGGGGGGCCGCATACACGGAGAACTGGAGGCGCTGTCTGCCCTGCAGCGGGAAGGGGCAGAGGCGATAAGCTTTATCGTATTCCGTCCGACGCCGGGTACCGCCTACGCCGACCGGGAACCGCCTCCCGTTTCGGAGGCGGTAGCGGTCATCGCTGCCGCCCGCCTCATGTTTCCCGCGGCGCCACTGTACCTGGGGTGCCTGCGCCCCGGCGGCACCTACCGCAGCATGCTGGACAGCCTGGCGGTCAGGGCCGGGGTAAATAAAATCGTCCAGCCCAGCCCCGCGGCCCGGGACTTGGCGGTGCTGCTCGGCCTGGAAATCATACGGACAGAGGAGTGTTGCTCGCTGTGATGAGGATATCCGCCGGTACGGCAGCTGTTTTGGGCTTAAAAAAAATCAGGATGGCCGTCATCCCCACCACCGCTTACCTACTCTGGGGTGACGGCTGCACCAGGCGGTGCGCTTTTTGCCCGCAGGCAGGAGGTAAGAAAAATGGTGCTGATCGCCTGGGCCGGGTTGACTGGCCGCTTTTTGCCGTATCGGAGCTGGAGGCGGGCTTTAGCCGGTCGGGGGAGGCGGGCCTGCAAAGAATTTGCCTGCAAGGTGTGTGGACCGGCCGGGGCATACCGGAATTGGCGGCGCTGGTGCAGAGGCTGAAAACTGTCTCTGCGCTTCCGGTCTGTGTTTCCGCCTGGATTGATCAAGTGCGGGAGGCGGAGGAACTGCTGCAGGCCGGGGCCGAGCGGGTCAGCATCGCCCTGGATGCGGCTGCACCGGAGGTTTACGCCGCAATTAAAGGGGGTTCTTTTGAGCGGAGGCTGGAGTTGCTACTTACCTGCGCCCGCCGCCGGCCGGGGCGCATCGTTACCCACCTGATTTGCGGTCTGGGTGAAACCGAGCGGGAGTTGCTGGCGCTCACAGCCGAACTACAAAAAGAGCAGGTGACGGTGGCCCTGTTCGCCTTTACCCCGCTTAAAGGCACGGCGCTCTCCGGGCGCAGGCCGCCTGAACCGGCACAGTACCGCCGCCTTCAGGCCGCCTGCTACCTGCTGCGCACCGGGCTGGTGCCGTTTTCCCGGTTTGTGTTCAGCCCGGAAGGTCGCCTGCTGTCTCTTGGGCTGTCTTTGGAGGAACTGCAAGACACCCTCAAAGACGGGGAGGCTTTCCGCACCAGCGGCTGCCCCGGCTGTAACCGCCCCTATTACAACGAACGCCCCGGCGGCTTTATATACAACTACCCAAGGCCCCTCACCGCCGCGGAGACTAAAGAGGCCATGGCACTGCTGGCGGCGGGCCTGGACGGGAGGGGGGAAGACGGTGTGGGAAAAATGGCGGCTCATCACTGACCCGGCCCTCCCCGGCGTTGTCAATATGGCCCGGGACCTGGCCATTCTGGAGCAGGTGGCCGCGGGGGAGGCGCCGCCCACCCTGCGCTTTTATTCCTGGAGTCCCCCGGCCATATCCCTTGGCCACTTTCAACAGGAGGAAGATATTGTGGACACCGGCGCCTGCCGGCGGCTGGGCATTGAGATAGTCAGGCGCCCCACCGGGGGCAGGGCGCTCCTGCACCACCGTGAACTGACCTACAGCGTGGTCCTGCCCGAAACCCACCCTCTGTTGCCAAAAGGGGTACTGCTGTCCTACCGGCTGCTTAGCACAGCCATAGTCAGCGGCCTGCAGCGTCTCGGCATCAACGCCGAAATGGCACCGGGGGAGAGCAGGGGGCCGGGCCTGGCTCCGGGTTCCTGCTTTGATACCCCATCCGCTTACGAGGTGCAGGTGGCGGGGAAAAAGGTGGCGGGCAGCGCCCAGCTGCGCCGGGATGGTGTGCTGCTCCAGCACGGTTCCATTTTGCAGGAACTTTCCCTGGATCTCTACCGGCAGGTTTTGCCCGTCAGAGGCGGCGATGACAGTCATTATATGGAGAAGCTGGCCGCCCGGGCGGCCGGCCTGGATGACCTGGGCTACCGGTTCAGCCTGGAAGATCTGGCCCTGGCGATCTGCGCAGGCTTTGCCGAAGTTTTTAATATGGAATTTGCCAATGGAGAGGGGCAAGACAAATGCAGAATTACCAACTGGCCGTGATTGGCGGTGGACCGGGAGGGTACACGGCGGCCCTGCGCGCCGCCGCCCTTGGGCTGAAGACTGTTCTGATTGAGAAAGAGAAACTGGGGGGGACATGCCTGCACCACGGCTGCATCCCCACCAAGACGCTGTTTCACTGCGCCGAGCTGTACGGTAAATTAAAAAAGGCGGGGGAGTTCGGCTTCAGTACCGGCCATGTCGGTTTCTCCTATGCCAAAATCCAGGAGCGGAAAGCGTCCGTGGTGTCAAGCCTGGCCGGCAACCTGTCCAGGCTGCTCAAAAAAGCGGGTGTGGAAGTGGTTGGTGGCACCGCGCGCTTCCTTTCGTCCGACCTGATTGAGGTGGAGACCGCGGGAGGGGAAAAACGGCGGCTTGGCGCGGGCAAAGTTATTTTGGCACCGGGCGCCAGGGAAATATTTCCCCCGGTTCCCGGCATAGACCTGCCGGGGATACTCACTTCCCGCGAAGCCCTGGAATTAAAAGAAATCCCTGCCAGTCTGGCGGTTATCGGCGGCGGGGTTATAGCCCTGGAGCTGGCTTCGATTTTTGCCTCATTTGGCTGTGACGTCACCATAATTCAGCGCAGCATCCTGCTGCGCCGGGAAGACAGGGAGATGGTGCGCCGCCTCACGCCGTATCTGCGCAGGCAGGGGATTAAGATAATGACGGAAACCGCGCTGGGGAACATTGCGCTTGCTGAAGACGGGTATATTCTCACTGTAAACACCAAACGCGGTGACGAGACACTGCGCTTTGGGGCGGTGCTGGTAGCGGTGGGGCGCGGGCCGGTGACGGACGGCATGGACCTGGAAATGGCCGGCGTAAAGTACAGCGATAAGGGCATTGCAGTAAACCAATATATGGCAACCAACGTACCCGGCATCTACGCCATCGGTGACGCTGCTACCCCCGGTTATTTCCTGGCCCACACGGCGGCCCACCAGGGCATGGTGGCGGCGGAAAACGCCGCCGGCCTGAACTCCGTCTTTCATGATAAGGCTATCCCGGTCTGTATCTTCACCCAGCCGGTAATGGCCCGGGTGGGCCTGACGGAAGAAGAGGCAAAAGAGCAGGGGTACGACGTACAGGTGGGTAAATTCCCCTTCTCCGCCAACGGCAAGGCTTTTCTCCAGGACGAGGCCGACGGTATCGTCAAGATAATTGCCGACGGCAAAGACGGTCCGGTCATCGGCGTCCATATCCTGGGCCCACACGCCTCTGACCTGATCCAGGAGGGCACCTTGGCCGTGGCCGCCGGTATCAGAGTCCCGGAGCTGATGGACCTGATCCATCCCCACCCCACCTTAAGCGAAGCCTTCTGGGAAGCTACCCTTGCCATCGGCAAATCCCCCCTCCACCTGGAGCACTGGTAAGGCAGTGTCAGGGGGACGGGGGAACTGACACCCCCCCGTCAGGTAACATAAGCCGGCTCGGTGGTTCTCAGGTTTTTGGTCAATATTATCATCCCGCTGGCCGGTCTCTTTTCAACGGTAAAGCCATGCTGTTTCAGCAGCTCAAGGGTGGGTGTGTTTGAGGTCATGACCTCGGCCACCAGCTCCAGCAGCCCCTGTTTCACAGCCAGGTGAATTATTGCTGACAGCAAAGTGCCGCCGATGCCCTGGCGGTGGAAATCATCCCTGACAATAAGACCGATTTCCGCTCTCAGCGTTCCGGCAAGGATGCCATACTGGCCGATTCCCACCACCAGCTCCCGGCCCTCTTTTTCGATGATGGCCAGGAGTTCCATTTCCTCGGTATAGTCTATTACGACAAAGTCTTTCTGCAGGATCTCGTGGGGCATATCTTTGCGGGCCGAAGCAAAGCGCTTGTACCTGGAGGCGTCGGAGACTGCATAAAAAAATTCTTTAAGCAGCGGTTCGTCGCTCAGCTTAACCGGTCTAAGGAACAGGGTAAGACCGGTTTTGGTGGTACGGTATGTTTCCAGGTCATAAGGGTATTCGCCTTTTTCTCCGGGCAGGAAGGCCTGGTCGGCATAAATAAGCGAGAGTTTTTTGGCTTCCTCAATCAGCCAGGGGCGGAACCGGGGATGGGCGATGGCGATCAGGGCCATCGCCCTTTCCCTGATGTTTTTACCGTGCAGGTAGGCCCGGCCGTATTCGGTCACCACGTAGCCAATATCGCCCCTGGTCAGGGTCACACCGGCTCCTTCCTTCAAAAACGGGACAATCCGGGAAATTTTACCATCTTCGGTGGTGGATTGCAGGGCAATAACCGCCTTACCGCCCGGCGCCAGGGCGGCGCCGCGGATAAAATCGGCTTGGCCGCCGATGCCGCTGTAAAAAAACTTACCGATGGACTCTGAGCTTACCTGGCCGGTGAGGTCCACTTCCAGGGCGCTGTTAATGGCCACAATATTCTTCTGGCCGGCTATGGTGAGCAGGCTGTTGGTATATTCGATACTGCGCATCTCAATGGCCGGGTTGTCACGGATATACCGGTAAGTTGCCTCTGTGCCCATGCAAAAGGAGGCTACCGTTTTGCCCCGATCCAGCGTTTTACAACTGTTGTTTATAACACCGGTTTTCATAAGCTCAATAATTCCGTCGGTCAGAAGTTCGGAATGTACTCCCAGGTTTTTTCTGCCGGCCAGACTGCTCAGGATGGCGTTGGGTATGCTGCCGTAGCCTACCTGGATGGTATCGCCATCCTCCACGATTTCCGCCACGTACCTGCCCACAGCTTTGGTGACGTCACCCGGTGCGGGATTCTTATACTGCAGCAGGGGTTCTTCGTATATAATAAAAAAGTCCACGCTTTCGGCAGAGATAAACGTATCGCCATGAACACGGGGCATTTCGGGATTGATCTGGACAATGACCAGGTTTGCGCTTTCTGCTGCGGCCTTAACTATATCAACACTGATGCCGAGACTCAGGAAACCATGCCTGTCCGGTGTTGAAGTCTGAATCAGGGCCACGTCGATGGGCACCAGGCCGCGCCGGAAAAGCGAAGGCACCCGGGACAAAAAAACAGGGGTATAGTCAGCCTGCCCCCTGTTGACCACATCCCGGGTGTTATCTCCGATGAAAAACGAGTTGTGCCTGAAGGTATATTTAAACTTTTCGCTGGTATAGGGAGCAACACCCAGGGTCCACACCTGCAGTACTTCGGCGTCAAAGAAACAGCCTGGGTTTTTCTCCACGTGGTCTATCAGGGCGCGAACCAGGTACTGCGGTTCGCCGCAGCCGGTACCGATAAAAATACGGTCACCGGCCCTGATGTTGCTGAAAATCCTGTCATTCGATACAAATTTCTCCGGGTATGCCTTCTTTAACCTGTCAAGGTACCTCCGCTCATGCTTTCTCACGGAATACACCTCCGGACAAAGGATTTTGGTACAGCCTGTGATTATTGCCATTGTTAATATTCGTTGTGGAGAAAAAGAAACCTGCCAGGCAGCTGAAATATGGCAGGGCATGACTCTGATTTCTAAATTGTGCGCTTCAGGGAGCGGTAACTTCTGTTGCTGCCTTCTCAGCGTTTACCAGGCCGCTGCCCTGGCTGTTGGCGTCCAGTCCCAGGTCCCGGGCTGTATCCGCCAATATTAGCTTAACTTCATCCGGGGTCAGGCTTTGATTGAGCTGCAGAAGCTGAGCCACCACTCCGGCACAGAGCGGGGTTGACATGGAAGTGCCGGAAAGGGAGAGATACCACAGCCCTACCCGGGCCTGTTTGGCTTGTTTGTCAAGGAATGAGCCAGGTGAGCGCAGTGAAACCACGTTTACACCGGGGGCCAGCAGATCAGGCTTAACCAGGCCGTCGGGAGTGGGGCCTCTGCTGGAGAAGGGGGCTATGGTATCATCGTCCGCCCCGGATGTGCCGGCGTCGTCGCTGGCACCCACGGTGATAACCAGTGGAGAGATGCCCGGAGAATTGACGGTACACGGTTCCGGCCCGCCGTTGCCGGCTGCGGTACAAACCACCAGCCCCTCCCGCCAGGCTGCCTCTACCGCCTGGCAGACCGGGTCTTCCCGGTGGGAGAGCCTGGCTTCGCTGCCAAGAGACAGGTTAAGGATCCTGATGCCCAGTCTCCGCCGGTTATCGACGCACCACTGTACTCCGGCAATTACGGTGGAAAGGGAGCCGGTGCCGGTTTTATTCAATACTTTAATTCCCACCAGGCCGGCTTCGGGAGCCGGGGCACGGTACAGGCCGCCCGATTCTTTCCCGTTGCCGGCGGCGTTGCCGGCGACGTGGGTGCCGTGGCCGTTGTCATCATATGGCTGTTTTCTGTTTTTGATAAAATCTGCAAAGCCCACTATCCGCCCGGCCAGGTCCGGGTGGTTATAAATGCCGGTATCCAGTATGGCCATCACTACTCCCCGGCCGGTAAGGCCCCGTTTCCAGAGGGCCGGAGCCCTTACGGTATGGGAGGCGGTGTCCAGCACCGCCCTTACCTCGGCATCATAATAAATCTTCCTGACCCTGTGGTCGGAGGCCAGCGCTTTCAGCGCAGCGGCGTTGACCCTGGAGGAGAAAGCGTTGATCAGTTTCAGCTCCCGCCTGACCCGGCAGCCGGCCATTGCCGCCACGGTACCAGGTGAGATTGCTCCGGCCGGTGTTTTCATCTGTACAATAACGGGAATTTTGCGCCAGCGTGTCCTGAAACCTCTGAGTAGCCGCTGGGTGAAACAGGGCACGTAGCGGACGGGCCGGTACCAGCCAAGGCAGCGCTGACGCAGTGCCGGGTCGAGCTTGTGACCTGTGGAGCGGAGCCAGCTGACTTCCTGGTAGATCATGGGCAAACCCCTTTACATTTGGTGGTATATTACCATATGTAAAGGGGCTGCGGCCGGTCACTCCAAAAAACAGGACGGTTAAAAAACCGTCCTGCCTGGATTTAGGGATTTTATCTAACCGCCAAGAAGCATTTTGCCGGCCTTTTCCAGGACCGGGCGTATTTCGCCCAGGATGCTGTCAAATAGTTCCTGTACGCTGGTCACCTCTCTCAGCAGGCCGGCGATCTGGCCGCTCATGGGCGAACCCTGCTCAATGTCGCCGTGGAGCAGGGCGCGCTCGGACCGTCCGCTGCCGATGCGTTCCAGAATTTCAGCGGCGGTCATTCCCTGGTTTTCCCAGGAAAGGATATCGGCGGCCAGGGCGTTTTTTAAGACACGGGTAGGTCCGAAAGCACGGCCGGTCACCACCGTGGCCGTATCTGTAGCTTGGGCAATGGCTTTTTTCATGTTTTCGTGGGCAGCACACTCCCTGGTCATAATAAAGCGGGTGCCCATCTGCACTCCTTCCGCACCAAGCACAAAAGCAGCCACCAGGCCGCGGGCATCGGCGATACCGCCGGCCGCCACCACCGGAATATCCACCGCCCGGGTTATCTGGGGGATCAGGACCATGGTGGTCACATCGTCATAGGCATTGTGGCCGCCCGCTTCCCAGCCTTCGGCCACGATGATGTCAACCCCTGCTTCCTGTGCTTTTTGCCCCAGTTTGACCGAGGGTACCACGTGGCAGACCCGGACGCCGTGTTCTTTTATATAAGACGTGAATTTTTTGGGGTTTCCGGCCGACGTTGTTATAACATCCACTTTTTCCTCCACAGCCGCTGCCACCAGCTGTTCCGCATTGGGCATTATCAGAGGGATATTGACGGCAAACGGCTTGTTTGTCAATTCCCTGGTGCGCCTGATATTAGCACGGAGGGTGTCCGGGTCTTTCCTGCCAGTGATGCAGGTGAGCTGTCCCAGGCCCCCTGCATTGGATACGGCTGCAGCCAGCTCCGGGGTGCAGATATATACCATGCCTCCCTGTATAATGGGGTATTCAATGCCAAGCACTTCACATACCCTGGTCTTCATCATGTTGTTACCTCCTTTGCGCTACTTGCCATTGTTTTCTGCAAAAAACAATGAAATCCTGCTTATCAGGCTTGCAACCGGCAGTGGTTAGAATTTTTATTGATTATGACAATTACTACAGATTAGTAAAATTTTAACAAAAACAGTATAGACAACTGTAAAAGCCGGTGTTATAATTAAAACAAGCATGGTTTATGCCCGTGTCTTGTTTTAAAGCAACAGATTTATGCTGGAATGAAGCTTAGTTCCCCAAATACAGGTAATACGGAATATACCGACCAAGACCGGAGCACCTCTTCCCCGGCCAATGCCGGGCCAAGGGGGTGTTTTCATTTTATAGCAGTAAATGGAAATACAATTCCCTCTAAGCAAAATTTTCAGACGAAACCACACCCGGGAAAGAAAAGGTTGCCAGCGACCAAGAAACCGGTATTTCAAAAATAAACAGGGAGGAAATTATTATGACCGAACAGTCCAAATCGTTTCTGGAAAGTTGGTGGGAAACCCAGGAAAAGTTTTTTGGGGTCTGGAAGGAATCCTTTGACTTTCTGCATCCCGGTAAGGTGACCGAGTTGTATGAGAAGCAGGCAGAGCTCCTGAAAGCCGTTTCCTGGCCGGGCGGTGACCTGGTCCGCTTTTACCGGGACTGGTTTAAGCAATCGACGGAAATCATGCAGGATTTTGTCAGGCAGGCCCCGGGCGGGGTAGGTACGGAAACTATGGATAAACTGCTTAAGGCGACGGAGATTTATACCAAATTACTGTCTTTCTGGCAGAGCTTTGCCGCCGGCATGCCGGGCAGGGGGGAACTGCAGGAATGGCGCCAGTTCTCCCGGACCATGCAGGAAAACTACAATAAAGTATTGGATGCCTTTTTTATGATGAATCTTCCCGAACCGGTAAAAGTGCTGGTGAAAAGCCCGTTTGAAGTGGGCGGATTATATGGGCAGGCGATGGCCAACCTGCTGCAGCCCTGGCTGGATGCTTCACCGGTTTTGCAGGATAAATTCCAAAAAGCACTGCAGGGTGACCGGCAGGCTTACCTGGAGTTTACCAAAGCCTGGACAGAAGCTTACCAGGATTCTGCCGGCAAGTTCCTGCGCATGCCGGCCCTGGGTCTAAGCAAGGACAACATTGAAAAGATCCTGGGCAGCCTGGATTCCTTTAACAAGCTGGTTTCCGCGGTGGCCAACTTCTCCGCTGCCATGTACCGGGTCGGTTATGAGGTCATGCAGAAACTGATGCAGAGCATGATCGAACTCTCGCAAAAAGGAGCTGCACCGGAAAGTTTTAAAGATTTCTATAAAGCCTGGTGGCAGGCCAACGAAGAAGCTTATTTCAACCTTTTCAAAACTGAAAGCTTTGCTAAGATCCTGGGTGAAATGGTGGATGCTTCCGTGACCTTTAAGAAAAAGTATGACGACCTGCTCATGGATGTTATAGGCGCCTCTTTGCCTGTGGTGACCAACAGGGAGATGGACAGCCTGGCCAAGGCTGTCTATGAGCTGAAAAAAAATCAGAAGCAACAGGCCAAAAAGATAGAAGAGCTGGCTAAAGCGGTGGAGAGCCTGAAATTGAAGGAGGAGCAGTAAGCATGACTTTACCGCTGGGATTTAACCTGATGAAAACCCTGGACGAGATGGTGATTGCAAACCGGAAGCTGATGGACGGCCTTAACACAATGCTTTCCATCAGCGATGTCGAAGTTGCGCTCACTCCCAAAGAACTGGTCTATGGGGAAGACAAAGTCACCCTCTGGCACTACCTGCCCAAGGCGGAAAAAATCAGTGCAGTTCCCACCCTTATTGTGTATGCCCTGGTGAACCGCCAGTACATGATGGACCTGCAGCAGGACAAAAGCGTAATCAGCCGCTGGCTGGAGTTGGGGCTGGACGTTTATATAATCGACTGGGGTTATCCGGACAAGATGGATAAGTACCTGACCCTGGAGGATTATATCGACGGCTACATTGACCATGCGGTTGATGTGATACGGGAAAGAAGCGGGCAGGATAAGATTAACCTGCTGGGAGTCTGCCAGGGCGGCACCTTCAGCGTCA
This sequence comes from Dethiobacter sp., assembly GCA_020725465.1. Classification (GTDB taxonomy): domain Bacteria; phylum Bacillota; class Dethiobacteria; order Dethiobacterales; family Dethiobacteraceae; genus DYEY01. The sequence continues at coordinate 37,655 of DYEY01000003.1, forward strand.
TCTACAGCGCCCTTTACCCGGAGAAAGTAAGGAACCTGGTGACTATGGTCACCCCGGTGGACTTTTCCATCGAAGACGGCCTGCTTTTTATCTGGAGCAAGCACATGAACGTGGACAATTTGGTGGATGCATTTGGAGTGGTGCCCGGCAGCTTCATGAACACCGGTTTCCTGATGTTAAAACCTTTCCAGCTGATGCTGGACAAATACATGGGCTTCCTGGAAAACCTGGACAAACCGGAGGCAGTGAGGGAATTCCTGCGTATGGAAAAATGGATTTTCGACAGCCCGGCCCAGGCGGGAGAGGCTTTCCGCAAGTTTATCAAGGACCTCTTCCAGGACAACTTGCTGATCCAGAACAAACTGGAGCTAGGCGGGCGCACGGTTAACCTGAAAAACATAACCATGCCGCTCTTAAACGTTTTTGCCGAACAGGACCACCTGGTGCCACCGGCCTCCAGCAAGCCGCTGAACGACGCTGTCGCCAGTACCGACAAAGACATGATTTCTTTCCCCGGTGGTCACATCGGCATCTACGTCAGTTCACGGTCGCAAAAAGACGTCGCCCCCTCCGTAGCCCGGTGGTTAAACGAGAGAAGCATTGACAGAGATGCCGCACCCCAGCCGCGCAAGGGGCCGGAAAGAAGGAGTGCCAAAACATAAAAATAAAGGGTGCCCCGCGGGGCACCCTTTATAAGTTTTTGATTTTTACTTTTCCAGGATCAGAAAGATACTTGATTCGTCCACTTCCTCTATCCGGTAACTGTATCCTGAGTTCTGCCCCAGCTTCTCCAAAGCATCCTGCGAAAAGGTGGTGGCTGTAAACCCGTCTTTGCACACAATGTTGCCGTCCCTGGTTTTTTCCATGTCTATTCCACCGAGGAGCCCCTTATCCGCCTGTTCCTGAAACCAAGCCAGCCTGTGCTCCCAGAACTTGTGGCTGTAACTGCTGAAATAAGCCCTTCCACCGGGGACGAGAACCTTCATGCCCTGTTCAATAAGGTTTGGCGCGCCTCTCCCCCTGATGGCGGAAAGCCCGTTCTGCAGGCACAGCACCACGTCAAACTCCGGGTTCAGCTTTAAATCATGGGCATCCATCACCAAAAGGCGGCAGTTGGGAAAACTCTTTAAATACTCCTTGCCAAATTCCACGGAATCGGCCGAGATATCCACCCCTACAGCCGACGCAACACAGGGCGCCAGTTCTTTTAATATGCGCCCGTAACCGGCTCCCAGCTCCAGGATTTTTTCCCGCCCGTGCAGTTGCCGGCGGACAAAATCGATTTCCGCCTCCAGGTACTGCTTAACTCTTGTGATTTCGGTCTGGTAAACCTGGTACAGTTTCATGGAGTTAAGTTTTTCGGCATAATAATTTTTTCCCATTATAAAACCCCCTCCGGCCAGGAACGGTGACCCTGCCCTGATTGTAATTAAAACGTGTCAACAAAGCATCGGGAAAATAACCGTTTCCGGAAAAATCAGGCAGGGTTGACAAATGCTCTCCTTTGGTTAAACATATCTGTTAGGGAAATATACAAAAAAAGTGCTTAAATGGAGTTGAATCATGGGCAAAATCGAGTTGATTGCCACCGCTGCCTTCGGCCTGGAAGCGGTGGTGGCCAAAGAACTGAAAAACCTGGGTTACAAAGACCAGATGCCGGAGAACGGCCGGGTCACTTTTTCCGGCGACGAAGAAGCCGTTTGCCGCACCAACCTGTGGCTGCGTTCCGCCGACCGCGTCCTGGTCAAAATGGGCGAGTTTGACGCCCTGTCTTTTGAGGAACTGTTTGAGCGTACCAAAGCACTGCCCTGGGACGACTGGCTGCCGGAAAACGCCGAATTTCCAGTCACAGGCAAATCGGTCAAGTCAAAGCTTTTCAGTGTCCCTGACTGCCAGGCCATCGTGAAGAAGGCGGTGGTGGAAAAAATGAAGCAGAAGTACCGCCGGCAGTGGTTCGAAGAAAACGGTCCACGCTACCGGATTGAGGTGGGCCTGCTCAAAGACCGGGCTACCATTACCATCGACACCAGCGGTGTTGGCCTGCACAAACGGGGTTACCGGGAACTGACCGCGACAGCGCCGCTCCGGGAAACCCTGGCTGCCGGGATGGTGATGCTGAGCAACTGGCCGGCTGACCGGGTCTTGGCCGACCCATTCTGCGGGTCAGGCACCATCCTGGTGGAAGCGGCCCTGATCGCCCTGAATATCGCACCCGGCCTGCGCCGGCAGTTTGACGCCGGACACTGGCCTAACATTCCCCAAAAGTACTGGCAGAAAGCCAGGGAAGAAGCACAAAGCCTGGCCGTTAAGGACCGGAAGCTGCGCCTTTTTGGCACCGACAGCGATGAAAAAGTGCTGAGCCTGGCCCGCCACCACGCCCGCAAAGCCGGAGTCGAAGATCAAATTCACTTCCAACAGCAGAAATTTGCAAACTTCCGCTCCCGCTTCCAATACGGCTATATCATCTGCAACCCGCCTTACGGCGAGCGCATGGGAGAAGTAAGTGAAGCTGAGGAAATCTACCGCCAGATGCGGGAGGTTTTTAAAAAACTGCCCACCTGGACCTTCTGCATAATCACTTCCCACCCGGGTTTTGAAAAAATCTTTGGTCGCCCCGCCGGGAAAAAAAGAAAGCTCTACAACGGCCGCCTCCAGTGCAATTACTACCAGTACCGCGGCCCCGACCCTCCTGGCACTCCCTTGCGGGCGGGTGTCACACCCCCGTCCCCCTGACACCCCCCGTCTCCTAAAAGCGGCCTTTTTCCAGGGCTATTCTCATCATCTGTTCTTTTTTGTTTTTGGGCGGGACGTGGATTTCCCGGCGCTGGCGGAAATAAATTGCTGATTTTTGGCAGCTTCGGATACAGGCGCCGCAGCCGATGCAGCGCTTTTCGTCCAGGATGGCTTTTTTGCTTTTGGGGTTGCCGGCTTCTGTTTCCACAACATTGAGGGCTTCAATGTGACACTTTTTGGCGCAGCGGCCGCAGCCGGTACAGGCCTCCGTATCTATGGCCACGATAAAGTTGCTGGGATGGACCGACATCCGGCTGTGGTCCTCTTTCATGCTGCGCAGGACGCCACAGCAGCAGCCGCAGCAGTGGCAGATGTAGGCCGGTCTTTTTTGCACGTTGTCGCCCAGGTGTACCAGGCCCAGTTCTTCGGTGCGCTCCAACACCCGCAGCAGGTCATCCACTGTGGCCGGGCGGGCGAAGCCGCGCCTGATCAGCCACTCCGAAGCCACGCCAAGAGAGGTGCACACGTCCTCCACCGGGGCATCGCAGGCTGTACCCAGGTGTGCTTTCTGGTGGCGGCAGTAGCACATGGCCAGGGCACCGCCGCCGGCATCGCGGATCATCTGCGAAGCTTTTTCATAGTCCAGGACCTCGGTTTCCACTTCCACCGGCATCAGGCTTTCGTAGGCCCAGGTCTGAAACATTTTGGTCTGGCCGCCGAAGAACTCTTCAGCCACCCCCTGTTCGTGGTGGTACTTTTCAAAAAGCTCCGCCAGTTCCGGCAACGGCAGGGGACCGCCGGTACGCATGAAGGTATATTCCATGAAGCCGATTACCATAGGTGAAAGCATGTAATAGGTGTTGCCGTCCCGCTGAAAGTCAACCACCAGGCCTTTCCCCGCCATGTCTTCCAGGTGGCCGAGGAGCTCCTTTTCCGAAAGCCCCGTGGCTGCGATGATCCTGTCCAGCGTGGTGATATGGAAAGGAAACTGACTGCCAATCCTGGCCTCCTCTTCGGTAAAAATAATCTGGAGTATTTGCAGGAGCGTCTCGGTTAAAGGCGCCCCCACCGGATTTTTATGCAGCCTGTGGGCCAGTGCACGGTAAACTTCTTCTTTGGCTATCCCCAGGTGACCCAAAATATCTCCTCCCCGGTTATTTTTTAGATATTATTTGTATACAAAAATTTTACTTCATAAAGCATTTTCACGTCAACCAAATATTCTGTTTGCGGAAGCGGCCAGGTAATGTAAAATCTATCTGAGGAGGTGGGACCCGGATGTACGAAACCATCCTTTTTGACCTGGATGGCACTCTGACCGACCCGGCAACGGGAATAACCAGGTCAATCCGGTACGCGTTGGCCAGGTTTGGTATCATCGAGGATGACAGTGAGAAATTAAAGAAATTTATCGGCCCGCCGCTGGTTGCCTCTTTTATCAATTATTACGATTTCAGCACTGAGCAAGCCAGGCAGGCGGTGGAATATTACCGGGTGTACTTCGGTGAAAAGGGTATATTTGAGAACACGGTTTTCCCTGGCATCACCCGCCTGCTGGATGAACTGCAAAAAGCCTGTAAGCGTCTTTTTGTGGCCACTTCCAAGCCCACCGTCTACGCCAAAAGGATAACCGACCATTTTGGCCTGACCGGCTATTTCACCGGTGTGGTGGGTAGCAACCTGGACGGCAGCCGGGTGGACAAGGCCGAAATAATCAGGTACATCCTGCAGGAATATCCCGGTGTGGGTAAAAGCGGGACAGTGATGGTGGGTGACCGGGAGCATGATATAATCGGCGCCCGTCAAAACGGGATTGCCGCCATTGCGGTGGCTTACGGCTATGGTACCGCGGAAGAACTGGTTTCGGCCGGGCCCGACCACCTGGCGGAATCAGTGGCGCGGTTGCAGCAACTGCTGGTACCGCACCCTTTGGAATGGGGCGAATAGTGTGAGAGGATTAGTTATTGACATATGCTCATAATCAGTTGTATAATATAAACATAACGGGCATATGCTCAATATTAAAGGAGGTCTGCACATGATTATCGCCCTGCCCAGCAGCGACGGCAAAACTATTGAAGGCCATTTTGGCCGTGCCCGCCTTTTTGTGGTTTTTGAGACTGACAACGGAGCCATAGTAAAAAAAGAAATCCGGCACAAACTTTTCGGGCATCACCACGACGAGGACTGTCACTCCCACAGCGGCAGCGCCGGCAGCGGGCACCACAGCCACAGTCATGCCGAAGTAATTAGAACTTTGCAGAATGTGGACCTGGTGATAGCCGGCGGTCTGGGCAGAAAAATGTACGAAGACCTGCTCTCCGCAGGTATCGTGGTCCTGGTTACCGGGGAGACCGGTTGCGAGGACGCGGTGAACAGTTTTCTGAAAGGGACCCTAACGCAGCGTCCCACCGGTGTCTGCGGCTGCGGTCACTGATTATATGCCAAGGCCACCAAAGTGCCGCAGAGTACAGTTTGAACCGCAGTTCACCTATTTCAAGCCTGCCGGTGTTCCCAAACAAGAACTGGAGGAGCTGGTGCTGTCGGTGGAAGAGATTGAGGCTATCCGCCTTAAAGACAGGGAGGGGCTGGAACAGGAGGAGTGCGCCGGCAGGATGCAGGTGTCAAGGCCCACTTTCCAGCGGATTCTCGCCGGTGCCCGCAGCAAACTGGCCGAAGCCATCATTGAAGGCAAGGCCATCAAAGTGGAAGGCGGTAACTACCGCATTGCCGCCGGCCAATTTGTCTGCAGCCGGTGCCGGGGTAGTATTGAGACTGCCTGCCAACGGGGGCGCAGGCGCAGTATGGTGTGTCCGCAGTGCGAACCCACAGCTCCCGATTCTTGCTGAAAGGAGGGTTTACCATGCCTGGTTTTGACGGAACCGGGCCGGCGGGCGAAGGCGCAATGACCGGCTATGGCAGAGGCTTTTGTATCAGGGAACTGAAACCGGGAGACAGCCTCTACTCTGCTTTGCAGCGCCGAGGTCGCAGGTGTGTTCCCGCCGGCATGGCCCGCGGGTACCGCTGGGGCCAGCAAAGACCTGCCGCACAACCGGATAACTTCCGGGATAAGTGACTTTAGAAGTTAAAGCAGGCCGTACTTTTTTTCAGCAGCAAGATCCTGGTCACACTGGTATCAATTCTGTCCAAAGCAATCTCTCCTGACGCCACGGCAGCTGTCAGCGCCTGTAACATAAGCCAGCTGCCTTTCATAGGTATGACAGACCAGCACAATGTCCGCCCCCGCCTCCACGGCAGCCAGGGCGGCTTCTTTTATGCCAAAAAAAGGCGCAGAAAATGGTCCGGCACCAGGTAATTTGACGCCAGGGTTGCATTGTCCTTTAAATTTTTTTATAGCGTTGACAGAATACGGTCAGCCAGGTAAAATGTTTGTATACAAACAATTGCTATGCAAATGAGGTGGATGATGGGGGAAAAGAAAAAAAGCGGTCCGGAAAGGTTTATCTGTTTCAAGCTGAGTAAGGTCATGCGCCGGATCCATCGCTACTACGAGGTGGCCCTGGCACCCTACGAAATTACCCCGGTCCAGTTCTATGTCTTAAACGCGCTGTTTGAAGCCGACGGCCAGAAGTTTAAGGACCTGGCTGAAAACGTCTGCATGGACGGCTCAACCCTCACCGGTATCCTGGACCGGATGGAGCGGGGGGGATTTGTGGAGAGAAGGCCGGACCCCGATGACCGCCGCTCTCTCTTGATTTTCCTGACGGAAAAAGCCATCAGGCTGGGGCCGGAGATGGTGGAGAGCGCCGCCCGGCTGGACCGGGAAATAAAAGAACGGTTTGCCAGGGAGAAATTTGCTGCTTTTATTGGCGTGCTCGACAGCCTTTTTGATGCCGGTGATTATAAAAATCAGGAGGAGAGCCAAGGTGAAAGAGAAGATCAGGGAATTTGTAACCGGTCTCGGGGTGGATGACGTAGGTTTTGCAGCGGCGAAGGATTACCGCAGCCCGCAGTCGCCCGCCCTTGACAGCATTATGCCCGGGATAAAGTCGCTGGTGGTGATGGCCTACCGGGAACTGGACAACTGTGAGAGCGAAAATATGCAGATTGCCTTTACCGGTCGCATGGATGTGATGGAATACGCCCGCTCCTGTAATTACAGGCTGGCCCGGTTTTTAAACAGGGAACTGGGGGCTAAGGCCATGAGCGTTCCACCCTCTTACCCGCTGCACATGAGCGTGGAAACCAAGGGCATGGTGGGAGACGTCTCCCTGCGCCATGCCGCTGCTGCCGCCGGCCTTGGCGCTTTTGGCCGCAACAACCTGGTACTGCACCCCCGTTTCGGCAGCAAGGTGGTGTTTACCGCGGTACTGAGTGACCTGGAGCTGGAGAGCGACCCGCCGGCGGGAAAAGTATGCAACCAATGCAATGCCTGCGTGGAGGGCTGCCCGGCCGGGGCCCTGGCAGAAGAAGGCAAAACCCACCTTTTCCGGTGTATCAGGAACGGCCAGCCTTACGGCATCGGTGGCCATATTGAGTTCTGGAACAGGTTTGTGGACAGCCCGCCTGAGAAGCAAAAGGAGATGGTTAAGGATGTCCATTTCTGGCGCCTGTACCAGGCCGGCTTTATCGGCTTCCAGTATTTTTGTTTCAACTGCATGAAATCCTGCCCCGTGGGGCGTGCTTAGGAGGCAAACGTGGACACTGATAAGCTGACGGTGGAGGAGCAGGGCCATATCCTCCTGATGGGACTGAACAGGCCCGCCAAGCTGAACGCTTTTGACGTATCAATGTACCTGGACCTGGCCCGGGCCTACGGCCGGCTGCACAGCGACCCCGCCCTGCGCTGCGGCCTGCTGTTCGCCCATGGCAGGCACTTTACGGCAGGCCTGGACCTGGCCGAATGGGCGCCGTATTTTGCGGAAGGCCGGTTTCCAAAGTTACCGGAGGGGGCTGTTGACCCTTTTGGCATCTACGGGGAACAGGTGGTGGAAAAGCCGGTGGTCATGGCGGTACAGGGGATTTGCTATACCATCGGCCTGGAGATTATGCTGGCCGCCGATGTGCGCGTGGCCGCCTCCGACACCCGCTTCGGGCAGATTGAGGTGAAACGGGGCATTTTCCCGGCGGGTGGCGCTACCATCCGCCTGCCTCAGGAAATCGGTTGGGGCAATGCCATGCGTTACCTGCTTACCGCCGATGAAATCAGCGCCGCTGAAGCCTACCGGCTGGGGCTGGTCCAGGAGGTGACAGAGCCCGGCCTGCAGTTTGACCGGGCGCTTTCCCTGGCCGGGACCATTGCCAGGCAGGCGCCGCTGGGCGTACAGGCCACGCTCCGGTCAGCCAGGCTGGCTCGCGCCGGAAAGACTTATGAGGCGGTTTCCCGCTTCCTGCCGGAAATGCAAAAGCTTCTCGCCAGCGAGGATGCCAGGGAAGGGTTGCAGTCCTTCCTGGAGCGAAGGGCGGCGGTGTTTCAGGGCAGGTAGGTAACTGCCGGCTTTAAAACAGCTCCCTGTGTGACAGGGGGCTGCTTTTGTCAGGGGAAGTTTTGCAAAGAGAGAGGAATTTGGTTGCAAGCGGGGAAAATTTAATTTGTTAAACAGGTAATTTGCCAAGGAGGGAATTGGATGGGAGTTCTGGCGGGAAAAACGGCGGTTATAACAGGTTCAGGCCGGGGTATCGGCAGGGCTGCCGCCCTGCTTTTGGCCGGACAGGGCGCGCAGGTGGTGGTGAGTGACCTGGACGAAGGTCCGGCAGGGGAGACGGTTGAAGCAATAGTTCAGGCGGGGGGGCGGGCGGTAAGCTATAACGGTGATGTCACGGCGCCGGATTTTGCCTCCAGGCTGATCGGTACCGCGCTGGAGGCTTTCGGAGGGCTCCATATCATTGTTAATAATGCCGGGTTTACCTGGGACGGCATGCTGCACAAAATGAGCGATGAGCAGTGGCAGGCGATCCTGGAGGTGCACGTTACGGCGCCTTTTCGCATATTGCGTGCCGCCGGGCCATATTTTCGGGAAACGGCCAAAAAAGATATGGCTGAGGGCAGGCGCGTTATGCGCAAGGTGGTGAATGTGATGTCCATCGCCGGCACCATGGGCAATGCCGGACAGGCCAATTACTCCGCCGCCAAAGCGGCGGTGGGTGGCCTGACCAAGACGTTGGCCCGGGAGTGGGGACCGTTCAACGTCAACTGCAATGCTGTGGCCTTCGGTTTTGTGGCCACCAGGCTTACCGACGAGAAGGAAAAAGGGGAGGCCATTTTCGATGGTAAGGTTGCCCTTGGCATTCCCCGGCAGACCAGAGACCTGATGCTGGCCCTGATCCCGCTGGGCCGGGCCGCTTCCGCCGAAGAGGCGGCGGGAGGCATCTTCTTTCTGGCCTCGCCTTATTCCGATTATGTAACCGGGCATGTCCTGCACGTAGACGGGGGCATCCATATGTAGTTTGCGGTTTTATTCTTTTCCCCAATATAGTATAGAATATGGTCAGGGAATCCGTACCGGCCGGGAGAAAGCAAAACAATGGTTAAGATCTTACGGCCGGGGAAAAATGAGAGAGGCGACAGATTTTGAGAATACGTTCCGGTATCGACCTGGTGGAGATAGAAAGGGTTAAGCGGGTTTTCCGGCGGCGGCCTGAGGCATTCCTGCGCCGCCTGTTCACGGAAAGGGAAAGGGAGCAGCTGAAACTCAGGGGCTGCAAACCGGAGCACCTGGCGGCCCGGTTTGCAGCCAAGGAGGCGGTGTTAAAGCTGCTTGGCACAGGGCTTGGACCGGTGGCTTTCAGCGAGGTGGAAGTGTTGTCTCTGCCCTCGGGTGAACCGCAGGTGGTCCTGCACGGCGCCGCCGCGGCTCTGGCCAAAGACCTGGGTTTTAGGGAAATCGCCTTGTCGCTCAGCCATGACCGCAGGTACGCGGTGGCACAGGCGGTGGCGCTGGCGGAAAAAAACAGCCGGTAGTGCCGGTTGTCTATTGACGGCGGCCGGTTGGTCTGTTATCTTAAAAATAAAGCTGAGTAAATTTATCGGGATTACCGGGGTGTAACATGAAACTTTCAGCCAAAGGCGAATATGGTGTGCGCGCCATGGTGATGCTGGCCCTGTGTTATGACGACGGACCGGTACCCCTGCGTGAAATTGCTGAAAAAGAGAACATTTCCTACCAGTTCCTGGAGCAGATATTTCTGCCCCTCCGGCGTGCCGGGTTGATTGACAGCGTCCGCGGCCCCAAAGGCGGTTACGCTCTGGCCAGAGCGCCCGGGGAAATCAAGGTGGGGGATATCATCCGCGCCCTGGAGGGGCCTATCGCCCCGGTTGATTGTGTTTCTGAAGGAAAGAGCGACAGGTGCGGGCGTACCGAAGCCTGCCTTACCCGCGGTATCTGGGAGAAACTGCGCGACCGCATGTCCCAGTTGCTGGATGAGATTACCCTCGCCGACGTTATCGGCCTGTCGGCGGATTCAACCTGAGAGGAGGTCACTGCATTGAAAAGGGTGTACATGGACCACAGCGCAACTACACCGGTGCGGGCTGAAGTTCTGGAAGCAATGATGCCGTTTCTCACTCTGACTTTCGGCAACCCTTCCAGCCTGCACTGGTTTGGGCGGGAGGCCAGGAAGGCGCTTGAAGAAGCCCGTGACAAGGTGGCCCGGGCCATCGGCGCCGCGCCGCAGGAAATAATCTTTACCTCGGGAGGAACCGAGTCCAACAACCTGGCAATCCGCGGGGTGGCCAGGGCCAGGCGGGAAAAAGGCAACCACATCATCACTTCCGCCATTGAACACCACGCGGTACTGGATACCTGCCTGGCTCTCAGAGAAGAGGGGTTTGAGGTTACCGTCCTGCCGGTGGACGAACACGGCAAAATCTCCCTTGATCAGCTGAAGGCCGCTATCACCGACAAGACTATCCTGATTACGGTAATGATGGCCAACAACGAGGTGGGGACCATCCAGCCCATCGCCGAAATCGGCAGGCTGGCGCACGAGCGGGGCGTAACCTTTCACACCGACGCCGTACAGGCCATCGGCAACCTGCCGGTAAAGGTGGATGACCTGAACTGTGACCTGCTTTCCATGTCGGCCCACAAGTTCTACGGCCCCAAAGGGGTGGGCGCCCTTTACATCCGCAAAGGCACCAGTATCAAAGTTTTTAATTTCGGTGGTTCTCAGGAAAGGAAGCTTCGTCCTGGTACCGAAAATGTCCCCGGTATTGCAGGTATGGGTCGGGCCATCGAGCTGGCGGTGGATGGCATGGAGGAAAAGGTGAAACACGTTACCGGCCTGCGCGACCGCCTGATTGAAGGACTCCTTAAAATCGGTGACGTACGTTTAAACGGGCACCCCACAGACAGGCTGCCCAACAACGTCAATGTCTCCATCCGGTACGTGGAGGGAGAGTCCCTGATTTTAAGCCTGGACCTGAAGGGCATCGCGGTGTCCAGCGGTTCCGCCTGTACTTCCGGCTCCCTGGACCCCTCCCACGTCCTGATGGCCCTGGGACTGGACCACCAGACAGCCCACGGTTCCCTGCGCCTGAGCCTGGGCTACCGCAATACGCGGGAAGATGTGGATTACGTACTGGAGGTAATGCCGGAAATTGTGGCCAGGCTGCGTGCCATGTCACCGGTTTATGCCTGTAAAACAAAGGAGGTGGAGTAATGTATACGGAGAAAGTGATGGAGCATTTCACCAACCCGCGCAACGTGGGGGAGATAGAAAATGCCGACGGGGTGGGTGAAGTGGGGAATATGAAGTGCGGCGACATCATGCGTATTTACATCAAAGTAAACGACAATGATGTAATTGAGGACATTAAGTTCAGGACCTTCGGCTGCGGTGCTGCCATCGCCACCAGCAGCGTTGTCACTGAGATGGTCAAGGGGAAAACGCTGGAGGAAGCGCTGAAAATTACCAACAAACAGGTAGCCGAAGAGCTGGGAGGACTGCCGCCGGCTAAGATGCACTGTTCTAACCTGGCTGCTGATGCGCTGCACAAGGCTATTGAAGACCTGCACAGCAAGCGTTCCGGCCCAAAAAACAAGGAAAGCGGGGGACAGTAATGGCAAATCCGATGGAACTGGCGGAGAAGCTGGGTGAAGCTATACTGGAATCGGAGGAGTACCGGGCTTTCAGCTTGGCCAAAGATAAGATGGACAATGACGAAGATGCCCACGGGCTGGTGGATAAGTTCCAGGACCTGCAGCAGGGACTGCGGGAAGCACAGATGATGGGGCGTAAAATTACCCAGGAACAGATTGAGGAACTGCGCGCCCACCAGCGCCTGATGGTGGAGCACCCGGCCATTAAATCCTACCTGGAAGCCAAGAAGGGACTGGAAAATCTTATGGCTGCCGTAAACCAGGTGGTGGGCCAGGTGGTAGGCATCAGCCCGGCCGGCGGCGGCTGTGGCGGGGGTTGCTGTTAAGGCGCTTTGGCGCCTTTTTCTTTGCCTTCTGCCTTCTGAAGGCTCAGTTGTGGTATAATATACCTGGAGCAAAAGGGCCGGAGGTGAGGGAAATGGATATGGTAACCGCCGCGGAAATGCGAGAAATCGACAGGCGTGCCATGGAAGAGTTCGGTATCCCCGGTGTGGTGCTGATGGAAAACGCGGGTCTGTCTGTGGTCCGGGCGGTTCGGCGGGCGGGGGGCAGGCGGGTGTTAATCCTCTGCGGCCCCGGTAACAACGGCGGCGACGGCCTGGTGGCGGCCCGGCACCTTTACCGGGAAAAAGAGGTGGGCGTATGGCTTGCGGCGCCACCGGAGTCTTATCGGGGCGACGCGCTGATTAACCTGAATATCCTGGGTAAACTGGGTCACCCGCTGCAGGTGCTCTCCGGCCGGGACGACCTGCGGCGCCTGGCATCCGACCTGGCCCGGGCCGACCTGGTAGTGGACGCGCTCCTTGGCACCGGCACCGCCCGGGCTGTCACCGGTATGCTGTCCGAAGCCATCGGGCTGGTCAACGACTGCGGTGTGCCGGTGCTGGCGGTGGACATCCCCTCCGGTGTCTGTGCCGACAGTGGGCGCATACTGGGTATCGCCGTCCGGGCCGCCAAAACCGTCACATTTGGCCTGCCCAAACGAGGCCTTTTCCTCTTCCCGGGCGCTGCCTGCGCCGGAGAAACAGAGGTGGCCGATATCGGCCTGCCGCCGGCTCTTTTGTCCGGGCACGGCCTAAGGCTGCTGACAGCTGAGGAAGTCCGGGTTAAACTGCCAAAGCGGCCTCCCGACGCCCACAAGGGTACTTTCGGCACGGTGCTGCTGGTGGCCGGTTCGGCCGGCATGGCGGGAGCGGCGGTGCTGGCGGCCCGCGGCGCCCTGCGCGGCGGGGCCGGCCTGGTAACGGTGGCGGCTCCCTTTAGCGCACAACGGGCAGTGGCAGGGCTGGTCCCCGAAGCAACCACCCTGCCGCTGCCGGAGAACAGCCGGGGCAGCCTGGGAGTGGAAGCTCTCCCCCTGCTGCGGGAAAGATGGCGCCACAGCAGCGTGCTGGCGGTGGGCCCAGGTTTGACCGCGTCGGCGGAGGTGGCTGAGGTTTTGTCCGGATTGCTAAAAGAATGCCAGTTGCCGGTGGTGCTGGATGCCGATGCCCTGAACGTGCTGGCGGCTTACCCGCACATTATGTCCGCTCGCGGTGCCCCTGCGGTAATCACCCCTCACCCCGGCGAGGCGGGGCGCCTGCTTGGTATACCAGCAAGCGAAATACAGTCGGACAGGGTAGCGGCCGCCCGCCGCCTGGCGGAACGGTTTAACTGTACCGCCGTACTGAAAGGGGCATACACGCTGATCGCCGCACCGGGCGGGGGTGTTGCCCTCAACCCCACGGGCAACAGCGGCATGGCTACCGGGGGCAGCGGCGACGTGCTTACCGGTTTGTTGGCTGCGCTCCTGGCTGCGGGCATGGCAGTCACCGCCGCGGCGGAGGCGGCGGCCTGGCTGCACGGCCTGGCGGGAGATGAAGCGGCCGCTGTTTTGGGTCAGGACGCGCTTACCGCCGGCGACCTGGCGGACTATCTGCCCCGGGCCTGGCAAAAGACCAGGACAACACATATTTAGAGAGGAGCATCATAAAATGTTGGCAAGGGATATAATGAACCGGGAAGTTGTGACGGTGACGAGGGACACCACCATCCAGGAAGTGGCCCGCCTGCTCACGGAGCACAGGATAAGCGGAGTGCCGGTAGTGGATGAGGAGAGGCGCGTGGTGGGCATTGTCAGCGAGGGAGACCTTATTTACCAGGACAAAAAGCTGCACAAACCGGCCTTCATCGAAATCCTGGGCGGTATCATCTACCTGGAAAACCCGCAGCGCCTTGGTGACGAGCTGATGAAAATGACCGCTGCCAAAGCTGGGCAGATTATGACCAGGAAGGTGCATACGGCCAAAGAAGACACGCCGGTGGCGGACATCGCTACCCTGATGGTGGAACACCGTATTAACCGCGTGCCGGTAGTGGACGGTGCGGGACGCCTGGTGGGGATAGTCAGTCGTCAGGACATCATTAAATCCCTGCTCTAAGGTAAAGGAGAGAGGTTCCTTGGTGCTAAGGGTACGGCCCCGTCTGGGGGTGCTTCTGGTTCTGCTTTTACTCTCGGGCTGCACTATGACGCAGGATAAGCTGGTTAAAAATGCGGCCAAAAAGGCCGGGGCGCTGAAAAGTTATTATGCCGAGGCGGAGGCCGTGGTATTCAGCCCCGAAGGAGAGCAGCGCTACTCCGTCAGGCAATGGGTACAGGCCCCCGGTTTCTGGCGTGTGGAAGTAAAAGCAGACGGCCAGGAGCAGGTATTTCTCTGCGACGGCTCACAGGTTTTTGTTTACCAGCCCGGCGTGGCCGAGTATTACCGCTTCGATGCCGCAAAGAAAGTTGAGGTGCCGCCCCCCTTCCTTCTTATCGGGTACCTGGAAGACCTGCTGCGGGCGCCCTCGCTTAAACTTGAAGGCAGATATAAGGAAGCAGGCAGGGATGTCTACATTGTCAGTTTTACCCCGGTCAGGCAGGACGAGAACACAAAAGTCTGTCTGGACAGGAGGGACCTGTTCCCGCTGGTGGTGGAGACTTTCCGGGAAGATGAAATTTTGTACCGCCTGACTTGCACCAAACTGCAATTAAATCCCAGGCTTGAAGCCAGCCTTTTCATCTTTTTTCCACCCGCGGGCGCCGAGGTAACCGCCCACTGCCTCACCGTGCCCATATCCCTGGAGGAGGCCAAAAGCAGCTGGGTGCTCCCGCTTTATGTGCCCCAATACCTCCCGGAGGGGTCACGCCTGTTTTCAGTTACACTTTCCGAGGAGGACGGTTGCCGGCACCTGATCCAGATTTATGACGGCATAAGCAGCTTCACCCTTATTCAGCGGGAAAAAAGCGAAAGCCCGGTGCAGACACCGGGCATGGAGGAAGTGACTGTGGGCGGGTACCGAGGCCTGTTCCGCCGCAATATTTCAGACGGGCTGAACACGCTTTACTGGTCTGACGGTACCAGCGATTTTGTGCTCACCGGTTTTATTTCCCTGCCCGAAATGCTTAAAGTGGCGGAATCGCTCCGGGCGGATTAAAACTTAACCGTTTTTACCGACTCCAGCACCAGGTTGCCGGATGGCATTTTATAAACAGTGGTGGAGAGCATGGTCTGTCCGCGGCTGTTTTTCGTTGCGGTACGCAGGACCAGAACTCTGGTTTGGAGCTCTATTTCCACCCCGCCTTCGAATTCCGGAAACTTCTTCAAAAACTCCCGGTAAGTCATTTCCTCCTCCAGCAGCCTCTTGCTGCCGGCCGGCAGCCTGTCGGCCGGGATATAACCCTTCAGGCGTGTTCTGTCTGTGCCGCCGGTGTCCTTCTTTGGTGCGGCCTGATGGCCGTTTTTACCCTTTTTGCCGCCGGCCGGGGGTTTACTTTTGCCCGTTTCCGGATGTTTTTCCTTCATATAGCCTTTGTGTCCGATTAAGAACAGCATGGCCATGACAAAAAGCACCAGTGCCGTTACCCAAAACCATGGAGGCAAAACGATCATCTCCCTCCGTAATCTTCCGGTCAATATTCTGTGCCTCCGGCGCGATTCCTGCACGTTGCTTCAGGAAAAGGAATAGAATGTGGGGAAAGGAGGTGGCAGAATGGGACTTGATGCTTTGCCGCCCTGTCCCACAGGGCTTTTCCTGGAAATCGCACCGGGTGACACGCTCTTTTCAATCGCCCGCGAGCAGGATACAACAGTGGAGGCCATACTGGCCTTAAACCCCGGCCTTGACCCCCGCAACCTGCGGGTGGGGCAGGTCATCTGCCTGCCCCTGCCCGGAACCCGGAGGTAAATAAACTGTATAAAAAAGGCCCGCCCCCGGTTTGCGCGCCGTCCCAGGCTTGCGGCTGGCCCCGCTCCGGCGGGGTCTTTTAGTTTTTAGAAATCAGTGGGCTTGGGAAATATTTTTGTATTGCCGGATGGGGCGGGCGGTGCTATAATGTTTACTATATGTAGATGTATGTCTACTGCAGATGGACAGGAGGTAGCATGGACCGGCAGGAGAAATATTACCTGGTGCTGGAAAGTGTTTTGCCGGAGGCGTTGCGGAAAACGGCCCGGGCCAAGGAGATGCTGAAAAAAGGCGAGGTTGCCACGGTGAACGAAGCGGTGGCGGCGGTGGGTATCAGCCGTGCCGCTTTTTACAAGTACCGGGACTTTATTTTCCCCTTCCGCGAGGCCAGCCGTGGTAAGATTGTAACTGTTGCGCTGATTTTGGAGCATAAGCCGGGGGTGCTCTCAGAAGTTTTAAAAGCCATTGCCGCCGCCAGGGGGAGTATCCTCACCATCAACCAGGGTCTGCCGCTGCAGGGGGTGGCCAACGCCTCCATATCCTTCGAGACGGCCCAGCTGGTGGGGGAAGTGGACGAGCTGCTGGCCGGGATAGCCGTGCTGCCCGGAGTTAACAAGCTGGAGATAATCGGACAAACCGACGGGGGAGTGAAGTGACAGTGGACAGAGAAGTAATAAAAGTGGGAATGCTGGGGCTCGGGACGGTGGGTTCCGGAGTGCTGAAGGTGCTGGAACAGAACAGGGGAGACATTGCCGGCAAACTGGGGACCAGCCTGGAAATGGTGCGCATTGCGGTGCGGGACGTAGAGAAGAAACGGGATCCATCGGTTGACAGGGCACTTTTGACTGATAACCCGGACCATGTAACCGATGACCCGGATATTGATATCGTGGTGGAAGTGATGGGCGGGGTGGAGGCGGCGCGCCGATCGGTTGCCAGGGCGCTGGTAAACGGTAAGTACGTGGTAACCGCCAACAAGGACCTGATGGCGCAGCACGGGGTGGAGCTGTTGCGGGTGGCGGGGATGAACGGAAAAAACATCCTGTATGAAGCCAGTGTGGGCGGCGGCATTCCGCTGATCCGGCCGCTGAAACGCTGCCTGGCCGCCAACCGCATCCTGAGCCTTATGGGGATTATCAACGGCACCACCAATTATATTTTAACCAAGATGTCCCGGGACGGCCGGGAGTTCGGCGAGGCTCTGGCCGAGGCGCAGGAGCTTGGCTTTGCCGAAGCTGACCCCTCCTCCGACCTGGAGGGCAGGGACGCTGCCTATAAGCTGTGTATCCTGGCGTCGCTGGCCTTCTCCAGCCGGGTGGATATGGCGGATATTCATACCGAGGGGATAAGCGAGGTAAAGCTGCGCGACATCCGCTATGCCGCGGAGCTGGGTTATGCCGTCAAACTGCTGGCCCTGGCCGAGGAAACGGAAAAGGGGCTGAAGCTGAGGGTGAACCCGGCCCTGATACCGCTCAGCCACCCGCTGGCGGCGGTCAGCAACGAGTTCAACGGCATTTTCATTACCGGGGACGCGGTGGGCGAGGTGATGTTCTACGGCCGCGGCGCCGGGTCCCTGCCCACTGCCAGCGCGGTTTGCGCCGATATAATGGAAGCGGCCCGCAACATAAAGCACGAGGTTGAGAACGGGATTGTGGAGGCTACTTTCGGTCAAAAGCCGGTGATTCCGTTTTTGGAACAGGAGTCCCGCTTCTACCTGCGCCTGAAGGCTAAGGACCAGCCCGGGGTGTTTGCCCAGCTGGCCACCGCTTTCGGCAATGCCAGGGTCAGCCTCGATATGATTATCCAGAAAAGGAGTGACGCCGAGACAGCGGAAATTGTGCTGGTCACACACAACGTGGCTGAAGGCGATTTTGCCAAAGCCATGGCGGAAATCAGGGCCATGCCCACGATTAAGACTATCAACAGCATTCTGCGAGTGGTGGAGAACCAGGGGGGGTAAAAGCTATGGCATTAATTGTGCAAAAATACGGGGGCACTTCAGTGGGAAGTGTGGAGCGTATCTTTAATGTGGCCCGCCGGGTGGCCGGATGTGCCCGGTCGGGTAATGCGGTGGCGGTGGTGGTGTCAGCCATGGGAGATACCACTGATGACCTGTTGGCACTGGCCCGCTCCGTTTCGGAGAAGCCGCCGGAGAGGGAAACTGCAATGTTGCTGACCACCGGTGAGCAGGTTTCTGCTGCCTTGCTGGCCATGGCCCTGGATAAACTGGGCTGCCCGGCCTGCTCCTTTACCGGGCCGCAGGCCGGAATACTGACCGACGGCGTTCCCCTGGATGCCCGCATCCGCGCCTTTAACCCGGTTAAGGTCAGGCAGGCGCTGGAGGAGGGCAAGGTGGCGGTGGTAGCCGGTTTCCAGGGCGCTGATCCAGACGGGCTGCTGAACACGCTTGGCCGCGGCGGTTCCGATACCACGGCGGTGGCCCTGGCGGCGGCGCTGGGCGCCGACCTTTGCGAAATCTACACCGACGTGGACGGCGTCTACACCGTGGACCCGCGTCTGGTCCCGGCCGCCGGCAAGATGGACTTTATCAGCTATGACGAGATGCTGGAGATGGCCAGCCTCGGCGCCAAGGTACTTCACCCCAGGGCGGTGGACTGCGGCAGGGCGCATGGGGTGGTCATCCACGTCCGCTCCAGTTTTAACGAAGAGACAGGAACTCTGGTTAAGGAGGATACAGCTTTGGAAACAGGAACTGTAGTACGGGGGATTGCCTGTGACACCGACCAGGCCAAGATCGCCATCATCGGCGTGCCGGACAGGCCGGGTATCGCCGCCAGAATTTTTTCTGCCATCGGCCAAAGAGGCATCAATGTGGACCTTATCGTGCAAAGTATCCGCCGCAACGGGGAAAACGACATTCTTTTTACCGTCAGAGCTGATGACGTTGATAAGACGCTGGCGGTTGTGAAACCGGTGGCCGATGAGGTGGGAGCCCGGGATGTCTGTGTCCACAGGGGTGTGGCCAAAGTGAGCGTCATTGGCGCCGGCATGATGCACCACAGCGGTGTGGCCGCCTCCATGTTCGAGGCGCTGGCCAGCGAAGGCATCAACATAGAAATTATTTCCACCTCCGAAATCAGGATTTCCTGCCTGATAGATGAAACCCGCGTGCAGGATGCCGCCCGCGCCATTCACAGGAAGTTCGGCCTGGGCAATGACAGGCAGTAGTGCCAAATAATTGCTGCAAAACAGGCACCACCGGCGGCAGGAATAATCATCTGTACCGTGGAATAGAATAGTTATTGTAAAGAAGGTGGTGCGGGATTTGGGCGGCTACCCGCTGCGCCCGACATGGGCAGAGGTAGACCTGGATGCGATTGCCCACAATGTGCGGGAATTTCGCCGGATTATTCCAGCCGGCACGCGGCTGATGGCGGTTGTCAAGGCCGATGGCTACGGCCACGGAGCTGTGGCGGTGGCCCGCCGGGCTGTGGAGGCCGGCGCTTCATTTTTGGGAGCCGCCCTGGTGGAAGAAGCGCTGGAGCTGCGGCAGGCCGGCCTTACCTGCCCTGTCCTGGTCCTCGGCTTTACAGCGGGGGAATACGGGCCGCTTCTTTGCCAGCACGGCATCATGCCCACCGTTTTCACCTTGCCTGAGGCGGAAGCCTTTGCCGCCGCCGCCAGGAAACAAAACTGCACTCTTCCGGTTCATGTTAAAGTCGACACCGGCATGAGCAGGTCCGGCTATTTTCCCTGTGAAAGTGCCGATGACTTTATCCTCGCTGTAGCTTCTCTTCCCGGCCTGGAGCTGGCCGGCCTCTACACCCATTTTGCCGCCGCCGACCATGCTGACCCTGGGTACACCCACCGGCAGCTGGAACGGTTTTTAGCCCTGGTGAAGCGACTGGAGGCCCGCGGCCTGCACATACCGGTAAAACACGCTGCCAACAGCGCCGCCGCCCTGCTTCTGCCGCAGACCTGCCTGGACATGATAAGGATAGGCATCAGCCTGTACGGGCTGTACCCGTCGGAGACGGCCCGCGCCTCCGCCGCCCTGCGGCCGGCCATGTCCCTCAAAACACGGGTGGTCTACTTAAAGCGGGTGCCGGCCGGCACCAGCGTGTCCTATGGCTGCACCTATACCACGGATAAACCAAGCCTGCTTGGCACCCTGCCCGTGGGATACGGCGACGGTTATCCCCGCCTTCTTTCCAACCGGGGCTGGGTATTGGTACGGGGCCGACGGGTTCCGGTGGTGGGCCGGGTGTCAATGGACCAGCTGGTGGTGGACCTGACCGGTGTGCCGGAGGTGTGTGCGGGCGATGAGGCGGTTCTTTTCGGGCGTCAGGCCGATGGCGAAATAACAGTGGAAGAAGTGGCCAGCTGGCTGTCCACCATTAATTACGAAGTGGTCACGGCAATCAGTGCCCGTGTGCCCAGAGTTTACCTGCAAGATGGAAAAATCAGCGCGGTGAGAAATATTACCGGACTGCGCGGAGAATTGCTTTTTAATTAACCCGGGGGGTGTTTCACAGTGGCGGAAACCAAGAGGATAATGATTTCCCTGCCCCACAACCTGCTGGAAGAAGTGGATGGAATTGTGGCTTCTGAAAACAGGACACGTTCCGATTTTATCCGGGAGGCCATGCGCCTGTACCTGCAGGAGAGGGAGAAAAGGCAAATCAGGGAAAGAATGCAGGTGGGCTATATGGAGATGGCCCGGCTTAACCTGCGCCTGGCCAACGAGGCGCTGGCGGCCGAGAATGAGGCCAACAGGATAGCGGAATTGCTGGTGGGCGGAAAGTGAGTATCGTGGATGTAAGGCGGGGGTACATCTTTTTTGCTGATTTAAGCCCTGTGGTTGGCTCGGAGCAGGGTGGTGTCAGGCCTGTTCTTATTATCCAGAATGATGTGGGGAATAAATACAGTCCCACGGTTATTGTTGCCGCTATCACCTCCCATATCGAAAAGGCCAAGCTCCCTACTCACGTGGAGGTGGAAGCGAAGGAATACGGACTTGAGAAAGACTCTGTGATTCTCCTTGAGCAAATAAGAACTATTGACAAGCAACGCCTGCTGGAAAAAGTCACGGAACTGGATGAGCGTATAATGCTGAAAGTAAACCAGGCTGTGAAAATATCGCTGGGCCTGATTGATTTTTAGTTGCTCCCAGCTATGATTTTTGCCGCATCCCGCGGCTGAACAAAAAAACGAGACTTCGCGGAAGTGTTTTTTTGTTTTTGGGGGAGGTTGTCCCGTTGCCGCCTCGCATCGGTATTACCTGTAACCTGGCGGGTTATGAAAACAAACTGTCGGTGGCTTACGTGCGCGCGGTTTCACTGGCCGGCGCCACTCCGTACCTTTTGCCTGTGACCGTTTCCCCGCCCCAGTGGGAGGAGATGCTTGCCAACATTGACGGGCTGATCTTAAGCGGCGGCGGAGATCCCGACGCCAGGCATTTCGGGGAAGAGGCCGCTCCTGCCCAGGGACAGGTTCAGCCCTGGCGTGACCGAATGGAGCTGTTCCTGGCCAGGATGGCCCTGCGGCAGGACCTGCCGGTGCTTGGTATCTGCCGCGGCGCCCAGGTTCTGAATATCGCTGCCGGCGGGACACTTTGGCAGGATCTGGCCGGCGTGTCCCGGGTGCAGCACGACCAGAAAGCGCCGCGCAACTACCCGATACACCGGGTGCGCATCGAACGTTTTTCCCTGCTGTTCCGCATCACCGGGCGCGAGACAGTTCGGGTCAACAGCTTCCACCACCAGGCCATCAAACGTCCCGGCACAGGGCTTTTGGTGACCGCCCGCTCCACCGACGGCGTGGCTGAGGCGGTGGAATGCTCCGGACATCGTTTTGCCCTTGGCGTACAGTGGCACCCGGAATGGCTCACCCCGGGTTACAGTCATGCCGCCAGGCTTTTTGCCGCCTTCTGCAAAGCTGCTGAAAAAAAAGCGAAATCAGCCCGGTAACAGTACTTGCACAGCCCGCTGGCATTGTGGTATCATATAAACGTTCCATCTGCTTGTCCTGTACAGACAGGGCTTTTTTGTACTTCCGGACTGACAGCCGCGGGCCCAAACAGGCCGGCAACCTGTGCCACAAGGAGGATTATTGATGAAAATACTTGTCAGCGACCAGATTTCCGAACTGGGAGTGGCCAAGCTCCGGGAGAAGGCTGTTGTTGATGTTTGCACCGACCTCACGCCGGACCAGCTGGTAGCCAGGATTCCGGAATACGACGCCCTGGTGGTTCGCAGTTCCACCAAGGTTACCCGCCAGGTGTTGGAAGCGGGCGTTAACCTGAAAGTTGTGGGCAGAGCAGGCGTGGGGGTGGACAATATAGACGTGGAGGCGGCCACCCAGCGCGGTATCATTGTTATCAACGCCCCGGAGGGCAACACCATCTCCGCCGCCGAGCATACCATTGCCATGATGACGGCACTGGCACGCAACATCCCGGCTGCTTCCCAGTCGATGCGTTGCCACGAATGGAAGCGTTCCAAGTTTATGGGCGTGGAGCTGTTTAAGAAAACACTGGGCCTGATCGGTCTGGGGCGCATCGGCAGCGAGGTGGTCAAGCGGGCCAAGGCCATGGGTATGGATATCCTGGCCTATGACCCCTACATTTCGGCCGAGCGGGCGGAGAAGCTGGGAGTAACGCTGACCACCACCGAGGAAATCTACAGAAAAGCCGACTTTATAACCATGCACACCCCGCTTACCAAGGCCACTTACCATATGATTGGCGAGAAGGAACTGGCCATGATGAAGGACGGAGTGCGCATCATTAACTGCGCCCGCGGCGGGCTTATCGACGAAGCGGCCCTGTATGCCGCCCTGAAATCCGGCAAAGTGGCCGGCGCCGCCCTGGATGTCTTTGAGCAGGAGCCGGTGGTGGACAACCCTCTCTGCGAACTGGAAAATGTCATCTTAACGCCGCACCTGGGCGCCTCCACCGAGGAGGCACAGGTCAACGTGGCGGTACAGGTGGCGGAACAGGTGATAAACGCGCTGACGGGTGAGCCGTTGCTCAGCGCTGTTAACGTCCCCGTCATCCCGCCTGAGACCCTGGCTGATGTCAAACCTTTTATACCGCTGATGCGGGTGCTGGGTTCTTTTTACACCCAGGTGTTCAACGGTCAGGTGGAGGCGGTGGAAATCCTCTACAGCGGTGAGATAGCAGATTACCCGGTAGCACCCCTGACCAACTCGTTTTTAATCGGCCTGCTTTCGGTGATCCTGCACGAAAACATCAACTATGTCAACGCTCCGGTCATCGCCAGGCAGCGCGGCATCAGGGTGCGCGAAGTGGCCAGCCGCACCGTGGAGAACTTTACCAACCTGATTACCGTCAACGTCAAAACAAGCGAGGGCATCCGGACCATCGCCGGCACCCTCTTTAACAAAAACGATGTACGCATTGTCCAGATCGGCAAATACCGCATCGAAGTGGTGCCGTCCAATTACATGCTTGTCACCACTTACATCGATATGCCGGGCGTCATCGGTCGCTTCGGCACCACGCTTGGCAACAACAATATCAATATCGCCGGTATGCAGGTGGGCAGGCAGTCCATCGGCGGTGAAGCGGTAATGGTGCTGCAGGTGGACAGCCCCGTTCCCGAACACGTGCTGGAACAGCTGCAGGTGGGCGCCATTCTCACCACCCGTTTTGTCAGGTTAGACCAGCTTTAAAATATTTCCTGGTTCACCCAACGGATTTTCTCCCCGTTATGTTCACAGAAAACAAAATGGATCACCCGGCGGGGAAAATACCTTT
Source organism: Dethiobacter sp. (assembly GCA_020725465.1). Classification (GTDB taxonomy): domain Bacteria; phylum Bacillota; class Dethiobacteria; order Dethiobacterales; family Dethiobacteraceae; genus DYEY01. The sequence continues at coordinate 61,397 of DYEY01000003.1, forward strand.
TGGTCATGGCGAAGACGTGGTAGCTGTTGCTGCGGGTCCTGCCGATCACCTTACAGGTTAGGTAGCGGAAAAGTCCCGCGGTGGCACGGAAATTAAGTGCTATCACATACAGTTCATCTCCGGCGGCGGAAACCTGGGCCTGGATTTGAAAACGGTGTAGTGCGCTCTGCAGAGCCTGCAGGTCCTGGAAAAGAAGAAACTGGGCGCTGGGCTGGCTGTAGGGGTTAGACCAGCTGTCGCTTTGGCCCAGGGTCCTGAGGGTGAGAGGGATGTACTGGAGGATTGGGTACTGCAAAAACTTGCCGGCGTTTTTTATAAATTCCACCATGGACCGGAACAAGGGTGTTCACCTCCAAAATATGTAGAGAGGACGCGGTAATATGCCTATCTATGAATTTCGCTGCCCGGATTGCGGCCACAAAAATGAAAAGCTCTGCCGCCTCGGCGAAACCGGTGAAGGGCTGGCTTGCCCTGCCTGCAGCAAAGTGGGCCTAAAGAAACTCTTTTCCCTCATCCAGCGTACCGGCCGGGACGGCGATGGCAGCGGCTGTGGTTCCTGCACCAGCAGCAGCTGCAGCTCATGCCACTGAGGTAGGCGGAAATGATGCGCTGGCTCAGGTTCAGGCAGGGGGAAAATGAATATACGGCATATCTTGACGGCGAATTTGCCCGGGCGGTCACCGGAGACATTTATTCCGGCCGCTGGCACGACACCGGGAGGACGTTTCACCTGGCTGAAGTGGAGTTTCTTACCCCCTGCCGGCCGGGAAAAATAATCTGCGTCGGCCTCAATTACCGGGATCATGCCGCCGAGTTTAAGATGGAGGTGCCGGCGCAGCCCGTTTTGTTTTTAAAGCCGCCCTCATCTCTTCTGCCGCACGGCGGAGCCATTGTTTATCCCGACGGTGTGCGCCGCCTGGACTACGAAGCCGAGCTGGCTGTGGTTATCGGTAAAAAAGCGCGGCATGTAAGCGGTGAACAGGCGCGGGAGGTGGTGTTCGGCTACACCTGCGCCAATGACATAACCGCCAGGGACCTGCAAAAAATCGACCAGCAGTGGACAAGAGCCAAGTCGTTTGACACTTTCTGCCCGCTTGGCCCCTGGATAGCCACGGGGCTTGACGACAGTGACCTCCCGGTATCGCTTCTTTTGAACGGAGAGATCAGGCAGTCCTCGCGTACCGCGCAATTGGCTTTTGACGTGCCCTTCCTGGTGTCTTTTATATCCTCTGTCATGACCCTCGAGCCTGGCGATGTAATTCTCACCGGCACTCCTTCCGGTGTGGGACCGCTCCAAAAAGGTGACACGGTCACTGTCAGCATCGGTGGCATCGGTGAACTGAGCAACACCGTAATTTGACAAAAACAACCCTTTTTGCACAATACAGTATATGAGGAGCCCTGCCATGTGTGCGGGCGCCGGCCGGAAAAAAACCGCCTGACAACGCAGGCGGTTTTTTTTTGACCTTGAGGGAAAAATAGGACATAAGGAAACGGGAAGGGTGAGCTTCTTGTTTGTCACCAATATAGGCATGCTGGCGCTGATAGCTGTTACCGCCCTGATTTACCTTGGGTTCCTGCACCGCGTACTGGACCGGATGCGACTGACCAAGGTTCAGGCCCTGGTTATCCTGATTGCTATGCTGGCGGCGGGTTTCCTTCCCAACATTCCCCTCTTTGGTGGCCTTTCCGTCAACATCGGCGGCGCCCTGATCCCGGCGGGGGTGGCGGTTTACCTGATCATTACCGCTGACGAAGCTGCGGAAAAACGCCGGGCTTTTCTGACTGCCGGCGTGGTGGCGTTGCTGGCCTACTTTAGCGAAAAGATACTACCCCTGCACGGCGACTTTGGTTTTGACCTCGACCCCCTGTTCGTTCCGGCCGTGGTTGCCGCCGTCACCGCTTACCTGCTGGGGCGCTCCCGCCGTGCCGCCTTTATCGGCGGCATCTTCGGCGTACTGCTCACCGACATACTGGCCTTTAGCGAGAACATTTTTCTCTACCAGATGCATGTGCCCATTGTTCTTGGTTCCACCGGCGTCTTCGGTGCCGCCGTCATCGGCGGCATGGGGGCGGTACTGCTGGCTGAGCTGCTGGGAGAAACACTGGAAAGACTCCGGGGAGGGCCGCGCCGGTGAAGAAATCATATATCAACAGCCTGCTGTTTTTGTTAATTATCCTGTCCCTGCTGGCCACCGTCAGGTGGCAGCAAACCACTGTTTCTCCGGAAAGGTTTACTGGCGAGTCGGATGAAATCACCCGGGAAGATATCCTGGCTGAACGGTACTGGCGCATGGTGGACGAAAAGGGCAGGGAAATAATGATCACCGGTCGCCGTATCCATGTGGGCGACGAATATATTACCTCGGATAACAGGCTCTACCGTGTTTACCGGGTCAGGGGCAGGACGGCCTACGCCCGCCTGATACGTGTAGTGGGGGCTCTGTACCAAGTGGAAAGATCCCTTTTTATCCTGAAACTGCCCAGGTCCCTTCCTGCCCAGGCGGAAGAAGAGGGAGATGACTTGGAACCGGAAGAAGCGCCAAAGTGGCTGATCGGAATTTACCACACCCATAACGCCGAATCCTACGTCCCTACCGACGGAACCGACAGTATCTACGGCCAAGGCGGCATCCATTCCGTGGGCGCCTCCTTTACCAGCGCCCTGGAAGAAAAAGGGGTGCAGGTAATCCACGACCAGACCCTGCACCTGCCCCACGACCGCGGCGCCTACCGCCGTTCCCGCCCCACCGCCCTGCGCCTGCTGAACGAGGGTCCTGACGCCATTTTCGATGTGCACCGGGACGCCACTCCCCGCCATGTATACGCCAAAGAAGTGGATGGCCAATGGGTAACCCAGGTCCAGCTGGTGGTGGGGCGCCAGAACCCCAATATGCGTGTGAACCGGCAGTTTGCCCTGGACCTGAAAAATACCGGCGACCAAGTGCAGCCGGGCCTGATAAAAGGTGTCTTCATGGCCCGCGGCCAATACAACCAGGACCTGTCCCCCCTAAACCTGCTTTTGGAAGTGGGGGCGCATACCAACTCCCGGGAAGCGGCGGAACGGGGCATTGCCCTTTTTTCCGAAGTGGTGGCCACCTATTTCTACGGTCCGCCAAAGCAACGGGAACCTCAGGAACAACCGTCTCCGCTGCGCCGCCCCCTGCCCGGTGCCGCCCGTACCGCCAGGGCCAACCGTTCCGCCGTCCTGAGTGTTCTTTTGCTCCTTGGTTTTACCGCCGCGGTGGCGGTGGGCTTTTTCCTGCTCAATGCCGGCCGGCTGCGCGACCTGGCGGATTTAATTGGCTCCTGTCTCCACAGGGTAAACGCCTGGCTTGAACCCGCCGACCGTTATCTCGACCCCCTGCGTCACAGGATCCATGACAACACCGGCTTACTGCGCCGCTACCTTGAGCCGGCCGCCAGCAAGGCTGACCAGTTTTTCGCCGCCGCGGGCCTGGCGCTTACCCGCGGCATCCGTCGTGCTGACCATAGCCTGGCGGTGGCAGCAAAAAATATTTATAGTGCTGGCGGCCGCCTGTGGGCAGCCCTCATTCCGGTGCTGGAATCGGGTGAAAAGTTCGCTACACCCATAAGGCGCAGAATTCATGAGTTCTCTCAGGAACTGTGGGCTTCCCTGGGCAGCGGCCTGGCTGCCGGGGACCGTTTCCTCGCTCCCTGGCAGGACAGGATCCGGGAGGTGGCTCTCGCCATTTGGTATCGCCTGCGGGAACTGTCCGGAAGACGCCTGAGATAGCTGGCAATGGGAAATATTATCGGTACAGGGGTATTCTTCAGTTCCCTGTGCGTACTTCTTCAGATAACCGGTAATCACCGGTAATCCACCATAAAAAAACGTGTGTGTCAGCAAAGCGTTCATTGCCCAAAGATCTCCAGGATGTGTGGTTGCACAAAAAATTTTTTAAAATGAGAGGCAGGAATTTTGCTAAAGACGGAGAAAAAATTTTGTGTATCACAAATATAATTTTGGTGCTACTTTTTTTGGCGGGAGAGTAGCATAAAATTAATTTTTGTGTTACGGGCTTCAGACATGCTCTTTTTTTGACTGGTTTAACCCAGTCCCTTTTACAGCAGAGGGGGTTCCCTTTTATCATAAAAAAACATTATCAGGGAGGCGAAGCAATGGCTGGCAGGAAAGCAATTGTAACAGTAATTCTTTTAGTGTTGTTGGTGTTTTCCCTGTTTATGCCTGGCTGCAAAAACGCCGCCAGGCAGGCAGTGCCGGAATCACCAAAAGATGACACTTCTCTGCCGCCCCAGGAACTGGTCATCGGTATAGGCAGAAATTTTTATGAGGGTCCGGAAAGTGCTGTTTTTTTGCACGGCAGCACCGGAGTCTGGGAGAGCCTCACTTACCTCAGTGAGGATATGCTGCCCAAACCACAGCTGGCTTTATCCCTGACGCCAAATCAGGAGGCGACACGTTGGACGGTGCGCCTGCGCCCCGGGGTCCGCTTTCATGACGGGACGCCGCTGACGGCTGAGGTTGTTAAAGCCAACGTTGACCGCGTGCTGAAAAACCCCAAATTTGATTCGTATGGGACTTTTCTTAAGCTGGAAAAAGCAGAAGTTTCCGGGGAAATGGAAATAGTTTTTGTTTTCAGCCAGCCGGAACCGGCATTTCCCCTGAAGGTTAATTACCACGGGTTTCCGGTCTTCAGCCCGGCCAGCTTTGATGCGGACGGTAAAATAACAGTTCCTTACGGCAGCGGACCATTTAAGTATTACGATTATATCAAGGACGAAGCCCTAATACTGGTACGCAACGAAGATTACTGGGGAGAAAAGCCCAGGCTGGAGAAGGTGACTTTTAAACCTGTCCCGGACCCCTCCACCAGGCTGGCTGCCCTGCAGGCCGGAGAAATAGACGCTATTGCCGATGTGGGAGGGGTTTTGCCCGTACAGGCTGCCATTGTGGAAAAGGATCCGGGGCTTGAACTGAGGTCAAGGCTGGTTACTACCACCCATTACCTGTTGTTTAACAACCAGAAGCCGCCTTTTAACCAGACCGATCTGCGCCGGGCAGTAAGCCTGGTGCTGGACCGCCAGCTGGTTGTCAATGAACTGCTGGCAGGGTACGGAGAGCCGGCTGACTGCTTTTTTACCCCTCTTGCCAGGGAATATGTGGTGCGCGGGCTTTGGCAAAGTGACCGGCAGAAAGCGCAAGTGCTGGCTGCCGGTGCTGGTGGGCAAAAAGTCCTTCTGCTGGTCAGTTCGGCTCTGGCCAACCGCTGGCCATATAAGCCGTTGGCGGAGATACTGCAGGCAAAGCTGTCTGAGCTGGGGTTACAGGTGGAAATCCAGATGCTGGAGGCCGGTGCCTGGGCCGAAGCGCTAAAAAACGGCAATTATAACCTGACCCTTACGCCCTATACCTTTATGACAGGCGATCCGGACTTTGTTTTTGGGCGTTGGCTGCTTTCAGGGGGGCAAATGAACATTTCCAGGGGCCTGGGATACAGCAATGCGGAAGTGGACCGGTTAACCGGGGCGGCCGCCATGGAGAGCGACCCCGTAAAGCGGAAGGAGCTGTATGCCTTGCTGCAGGAAATTGTCAGTAAAGAAGTGCCCATGGCTCCTGTTTTTCACGATGTAACACTCTATGCCTACCGTAAAAAGGTAAAAGACCTAACCCTGGACGCCTATTTCCGTCCCAGCCTGGAAAAGGCCTGGATTGCAGCCCATTAATCTAAGTCAGGCCTGCCTTGGGCCGTAGGTTGCACTGCCGCAAACCCGAGACAAATAGCCTGACCCAGATAAAAAAGCCGCCTTACCTGTGGGGTAGGCGGTTTTTGGTGCAGGTATGGCGAAAGTCCGCTATACTGTTAATTCTTTTCTTCCCTAACCGATCCGGGCTTTTCTCAGACCACGGAACAGCTGCCATGTACCGGTGGAAATTTCAAAATCTTTAACTTTACGGTTCATCAACATCACGTTGTTCCGGTGAAAAACAACCATAAAAGGTACATGGTCCAGAATTTCGGCCTGAATTTCCCGGTGCAGCTGCAGGCGCTCTTTTTTGTCCATGGAGCGGGCCAGGCGGTTAATCATATCGTCCAGTTTTTCCGAAACAAAAATGGTATAAGTTGACTTGCTGTGCCAGTATCCTCGCAGATAATGGGTGGTGGGGTCATCGTGGGGAATCATCCACTGACCGATCATGATCATATCATATTGTTTGTCTCTCAGCGCCTCACGCAGGGCGGCCGATTCCAGTGCCTTCAGTTCCACGTTCATGCCGATATCTTTCAGATAAGACTGTACGACGGTACTAAGCAGCCGGTCCTCTTCATTGCCGGAGCCGAAACAGAGAGTTGCTTTGAGAGTTTGTCCGTTTTTTTCCCTTGCCCCGGCAGCGGTGGTGACCCAGCCTGCTTCCTCCAGCAAACTTTTGGCCTGTTCAGGGTTGTATTTGGGGAGAATGGGATTGGGCTGCAGGAATTCTCCATAAGCCGGAGAGAAGAAGTTTTGTGGTGGCTCGGCCATCCCCGCCAGGAGCTGCGGCACTACTGTTTCCCATGGCACGGCGAGAGCGACGGCGCGGCGAACCCTCACATCGTCAAAAGGTTGGCGGTAGGTGTTAAAAAAGACCACTTCCGAAGTTTGCCCCATTTTTTTCACCACGTTGAAATCCGGTTTGTTTAGGAAACGCTGTACTACGGTTAATGCTTCGCGGCCGCTCATCATGTCAATTTGACCGGCTTCCAGGGCCAGAGCCCGGGTTTCGGCGTCCGGGATGACTTTGAAAATTATTTTTTCCAAAATGGGAGCTCCTTCAAAGTAGTCTTCGTTTCTTTCCAGGATAAATTCACTATCCTTTTCCCAGTGGACCAGCTTAAAGGGACCGGTACCCACTGCTGCCACAGCCTTCCCCTCTTCACTAAGGGCTGATGGGCTTACCATGGCCTGGAAGGGTGGGGTCAAATCGGAAGCAAAGGTAAAGACCGGTTCTTTCAGGTGAATCCTTATGGTTAAGTTATCTATTTCCTCAATCCGGTCGATATAGCCGATCCAACCCTGCCCCGGTCCCTTCCGGAGGCGATCCAGGTTAATCCGGGCAGCTTCTGCGTTCCAGGGAGTACCATCGTGGAAATGGACATTGGGCCGCAGGTAAAAAGTCCAGGTTTTTCCGTCCGGCTCCATTTGCCATGACTGGGCCAGACCAGATGAGCCTTTCTTAAAATCAAGATCCAGTTCAACCAGGTTGTTAAAAATCAGGGAACGGATAAAATCAGACATATTGGTTGCCGGGTCCAACCCCCTAAGGTCAAACTGCTCTCCAATGACCAGCACCTGTGGCGGCGGGGGACTTTGCGGTACGCTTTCCGGGGCTTTACGGGTACAGCCGGAAAACAATAGGACTGTGGCAATAACCGTTATAATTATGAAGCAGATAAAACGTGCCTTTTTTGCTTTCACTGTAATATGGCTCCTTTCATCTAACATTGCTTTAATAAACCAAATTGACTACCCATAACATCAGGGAGCAACCTGAAGCAGGTGGCAGGCTGCTTTATGTTCCCGTTCCAGCCAGGTAAACCCGGGTTCAACCTGCCGGCAGATTTCGAGGGCTGCAGAACAGCGGGGATGAAAACGGCAGCCAGGGGGAGGAGCAACCGGGTCCGGCGGTTCCCCTCTGACGGCGGGCTTTTGGCCAAAACGGACTGACGGGTCCGGCAGGGGGACGGCAGCCAACAGGGAAAGGGTATAAGGGTGGACGGCTTTCTTAGCCAAGTGTGTGGCCGGCAGCTCTTCCACTATCTTACCTGCGTACATTACTGCCACCCGGTCGCTGATATGGCAGACCACCGACAGGTCATGGGAAATAAATAAATAGGACAGGGCAAACTTGTCTTTGAGATCCTGCAGCAGGTTAAGTATCTGGGACTGGATGGAGACATCCAGTGAAGCCACCGCCTCGTCCAAAACAATCAGTTCAGGCCTCAATGCCAGCGCCCTGGCAATACCGATGCGTTGGCACTGGCCGCCGCTGAATTCGTGCGGATAACGGTTTAGATGCCTTTTTTCCAGGCCCACCGTTTCCAGTAGCTCACCTGCCCGCTCCAGCTGCTGCCGGCGGTTGCCGCGGTGGTAATTCAGCAGCGGTTCAGCGATAATGTTCCCTGCTTTCATGCGGGGATTGAGCGCGGCACTTGGTTCCTGGAACACTACCTGAACTTTTTGGCGCCACTGCCGCAACCTTTCACCCTGCAGGAAGGTGACGTCTTCCCCTTTGTAAAACAGGCTGCCGCGGTCAAAAGGCTCAAGCCGCAATATCATGCGTCCCAGCGTACTTTTGCCGCAGCCGCTCTCCCCGACCAGTCCCAACGTCTCCCCATGCCTGATGACCAGGGAGACACCATCGACGGCCCGTACCTTTTCTGCGGCGGCAAAAAGTTTTTTACGCGGCAGCGGGTAGTGCCTGACCAGCGCCGTGGCTTCCAGCAGGGGAGGGTCTGTTTTGTCTTGGCTTAGCTTTTCATTATTCATGGTCTTCCCTGCAGCAGGTATAAATACTGGCTACACCGCCGGCTGTCACCCGGTGACAGGCAGCTGTGTGTATTTCCTCACCGGGACTGCTGACCTGAACAGACGGTACCGGGTGGTTGCAGCAGTGTGCCGTGGCCAGATCACAGCGGGGACTAAACACGCAACCCTCTTTTAACCGGTTCAGTTCAGCCAGGCCCGGCGGTTGCCCCCTGATGAAACAAAGCCTTTTGTTTTTTTGGTCCAACCTGGGTATGGATCCCAGCAGGCCGCGGGTATACGGATGCGCTGGCCTGGTAAAAACGCTTTTTACCGGGCCCGATTCCACAATCGTTCCTCCGTACATCACAGCCACCCGGTCGGCCATGCCGGCGATGACGCCCATATTGTGGGATATAAGGAGTATACCTGCCCCCAATTCCTTTTTAAGGCGGTTCAGTTCCCACAATACCTGGGCCTGAACGGTGACGTCCAGGGCGGTTGTCGGTTCGTCGGCAATAAGGATTTCCGGCTGTAAACATAGGGCCAGCGCTATTATTACCCGTTGTTTCATGCCGCCGCTCAGCTGGAAAGGGTACTGCCGCATCACTTTTTCCGGGACGGGCAGCCCTAACCTGTCCAGCATGTTTACGGCCATGGCCACCGCTTCGTCTCTGTTTAAGCCAAGACGGTCTTTCAGGGTTTCAATGAACTGGACACCGATACTGCGCACCGGATTCAGCGCAGTGTGCGGGTCCTGAAAAATGCAGGCCAGCCCTTTACCTCTCAGGTTGCGCATCTCGTGCTGGTTTAAGGCAAGCAGGTCTGTACCGTTAAGATGCACTCTGCCGCTTACAATCCGGGCTCCGGGGGGGAGGAGGCGCAGCAGGGACAGGGCGGTGATGGATTTGCCGCAGGCGCTTTCGCCCACCAACCCAAGCACCTCCCCTTTGTTCAGGTTAAAACTGACGTTGCTTACGGCATGGAACTGCTCACGGGGAGTAAAAAAAGCCGTGGAAAGCTGCTCTACCTGTAACCCCAGGAACAACCACTCCTTTCTGTGTGAATGCCGGCAGGGGCTTTACAGCCGCCGCAGGCTCCGGGGATCAAAAAGGTCCCGCAGGCCATCGCCCATCAGGTTAAAAGCCATCACCGTAACCAGTATGGCCAAACCAGGGAAATACATCAGCCAGGGTGCCACCTGCATATAGGTGCGCCCGTCATTCAACATTGCTCCCCATTCCGGGTTGGGGGGCTGGGCGCCTAGGCCGAGAAAAGAAAGTCCGGAAATAGTCAGGATAATGGAGCCCATGTCCAGGGTGGCCAGGACGATGATGGGGGAAAGTATGTTGGGCAGGATATGGCGTATTACGATCTGGAGGCTGTTGCTGCCGCAGGCCCGGGCTGCCAGCACATATTCCTTTTCTTTGATGGAAATGACCATGCCGCGGATGATACGGGCATAGCCCACCCAATGCACGGCGGCGATGGCAATCATCACATTGGTCAGGCTTGGGCCCAACATGCCGGCAATAGCCAGGGCCAGCACCAGACCGGGAAATGCCAGCAACACATCGATGACGCTGATAATGATATTGTCAATCAGGCCGCCGCAGTAACCGGAAAGGGTCCCAAAAAAAATGCCGGCTGTCATAATCATTCCCAGTACCAGGAAAGAGGTTTTCAGAGAGACTCCGGTACCATACAGGAGACGGGACAAGACGCAACGGCCGAGATGATCGGAGCCCAGTATGAATTGTTTCCCCGGCGGCTCAAGCCGGAGGGAAAGATCTATATGTAACGGGTCATGAGGCGCCAGTCGTGGCGCCAGCATACCGGCCGTTACAATTACGACGATGATGATCAGGCCCACCAGGGCCAGCCTGTCCTTCAGCAGCACCTTTATAATATCTATTTCCCCTGGCCTCCTTCCAGGCGGATGCGGGGATCAAAAAACCGGTAAGACAGGTCCACAGCCAGGTTAAGTAGCACGAAAACCACAGCCATGAAAAGCACATAACCCTGTAAAACCGGATAATCCCGGTTAAAAATCGCCTCCACCACAAAACGCCCCACTCCGGGCCAGGCAAAAATGGTCTCGATAATTACCGTCCCCCCCAGAAGATGGCCAAGGCTCATGCCAAAGGCTGTGACAACGGGTAAAAGGGCGTTTTTTAATGCATTGTTTAAAATCACCAGCTGTTCCCTTAATCCCCTGGCCCGCGCTGCCCGGATATAATCCTGGCCCAGCACTTCCAGCAGGCTGGCCCGCAACAGGCGAGCGTATCTGGCTGACATCCCGACGCCCAGGGCCAGTGCCGGCAAGACCAGGTGCCGGACAGTGCCCCGCCCCATAACCGGAAAAAGTGGTATTCGGACGGCAAACCAGGTTATAAGCAAAAGACCCAGCCAGAAAGAAGGGATGGAAGCTCCCACAAGGGCAAAAACCCGGCTGCAATGGTCTGGTATGGTATTTTTGAAGATAGCTGCCAAGATCCCGGTGGGTATTGCTATGCATAGCATAACCAGCAACCCGGCCAGCGTCAGCTGAACTGTGGCCGGGAAACGGGAGGCGATTTCCCTGCTCACAGGCTGCCCGGTGCGAAAAGAACGGCCCAGGTCACCCTGCAGCAATTTTTTGGTCCAGCGCACATACTGTACGGGCAGAGGTACGTCCAGTCCCAGCTCCTGGCGTATGGCACTGATTGCTTCCCGCGTCGGCTCCACTCCCCGGGTAGCCAGAACCAGTTCCGCAGGATCCCCGGGAGTGAGCCGGCTTAAGCCAAAGGTAAGGATGGATACCCCCAGCATGACCAGAAAAAGATATGAAAGGCGTTTTATAATATAATAGGACAAAATTTCCCCTCCGCCCCGGTTTTACCCTGGCATTTTTACCATTGCCGCCGGACCGGAGGTAACAGAGAATTATCGGCCCGGCAGTGTTATAAAATATAAAAACGTGCTACCAATAAATTATATTTCGCTTTTAAAAAACAAAATCCTTTTTTAAAAATTTTCAGATATTTTACGCCGGTACTAAGCCTGTCCTTAATGTTTTCAAAAAAGCTTTTGGCCTGGTGGGGGCGCTTTTCGCTTTTTTTCGCGGCAGGGACATGCTATAATAACCACAAACGCCGAAAGGACAGAAAATATATGCTTGTGGAACTATTTCAGCAGGCTGTCCGGGAGCTGTGCGAGGCCTGTAAAGATGTGTACGGTGACGACCTGGTTTCGGTTGCTGTTTTTGGCTCTGTGGGCCGTGGCACCCCTTCCCCGGAGTCTGATATCGACCTTTTAGTTGTTGCCCGCAACCTGCCGGCGGGACGGGTTAACCGTATCGGCCAGTTTGCCGCCGTGGAGAAAAAAGTATCCGGGCAGTTGCAAACTTTAAAGGCAAGTGGGATTTCCACCTGCCTTTCGCCGGTGCTGAAAACCCCGGAGGAAGTAAAAGCCGGCAGCCTGCTTTTTCTTGATATGATTGCTGATGCTGTTATCCTGTACGACAAAGACAACTTTTTTGCTGATTTTTTGCAAGACTTTTCCTTACGGCTGACCAGAATGGGCGCTCAGAAAATTTATCTGCGGGGGCGGTGGCACTGGTTGTTAAAGTCCGA
>DYEY01000057.1 GCA_020725465.1 Dethiobacter sp.
CTACCTTGCAATTTGCGTTAATTTGCTAAAATGGTCTGCAGCGCAAAAAGCTCAGGCGCAAAAAATCATTGATTTTAATTCAGTTGTTGTATACTATTAAGTAATAATATCAAGCTTTGGAAAAAGAGGTGTAACTGTGCCGAAACGACAGGATATTGACAAGCTATTAATCATCGGATCAGGGCCTATTATTATCGGGCAGGCGGCCGAGTTCGACTACTCGGGCACCCAGGCCTGCAAAGCGCTGCGTAAGCTGGGTTACAAAATCGTGCTGGTCAATTCCAACCCGGCGACTATAATGACTGACCCAGGCATGGCTGACGCTACATACATTGAGCCGCTAAACGTAAAAAGGCTGACCGACATTATTGAAAAGGAAAGGCCTGATGCTCTGCTGCCCAACCTGGGCGGGCAGTCGGCCCTGAACCTCAGTATAGAGCTGCAAAAGGCAGGTGTCCTGGAGAAATACGGGGTCAAAGTAATCGGGGTTCAGCTGGATGCCATAGAAAGAGGCGAAGACCGGATCGCTTTTAAAGAGGCGATGAAAAAGCTGGGCATTGAGATGCCAAGAAGCGAGCCCGCCTACTCGGTGGCGGAGGCTGAGGAGATCGCCCGTCGGCTCGGTTTCCCCGTCGTTATCCGCCCTGCTTATACCATGGGAGGCACAGGAGGCGGCCTGGTTTACAATATAGAAGAGCTGAGGGTTGTGGCCAACCGGGGCATTGCGGCCAGCCTGGTGGGGCAGATCCTGGTGGAAGAATCTGTTCTGGGTTGGGAAGAGCTGGAGCTGGAAGTGGTGCGGGATGCCAAAAACCAAATGATAACGGTATGTTTTATCGAAAACATCGATGCCATTGGAGTACATACCGGCGACTCGTTTTGTACCGCCCCCATGCTCACCATCAGCCCGGAGCTGCAGGAGCGCCTGCAAAAATACGCCTATGCCATCGTGGAATCGGTTGGCGTAATAGGAGGCACCAATGTTCAGTTTGCCCATGACCCAAAGACAGGGCGTGTGGTGGTGATAGAAATAAACCCGCGGACGTCCCGTTCCTCTGCTCTGGCTTCCAAGGCAACCGGCTTTCCCATCGCTTTGGTTTCAGCTATGCTGGCCGCCGGCCTGACACTGGACGAGATACCCTACTGGCGGGAGGGAACACTGGACAAGTATACCCCCTCCGGCGATTACGTGGTAGTAAAGTTTGCCCGCTGGGCTTTCGAAAAGTTTAAAGGCGCCGAAGATAGGTTGGGGACACAAATGAAAGCCGTGGGCGAAGTGATGAGCATAGGCAAAAACTATAAAGAGGCCTTTCAGAAAGCCATCCGTTCGCTGGAGACAGGGCGCTACGGCCTGGGATTCGCCAGGGATTTCCACCAAAAGTCACTGGACGAACTGCTGGCGATGTTGGTGGAACCTTCCAGTGAGCGCCAGTTTATCATGTATGAAGCGCTGCGCAAGGGTGCTCCGGTAGAGCAGCTTTATCGTTTAACCCATATCAAGCCATGGTTCATTCGGCAAATGCAGGAGCTGGTCTTGCTGGAAGAAGAGATTCTGAAATTCAAAAACAGCGTCCTGCCCGATGAGCTGTTGGTACGGGCCAAAAAAGACGGTTTTGCTGACCGCTACCTGTCTAAACTCCTGAATATACCGGAGAAAGAAATCAGGCGCCGCCGCATAGCCCTTGGTATCAGGCAGGGATGGGAGCCGGTACCGGTCAGCGGGGTGGAGAACGCTGCTTATTACTATTCCACCTATAACGGGGAAGATAAAACTCCGGTAAGTGACAGGGAAAAAGTTATGGTGCTGGGGGGCGGCCCCAACCGGATCGGGCAGGGGATTGAGTTTGATTACTGTTGTGTGCATGCCGCTTTCGCCCTGCGTGACCTGGGGTATGAGACGATTATTGTCAACTGCAACCCGGAGACGGTTTCCACGGACTATGACACATCAGACAAGCTGTATTTTGAGCCGCTGACCGTGGAGGACGTACTTAGTATCTATCAAAAAGAAAAACCGTTGGGGGTAATCGTCCAGTTCGGCGGCCAGACCCCCCTGAATATAGCTGGCGAACTGGCCGAAGAGGGCGTCACCATCCTTGGCACCTCCCTGGATGCCATCGACCTGGCCGAGGACCGCGACCGGTTCAGAAAAATGATGGATAAACTGGGCATTCCCATGCCCGAGTCCGGCATGGCGGTCAACCTGGAAGAAGCCATTACCGTCGCTGACCGGATAGGGTACCCACTGATGGTAAGGCCGTCCTATGTCCTGGGCGGACGGGGCATGGAATGTGTTCACGATGAGGAAATGCTTCGCCAGTATGTATCCGCCGCGGTGGATATCACCCCCGAAAAGCCTATCCTAATTGACAAGTTCCTGGACAACGCCATTGAGGCAGAAGCTGATGCCATTTCCGACGGCACAGAGGTTTTTGTGCCTTCCGTTATGGAGCATATCGAATATGCGGGGGTACATTCGGGCGATTCGGCCTGTGTCATACCTACCGTAAGCATAGCCGAAGAACACCTTTCCACCATTTATGAATATACGAAGAAAATTGCCCGGGAACTTAAGGTGGTAGGCCTTATGAACATCCAGTACGCCATTGCCGGCGGCAGGGTTTACGTGCTGGAAGCAAATCCCCGCGCCTCGCGTACCGTACCTCTGGTATCCAAAGTATGCTCAATCCCGATGGCGCGCCTGGCCACCGAAATCATCATGGGTAAAGCCACGGCAGCCGGCCTGAAAACAGGGAAGATCACTCACTTTGGGGTGAAGGAAGCGGTATTCCCCTTTAATATGTTCCATGAAGTGGACCCGCTCCTGGGGCCGGAAATGCGGTCAACAGGCGAGGTTCTGGGCATAGCGGATTCATTTGGCCTGGCTTATTTTAAAGCTCAGGAGGCGACCCGGGTTCCCCTGCCGGTGGCGGGAACGGTACTGATTAGCGTAAGGGAACAGGACAGGCCCGCCGTACTGGAAGTAGCCTCCAAATTTGCCGCCCTTGGTTTTAAAATTCTGGCAACCCGGGGAACCAACGACTTTCTTAACAGCAACGGGATAAAATCCTTTTTTATCAAAAAGCTGCATGAAGGCCGCCCCAATATTCTTGACAGTGTTACCAACAGGGAAATAGACCTGATAATCAATACTCCCGTCGGCCGGATCAGTGAAATAGACGATTCGTATATCCGCAAAGCGGCAATCAGGCACAAGATACCGTATATGACCACTCTGGCCGCCGCCCTTGCCAGCGCCAAAGGAATAGAAGACTACAGGCGGGCGCGGTTGGACCAGGTGAAATCACTGCAGGATTATCACAGGCAGCTTCAGCAATAATATTTTGCTGGTTAAAGGAAAACGCCCGGAGGGGGTTATGTCTTGGTCTTGGGCCAGCTGTTCGTTGCTTTTTTAAGGGTGGGGCTTTTAAGTATAGGAGGCGGCTATGTGCTGATCCCTTTAATTGAGCAGGAAGTGGTTCGGGTTTACGGTTGGCTGACCCGGGAGGAGTTCCTGCAGGTGCTGGGCGTGACCCAGGGAATACCAGGTGCCATTTCCATGAAATTTGCCACCTATACAGGTTACCGGATTGCGGGCTATCCGGGAGTAGTGGCAGCCAATCTGGGAATTTTGCTGCCGCCGGTCATCCTGATGCTGATTCTGGGCACGATTCTGTTACGCTACGGTCATCACCGTTATTTTACCACTTTCCTGCGCGGTGTTCAGTTTGCCACCATTGGCCTTCTGCTTTCAGTGACCATCAACCTGGCCCGGGGACAGTCCTGGGGTGTCGCCGGCGGGGTCTTCACGGCGCTTTCGGTTGTATTGCTTACAGTCACCAACGTCCATCCGGCGCTGGTAATTTTTGCCGCAGGGTTTTTAGGCATTTTTATCATGCGCTAGGTCCAAAAAGACATCCGGAAGTATGGCAAAAAGCACCGGCAGGCACCCCGGTGCTTTTTGCTGCATGTGGGATTCTTTTACAGGTATGCATACGTGGCTGCCAATTTCTGTACTTTGCTGTCTTTATGTCTGAGCTAAAACGTAAAGCCCACCCGGAAGATACCAAATTCATGATGTTTATGGATTTCCGCCTTAGTCAGCCTGCCGTTGCAGACGGCGAGCATTATTTTAAATAAATCTTCCGCCACTTCCCGCAGGGGGACTCCCCGGTCCATGATTATACCGGCGTTAAAATCGATGTTGTCGGGCATGTTGTGATAGGTCCTGCTGTTTCCGGTAACCTTTATCACCGGGGCGATGGGGGAGCCGGTAGGCGTACCCCGGCCGGTGGTGAAAATGATAATCTGAGCTCCGCCGGCAATCATGCCGGTGACGGACTCTATGTCCTGGCCCGGGGTGTCCATGAAATAAAAGCCTGAGGACGGGGGTGTCTGGGCATATTCCAGCACCCCGTCCAGCCTGGCCGTGCCTGCCTTGTGAATGCAGCCCAGGGACTTTTCTTCAATGGTGGTAATGCCGCCTTCCAGATTGCCGGGGGTAGGCTGGGTTCCCCTGATATCCACCCCCATGGCCAGGGCCCTTTCTTCAGTCTTTTTAACTAAGGACAGCAAACAGGAGGCGGTTTCCGGGGAAACGGCGCGTTTGGCCAGCAAATGCTCGGCGCCAATCAGCTCCGTTGTTTCGGAAAGGATGGAGGTGCCGCCCAGGTCAAGGAGCATATCGGATACCATGCCCACTACCGGGTTGGCCGCAATGCCGGAGGTAAAATCCGATCCCCCGCATTCCAGGCCAAGGATTAATTCGCTGATATTCATGGGTGTGCGGTTGATCTGGGCCACCTGTTGCGCCATTTTTGAAAGCTGGGCGGCTCCTTCTTCTGTCGCCCGCAGCGTCCCGCCGCACTCCTGAATGCAGATTTGGGCCGCCGGCTTCCCGCAGTCCCTGACGGCAGCAGTAATGGTCTCCGGGCGAATGCCCTCGCAGCCCAGGCTTACCACCAGGACAGCTGCCACATTGGCGTTTTGGCCAAAGCCGGCTAAGGTCCTGACGGTCTGCTCGTGGTCGGCGCCAACCTGGCAGCAGCCGTGTCCGTGCGTCAGTGCCACTGTCCCGTCCACCAGGCTGCTTATCCTCAGGGCTGTTTCAGCGGCACAGACGGAAGTGGGAATGACCAGCACATGGTTTCTTATGCCCACCCGACCGTTCTTTCGCCGGTAACCATATAGTCTCATTGGCACACCCCCCCGATGAGTATTTACAGTTTGCTGTCTGGGTATTGTTTCTGCGGAACCCATGATTATTCCTTGATTCGCAAACACAAAATTGCCTCTTTTTTTTACTGGGATTTTAAAAAAAATATTTTGGGCAGGAAAATAATAATTTAAGTAGAACAAATATAGTTGTTTTTAAGTGTTGCTAAAATATTAACAGTTTAGAAAAAGGGAGGAAATTCTTTTGAAGAAAGCCGTAAGATTGTCAGTGATCGGTATAATGATCCTGGCACTGGTTTTTGCGCTGGCGGCATGCGGGAAAAAGAAAACCGTGGTAAAGAGGTTTGACACCACACCTTTGGCCCTGCTAGAGCTGATTAACGGCGGTGTTGACGCGGTGGTGGCCGATTCTCCCGTTGTTCTGGAGTTCATTAAAGAAAACCCCAACTCCAACCTGGAGGCCTTTGGTGATGACAACTTCGAAAAAGAATTCTACGGTATTGCCATGCGCCAGCAAGACACCGACATTCACAACCTGATTAACGAAGGCTTGAGGAAAGTAAAAGCAAGCGGGGAGTACAACAAGATTTTTAACTTTTACTTCGGCGACGGAACTCCCCACCGGGTTGCCGAGTCCAAAAATACCCTTAACCGCACCCTCAATGTTGCCATGGATATGGCCTATGCACCTTTTGAGTCGATTAATCAGCAGGGTGAACCCGAAGGGTTTGATGTGGATCTGATTCGTGCTATCGCCGCTGAAATGGGATTTGCGGTAAACCTGATCAACACCGACTGGAACGGAATTATTCCCTCTCTGTTGGCCGGCAATTCCGATTTAATCATTTCCGCCATGACCATTACCGAAGAGCGGGCCAAGAGTGTTACCTTCTCTGACCCCTACTTTGAAGCCACCCAATATATTGCGGTTAAGAAAGGGTCTAACATCAAAAGCCTGGCTGACCTGGAAGGAAAGAAAATCGGGGTTCAGCTGAACACGACCGGCGATTTCGCTGTTTCGGAACGTTTCAACGTGAAATAAGAGAACATCTTCTTGCTAAAAATACCAGCGGGTGCTACTTCGGTACGCCCGTTTATTTTTAGCAGGGAAAAGGTGGTATATGATGGATTTTCGCTGGGATGTCATACTCAACAATCTCCCCCTCCTTTTCCGGGGGGTCAGTCTTACGTTTCAACTGACAGTAATTGCGGTTGGTATAGGTACAATTATCGGACTGGTTTTTGCACTGATGCGGGTGTCTCACTTCAGGCCACTGGTCTGGCTGGCCAAGGGTTACATCGACTTTCTGCGCGGTACCCCCCTGCTGGTACAGATATCTTTGGTACACTATGCCGCTCCGCAGTTCGTCAGCCAGCTTCTGGGCAGGCAGACAAACTGGCCTGCCCTGATTTCAGCCATAATTGCCCTCAGCCTGAACAGCGGCGCCTATATTGCGGAAATCTTCCGGGGCGGCATCCAGTCCATTGAACGGGGGCAGATGGAGGCCGCCCGCTCTCTTGGCATGACCTACGGGCAGGCCATGCGTTACATCATCCTGCCCCAGGCTTTCAGGCGCAGTATTCCTCCTTTGGGCAACGAATTCATCGCCATGTTAAAAGACTCTTCCCTGGTTTCGGTCATAGCGTTGCACGAGCTGATGATGGCGGGAAGGGTCATCGCCGGCAGGACGTTCCGTCCTTTGGAAGTTTATATGGCAGTGGCGATCCTGTACCTGCTGATGACCATGACCATCTCCCAGTTCGTTTCTTACATGGAGAGGAGGCTTGGCAAGAGTGATCAGAGTGACTAATCTGAAGAAGAACTTTGGCCGGCTGGAAGTTCTGCGGGGGATATCCTGCCAGGTGGAAGAACAGGAAGTGGTTGTGGTCATTGGCCCCTCCGGCTCCGGCAAAAGCACCTTTCTCAGATGTTTAAACCAGCTGGAAGCCGCCACTGAGGGGCAAATATATATTAATGGCGTAAACATAACCGATCCAAGGACCAATATCAACAAGGTGCGCGAGGAAGTGGGCATGGTTTTTCAGCGTTTTAACCTCTTCCCCCACAAAACCGCGCTGCAGAATGTGGCCCTGGCGCCCATTAAGGTAAAAAAAATCCCGCCCCCCCAGGCGGAAGAAATGGCCATGAAGCTCCTCACCCGGGTGGGTCTTGAAGACAAGGCACACCAGTACCCGGACAAGCTGTCCGGCGGGCAGCAGCAGAGGGTGGCCATAGCCAGGGCGCTGGCCATGCACCCCAAAATTATGTTGTTTGACGAGCCCACCTCTTCTCTGGACCCCGAAATGGTAGGTGAGGTTCTGGAGGTTATCAGGGACCTGGCCCGGGAGGGGATGACCATGGTGGTTGTAACCCATGAAATGGGCTTCGCCCGGGAGGTGGGGGACAGGGTGCTCTTCATGGATGAAGGCCTCATTGTGGAAGAAGGCCCGCCGCAGGAGCTGTTTAGCTCTCCCAAAAACAAACGCACCCAGGCGTTCCTCAGCAAAATCCTTTAGTCTCCTGACACGGGACGTTCTTTTTTCTGGCCAAAAACAGCACCGCCATGGCGCCGGTGCTGTTTTTTAAAAAAAAGAAAATCAGGGCTATCAGGTGGTTGTATTCCGTAGATTAACACGCCTGTTTCATCGCCCGGTCCAAATCTTCCTGCAGGTCAGCCAAAGCTTCCAGCCCCACCGACATCCTGACCAGGCTGTCACTGATCCCCAGCTCATCCCGCAGTTCTTTGGGCATGGAGGCGTGGGACATCCGTGCAGGATAAGACAGGATGGTCTCAATTCCACCCAGTGACACAGCAGGGACAGGCAACCGGACGTTTTCCATGAAGCTCCTGACCGCACTGCCGCTCTCCAGGGTAAAACTCAGCACACAGCCGGGGCCGGAACTCTGGCTGAAATGGATTTCATTGCCGGGGAAATCATCCAGGCCGGGGTAATAAACCCGCCCGACACGGGGGTGCCCTCTGAGCCAGGCTGCCAGCTGTCCGGCCGACTTTTGCTGTGCGTCCATCCTGACCTTAAGTGTGCGGATTCCTCTCAACACCAGCCAGCAGTCCTGTGGGTTCAACACAGCGCCGAAAGATCTTTGGATTTCCAGCATCCGCCCGGCCAATCCCTCGTCTTTTACCACCGCCACGCCGGCAATGGTGTCACTGTGACCGCCAAGGAATTTGGTGGCCGAGTGTACCACCACGTCCACCCCCAGCTCCAGGGGTCTCTGCAGGTACGGTGTCATAAAGGTGTTGTCGGCTATGGTCAGCAGGCCGAGTTCTTTGGCCAGCCTTATGCAGGCCCTGATATCGGTAACCCGCATCAGGGGATTGGAAGGAGTTTCAATAAAGAGCGCTGACGTATTCTCCCTTACAGCTGCCTTAACGGCCCCGATGTCAGTCATATCAACAAAGGTATGTTCCAGTCCGAACCGGGAGAAAAGCCCTGTCAGCGCCCGGTAGGTACCGCCGTAAATATCCCTGGCGGCGATTATGTGCTGCCCTGCGGCCAGCAGGCAGAGCGCCGAAGAGATGGCAGCCATCCCCGAAGCAAAAGCAAACCCGTGGCTACCGCTTTCCAGGACCGCCATCATCCCCTCCAGCGCTTCCCGGGTCGGGTTCCCGTAACGGCCGTAAAAATAAGCACCTGGTTTATCCAGGGAATCCTGACGGTAGGTAGAGGCGTTATAAATCGGTATACTGACAGCGCCGGTATGTTTGTCAATGTCATAGCCTGAGTGAATCAGTTTCGTTTCCCATTCCATAGCTCTCCCCGCTTTCAAAGGAATTCTGACCACAGCCAGGTCATGATGACTCATTTAATTATATAACGCCAGCATTCAGCCAGGCAATTATTACTACAGCAAAATTTTGCCTCAATGGAGCCATGGCGACGGTTCTCAGCCTTCCGGCTTAACCCCGGAGACGCCCTGTGTGACTGATTATAAAAACCTCATGATTATCGCTGAAAACGACATGGTAAGACCGATTGCCTGGTAAATATTTATGGTGCCGGCATTGGCGGGTATGCAGCGGGGGATGTCATTATGAAACAGCACGGCGGTTTTTACGGTACGGAAAACGAAAGGCACGGTTATGTAAGGGAGAAGCCAGAAAGGGTTTCCTGTCACCAGGAACAGCACGATGAACGAGAGGAATGCCAGCAAGAACAGCGCGATATATACCATCAGACCGCGGGCTTTGCCCAGGCGCACCACCCAGTTGCGCTTGTTGCCGGACATATCCGCTTCGTAGTCCGGGTATTGATTAATGAAGAGTATATTGGCCACCAGAAAGCCGATGGGCAGGGAAACCAGGATCACTTCCCAGGCCAGAAAGTGGGCCTGGGTTACGAACGCCCCGCTGACGATCAGGGGGCCGAAGGTTAAGCCCACCACCAGCTCGCCCAACCCACGGTAGGACAACTGAAAAGGCGGGAGGCTGTACGCCACTGCCAGGAACAGGCCCGCTGAGCCAATCCAAAACAGGGCCGGCTCATGGACAAAAGATATGTAAAGGCCGATCAGACCGCCTGCTGCCAGCATCACCACGCCTATGATGATTACCTCGCCAATGGTAAGATGGCCGTCCACCAGGACACGGTTGCGGCCGCCGCTGAACGGTGTCCGGTTTTCCGGGGCTACCGCCTGGTCGACGCCGGACCGGAAATCAGCCAGGTCGTTGACTGCGTTTTTACCGATTTCAATACAATACAAACCGATTAAGCTGATTATGAACCAGTAAAAATTAAACTGTCCGGTTTTGCCGTAGGCCAGTGCCACCCCCACCACCATCGATACAGTAGAGGTAACCCAGATTCTGGGGTAGGCCATGAGAATAAATCCTTTTATCAGGCGCACCTTAAAAGCTCCCTTCACATATTTGAATTGTCTTCACTGTATCTATTGTTTCCATTATTTTCTGTTTATATTTACAAAACTACGGGATGCCATGGGGAATATTGAAACCCTGGTAAAACGGCCGAAGCCATGAAGTAGGAACAGCGGTTTGTGAGCACGCTTGTTTGAGGTATGATGGTTGAAACAATAAAGCACTGACCCAGTCAGTGCTTTATGTCCGATCAGTACAAATTTAACGCAGTGGAGGTTTGTGCTGAAAGTTATAACTATGAGGCCTTCGGAAAGGATATAGAGGTATTGACGCGGCACGGGGGATATGGTAAACTGAATAGAACATATGTTCGGAATTTGTTCACATGAAGGCGGGAGCAGTAAAGATGTCCAAACTGGGGGAAGTCCTGGCCAAGTGGAGAGAAGACCCTGACTTTAATTCAGGGGTGACACGCTGGGAGGTACTGCCGGCGTCGGAAGGTGTTTATGAAGAATTCCCCGCCTGCCTTGACCCACGCCTGTGCCAGGCGCTGGAGAAGAGGGGGATCCCCCGGCTTTACAGCCATCAGGCTGAGGCGGTGGAAGCGGTCTGGCAGGGTAAAAACGTGGTGGTTGTTACACCTACTGCTTCGGGAAAGACTCTTTGTTACAACCTGCCGGTAATTAACTCTGTTATGAACGATCCGGAAAGCCGTGCCCTTTACCTTTTCCCCACCAAGGCCCTTTCCCGGGACCAGGTGGCTGAACTGCGCGACCTGACGGGGGAAATGGAGCTGGACCTGCGTGCCTGTACTTACGATGGCGATACGGAACCTGGCCTGCGCCAGGCAGCCCGTCAAAGCGGCCATATCGTGGTGACCAACCCTGACATGCTTCACGCCGGCATCTTGCCGCACCACACCAAGTGGATTAAATTGTTCCAGAACCTGAAATTTATCGTCATTGACGAGGTGCACCAGTATCGCGGCATTTTCGGCAGCCATCTGGCTAATGTGCTGCGACGCCTGAAGCGAATCTGCCGCTTTTACGGCTCTGTACCGGTGTTCATCCTCTGCTCGGCTACCATTGCCAATCCGGGGGAGCTGGCCCGGGCTCTGATTGAGGAACCGCTGGTGGAGATTACCAAAAACGGGGCACCGCGGGGAGAGAAGCATTTTATCTTTTACAACCCGCCAATAATCAATCAGGAGCTGGGCCTGCGCCGCAGTTCACGGCTGGTAGCGCAAAAGATGGCCGCCGAACTGGTCAGCCGGGGCGTACAGAGCATTATTTTTACCCGCAGCCGGCTGGGGGTAGAGGTAATACTTACCTACCTGCGTCAAAGCTTTAAAACAAAGCCCGGGGAAGACAGCGGTATCAGAGGATATCGTGGCGGCTACCTGCCCAGGGAGCGCCGGGCCATTGAAGCCGGCCTGCGTAATGGAACGGTTAAAGCGGTCGTTAGCACCAATGCCCTGGAGCTGGGGATTGATATCGGCCAGTTGGAAGCCTGCATCATTACCGGCTACCCCGGCAGCATTGCCGCCACCTGGCAGCAGGCGGGACGCTCGGGGCGACGCCGCGGCACTTCGCTGGCGGTGCTGGTGGCCGGTAATGACCCGCTGAACCAGTTTATCGCGGATAATCCGGATTATTTTCTGCACAGTTCCCCGGAGCGGGCCCTGATCAACCCGGACAACCTTATTATTCTGACCAACCACGTGCGCTGTGCCGCCTTTGAGTTGCCTTTTCAAAAAGAGGAATTGTTTGGACAGGTCGGCGTGCAGGAGATTCTTGAATTCCTGGCCGAAGAGCAGGTGCTGTACGAGTCAGACGGGCGTTATCACTGGATGGAAGACTCTTACCCGGCGGAGGAAATCAGCCTGCGCAGCGCCACCAGGGAAAACGTGGTGATCATTGATATTACCACCCCGGAGAGGCGGGTAATCGGCGAGGTGGACCGTTTCAGCGCGCCCATGCTGGTGCACGAGGAAGCTGTTTACATCCACGGTGGCGAGCAGTACCAGGTGGAAAAGCTGGATTTTGACGCAAAAAAGGCTTACGTGCGCAAAGTGGAGGTTAATTATTTCACCGATGCCAACCTGGCGGTGGACCTGAAAGTGCTGGATACCTTTGCCAAAGAGCAGTCACAAACCCTGCAGGCCTGGGGGGAGGTTCGGGTCAACGCCCTGGTCTCCATGTTCAAGAAAATCCGCTTTAATACCCATGAAAACCTGGGGGCGGGGCCGGTCAACCTGCCGGAAACCGAGATGCATACCACCGCTTTTTGGCTGGCCTTCCCGCCGGAAACCCTGAAGGGTATGACCCCGGCTGCGGTGCAGGCCGGGTTGCTGGGCCTGTCCAACCTTTCCTCCCAGATTGCTTCACTTTTTTTAATGGGCGACCCGCGGGACCTGCGTGCCGTCTGCCAGGTCAGATCTCCCTTTACCGGGCTGCCTACGATTTTCCTTTACGATAATTTTCCGGGCGGCGCCGGTTACAGCCAGGAAATTTACCGCGTCTACAGGGAAATATTTACTGCGGCCCACCGGGTAGTTACCGGCTGTCGCTGCAGCAGCGGCTGTCCGTCCTGTGTGGGGCCGGAACACCAGGTGGGAGAAGCCGGTAAAAAGCATACGCTGCAGCTTTTGGAGGTAATCCTGCGATGAACGGCGAAACCCGCTTGCGGCTGGAAAGACTGCGCGGCTCCGGCGAGCTGGGCGGCAACGCCGCCCAAAAAAAGGAAATTCAAAAGACCGAATTTCTCTTCCCCGGCGAAGAAGAACTGGCTGAAACTGTCGCCGGCCCCTGTTACCTGCGCCAGGTCAGTTTTCCTCTGGACCTGATCCACGGCAACGGCTGCCTTTTGGATGTTTTGAATTGCCGCGGCGCGGACCTGGTGCTGCCGGCACGGGACGGTTCGCTGTCAGCGGTGCGACCGGAAAACTCCCTTTTCCTCGATATTGAAACCACCGGGCTTTCGGGCGGCGCCGGCACCTGGGTCATCCTCATCGGCTTAGGCTGGCTGAGTAACGATAAGTTTCACCTGCGTCAATACTTCCTGCGCCACCCCACTGAGGAGAAAGCCATGCTTTCCCATTTTGCGGAAACAGCGGCCGGGTTCGGCAGCTGGATAACCTTTAACGGCAGAAACTTCGACCTGCCCATGATTCAGAGCAGGAAAATAATGGCAGGAATCCCGGTGTTCACCGAACCCACCCACCATGTTGACCTGCTTTCCTGTGCCCGCCGCTTATGGCGGAAGAGGCTGGCCTCCTGCAGCCTCCGCTCACTGGAAACAGAGCTCCTGGGGTTGCAGCGGTGCGGGGACATACCCGGAGCGGAAATTCCCGCGGTTTATTTCAACTACCTGCGGCATGGCGAAAAGTTGCGCCTGCGGGATGTGTTTGGGCATAATGCCCTCGATATTCTCTCCATGGTCAGGCTGCTGGCCCGGGTAGCCGGGGCGGCGGGAGGGGAGGAGTTGGCGCATCCCGCCGATAACTATGCCCTGGCCAGGTTATACCAGGAGAGCGGCCGGCTAAATGAAGCTATAAAATATTTAAAAAGAGCCGCCTGCTGCGGTGACGAAAGGGTGGAGGTGGAGGCGATTTTTCGCCTTTCACTGGTCTACAAACGCCGGGGCATGTGGCTGGAAGCCGCCGCGCTCTGGCATGAACTGACAGAGCGGTTTCCCCACGACCTTACCCCTTACGTTGAACTGGCCAAATATTACGAACACCGTGCCGGTGACCCGGCAGCCGCCCTGACTTTGACCGAGCAGGCGCTCTCCCTCCTGCACTACCGGCTGAACTCAGTTAAGAGCGGTGAACTGAGCGCTTCCGCCCTGCGCCACCGCCTGGCGCGCCTGCAGCTTAAATCAAAACAGATGACAAAAGAACTGTACCAGTGTCAGCAATGAGACAGGGGCGCCGGTATTTTACCGGCGCCCCATAGAACTTATTGCGTTATTCTTTTTCAGCTTTGGCGACTGCTGGCAGTTTGCTTTGCAGCCGGCGTTTCCAGGCGTGCATGGCCAGGGTAACACCGATGACGCCGAAGGCCACAAAGACACGGAAGTATTCACCTACCTGGGCGTCACCAAAGAGCTGGCGCCCGGCGGAGGGAGCCACGATGAAGAGGGTGTGGAAAAGGAAAACACCCAGCAGCGCCTGGCCGATGGTGGCCCTGGTGACCGAGGCTCCGCCGATCAGGATGGCGGCCACGGCGTATATACCGATGGACTCGTGGCTGCCGTAGGTGCTGAAAGCGCCCATGTTCTGCAGGAAAATGATATGACCCCAGGAGGCCAGCACCATGGACATCATAATGGCGATGATGCGGATCCGGTCCACCGGGATACCGGCTACCGCGGCCACGTGGCGGTCCTGTCCCACGGTACGCATATCATGTCCCAGTTTTGTTTTTAAGAAAAATGTGATAAACAGGCACAGGCCGGCGATGGCGAGCCAGGTGGCCACGGGAACCCGGATATTGCTGACCATGGAGCCGCTGGCCCTTATCATCAGTGCCCAGACTATCACTGCCACCATGCAGGCAAAGCCGAAGATAAACCTGATATTCCGGAAGCTGTCTCCCGCTGCTTTGACGAAGCGGTAAACCTGGTAAGCAATGCCAAGACAGCCGGCGATTATCATCACGGTGGTCAGCGGCAGACGGTACAGGTGGTCCAGCCCGTATTTCAGTCCGCCGGTGAGGTCCACGGTGGTGCGAATTCCCACACCGGAGCTGAGGACCAGCACCTCGTTGTCCATGGGGATGATGCCGCCCACCAGCTGGAGAAAAATAAACCAGTAAATGCCGGCGAAGAAAAACCCCATTATTAATCCCGAAATCATTTCCTGACCCTTGGTTTTGTTAAACAGTTTGCCGGTCAGGTATCCCAGTGCCATGGCCATCGGCGTGGCCAGAGCCACACAAAGGAGAATACCCGGGAAGCCGGCAACACCCCAGTGGGTGACAAAAATGACAGCGGCCTGGGCGGCCATGGCGCCAAGCACGATGGAGAAGTTCAGGCCCATGCCGGCGATTACCGGGATAATCAGGGACAGCACCAGAAAAGAATTACGTGAAACACGGGAGATGATGTCATTGATGTAAAGGGTTGAGTTCATACCGGAGATATAAAGTCCCGCCATGCTCAGCGCCACGAACATGATGGTGACCATATTGTTGGTGAGGAAGCCTGAAACAGACTGCCAGTAATCGATTTGCACCTTACGGCTCGTCTCTAAGCCTGTATCTGCTTTCATGCTATTCACCCCTTACCTGCGTCAGCGCGTAGAGAATAATGCCGTTTTGGATAATAACCCGGGATATTTCGGCCATGCTGGCCATGTCCTGTGTGAAAATGTTAAACACCGGCATAGCCACCACCAGTATCCCCTGAAACAAAATAACGCCGATTATTACGTTGGCCAGGGATGCTTTCCTGATGGAGGCGCCACCGATAAGGATGGCTGCCACTGCTTGCTGGGGCATGTACATGGGACCCTCGTAAAGCTGGTAGAAGCCGAAACTTTGGGCGTAGACCAGGATGCCTACCGCTCCCAGCACGGTGGAGAGTATGGTGCCGATAATCCGGTGCCTGTCCACGTTGATGCCGGCGGCTTCGGCAAAGCGGGGGTTATCGCCGGCAGCGGTCATGGCCACCCCGGTTTTGGAGCGCATAAACAGCCAGACTGCCAGGCAGCAGACCAGGAAGAAGAGCAAAAGGCCGGTGGGGACAATGATATTACCAAGCTTAAACGACAGGAATTGGTTCAGCAGCTGTGCCATATCCCGGTTGACCAGGGAGACGGTAACCCGCAGGCCCCGGCCCTGGGGCCAGGCCATTTCCGGGTTATGAAAAGGCAGCATCAACCAGCCGATTTTCATCAGCGAGACAGCTGACCAGCCTACAAACATGGCTAACATCATTTCCGCGCCTTTAACCCGGTTTAGCAGCCAGCCGTAACCCCACCCCACCAGAATGGCAAAGGGAGCGGCAAAGGCAATGGAGGCGAACAGGTTGACAAAACCGTTGAGTTCCAGTTCCATGGCGATAATGCCGCCCAGCAGACCGCAGATAATGCCCAGGGACAGGCCGAAATTGGGACCGGTGCCGCAGGAGATGGAAGGCCACATGGCCAGCACCAGGACCCCCCACATCAGGATCCGGACCAGGCTGGAAGAAATCAGCTCGGCCACATCCAGCTTAAGCGGAACCGCCATAATGCAAAGCAGCAGGAAAAAACCCAGGATAGTCAGTCTCGCAACGCCGAAACCGTGTACGGCGTTTCTGATTATATTCATGCCGAAAGCTCCTTTCCTGCTTTTTGTCCCGCCATAAGCAGGCCGAAGTTAACATCGGAATCATCGGGACTGAGAATGCCGGCGACAGTACCGCCGGTGACAATGGCGATGCGGTCGCAGACGCTGCGCAGTTCGGCCAGCTCACTGGATGTCATGATGATGGTCATTCCCTGCTCGTTAAGCCGGACCAGGGTTTCCAAAACCAGGCGTTTGGCGCCCACATCGATACCCCGGGTCGGTTCGGAGACAAAGAGGATATCAGGATTCAGTGTCAGCGCCCGGGCGATACACACTTTTTGCTGGTTACCGCCGCTCAGGCGCCGGACAATCTGGGTTGGTCCGGTACAGCGTATATCCAGCTCCTTAATCATTTTCAGGGCATACCCACGTATTTCCTTGCTGTTAAGCTGGGAGAAGGGGCCGAACCTTCGAATAAAACGGCCTTGGTTCTGCAGGGAACTGATCACGATGTTCATCTCGATGGAGGAGTCCAGCAGCAGCCCCACACCGCGGCGGTCTTCCGACAGAAACGCCAGTCCCCGCTTAATTGACTCCCGCGGGTTGTTCAGCGGCAGCTTTTCTCCGTTCACCAGCACCGTTCCGCTGCTGGGGTAGAGGCCCATGATGCCGTTGGCCACACCCACTTTGCCCTGGCCGGCCAGGCCGCCGATACCTAGGATTTCACCCCGGCGTACCTCCAGGTTCAAGCCTGATACCACCTCGCCGGGCATACGGACCGACAGGTCTTTGATGCTCAATACAATATTGCCGCTGCTAACCTGGTCGGTACGTCGGGTCATCTTTTCAACTTTCCGGCCCACCATAAGCTCGGCCAGCTCGTAAACGGAGGTGGCTTCCTTGGGCCTGGTCGCCACCAGGCGGCCGTCCCGCAGTACGGTGATGTTGTCGGCTATCTCCATAACCTCATCCAGGCGGTGGGTAATAAACAGGATGGCGATTCCCCTGGCCGCCAGTTTTTTCATGGCGGCCAGAAGGTTGGCTGCCTCGCTTTCCGCCAGTACCGCAGTGGGCTCATCAAAGACCAAAACTTTAATGTTTGTTTTATCTATTTCCCGGGCGATTTCAGTAAACTGCATATAACCGACCGGTAGTCCGGCCACCCGGGTATACTCTTCAATGCCAATGTCAAGAGTGTCCAGGGCTTTTCTGGCATCAGCGTGCATGGACTTAAAGTCCAGGGTTTTCAGGTTCCGTCCGAAAAAACGGCTTAAAAAGCTGTGTTTTAGCGTTTCCCGGTTAAGCTTGATGTTTTCGGTTATGGAATAGTTGGGAATCAGCATGAATTCCTGGTGTACCATACCTATCCCTGAGCTCATGGCCTGCTGGGGCGATGTAATCTGGGCGGGCTGTCCCTCAATCAGAATCTCTCCCTGGTAGCCCCCGGTGGAGTGTATCACCGGCATGCCAAACAGGATATTCATCAGGGTGGACTTCCCGGCGCCGTTCTCCCCCACAATTGCGTGAATTTCACCGGCTTTCAGGTCCAGATTAATGTCTTTTAGCACCGTGGTGCCGTAATAGCTTTTGGTAACATTTTTCATCTGCAGCAGGTAGTGTTCGGACATGGTGTCAAACCTCCTAACTGACGTAAGAAATGCAAGGTTGCCTGATACAGGCAACCTTGCATCGCAATTGCCGAATTGCCTAGAAGATATAATGGTCGGACAGGTACAGGTAGTAGTTGTCGGTGCCGGTATATTCGGTCAGGTTGACAGCGCCGCCGGCTATCTTTTCCATGATCTGCTTCAGTTTTGCCTTGTCGTTGCGGCCGTTGGTTTCGCCGTTTATCCAGGCGATGGCGTACTCCACACCGGCTTCAATGAACATCATGTTGACAGGGACGGGCCAGGTGGCTACCCGGCCGGTGGCGCCGGCCTGGGCCACCTTCTCCTTGATTTGCTCCAGCATCCAGGGTACGTTGCCTTTTTTGTCAGCCGGAACCGAAATGGCGAGAGCAGCGGGGAGCGCGTGGTAGGGTGAAGGGCAGCACTGGACCGGGAAAATGCCGCCGTTGGCCACGGCCTGGCGGATCAGCGGCTCCTGCATGGCGCAGTTGGTGCCGAAGACCGCGGTGTTCTTGCCGTACTGGGCAATTTTCCGGGGTACATCCTCCATGATGAACTGCTGTGTTCCGGGAACGCCGGCGTCGCTGGTGGGGTCGGGAGCGTCCTCGTCAACGAACCTGATGCCCAGCTGTTCGGCCCTTTCTTTCATCAGCGCACGGCGCTTGGCCAGAAACTCAATGGACATGTGGCGCGGGAAAGAGTAATGGACCAGGGTTTCTGCACCCATGGCCTTGGCGTGCTCAGCAATCTGGTAGCCGCGGCCAAGGTCGTCGGTGTTTAACACGATATCGCCTTTCTTGGCGATAACATTGGGGTCCTCCTGGGGGGAGCCCAGGATGAACAGTATGTCAGGGAACAACTCTCTGACCTTGTCCACAGCGGCCACCGCACCCGGCACAGCCTGCACCATGACAATGGCTTTTACCCCGGGGGTGGAAGCCATTTCCAGCATGTTGGTGATGGTGGTTTCCTGTTCCTGCATAAACTTGTCAGGATATGTAGTGTGCAGAATGCGGTCCGCGCCGTACTTCTGCTGCATTTCTGCCGCCTTGCGGAATTCTTCCTCGTTCTGGGTTACGGTGCTGGACATGATACCGATTTTCCACTCTTCTTTCGGTTTCTCAGGTTGCTGGGGAGTGGGAGCGGCCTGCTTGCCGCAGCCTGCGGCCAAACTGGCCAACAGGACCATAACCATTAAAACTACCAGACTTCTCTTTAACATTTTTTCCCTCCTCATCGTTTTAGGTTGCACATACGCCGCGGGTTTGCTGAATGCTGTAAAGACACCCCTCCTTAACGACATTGTAACAAACACCGGTTACAATATTTTTCGCTGGTAAAATCAAAAACCCTTTTTATGGTTAAAAATTAATAGAGGCAAATTTAAAGCTCATGCAGGTCGCGGCTGAAACTGTTTAAACGGACCGGGCCCAAAGGCGTCATAGCCACGATGTCTTCGATGCGTACCCCGAACTTCCCCTGCAGGTAAATACCGGGTTCAATGCTGAAGGTCATGCCCGGTTCAAGCTTGTCCCGGCTGCCGGCAACAATATAGGGCGCCTCGTGAACGTCAAGGCCGATGCCGTGTCCTGTACGATGGGTGAAATAAGGGCCGTAGCCGGCACCGGTGATAACCTGCCGGGCGGCGGCATCGGCTTCCTCTCCGCTGCAACCCCGGGCAACTGCCAAAAAAGCTTCCTCATTGGCGGCATTGACGGCACGATACACGTCTTTCATTTCGTCACTGGCCTTGCCCAGGCAAAAGGTACGGGTTATATCAGAACAATAACCGTCAAGCAACCCGCCGCAATCGACCACGATAAAATCGCCGTACCGGAACTTCCGGTCCCCGCTTGTGTGATGAGGGGAAGCGCCGTTTGGGCCTGACGCCACTATCGGCCTGAAGGATACATCGTCAGCCAGCCGCTTAAAGCTGTTTTCGATAAAAACAGCCAGCTCCTTCTCACTTAAACCGGGCCGTATCTCGTTGCGGACTCCGGCCATGACCCGATCCGCCACCTCACCCGCCCTGGCCATCAGCGCGATTTCCTCTTCATCCTTGTATTTGCGTAAAAAGTCAACCACCCGGGAGGCCGGGCCATAGGAGCTTCCCGTAAGGATATCCATCAGGCCTATCAGGTGGCTTGACCACAGGTTGTCATCCACCGCTACCCGCAAACCATCCCTGGCTGAAATGAGCTCTCTGACCTGCTCCAGAGGATCCTGCCGGTCTTCCCAGACAAACAGGGGAAAACGGCCGGCAATGACGCCTCTGGCTTTTTCGCCGTACATGGCCGGCAGCACGGCGGCGGGAAGGCCTGATGCCGGTATGATGAGAAGTTGCAGCCGTTCGTCGGCCCAGGTTCTCAGGCCACTGAAATAAAACATGTTGGAGGAGGGTCCGAGCAGCAGGTAATCGACGCCATCCTGCCGCATCTTTTCCTGAACTTTTTTTACCCTTTTCTCATAAATCTCCACCCGTTTCACTCCTCACAGCGTTTTGTGTTCCGTCCTGGCAATAATTTCATTTTGCAGCTGTTCACTCAGGTTGTTGAAGTAATCGCTGTAGCCGGCAACCCGGACAATAAGGCTGCGGTACTGCTCCGGATAAAGCTGTGCGCTTTTAAGGGTCGCGGCGTCTATAACATTAAACTGTACATGGTGGCCGTCCAGCCGGAAATAGGAGCGGATCAGGTGGACGAGACTCATGAGGCCCTTCTCGCCCTCCAGCAGCTTCGGGGTAAACTTCAGATTTAAAAGTGTGCCGCCGGTCTGGACATGGTCCATCTTGGCCGCCGATTTAATCACCGCCGTGGGTCCCTTCCGGTCGGCCCCCTGGACGGGGGAGATGCCCTCCGACAGCGGCATGCCCGCCCTGCGCCCGTCCGGAGTGGCGCCGGTCACCGAACCGAAATAGACATGGCAGGTGGTGGGGAGCATATTAATCCGGTAAACACCGCCCCGCTTGGTGGGGCGGCCGTCCACCGCGCGCAGAAAAAGGTGGAATACCGAAAGCATCAGGCTGTCAGCGTAGTCATCGTCGTTGCCGTAGCGGGGGGTTTTATTCACCAGGAGCCGGCGCATTGCTTCAGAGCCAGCAAAGTCGCTGGCTAGGGCGGAGAGAAGCTCCGCAAAGGAGATGCTCTTTTGGTCGTAAACATGATACCTGATGGCGGACAGGCTGTCTGTTATGCTGCCGATTCCAACCCCCTGCAGGTAGTTGGTGTTGTACCTGGCGCCGCCGGCGTGGTAATCCTTGCCGTTTTTTATGCAGTCGTCAATAATCAGGGAAAGGAAAGGCGCCGGCATTGCGCTGGCGTAAAGTTCTTCTATGATGTGGTTGCCTGCAATTTTAATGTCAATAAAATATCTCAGCTGCTTTTCAAAAGCGGCCATCAGATCTTCGAAGCTGCTAAACTCCCGCGGGTCCCCGGTGACCGGGCCGATTTGTTGTCCGGTGCGGGGGTCCACACTGTTGTTAAGGGTGATTTCCAGCACCTTGACCAGGTTGAAGTACCCGGTGAGAATATAGCTTTCCTTGCCAAAAGCACCTGTTTCCACGCAGCCGCTGGTCCCGCCGCAACGGGCGTCGGTTATGGACTTGCCCTGCCGCAGCAGTTCCTGTATGATGGCGTCCACGTTAAACACCGATGGCTGGCCGAAACCCTGCCTGATAATGTTGCAGGCCTGCCTGACAAAAGAATCGGGGGTTTTCTTGCTGACCTGGATATTGGTGCTGGGCTGCAGCAGCCGCATTTCATCAATAACTTCCAGCAGCAGGTAAGATAATTCGTTTACCCCGTCGGAACCATCGGCTTTCACCCCGCCGATATT
Source organism: Dethiobacter sp. (assembly GCA_020725465.1). Classification (GTDB taxonomy): domain Bacteria; phylum Bacillota; class Dethiobacteria; order Dethiobacterales; family Dethiobacteraceae; genus DYEY01. The sequence goes on from DYEY01000057.1 coordinate 21,748, forward strand.
GATGTTGGCAAAGTCGGTGTAGGTCCCGCTTTCCTTCAGGGTGACACCCACCTTGGGCGGTGCCGGCTGGTTATTGAACTTTATCCAGAAGCACTGCAAAAGCTCCCGGGCCGCTTCCCTGGTCAGGCTGCCTTCCTCAATCTCTTTTTTATAGAAAGGGTAGAGGTGCTGGTCCAGCCGGCCCGGGCAGAAAGCGTCCCAGGTATTAAGCTCTGTAATCACGCCAAGGTGCACAAACCAGTAATACTGGAGAGCCTCGTGGAAAGTTTGCGGGGCGTGGGCTGGTACACGATCACAGATCCGGGCGATTTGCAACAGCTCCTCCCGCCTGGCCGGCGACTTTTCGCTCCCGGCCAGCTCCCGTGCCTTTTCGGCATGCCTCCCGGCATAAAGAATGATGGCGTCGGCGCAAATGGCCATGGCCTTCAGCTGCTCCTGCCTGGCCTTGGCCTCCGGGTCATTTTTGAAATCGAGGGCCTGCAGCGCCTCAGCGATTTCCTGTTTTATGTCCAGCATCCCCTGCCGGTAAATTTTGTCCCCGGCAACGGTGTGGCCCGGGGCGCGCTGTTCCATAAACTCGGTGAAAATGCCGGCATGGTAACAGTCATGCCATTCCCTGCTCATGGCGCGGAAGATGCAGTCCCGCATGGATCTGCCCTGCCAGTACGGAATAATGGTCTCTGCCTGGATTGCCTTCACTTCAGCACTGACGGTAAAGGCGATTTTGGCCCGGTCGTTGATGATCTGCAAGTCCTCTATGGTATGGCAGCACAGTTCCGGGTAGGTGGGTGCCTGCTGCGGTCCGGGACCCCGCTCACCCACAATCAGCTCCCCGTCATTCAGACAGATCGCCTTGTGGGCCATCAGGTGCCGGAAAACCAAGGCCCTTAATACCGGAGTGGAAACAGCATCCCCGTACGTTTTGTAAGCTTCGGTCACCAGCACCGCCCGCTCGATGGTTATTCCGGGAACGGTGCTTTCACTTTGCTCCCTCAGCTTTCGGACCCGCTCATTCATGCCTCTTTGCTGATTGGCCATTTAATCAACCCTTAATTAAATTTTGACGCGGCGGCACGGTCGGCAGGTTTGCCAATGGGAAAAGATACTCGCAATAAACATGCCACAATATAATGCCGGGTGGTAACACTGAAGAAGTGTGAAAGTTGTGTAAATTGCACCGGCACGGGTGTCAGTTTCTTGTGCATAGTGTCAGAATACTGACATTTATTCCTTTCCAACTTTAGCCGGTCATTGTTTCCGCATTCAGGTTGTATTCCCGCAACAGTTCTTTAAAGCGGGCCAGCTGCTCAGGCGTGGGCGGGACAATTGCGGCAAACCGGTAGGTTAGCCCCACCTTGGCGTACTTATCCGCACCAGTGTTATGGTAGGGAAGAAGGTGCACGTTTTTTAACCCCAGCTCCCGAAGAAACAGCCCGAACCGCCGGACGCTTTCTTCGTCATCATTAACTGTGGGTATGACGGGTATTCTTACTGTTACGTCCGGGTGGGTGCGGGCTAGCCAGCGCAGGTTGGCCAGTATCATTTTATTGCTTTTACCCGTAAACTTTCGGCTCTTCTGCCTATCGGCCAGCTTCAAATCATACAAAAAAAGGTCTGTCACGCCGGCAACCCGTTTTAGAACATCCCGCCCGGCGTATCCTGACGTCTCCACTGTGGTATGAAGGCCGGCGTCCCGGCACTTCTTTAATAAAGATACCAGGAAATCGGGCTGCATCAGCGGCTCTCCCCCGGAAACAGTCACACCGCCCCCGGATTCAGTAAAAAAAACCAAATCTTTCAGCACTTCCGCCACCACTGCCTCCGCGGTCATCCTGCGCCCCACCGGTTCGATGGCCCCGGTGGGGCAGGCCCCGGCACATTTCCGGCAAAGGCGGCACCTGTCCGAGGCAACAGCGACCCCCGTCGGATCTGGTGTTATGGCCGAGTTCGGACAAACCTTCCGGCAGGAAGAACAGCCTATGCACCTGCTTTTGTGGATGACCAGCTCCGGCGCAGCCCTTAACCCTTCAGGGTTATGGCACCACCGGCATCTTAAAGGGCAACCTTTAAGGAACACAACGGTCCTGATACCCGGTCCGTCGTGCAGTGAAAAGCGCTGGATGTTAAACACCACCCCAGATTCCATGGCCGTCTCCCCGTCTGAATGTAAAATGCCGGTAACTGAGGCAATTATAACAACATTCTTTTTCAGGCGTCAACCATAGAAACAAAAGAAAAAGAGCCATGATGAGGGTGTTAACTTACAGCAGATTTCAGGGACTGAATGCGCTGGCACTGTGAGTCTTGCTTTTTTTGCTCATGGCAGGTTTTTAAAATTATCCGGAGAATTCTTAGCAGGGAAATTTCCGGAAAGCGGGGTTGAAGCTGTGCAGATACTGGATCTGGATGCGACTTCCCTGGCGCAAAAGATAAGGGCAAAAGAGGTTTCCTGCCTGGAAGCCGCTGATGCCTTCATCAGTCATTTGGCTAAGGTTAATCCCCGGATTAACTGCCTGGTAGAAGAAAGATTTGAGCAGGCCAGAGAAGAAGCGAGACGGTATGATGCACTGGCGGCGGCAGATGGGGCAAAAGGCAAATTGTTCGGTGTGCCTGTTAGCATCAAGGAGTCTTTTAACGTTGCCGGGATGCGGACCACCTGCGGGCTGCCCTCCCGCAAAAACCGGGTGGAAGCGGTGGATGCCACCGTTGTGGCCAGCCTGAGGGCGGAGGGAGCCGTGATTTTAGGTAAGACCAATACCCCCGCGCTTTGCTTCTGCCAGGAGACCGATAATAAGCTGTTTGGCCGTACCAATAATCCCTGGAATCCGAAAAAAACAGCCGGGGGCTCGAGCGGAGGAGAAGGTGCCTTAATTGCTGTGGGGGGAGCGGCGGTGGGGCTGGGGGGCGACATCGGCGGTTCTATACGCTTTCCCAGTCATTTTAACGGGGTTATCGGTTTTAAATCCGGAGCGTTCCAGGTCCCCGACAAAGGGGTTATGCCGGTTTTTAAAAACCCCTGGCAGCAGTATATGCTTGGAATTGGTGCCATGGCCAAATCTGTGGATGATGCTGAACTGATTAACGGTATCATTGCATACCGCAAACCCCGTGAGACAAATACGACCCTGTTCAGGCTATGTATACCTGGGCCGCACGAAAAGTACCCGGTTGGTGAAGAGACAGCTGCAATGCTCGGTAAAATCGCGGAAGAGATGAAAAGCTGCTTTAGTGCAGATATTGCACAACCACCGCTTTTTGAACAGTCGGCTCTTTACTGGCAGCTGATTATGTCGGTAGACGGGGGAAGAGGCATAGCTGAAACTGCTTTTGACCCGGAGAAGCCGCGGGTTGCCCTGGAATACTTAAAAGAAGTAACCCTGGGCAATTCGGAGCTGCATCGTTACCTGACCTGGGCCCTGATAGGAGCCGGCCTGTTTAAACCCGGTTCCCGCCGCTTTGACAGGCTTAAAGAAGACATCAGAAGAGGCAAAGCGGCAGTAAGAAAATATCTGGCTGACCGTATCCTTGTGTTACCGGTGTATCACTCAACAGCCCCTGATCATGGTGAATTATACCGGGAGATATTCTCCATCAGGAGAACGTTTTTGAAATATATGCCGTATGTAGCCTTTCCCAATGTTTGGGGTCTTCCCGCTCTGACAGTACCGGTGGGCACTGATAAAGAAGGCCTGCCCATTGGCGTGCAGCTAATCAGCCTGGCTGGCAATGAGCAGGCTCTTTTCCGGGCCGGGCGCCTGCTGGAAGAGAAATTCGGCGGCTACAGGCGGTGTTCAGCCTATGACTGAGTAATATCAGAATATTGTTTACCTGTTTGACACATTTTGAGCGGAAATGAGGAATGAATTTGAACGCAACCATTACAGGGTGGGGTAAATGTATGCCTCCTGCCGTTTTGACCAATGAAGACCTTTCCAATTTTCTTGACACCAATGATGAGTGGATTGTCACCCGTACCGGTATGAAAGAAAGGCGTGTTTCCCATGTCCATGTCAGCGACCTGTCGTACGTGGCGTCCGCCCGCGCTCTGGCCGCTGCCGGGGTCGACCCGTCCGAAGTTGACCTGATTATTTTCGGCAGCTGTACCGCAGACGAGCAGGTGCCCAATACCGCTTCCCGGATCCAGCTGTTGCTTGGTATTAAAACCTGTGCCTCCTTCGACCTTAACACGGCCTGTACCAGCGGTATGTACGCCCTCTCCATGGCTTCAGCCATGATCAGGACCGGAGCCGTCCGCACCGCCCTGATCATTGGCGCCGAGGTCATATCCATAGGTCAAAACTGGTTGGACCGTAATGTAGCGGTATTGTTCGGTGACGGGGCTGCTGCTTTTGTCCTGCAGGGTACCGGGGCGGACGAAGGTCTTTTGGCCGACAAGCTGGGCTGTTTTGCCGAATCCCGCGATATCCTGCGGGCAAACGGTGTTGGTATGCGTTACATTGACGGCCGCACTATTCTTGGCTCGGTCTGGTGGGATTTCCTGGGTCAGGAGATTTTTAAAAAAGCGGTACTTGGTATGTGCGAAGCGTCCGAAGAAGTAATCAGAAAGTCAGGCCTCTCTCCGGACCAGATCGGCCTGGTTGTGCCGCACCAGGCAAACCTGCGCATCATAGACGCGGTGGCCAGGAAGCTGGCTATTCCTGCCGACCGGGTCTTTATTAACATCCACAAGTACGGCAATATGTCGGCGGCAACCACACCGGTGGCTTTGGTCGAAGCAATTGAGGAAGGGTACGTCAGGCCGGGGATGAATATTCTCCTGCCGGCTTTTGGCGGAGGCCTTTCTTACAGTGCCCATATCCTGCGCTGGGGAGAGCGGGTCACTCCCCTGGGCTATACAGATATCGACCTGCCGCCCTGTGAAAAAACAGCCCTGGAAATGGTCAGGGAATATATTCAGCGGCCGCGGGCGGGAGGGCCGTTCGGCTAATTTTGAAAGAAAGAGAGCCTGGCAGTTACCCTGCCAGGCTATTTTATTTTCCGTGTTTTCTGGCGCTTTCCATGAACCACTTTATACTTTCCAGCGGAGCGTCCACCGGGACTTCGCAGCCGGAACTTAAAATATAACGGCATTTGCCGCGTGCATCTGCCACGCACAGCCTCACTGCTTCATCCATCTTCTCCGGACTGCCCTGGATGAACAGGTCGGTAGCCACGTTGCCGATAATCGCCGTTTTATTCCCCACCACCTCCACGGCTTTGGCAAGGGGAACTTTGGCGTCAATGCTGAGGGCTGTAGCTCCCGTTTCTACCAGGTCCTGCAGGATGGGGTAAGAGTTACCGCAGACGTGGAGGGTAACACCGACTTTTTTGGCTTTAAAATAATCGAAGAGAGAGGTGTGGCGGGGTTTGATAAATTTTTTGTAAAGGGCCGGTGATATCACGTCACAGGAAGAAGCAGGATCCGTATAGCTGAGACTGGCCCCGGTTGCCAGCATGGCCTCGCCGCAGACCCTGGCGGCTTCCGTGGTTATTTCCAGCAGGCTGTGTACAAACTCCGGATCCTCGAATGTGTCCATTATCAGCTCCTGCAAGCCCCTGAGGCTGGCGGCGATGGACCATGGTCCCACCAGGACGCCTCCTACCGGAGCCTCGGTTATCGCCTTTTTTATTTCCCTGCAGCCTTCGAATATGTAAGGCAGGCGGCCGTCCAGCGAGGGGTTCGGGATTTTCAGCCTGTCCAGGTTTCGTTTTTCTTTCAGCGCCGGTGTCTCTACGTAACACAGCTGCTGCTCCGGAAAAGCCAGCACGCTTCCCATCGCTTCTGCTTCAATCTGCAAATCAACATCCACGGCTACCACATCCTGCCCCAGCTGTTCATAAGCGGATACCTGGGATGATGTCAAAATGCCGGGTCGGTGAGATACTCTCGGACGCTTTTCCCGACAAATTTGGCGGTTACGGCTCCGAGAATAGGATAAGCTGCCAGCTCAACACCCTGCTCTCCCTTAAAAGCTGCTTTTACCCTTGCCACGCCGCTGCTCATTAACCTGACCACCTTTCTGGTAATAATAACAGGCTCCCTTATTGTGCCAAAGCCTGGTTGCCCTCATTTAAGCCTGTAATCTCCGGTCTCTCTGGTAAAATTTTATCACAGGTTCCTGAACATTCCAACTATATATATACAATCCGGTAGCAACATTCTGTAGAGCCTTCTTTTTGTCTTTAACAGCAGTTCCGTCTGGTGTATACTGTTGCTTAGTAACGGCCCTCTGGCTTTTTACTGGCTGACAGAAGGGGAAGTGCTGAGCATGGTTACAGAGAACGCAACCGGCAGCGATACATCAGGAATCTGGTATGGTGTCCTGGCCTATACGGCCTGGGGCATCCTGCCACTTTACTGGAAACTTTTAAATGTTGTACCCGCCATAGAGATTTTGGCCCACCGCATCCTCTGGTCTTTTGTATTTGTTTTTTTAATTGTGCTGTTTTCAGGCAAGTGGCAAAATCTGCTGGCAACCCTGTCTGACAGGAGGAGCCTGTTTTATACTTTTCTGTGCGGTTTTTTGATTAGCCTGAACTGGTTCACTTATATCTGGGCGGTTAACTCTAACCATGTAATTGAGGCCAGCATGGGTTATTATATAAATCCGCTGGTTATGGTGTTTTTAAGCATGACAGTGTTAAGGGAGAAACTGGGTTTGTGGCGGCTGGTGGCCATAGCCCTGGCCGCCACCGGTGTCCTGATTATGACTGCACGCTACGGGCGGGTTCCTTGGGTCGCCCTTTTCCTGGCCTTCAGTTTCGCCATGTATGCTTTGTCGAAAAAGCTGCTGAAAGTGGATGCCGTCACCGGCCTAGCCCTGGAAACTTTCATTGTAACTCCCATCGCCCTCATTTTTATCGCCGGCTGGCAGCTGAACGGAAACGGAGCGGTTGGGGCAGTATCCCTGCCTGTTTTTTTGCTGCTGATGGGGTCTGGTGTGGTAACAGCGGTCCCCCTGTTATGGTTTGCTGCCGGGACACGGCGCATAAGGTTCTACATGATGGGGTTCCTGCAGTACATCGCCCCCTCCATCAGCCTGTTCCTTGGCATTTTTATTTTTAAAGAACACTTTTCCCTGTCTCATATGGTCAGCTTTGGTTTTATCTGGGCCGGCTTAATTGTATTCACCCTGGCAAACCTGGGACTTTTAAGGGAACCTGAAAAGCAACCGCTTGGCGGTTAAAAAATGACGCTTGGGACCTGATAAATTATTTAAGCTGACCGCCATATTTGGGTATAAGTGTAATTGGTCTGCAGTAGAAGAACTTTTTTTAAGCAATTGAATTTTTCAGAAAAAATGTTGTATAATCTATATAATAATAAATATGAATAGGGAGGATTTTAAATGGCAACCTGTCAGCTGTGTGAAAAAAATTTTGATCCCGATGACCTTTACAAAGCTGATGAGAAGGAAGTATGTGAGGAATGTATGTTTAAACTGCAAAACCCGCCAAGGCCGTGCGGTGGCGGTCCCGGCAGCTCTCATTCCGGTTAATGGCAGGGCTTGGCCCTGTTTTTTTATTGGCGCCGGGCAGCTGACCCGACATAGAGGAATTGTGTTGAAAAACATAGAATAACAATATCGTAAAGCAATCCGTATGATTGCCCTTCCCGGACATGGAGAGGGTATGGCAGACAGGGTACAAAATATATTAATAACCTGGTGCCGGCAATCCCTGATACAAAGAGGAGAGAACATGATGGAGCAAAAGTTCATATGTAAAGCGTCTGACGAAGGGTATATCGACATGAAAAACGGCATACTCCGGAAGACACTGGTATTCGGAACCAATACCCTGATGACCCAATTCAGAATGGAGAGGGGGAGCAAACTCCCCCTCCACAGGCACCCGCATGAACAGACCGGCTATCTGGTTTTGGGTCATATCATTCTCAGTATAGGCGGACAAAAATTCCATATCAATCCCGGAGACAGCTGGGTTATCCCTGGTAATGCGGAGCATGGCGCCGAGGTTCTGGAAGATTCCGTTGCTGTGGAAGTGTTCTCGCCGGTCAGGGCAGACTACCTGCCTTTTCCTGTCTAGTGCATCGCCCCCCTGGCCGTAACCGGCCAGACTGCTTCCACAATACCGCCCCGGCAGACATGGATATTATCGTAAAGATTGAACGTAGTGCAGCCGTGGGTCGGGTACAGCTCCACCCGGTCGCCCACGGCCGGGCTTGTATTACCGGCTGACAGCTCCAGTATACAATGTTCTTCCGGGAGCGCCCTGACAGTTGCTCCTTCCAGCCCTTTTGCCACAGGCAGGCCGAATTCCCGGGTGATGCCTTTCATGCCCACATCGAGGATAACTGTCTGCCGGTCGGGGCGGCTGATGACCGTGCCCAGGACGGTGAGGGCCAGGTGAAAATCAAGCCCCACTTCCCGGTACTTTAAGTCCATGGTGGAGTAACTGCCAACCTGCAGCTCGGTGATGTTTTTATTCAAGCCAGTAATATTATAAGTCCCGGTGCCCCCCGAACTGACTATTTCTGTTTTAAAGCCCGCACTGTTCAGGGCTTCTTTTGTTTCCACCAAAACACCGATGGCCTTCAGGCATTGCTCCTCTTTTTCCCGGAAGGGGGTAAGGAAGACGGTATGCCCTTCGTAACCCATGAGGCCGGCCATTTCCAGCCCGGGCAGCTTTACAATCATGTCAGCCAGGCGCAGGGTTTCTTCCAAATTCCTGGTGCCGCACCGGCCCATGCCGATATCGCGCTCAATCAACACTTTTATAACCTGTCCCCTGCGTTGGGCCGCTTCAGATATCGTCCTGGCATTATCCGGGTTATCCACTGCCACCTTTACATCAGAATAGCGGCTAAGGCCCACCAGCCTCTCAATTTTCTCCGGGGCAACCACTTGGTTGGCGATCAGGATATCACGTATGCCGGCATGGGCCATGGCCTCAGCCTCGCTAAGTTTGGCACAGGTGATGCCAATGGCTCCGGCCTTTATCTGCAGGTGGGCCAGCATGGCGCACTTATGGGTTTTGGCGTGCGGGCGCAGGTTTACGCCCTGGTTCCGGGCAAAGGCTGCCATCTTTTCAATGTTGTGTTCCAGCAGATCAGCATCAAGCACCAGCGCCGGCGTTTCTATATCAGACAGCGGTTTCCCAACCATGTAATGCACAATAATATACCCCCTTGTAATTTCTCTACCCTGCACGTTACTACAGAGTGGTTCCGCAGTCAACAAGCAAATTTTTGAACCTCTCTGCTTGTGTGTCACCTCCCCCGTCCCCTTGACACGCCGGCTATTATTTGGTAGCATTGACTATATGACTATATAAGAAATTATGGTCACAGGGGGCATGGATTATGCCAAAGCCGTTTTCGGAAAACGAGCGGGAGCACATTTATGAGCGGTTGCTGGAGGCCGGGAGGGAGTGCTGGGAGCGTTACGGCATCAGGCGCACCAGTGTGGAGGACCTGGCCCGCAGAGCCGGTATCGCCAAGGGGACTTTTTATCTCTTTTTTCCCGGCAAGGAGCTGCTTTTCATGGCGGTCCTGGAAGACAGCCACAAAAAAATAAAAGAGAGGTTAATGGAGGTTTTGGTGGCCGGGGAGGGTAGCCCCCGGGAGCGGTTCGTCAGCTCAGTTACGAAACTGTACCATGAGATAAAACAAAACAAGTGGCTGGTCAGCCTCATGAGCAGTGACGATGAATACCGGTACCTGCTGCGCAAGCTGCCCGGTGAGAAGATAGAGCAGCATATTGTTGGAGACGACGAGGACACAGAACGGTTCCTGCAGCTTTTTGGTGTGGCGGACACTGTAGACGTAAAAGCGGTATCGGCAGCGTTGCGGGGTCTGTTTTTCCTGTTGCTGCACCGGGAAGAAGTAGGGGAAGACCGGCTGGACAGCGCTTTTCGCCTGCTGCTGGAGGGGCTGGCGCTGCGGATTTTCAAGGAGGAGTAGAGCGACATGATAGAAGTCCGGGATTTGTATTTTGCCTACGACAGGCGCGGTGATATTATCAAAAATATTAATTTCAGGGTTGACAGGGGCGAAATCTTCGGATTCCTGGGGCCCTCCGGGGCCGGCAAAAGCACAGTCCAGAAAATCTTAAGCGGTATCCTGCGCCGGTACCGGGGCAGCGTGAAGGTCATGGGCACCGAAGTTAAATGGCGCGATGCAAGCTTTTACGAGGACATAGGGGTGGATTTTGAGTACCCCAATCTTTACGGTAAATTCACGGGGATGGAGAACCTGCTTTATTTCTCCTCCCTCTACAGGCGCAAAACGATCAATCCCCTGGAGTACCTGGAGCGGGTCGGCCTGTCGGCGGATGCGGACAAAAAAGTGTCCGGGTACTCCCGGGGCATGAAAATGAGGCTGGCCTTTGTCAGGGCTATCCTGCACCAGCCTTCAGTTCTCTTTCTTGATGAGCCCACCAGCGGCCTTGACCCCGGCTATGCCCGTGTTATCAAAGACATGATCCTGGAGCAGAAACTGGCGGGAAGGACCGTTATCCTAACCACCCACAACATGCACGATGCCGAAGAGCTTTGCGACCGGGTGGCCTTTATCGTGGACGGTCAGATCAAGGCTCTTGACGCGCCTCATGCCCTGCGCACCCGGAAAAGCGATGTGGAAGTAACCTACACCTACCTGGAAAACGGGAAAGAAAAAACAGCATCCGCCCTGTTATCGTCACTGCACCTGGACAGTGAATTTTTGCAGCGCCTGCACAGCGGGACACTTACCGGCATTCATTCCAAAGAACCCACCCTGGAGGATGTCTTTATCGAACTAACGGGGAGGTGCTTAAGGTGAGGTTTTTGCGTATTCTTTTTACGGACGTGCGCTACCAGTTTAAATACGGTTTTTATTTCCTCTATCTGGTTATGTCCCTGGTCTATACCGGCATCCTGCTCCTGGTGCCCGCCGCTGTGCGGCGGGAAGCGGCTGCCGTTATCATTTGGAGCGACCCGGCAGCCCTGGGGTTTATCTTTATCGGCGGCATCCTGCTCCTGGAGAAAGGGGAGGGGCTGCACAGCTACATTGCCATCATGCCGGCGACAACGGTAGAATATGTTCTGGCCAAAATGCTGTCTCTCTCAGCTATTTCCCTGCTGGCGGGGCTGATTATCGCTACACTCGGCCTTAAGGGTCAGGTGGATTATATGCTCCTGGCAGTAGCGCTGCCGGTCGGCGCTTCCATATTCACCCTGCTTGGCTTGGCGGTGGGGGTGGCGGCCAGGTCGGTCAATCACTACCTGGTTATCGGTATCCCTATCGGCTTTCTTTTAATTGGTCCTTCACTGGCCATAATGTTCGGTGTCAGTCACCCGTTGCTTGAGGTTCTGCCTTCCACGCTGCTTTTACGGTTACTTCTTGGCGCGGTGGGCCTGGAGATGCGGTACGGCGCCGCTGTTCTGGCATCAGGCCTGCTGCTCTGGTTGCTGCCGGCTTTTTGGCTGGCAAACAGGCGGTTTGCCGGCTACCTGCAAAAGGCGGGGGTGGTATAACATGAATATGTCACTCAAGCTCTTTTTAATCGGTATGCGCCAGATTGTGAGGGACGGCATGCTGCTGGTCCTGATACCCGCCCCTTTCATGATGGGGGTGGCACTGCGGTTTATACTGCCTCTGGCAGACAGCATACTGGTCCGTGAACTGAGCTTCACCATCACACCGTGGTATCCACTCAGCGACGGTCTGGTTATTACCGTTGCCCCGGTGATAACCGCCATGGTATCCGCCTTTCTGATTCTGGACGAGCGGGACGAGGAGACAGGTATTTACCACAATGTTACGCCGGCAGCCGGCCGCGCTTACCTGATTGCCCGCCTGGGTTACCTGATGGTCTGGGCCTTTGTCTCCACTTTTCTGGTAATACGCCTGTTCGGGCTGGCAGCAACTGGTATTTCTGTACTTTTGGTGGCGGCGCTAATCGGTACGCTGCAGGGAATCATAGCCTGTATGCTGGTGGTGGTGCTGGCCGGCAACAAGGTAGAAGGGCTGGCTGTTTCCAAGCTAACCAACTTGCTAATGCTGGGGTTGCCTGCCGCCTGGTTTATTGCGGCACCGTATAAATATTTTCTTGCCTTCCTGCCCAGCTTCTGGCTGGGAGAATTGATGCTTTGCGCCGGCACCCCTTTTTTTATCAATGGTGCGGCGGGAATCGTCGTGGCGGTGGCCTGGGTTACCGTTCTTACCGGTTGGTTCATGCGAAGGATAAATTAAAAAATCCCGCTTCCCGCGGGAGCAACTCTGATCCGGATTCTCATTGCTACGCCGGTTCGAAAAATAATCCGGCCACCTTTTTATCGCTATCGAATACCACCCTGATGTTTATCTTGGCTTTCTCAAACTGAGTTGTTACAAACACTGCGTCATAGCCCTGAATTTTTTGTGTCTTTTTCTCTGTGACGCTTTTGTAAGATCCAACCTGGGCCAGTACCGCCTGCCATGTTTCTTTCAGCTTATCCTCCGGCAGAACTTCTTTCATTTTGGTGTCATAGTAGCCTACCGCGCCTGCGAAGTCTCCCGCCGCCAGCTTTGCCACAAACTCACCGGCCAATACTTCAACTTCGCTTTCTGTTTTCTTGCTGCAGGAGGCAGATGCCAGTATCAGGGTCAGACATAAAAAAAATACAATCATGCTTTTGCGCACCCTTATCCGCTCCTTCCTTATCGGGTAGTATTCTGCTGTTTTTTTAATTCAGCCCAAAACGGAAAAACCCTTTTACCTCCTGAATTTTGTTATACTTATTAATTTTTGCTATTTAACAATATCCCTCTCTTTGCTATAATCTGTGGGGGAGGTGCCTTATAATGTATGTAATTTTTATCCTGATAGGCGTTGCCTTGGCAGTCCTTGGTGCATTTATTCACAGGTACAAGCCGGTACATATAATTGCCGGGTACGACCCCCAAAAAACCACCGACCCCGAAGGGCTGGCCAAGTGGGTGGGCACAAACCTTATCCTGATGGGCCTTATCACCGCCGTTGCCGCCGCCCTGGCCGAGGTTTTTGCTATGCCTGTTAAGCTTGTGTTGTTTGTTTTCCTGGCCGCGGTGGTGGGCATAAGTATCATCACGGCACGCGGTTGCAGCAGGTACGAAAAGAAATAAGCTTGGGAGCGTGGACCGGAAGTACTGCAGTGTGTGCATCTTTTTTGGGGCAGGGTCAACAATATTCTTAAAGCGATAGCTTTAAAAACGGCTAAAGGACTGAACTGAATGGACACCAGACAGATTATAACAAAGCTGAACTGGATGTACGCCCTTGAGCTGAACCAGGTGGATTTGTACTCAGCTCAGAGCAAACAGGTTTCAGATTTCTACCTGAAGCAGACTTTAAAGCGGGTGGCCGAGGTTGAACAGGGGCACGTGAAAAATATCAGCGAAAAAATAATTGAACTGGGCGGCAAGCCCACAGCGCTGGGAGAGGCAGTGGCTCCTGTCAGCGGCAGGGTAGCAGGTTATCTTACCGGCAAGGCCGGAATGATAATGCTGCTGAAAGCAGATATCGACCTGGAAGAGATGGCCATGAAAGACTACAAAGATTTCCTGCTTAAAGTAGGAGGCAATGAGCCTTTGTTCAATTTGCTCTGGGGGAACCTGATTGACGAAGACCTGCATACCGCCTGGTTTGTCAACAAGGTAAAGGAACTGGAGCAGGTGACCGATTAGGGATGGTGGGCAAATGCCAAAGAAGACCATAATCATTGTTCTGGTGCTGGCACTGTCGGTGGCGGTTTCCTGCGGCAGAAAAACCACGCCGGAGGAAACTGTCCCGGCTGGTGAAATTACGGACCTTGCTCTTGACTTTGTATCGAAAATGGCAGACGGAGACTTTGCCGGAACAGAACGATACCTTGACAGCACCATGAAACGGGAACTGCCACCCAAAAAGCTGGAGGAAATCTGGCGGCAGGTAGGGCAGCAGGCCGGTCCCTTCAAAAAAGTTGTGGGCACCCGCATTATCAGTGTAGAGGGTTATGACGCGGTTCTGGTCACTTCTGAATTTGAGGGAATGGTGCTGGACATACGCGTGGTCTTTGACAAAAACAGGCGTGTTGCCGGCCTTTTCTTTCACCCTGCAAAGCAGCATTATGAGGGCGCTTACAGGGCGCCGGGCTATGCCAGGTCTGAAAGCTTTACCGAAAAGGAAGTGATTGTGGGCAGCGGTGAATGGGCGCTGCCGGCCACCCTGGCACTTCCCAAAGAAGGTGGCCCGCACCCAGCTGTCATCCTGGTCCACGGTTCAGGTCCCCACGACAGGGATGAGACCATCGGCCCCAACAAGCCGTTTAAAGACCTGGCCCATGGCCTGGCTTCCAGGGGCATAGCCGTGCTCCGTTACGAAAAAAGGACAAAGGAACACGGCCAGAAAATGGCCCGGCTAACAGAGACGCTGACACCTTGGGAGGAAGTGGTGGAGGATGCCCTGGCAGCGGCGGTGTTGCTTAAAAGTACCGGCGATATTGACCCAACCCGGATTTATATTCTCGGCCACAGCCTGGGCGGAATGCTGGCGCCACGTATCGTTGAGGGATGCCCGGGCATGGCAGGCCTGATTATAATGGCCGGCGCAGCACGCCCGTTGGAAGACCTTATCCTGGAACAGTATTATTACCTGGCGGCTCTGGATGGAGAAATAACCGGTGAGGAAAAAGCGGAACTGGAGAAAATGCAGCTTAGGGTGGCCCGTGTGAAAGACCCGGCTCTTTCTCCGCAGGCGCCGGCGGCGGATTTGCCCCTGGGCATGCCCGCGCCCTACTGGTTGTACCTGCGCCGCTATAACCCGGCACAAACGGCAAAAGCCCTGCCTGTGCCGATGCTTATACTGCAGGGCGAAAGGGATTACCAGGTTACCATGGCGGATTTTTCTCTCTGGCAGGAAACACTTGGTGCGCGGACCGATGTTAAGTTCAAATCCTATCCTGGCCTTAACCACCTTTTTATTTACGGTGAAGGTCCGGGCAATCCGGAAGAGTATCTGCAGCCCGGCAATGTGGCTGAAGAGGTTATAGCTGACATAGCGGAGTGGCTGCAGTCCTGAAATTCAATGTTTTTCAACCTTAAATGCAATTTACGGGCAGCTAAACTGCCGGCCGGGATGCCGGAATACCGGCAGGACCAATCACGGGTGCAGAGTAAAAAGGCCTGATACCGGGAAAAAGGAAGTGGTTTTACCGGTGAGCAAGGTAGCGGTATTCTATTTTTCCGGAACCGGCAACACCTGGTGGGTAGCGAACAGGCTTGCCGCATCCCTGCGGGATATGGGGGCTGACGCCGCCTGCTTTTCTGTTGAGCAGGTGGATACCGGCAGCGCTGACCGGCTCATTGCCGGGTGTGACGTGGTGGGGTTCGGGTATCCTGTCTATGCTTCTGATTTGCCGGAAATAATGAAAACATTTATGAGCGGGCTTACTCCTGTCTGCAAAGACGTGTTTATTTTTTGTTCGCAATGGTTATGGTCGGGTGATGGCGCCAGGGTGGGTACGGAATTCCTTGACAGTGAATTCAGGGTAAAATGGGCTGAGCATTTTGCCATGCCCAACAATGTCTCGGTATCCGTTTTCAGGCTGCCCTATACCAATGACAAGAGGCGTATTGAGAGGGTCCTGAAAAAAACGGAGGCCAAAATACAGCGGTTTGCCCGCCGCATAATGAGTGGGAAACCATTTCTCAGAGGCTTTAACTCTGTGTCGGTGTTTTCGGGCTACCTGCAGCGCCACCCTTTTCGCTCCATGTACCATAGGCTGAGGAACGATATCAGCATTGACAGGGGAAAATGCATAAGCTGCGGGTATTGCCTTAAACTGTGTCCCGCCGGCAATCTCTGTTCTGCCGGGGACACAATAAATACCCGGGGCACCTGTATACTATGCCTGCGCTGCTACAGCTTCTGCCCGGCCATGGCGGTTAAATATATGAACAGGCTGCATATCCCCGGTCGGGGCGAACCTTATCGCGGGCCGGTGGCAGGCTTTAAGCCGGAAATTATGCAAAGAGGGGCAAGTGAAATAATAAAGCCGGCAGTCCTTCATGAATAGCCGGCTTTTGGCTTAATTATCACTTCATTTTTTCTGCAACCATTTTATTCAGGTGACGGTTGATGCCCGCCACCTGGCTGACTTCCAACACAAAGGCTATGCCCCTGCCGGGTTCATCCAGCTTTGATTCGTGGATTATAGCCTCCAGCACGTCATTGGTTTTATTATTTTCAATAAGGGTAAGCACGATTTCTTTTTCCGGCTCGATGGTTATACCAAAGAGCTTGGCCTGTTCATGAATACCGGTGCCCCGCCCGGTCAGGATAGTTCCGCCAGCGGCGCCGGCTTTTTTCGATGCCTCCACCACTGTTTCCGCCGTATCTTTGTTTACGATGGTCACAATCAGGTCGTAAGCGGGCAAATTTTCCATACCGACCCTCCTGGCGCTTTTTTCTGTGGGTTCACTGAGGACACACAAGTGGCAGATCCCCGCCACCTGTTTTACCGGCAGTACAAAGGCGATGCCTTTACCCGGCCTGTCCAGGTTACCGGCTCTGGTAACGGCGGCTACCACGTCATGTGCCTTTTCGTTGGCAATGACTGTCAGGATAATTTCTTTTTCCGTCTCCAGAGGGATACCGAGAAAACGCTGCACCGGGCCGGATACGGTTCCTTTGCCAAGAATAGTGGTGCCTCCCTCGGCTCCCGCTTCTTTCGAAGCTTTAACCACTTTCCTGGCCTCGCCCCTGGACACGATAGATATTAAGAGCGAACAGTTAACCTGTGGGTTTCGGTACATTTTTCTTCTCCCTCCTGCCAAAGAGCAGTCCCAGGACCAGGACGGTTAGGATTGGCGAGAGCGCAACCAAGGCAATCATGCCAAATCCGTCTACCAGGGGATTACGCCCTTTTATTGCTGAGGCGGCGCCAAGGGCTATGGCGGAAATGAAAGTTACCGTCATCGGCCCTGTGGCCACACCCCCGGAATCAAAAGCAATGGCCACAAAGGTTTTCGAGACAAAACGGGTCAGGATGAGAGCGGCGGAATAGCCGGCAACAATCGGCAGCCAAAGTGAAAAGCCGAAAATGATGCGGGACATGGCCAGAGCAATGGAGAAGGCAACTCCGAGCGAGAGGGTGTAAAGCATCAGCACCTGCGGGATGTAACCGCCGGAGGTCTTTTCCACCTCATAGTTCAGAACACGGACGGCAGGTTCGGCAAAGGTGGCTACAAAGCCCAATACGAAGCCGATGGGAATCAGTACCCAGTTATACGGGAGATTGGCCAAGGCGGTGCCTATGGCCTTGCCCACAGGTAAAAACCCGATATATACCCCCTGCAGAAAGAGGGCGAGGCCGATAAAGGCCAGCACCACCCCCACACCGATTTGCTTCAGCTTGTACAGGGGCAGTCTCAGATAAAAAACCTGGAAAATGCCAAACAAAACCACCAGAGGGAAAAGCGCCGCTGCCACCTCCAGGATAATGTGTGAAAACCCGGCAAAAACTTGCACCTGGTTCAACCGAAAATCACCCCCAACAGCAGGACTGCCAGAATCGGCCCGATGGAAGCCAGCGCCACCAGGCCAAAGCCGTCACTGGAGGCGCTTTTGCCCCGCAGCACCGAAGCTGTGCCCACCCCAAGGGCCAGGATAAACGGTACAGTCATAGGTCCGGTTGTAACACCGCCGGCGTCAAAAGAAATAGGCACAAAGTGGTTGGGGGTAAAGGCGGCCAGGGCAAATACCAGGAGATACCCGCCCGCCAGCAGTACCGGCAGCGGAATGCCAAGCAGTATTCTCAGCATTGACAAAGCCACGAATAGTGCCACGCCCAGGGCCACGGCATAAATTAGCAGCTGCTTGGAAATATCGCCCCCCGATACCAGGTCTACCTGGGTAGCCAAGACCCGGACATCCGGTTCCGCCACCGTTACCACGTAACCCAGAAGAAAGGCGAAGAAGACCACCAACCAGACTTTACCCATTTTGGGCAGGGCGGAGCCGATGAGTTCCCCTACGGGAAGCATGCCCCATTGCACGCCAAGCAGGAACAAAGCCAGCCCCAGGGTTACCATAGCCACACCGATCAGAAACTGTAAAAACAGGTGAAATGGCAGCCAGATCAGCGTAAACTGCAGGACCGTCACCACCAGGGTGATGGGCAGGACCGCAAAAATCACTTCTTTTAAGGTTTCTTTTGGTGTCTGCACACTTTGCCTCCCGGGAAAACGTCGGTCTTATTTAATTTTAGCATAAACAGGGCTGATTCCTGCCGGCCAAAAAAATTTCATATGCTGCGTAGGCTGTCATCCAGGCAGGAATCCAGGGTGTGGCGTAGAAGAAACCATTTATGGAAAAGAAACAGATTGCTGCAGAGAAACGTTTAGACGGGACTGGGGCTTTGCCGGATAACAGGCGCATACTGAAATTGCGCTGGATCATGTGGCTGGCGCTGTCACTGATATACATAATCAGCTTTTTCCACCGGGTGGCGCCGACGGTGGTGGCGCCGGACCTGATGGCTGCCTTCCGCACTACAGGTGCCGGCCTTGGCAACCTGGGTTCGATCTATTTTTATGTTTACGCGCTGATGCAGATCCCGTCTGGCATCCTGGCGGACACGCTGGGGCCGCGCAAAACGGCGGCCATGGGAGCGCTGGTGGCCGGGGCCGGTTCCTTTGTTTTCGGTCTGGCGCCCGCGCTGTGGGTGGCATACCTGGGACGTTTCCTGGTGGGCCTTGGCGTTTCTTTTACCTTTGTCTGCATCCTTAAATTCGGAGCGGAATGGTTCCGGGAAAACGAATTCGGAACGCTCACCGGACTTACCCTTTTTGCCGGCAACCTTGGTTCACTTTTTGGGGTTAAGGCGCTGGACAGCATGGTGGCGGCTGCGGGGTGGCGGGCGTCTTTTCAGGTAACCGGTGGAGTAACAGCAGGGTTTGCTGTCCTGGCCTGGCTCGTGGTCAGGGACCGCCCGTCTTTGCTTGGGTTGCCCGGCATCAAGCACCCGGAAGGCCGTGGAAATCCTGCAACTGGCGAAAAACAGGACCTTTGGCCGGGTATCAGGGCTACCTTGCGCAATGCCCGCATCTGGCCCACGGTGATAATGAGCTTTGGTGTTTACGGCGCCCTGATTGCGTTTAAAGGTATGTGGATGGTCCCCTACCTGACGCAGGTTTACGGCCTTACCAGAGATCAGGCCGCCAATTACGTGCTCATTGCGCTGCTGGCCGGGACGCTGGGTCCCCTTATCATGGGATATGTCTCGGATAAAATCAGCAGACGCAAACTGCCCATGCTGGTTCTGACGCCGCTTTACCTTTTAATGTGGCTGGTACTGGCCTTCTGGAACGGAGGAAGGCCACCACTGGCGGTAATGCCCTGCCTGGTGTTCACCCTGGCCTTCCTGGCTTCGCCTGCTTCGCTTATCTGGGCCTGCGCCAAGGAGATAAGCCACCCTTCATTGGTGGGCATCGCCACCGGGATTGCCAATATCGGCAGTTTTGTAGGCGCCGCCCTTTTACAACCGTTCTTTGGCTACATCCTGGACCGGGGTTGGCAGGGGGCGCTGGAGGGAGGGGTGAGGGTATACCCACTGGCCGCGTACCGGTCAGGTTTTTTGATTCTGTCCCTGGTGGTGGCGGTAAGCCTGGTAAGCCTGTTTTTTATCAAAGAGACAAACTGCCGCAATATTTATAACGGCGGTGAAAACGGCGCGGCCTGAACTGTGTTGCGGCCGCAAGGAGGAGTAATAATGGTGGAGGAGATTTACCCCGGCCTGTACCGGATCCTGGTCCCCATCCCGCAAAACCCGCTGAAGGAGCTAAACTCCTATGTCATCAGGGGCGGGGAGCGAAACCTTATTATTGATACCGGCATGAACAGGGTGGAATGTGAAAGCGCCCTGCTCCAAGGCCTGCGGGAACTGAAGGTCGACCTGGAACGGACGGACCTGTTCATCACCCATATGCACGCCGACCACTCCGGACTGATTGCCGCCATGGCCCGCGCAAACACCAAAGTATATTGCAGCGGCCCGGACGCTGAAATAATTAACTACGACCACAGCCAGTGGGAAAGGATGAGGGTGTTTGTCCTGATGGGCGGTTTCCCGGCGGACGAGTTCGACCGTGCCATCACCAGGCACCCCGGCTTTAAGTACAGGTGCCGCGAGGTCATTGATTTTACAGTGGTCCAAGACGGTGACCGGCTAACGGTGGGAGATTACAGCTTCACCTGCGTCTCAACGCCGGGCCACACCAGGGGGCACATGTGCCTGTATGAAGCGGACAAAAAAATCCTCATTTCCGGCGACCACATCCTGGGTGACATTACACCCAACATCTCGCTCTGGTCCGACACGGAGAACCCGCTGGCCGATTACCTGGCCAGCCTGGACAAAACAGGCAGGCTGGATATACAGGTCGTCCTGCCCGGCCACCGCAGCCTGATCAGCGACTGTTATGCCCGCATCGCGGAGCTGAAAGAACACCACCGCCTCCGGGCGGAAGAAGTCCTGACCATCCTGGAAGGTGGCGAGCAAAACGCTTACCAGGTCGCCGCACGGATGACCTGGGATATGACTTATGACACCTTTGAGCTGTTCCCCATCGCCCAGAAATGGTTTGCTGCGGGCGAGGCCCTGGCCCATCTCAAATTTCTTGAAGGCGAAGGCAGGATCAGGCGTCGCCTGAAGGACGGCTATGCCCTGTTTTCCCTGCGCCACCAGGAGGAGTAAGCCATGCTCTGTCTTTTTCAGAGAGACTTTCATGTTTCTGTAAACGGCGTCCCGGGCGGCAAGCTGAGAGCCGAAACCCGGTACCGGGACACCAGGGGCGAAGTTATCGCCAAACTGTTGGTGGACAGGAAGACTTTCAGCATTGAGAGCGCCTGCCTGGAAACCCACCGTGATATGTGGCGGGAAGAAATAGTTGAAGTTAAGGAACTTGCGGGTATAGAAGCCTACCTTGGCGCCGGGCCGCAGCTGAAAAAAGCATTCCGGTCTCTGTCCGAACCACTGGCCGCCCCCCTTTTTGCCGAAACGGTGAGAGGCATTATCCAGGCGGAAACCTTCCTCTTTAAGGAGAGGGGTTATACCGATGCGGCGGCATACAGCAGGTACTGGGAAGAAATGTATAGCGGCACCTGCCGCTACTACAGCAACCTGGACCGGGTAAGCAGGCACTGGGATGAGTATGTTCCGGAAAGCACCCGCAGCGGCTACCTTTTCCTGCGGTCCAAAACCTGCTTCCTGTACGCTACGGGTCCGGAAGAATACCTGGTTGCCGGCGGCATCAGCGATACCTTTCACGAAATGAACGCCTGTCTTTACTTCAGGGGGAATGGGCTGGCACAGGCGGAAGCAAACCTGCTGCGCGTCCCCGATGACGTCTGCAAAGAAGCCGCTTCATTTTTTGGCGGGCTTGTTGTTCCGGACGTCCAAAACCTGACCAAAAAAGAAATCTCCGCATATTTAGGAGGGGAGCAGGGCTGTGTCCACCTCACAGACCTGGTGGACGACGCGGTAACAACCCTGAAGTACTACCGGCAGCACCCCTGGGACCAGGGTGAGCATACCTGATATACAGAAAGGAGAATGCACAAGGATGGAACTGATGGAGGCCATCAGCCGCAGGAGATCTATCCGCAGGTTTAAGCCCCGGCCGGTGGAGGCGGAAAAAATTACGGCGTTGCTGGAGGCGGCAAGGCTGGCGCCTTCCGGCACCAACATACAGCCCTGGCGCTTTATCGCCGTCACCAGCGCGGAAATGCGGGGCAAACTGGCTGCCGGCACCCTGAAATTCGTGGGTGAAGCGCCCCTGATTATGGTCTGCTGCGCCGACCTCACCGCCGGAGAACGCAGGCCGGAGCGCATCAGCGAGCTGAAAGCCGCCGGCGCCTTTGCCGGCACCGAACTGGAAAACATGTCTTTTGCCGATTACCAGGCCGGGCGTGATCCGGTTGCCGAACGCGCCTATCTGAACCTGAATGTGGCCATCGCCATCGAACACATGGTACTGCGGGGTGTCGACCTTGGCCTGGGCAGCTGCTGGGTGTTCATGTTCAGCCGCAAAAAGGTGGCTGAACTTTTCAACCTGCCTGAGCACATTCAGCCCCTTGCCCTGGTACCTTTTGGCTACCCTGACCAGGATCCGCCGCCCCGTCCCCGTTTTCCTCTGGACAGGATTTTTCTGGGAGAATACTGATAAGGAAAATAAATAGTTGAAGTGGAGAGGGAAAATCAATTATATTATTAATGGAAGATTTAAGGAAAATTTTCACAACTGCCCAATAAAACAAAGGAGGTTGATTCTATGTCAATGACAGCAAAAAGCTGCAGCGATTTCCTGGAGGTGCTGGCCTCCAAGGCGCCGGTGCCCGGCGGCGGCGGCGCCGCGGCCATGGGGGGGGCTATCGGCATGGCCCTGTCCAATATGGTGGGGAACCTGACCGTCGGCAAGAAGAAATATGCCGATGTGGAGGAAGAAGTTAAGGAACTGCTGGACAAGGGTTATAAGATCATCGAGGAACTGAAACTCCTGGTGGATAAGGACGCCGAGGTCTTTGAACCGCTGTCCAAAGCTTACAGCATGCCCAAGGAAACCCCGGAACAGGCGAAATTAAAGGAGGAAACCCTGGAGGCTTGCTCCAAGGTGGCCTGCTCCGTCCCCCTGGACATTATGCGCAAATCCTACGAAGGTATAAAAATACACCAACGCATGGGTCAGATCGGCACTCTCATCGCCATCTCCGATGTGGGCTGCGGTGTGGTTTTCCTTAAAGCGGCCTTAATCAGCGGCTACCTGAACGTTATTATCAACCTCAATACCATTAAGGACCAGGAATACGTTGCCACGGTAACCGAAGAAATCAACCGCCTGTTGGAGGAAGGAAGCAAGGTGGCCGATGCCACACTGGACTTGGTTATCGGGAAGATTAAGAAATAGCAGAAGAAGTTAAAACTCATGAATTAAGGAGGTTTTGGAATGGCCGAGGTATTGAGAGGGAAACCGGTGGTCGACGCCATGAAGGAAGATCTGACAAAAAGGGTGGAAGCCCTGAAAGCCAGGGGTATCACCCCGAAACTGGGTATCATCCGGGTCGGCGCCCGTCCGGACGACCTGTTTTACGAAGGAGGCGCCAAGAAAACCTGTGACTCCATCGGGCTTGCCTGGCAGGTCTTTGAGTACCCGCAGGATGTCTCCCAGGAAGAGTTCGAAAAGGCGGTAAAGGCTGTGGGTGACGACAAGGAAGTAAACGGCATCCTCATGTTTGCCCCATTGCCCAAGCACCTGGACGAAAAGAAAATCCGCAACCTGATTCCCGTGGAAAAAGACGTGGACTGCATGAGCCTGGCCAGTGCCGGCAAAGTGTTCGCCGATGAAGCCACCGGCTTCCCGCCCTGTACTCCAACTGCCTGCATGGACATCCTGAAGTTCTATAATGTACCTCTGAAAGGGAAAAAAGTGGTGGTCCTGGGCCGCTCGCTGGTGGTAGGCAAGCCGGTGGCCATGCTCCTGCTCCGGGAGCACGCCACCGTTACCATCTGCCACTCCCGTACCGAGAACCTGCCCGCCGTCTGTGCCGATGCCGAAATCCTGGTCGCCGCCGTGGGCAAAGCCAAAATGGTGGACGCCTCCTACGTCAGGCCGGGCCAGGTTGTAATTGACGTCGGCATTAACGCCGACCCCGACAACCCCGGCAAATATTGCGGCGACGTGGACTACGCCTCCGTGGAACCCATCGTGGCGAAAATCACTCCGGTACCAGGCGGCGTCGGCTCCGTCACCACCATGGTGCTCTGCAAGCAGACCATCATGGCCTGCGAAATGCAAAACGCCTGAACCCCAAGATACTAACCACGGTTTTAAAAAAGGACCATCCCCGCCAACCGGGGACGGTCCTTTTTTCGGTGTTCCAAGTGATTTGTCACCGGCGCCCGGGCCGGCCGCGCCTGTTTTATTCTTTTACAGGTTCAGGCCGGTTGACGGCCGGGTCCGCTCTGGCGCGCCAGTTAACAAAGGCTCCGGACAGTATCAGGGCGACACCCAGGAAACTAAAGGCATCGGGTATTTCACGGAAAAGAATGATACCGGTCATAATGGAGAAAATGGTAAGGCCGTAGGAATAGATGGAGAGGTCCCCTGCTTCAGCATACCGGTAAGAATGGGTCAGAAAAAACTGTCCCACAGTGGCAAACACACCCACTGCTATCAGAGCCAGAAATTGCGGCGGTGAGGGGACGATGAAACGTCCGCCCAGCAGGAAAGGCAATGAAGCCAGCGTGGTCAGGGCGGTGAAATAAAAGACGATGGTCTGGGGATGGTCGCTGTGGCGGAGATGGCGGATTTCCACGTAGGCCGCTCCGGCAAAAATGGCGGAAAACAGTCCGGCCAGGGCAGGGACAACCGTATAACCAGCTTCCGGCTTTATCACCAGCAGGACGCCGGTGAGTGCCAGTGCCAGAGCCGCCCCCTGCGCTTTAAGAATTTTTTCACCCAGAAACAGGGCTGAAAGGATAAGCACAAAAAAGGGGCTTAACTGGTTCAGGATTACCGCATTGGCCAGCGGCAGGTTATCAATGGCGTAAAAGTAAAGGAAAAGGGCGATCAGCCCGAAAACAGAACGCCATAGCAGGTGCCGGCGGTTATTGCCCAAATATGAGCCTCCTGACCTGTAAATAAGGCAGGCAGCTGCCAAAAAGCCCACAATGTTCCGGAAAAACAGTTTTTCTATGGTGGGGATGTCGCCGGACAGTTTTACGGCCGCCGCCATCAGGGCAAAAAAGAAGGAAGACAACACCATGTAAAGGATCCCTTTGTTTCTGTCTGTCATAGCGCCTCCGGACTAATCGGTGCTGTGGCTAGTATACCAGAAATACGGCGGATATAAATAATAAATTATCAGGAGTAACGGCTCTTCCTTTATGGCAGGAAAATCAGGTATGGCCAAAGAATAATGAACAGCATGACGCATATCTGTTACTAAGGAAATAAACGACGGGAGGGATTACCATGACCGACATTTCTGCCCTGTTGGGCGCTGAAGCTGAGTATTTGCTTGGGCACAGGTGCACTACGGTGGATAAAAAAATGCTGCATCTGCCCGGTCCCGATTTTGTGGACAGGGTGTTCGCCCTCTCTGACCGCCCGGTACCGGTGCTGAGGAGCCTGCAGCAGTTTTTTAATCAAGGCCGCCTGAAAGGCACCGGCTACCTCTCCATCCTGCCGGTGGACCAGGGGATTGAACACTCCGGCGGCGCCTCCTTTGCGCCAAATCCCGCTTACTTTGATCCGGAGAACATTGTGCTGCTGGCCATGGAGGGAGGCTGCAACGGCGTAGCCTCCACCTTGGGTGTACTGGGCGCTGTGGCCAGGAAATACGCCCATAAAATACCTTTTATTGTTAAATTAAACCATAACGAATTCCTGTCTTACCCCAACAGTTATGACCAGATCATGTTTGCCGGCGTAAAGCAGGCGCGGGAACTGGGGGCGCTGGGAGTGGGCGCCACCATATATTTCGGCTCCGCTGAGTCCAAGCGCCAGATTCAGGAAGTATCGGCGGCTTTCCAGCTGGCGCATGAACTGGGCATGTTCACCGTCCTCTGGTGCTACCTGCGCAACCCTTCGTTTAAAATTCAGGGGACGGACTATCATACCGCCGCTGACCTTACCGGGCAGGCCAACCACCTGGGCGTTACCATTGAGGCTGATATCGTCAAGCAAAAACTGCCCGAAACCAATGCCGGTTACCCGGCGGTCACTGCGCTTACCGGCAAAGAATTCGGCAAAACCCACAAAAAAGTTTACAGCGACCTCACCACGGACCACCCCATCGACCTGACCCGCTACCAGGTGGTTAACTGTTATATGGGACGTGCCGGCCTGATCAATTCCGGCGGGCCTTCCGGCCAAAACGACCTGGCTGAAGCTGTGCGCACCGCCGTCATTAACAAGCGGGCCGGCGGCATGGGCCTCATCTCCGGCCGCAAAGCCTTCCAGCGCCCCCTGTCCGACGGTGTGAAACTGCTGAACGCTATCCAGGACGTCTACCTTGACCCTACCGTAACCGTAGCTTAGGAGCAGTATGCGGGTAATCAGGCCAAACCTGCCTGCACCAACAGGCGATTGATGGAGAACTGTTTCCGGTTGTTTACCATGGCTAAAGTTGAATTGGTTGAAACCTGACCCCACGAAGGAGGAGCAGCATGGACAGTGACCGCCTGCGCCGGCTTTTTGAGGATTACAAGGCCGGCAATAAAAATATGGAAGAGATAATGTCTGATCTGAAAAAACTGCCTTATGAGGACCTGGAGTTTGCCAAGGTGGATCATCACCGGGCGCTGCGCGGTGGTTTCCCGGAGGTGATATTCTGCCAGGGTAAGGCGCAGGACCATATCGTAAAAATATTCGAAGCTCTGTCCCGCTGCAATTGCAACGTTCTGGCCACCAGGGCCTGGCCCGAGGCATACGCCGCTGTCAGCAAAGTCTGCCCCCGGGCTGTGTACCATGAAGCGGCCCGCATTATCAGCCTGGTTACCGAACCACCTCCCCACCGGGAAGGTAAAATCCTGGTGCTTTCCGCCGGCACCGCCGACATCCCGGTGGCTGAAGAGGCGGCGGTTACCGCTGAAGCGATGGGGCATAACGTGCAAAGGATCTATGACGTGGGGGTGGCAGGGATTCACCGCCTGTTTGCCCATCGGGACAGCCTGTTTGACGCCACCGTTATAATTGTTGTGGCCGGTATGGAGGGGGCGCTGGCCAGCGTGGTGGGCGGCCTGGTTGACATACCGGTTATCGCTGTGCCCACCAGCGTCGGTTACGGTGCCAATTTCGGCGGGTTGTCCGCCCTGCTCACCATGCTTAACAGCTGCGCCAAAGGGGTAGGGGTGGTAAACATCGACAACGGCTTCGGCGCGGCCACCCTGGCCGATGCAATTGTTCGCAGCGCCGCCCGCTTGGCTGCGGGAAAACAAAAAGGAGCGACAGCATGAACAGCATGGAAAAAAAACTGGTCGACCTGAAAGAAATCCTGGCCGGCTGCGGCAGCGCGCTGGTGGCTTTTTCCGGCGGTGCAGACAGCACTTTCCTGGCGGTGATGGCCGGGGAAGTACTGGGTGAGCGGGTGCTGGCGGTCACCGCAAGTTCCGCAACGTATCCGGACCACGAAGTGGCGGCTGCACTGGATCTGGCGGCAAAGCTGGGACTGCGCCACCTCACTGTCTATACCGAAGAGCTGGACAACGAAGATTTTGCCGCCAACCCGCCCGAGCGCTGCTACATCTGCAAAAGCGAGCTGTTTGGGAAACTGGCGGACGTGGCCCGGGAACACGGACTGGCTTTTGTTTTGGACGGCGCCAACTTTGATGACTTAAGCGACTTCCGGCCTGGCAGCCGGGCAGGCCGGGAACTGGGTGTGAGAAGCCCGCTCCAGGAAGCAGGGTTGACCAAGGCGGAAATCAGGGAGCTGTCGCGGAGCCTGGGTCTTCCTACCTGGGACAAGCCGTCTTTTGCCTGCCTTGCGTCGCGGTTTCCTTACGGCGAGCGCATAACCCGGAAGAAGCTGGCCATGGTGGGGGAGGCGGAAAATTACCTCCATAGGCTTGGCTTCGGGCAGCTGCGGGTAAGGCACCACGGCAACCTGGCCCGCATTGAGCTGATCCCGGCCGAACTGGCCAAAGCCATCGCCTTGGCCGGGGATATTGTGGCCAGGCTTAAAACCATAGGCTATAAATATGTTACCCTGGATCTGCAGGGTTACCGCACCGGCAGCATGAACGAGGTCCTGGACACCGCCACGTTAGGGCTTGGTCCCTGAGGAGGTCTTCTTTTGAAAATACGTTACTACAAAACAGAAGAAGCAGCAGGCCGTGTTATCTGTCATGATATTACCAAGATTGAGAAAGACGGGTTCAAAGGGGCCCTTTTTAAAAAAGGCCATGTAATTACCGCGGAAGATGTGGAAGTACTTCTAGGTTTGGGTAAATACAGGGTGGCCGCCATTGAACTGGCCGCTGATGAACTGCACGAAGATGAAGCAGTACAAAGAATTGCCGCTGCCCTGTGTGGAGAGGGTCTCACCGCCGGTTCGCCCTCCGAAGGCAGAATTGACCTTACCACCGTTCGGCAGGGCCTGCTGAAGGTTGACGCGACTTGCCTGAACAGGATAAACATGATACCGGGCGTGGTGGTGTCCACATTGCACACCAACACCCATGTAGAAGCGGGGGAAAAGGTAGCCGGCACCAAGGTAATCCCGTTGGTGGTGAAAAAAAAACTGGTGGAGCGGGTGGAGGCAACCTGTTCCCGGGGCGCCCCTGTTGCTGTGCTGCCTTACCGGAGCCTTGTCCCGGGCGCCGTTATAACCGGACGGGAAGTGGTGGACGGCCGTACCAGGGACGGGTTTGCGCCGGTGCTGGCTGAAAAGGCGGCTTTTTTCGGTCTTGCCGAACCAAGGGTAGTATTCGCCCGTGATGACAGGGACGAAATAGCGGCCCGCATCACCGGACTCATTGATGGTGGCTGCAGTCTGGTAATTGTTACCGGCGGCATGTCGGTAGATCCCGATGACGTAACCCCCGCCGCCATCAGAAAAACCGGTGCCCGGGTGGTAAGGTACGGTGCCCCGGTCCTGCCGGGGGCCATGTTTATGCTGGCTTACAGGGGCGATGTGCCGGTGGTGGGGCTGCCGGCCTGTGCCATGTATTTTAAGATTACGGTGCTGGATCTTATCCTGCCAAGACTCCTGGTCGGCGAGAAGATAAAGGCCCGGGAAATTGCCGGCCTTGGCCACGGCGGCCTGTGCCGCCGTTGCTTATCCTGTGTTTTCCCCAACTGCTCATTTGGCAAGGCGTTTTTTTAATATAACACGGGTGCCTTTGGCAGGAGTGGTTTACGGTGCCGCCGTTTGCTGCCTCCTGTATCCGGTTTGTCCCGGCAACGGGCTCTGGTATGCTTGTAAAGGAAGCGGGGAGGGGGAGAAATCTTGACAGCTCTTTCCATCTGCAACGCGCTGGGTTTTGGGGAAAAAGCGGTGGTAAGCCTCTTTGGCGCGGGCGGCAAGACCACTCTGCTGTCCCGCCTGGCGGAGGAAGCCGTTGCCGCTGGCAAAAAAGTTGTGCTTACCACCACCACCAGGGTCTTTGTCCCGGCCGGCGTGCCGCTGGTGGTGGCGGAAGACCTGCCCGCAGCCCGGCGCGGGCTGGAGGCAAAGCTTAAAACCGCCGGCCTGGCGTGGCTGGGCGGCAGTCTGCTGCCCGGGGGCAAACTGGGGGGCATCGGACCGGACTGGATAAATGAAATTGCCGCCCTGGCTGACTATGTACTGGTGGAAGCGGATGGGGCGGCGGGCAGGCCGGTTAAAGGCTTCGCGCCGCACGAACCGGTGCTGCCGCCGTCCACCATGGTGGCACTGGCGGTACTGGGTCTTGATGCCCTGGGGAAACCGGTAGCGCCGGGGGAGGCACACCGCCCTGAACATCTGGCGGAACAGGCCGGCGCCGCTGCCGGTGACAGGCTGGATACCGGCCACCTGGCGCGGCTGCTGCGGTTCATGTGGGAGCGCGGCCGGGGCCAGGCGCCCGGTGCCCGCTTTGCCGCTGTTTTCAACAAGGCTGATCTGCTGGGTAGCCCGGACCTTATTAACCGGTTCAGGGAGGACCTGCAGAAAGCGGGTGTCCGGGAACAGGTGCTGTTTACCGCCGCCCGGGACGAGTTTCCGGTCAGGTTTATGCTGGAGGGATGTGGCGGGCACCTTGTTTTTCCCGTGGCCTGTGTGGTGCTTGCCGCCGGGATGTCGCAGCGCATGGGCCGCGACAAAATGCGCGAGGACTTGGGCGGGATGACTGTGCTGGAGAGGACAGTGGCTGGCGCACTGAGCTCCGGTGTCCGGGAGGTAGTGGTGGTGACCAGGCCGGAGAGCGCCGGCTGGGTAGAGCGTCTTTTTAGGGATAAGAGCGTAAAACTGGTGGTAAACCATGCTTACCGGCAGGGGCTGAGCACGTCGGTCAAGGCCGGTATCGGTGTTTGCGGCGCCGGTGTTCAGGCCATAATCTTTGCCCCGGGTGATCAGCCCCTGGTTGGTTCCGCCGTTTACAGGGCGCTGGTGGCAAAACACGCGGAGCACCTGTGCCTGGCGGTTTACCCGGCTTACGACGGCCGCAGGGGCAACCCGGTGCTCTTTGACCGGCGGGTCTTGCCAAAGCTTTTGACGCTTACCGGCGATACCGGCGGCCGGGCGGTGCTGGCCGGGCTGTCGTGCGAAGAAGCGCTGGCCGTACCGGTAAACGACCCGGCTGTGTTGGTTGATATTGACACGCTGGAAGACCTGGCCTGCCAAAACGCCGCGGACTTATGAAGCAGGATTAAGAACTACGGCGCAGAATTAAAGAGGCGAAAAGTCGAAAAATTTATTTTAGGGGTGTGGCTATTCTGGACAGAGAGCGGACACTGGCCATGTTTGTAGACTTTGAGAATATTGCCATGGGAATCCAGGGGAGAAACCAACCGGACTTTGATATTCAGAAGGTACTGGAAAGGCTGCTGGAAAAAGGCAAGGTCATCGTCAAGAAAGCCTATGCCGACTGGAGTCGGTTTACCAAGTACAAGCAGCCCTTCCACGAAGCTGCCATCGAGCTGATCGAAATACCCAAGCGGTCCAACACCGGTAAAAACTCGGCTGACATCAGGCTGTGCGTGGATGCCATCGACCTGTGCTACTCCAAAGAGCACATCGACACCTTTGCCATCGTTTCCGGCGACAGCGACTTCTCTCCCCTGGTATCCAAGCTGAAAGAGAACGGCAAGCACGTCATCGGCCTGGGCATGAGAACCTCCACCTCAACCCTGCTCAGCGACAACTGCGACGAGTTTATTTATTACGAAGACCTGGTCCTGGGCGAGTTTCAGCCGCCCAAGGTCAACGGCAAGGTGCCCAAGGAAAAGCAACCGGCTTTCAACCTGCTCTTTGAGAGCATTATAGCCCTAATCCGTGAAAACAAAGAATGCCTCTGGTCGTCCATGGTCAAGGACACCATGAAACGCAAGCGCCCCTCTTTCAGCGAATCCAGTTTCGGCTACCGTTCTTTTTCCGAACTGCTGGAAGATGCCCAGAAAAAGGGGTTTATTGAACTTCGGACCGACCCCCGCAGCGGTACCTACGTGGTGGTGGGGTTCGCCAAGGACCAGAAGTAGGAGGTACCTTTACCTGTTTTTTAAGGCCGGTGACCCCGGCCTGATATGTTCCTGTCAGATAGCGGGGGAGAGCAAAATGTTATACCGCGCAATGGGCAAAACCAAAGATTTGGTCTCCATTTTGGGTTACGGTTGCATGCGGTTTCCAAGAAAGCAGTTGAATATTATTGATGAGAAACGTACCGAAAGGCAGGTTGTCTCTGCCATAGAGCAGGGAGTAAACTATTTTGACACAGCCTTTTTGTACCCGAACAGCGAAGTGGTCCTGGGCAATATTCTGGCCAGGGGCTACCGGGACAGGGTACTGATAGCTACCAAAATGCCCATGCCAATGGTTCACTCCCGGCAGGATATGGAAGCGGTGCTGGACACCCAGTTAAAAAGGCTGCAAACCGACCGTATCGACTATTACCTGATGCACTCCATCAACAGCTTCACGGGCTGGCAAAGGCTTAAAGATCTGGGTGTGGAGGATTTCCTGGCCAAAGCCAGGCAAGCGGGCAAGATAAGGCATACCGGGTTTTCCTACCACGGCGACAGGGAGCAGTTTAAAAAAATTGTGGCTGATTACCCGTGGGATATGTGCCTGTTGCAGTACAATTACATGGATGAGAACGCTCAGGCCGGGAAAGAGGGGCTGGCCTATGCCGCGGCCAGAGGCCTGGGTGTGGCGGTTATGGGACCGCTCAGGGGCGGGCGCCTGGCCCGGAATATGCCGCAGCAGTTACAGGAACTGTTTGACCGGGTGAACAGGACTCCGGCTGAGCTGGCGCTGCGCTGGGTCTGGAATCATCCCGAAGTTACCGTTCTCCTCTCCGGGATGAATGACGAGGTCCAGATTGAAGAGAACATCAGGATTGCCCGGGAGGCGTACCCCGGCTCGCTTACTGCCGAGGAGCTGAAAATCATAACTGAGGTCAGGAACCTGCTTGTGCAGAAGCTGAGAGTGGCCTGCACCGAATGTGGGTACTGCCTGCCCTGCCCCGCAGGGGTTAACATCCCGCTCTGTTTTAACAGTTACAATAACAGGTACCTGTACGATGGGGCAAACCGGTTTTTTTACCTGAGCATGCTGGGTGGCATGGACGGAGGCGCACCGTCCCACGCTTCCCTGTGCACGTCTTGCGGGAAATGTGAAGCCAAATGCCCTCAAAAACTGCCTATTCCAAAGCTATTAAAAGAGGTTTCCGCCCGGATGGAGAGTTTTTATTTCAGGCCGGTCACCCGCCTGGTCCGGTCCTACTACAGGTTAAGGGGTAATCGGTAAAGCTAATGTCAACCAGAAAAGAAATCCAGGTTGACAAATAACCGGCGCACATGCTATAATCCGGCCATCAAACTCCGGGAGGAAATGCAAAATGAACTTCTCAGTGCGCGACCTGGTTATTATCGCTCTCTTCCTGCTTTTGATCCTGCACCTGCTAAGAGGAAGCAAAAAAGCTGAACTAAAGGCCCGCGACATGGTCCTGGTTTCCCTCTTTGCCGCCCTCACCGCAGTGATGGCCCTGTTTGTCTCCATCCCGCTGCCGTTTGTACCGGTACCGCTGACCGGACAGACTTTTGCCGTAATGCTGTCCGGCGCCCTGCTCGGCTCCCGCCGCGGCGCCTACAGCCAGGTAGTATACGTGCTGCTTGGCGCTACCGGCATCCCGGTTTTTGCCGGCGGCCTGGCGGGCTTAAGCGTCCTGGTGGGCCCCCGGGGCGGCTTTCTCTTTGGCTTTATCCTGGGCGCCTATGTTATCGGTAAAATGGTGGAAAGAAAAAATGCCCCCTCACCGGCTTACCTCTTTCTCGCCACCACCCTGGGCGGTGTGCTGGCCGTTTATATCCCCGGCATCCTGCAGCTTTCTCTGGTCACCGGTATGACCCTTCCCCAGGCTGCGCTGGCCATGGTCTGGTTCCTGCCCGGCGATGCCATCAAGGTTGCTGCCTCATCCCTCCTGGCGTGGCGCATCCTGTCCACCGGCATCCTCCACCCCGCCCAAAACTAAAGATGCCACGGGGACGGTTCTTTTGTCACCATCTTTTAGATGCCACGGGGACGGTTCTTTTGTCACCATCTTTTATGGTAAAAACCGGAACAGATGGTTACATTTAACACGGCACCTTTTTTACTGGTAAAAGGATAACCATTCCGGTGTAACCTTTTTGCACGGCTTTGTTACTATAAAACTATGAGAGAAAAATAAAGTGGGGACGGCCTGATGGGGGATGTACCCGACAAGAAAATCAGCTCGTTGCAGGAGCTATATACAGAATTCCGGCAACCGCTTTTCCGCTACCTGCTTATGTGCGAAAGGATAAACTGGTCGCCAGGGTTGCCCGGGAAGAGCAGGCGGCGCCGGCGGGTGAGAATTCGTAATTGTTTTGGAGTGCGGCCTGCAGGACGAAAGAATTCGGCTGGCGCTGCAGGGGATGCCGGAACAGCACCGCACCGTTATCCTGCTCAAAGAGGTGGTGGGGTTTCCCATTACGAAATTGGCGAAATCCTCGGCAAGACCGGTGCCATCTGCAAGGTGCTGTGTACATGGCAATAAAGAGCTTTCAGGAAGAGTATGAACGCCTGGAGAATAAGTATAATGAGAGATTGCCGCATTCTGCGTGACCTTTGGCCCCTGTACCTGGATGGGGAGCTGCTCGGAGGAAAGCAGGGAATTTGTGGACGAACATCTTATAAGTTGCTCTGCCTGCCGGAATTACAGCCGGCCGCTCTACCGGCAGGTGCAGTTGAATCCGGAAACCGACAGGGTACCAGAGTCAGCGGATGAGTTTCTGCTGGGCTGAAAAAAAAAGAAACAGACAACCTTTCACTGGTCTTTGCCCTGTTGGTGGTGACGATGGGGGTTTCCTGGACTCTTGGCCAACTACAGGCCGCGCGCACCCGGGAACGCCGCCAAGTCGAAGAAAAACGCCTGCTTTTTTTTTGAGCTGGAGCAAATACGGGAAATTTTACCGCCGGCGGAAGAGCTGTTGGCCAAACACGGCATAGAGTGGGAAATCAGCGGCCCCGTCCCGTTCCAGGACAGGTTTTCCTTCAAGGTTGACATGAACTGGTGTGAAGGGGAGCCGGTCACTTTTATCAAAGCAAGGCATGATTTTGACCACGCTATATTTCCTGATTATTAATTCAACGTAAGCATACAAAGTAAGCATACAAAAAGCCTGTCGACATTAACTTTGTCGACAGGCTGGCCTGCCTTTCCGCAGGCTTAACTTATATTCGGTGTTTTTCGCCGCCTTATTGCCGCGGTCAGGATAATTACCGACAGTACAGCCGTATAACCCACGGCTAGGTTACGGATGGAGGCGAAGCTGATGACCGGGTCCACCCGGGGGTGGATGCCCACCACGTAATCCAGGTAGTCGTTAAAAAAGTACCAGGACGTCACTGCAGCCGCCTGCGGGATACTGAGCGGCAGGCCGAAGCGGTACCACAGGAGGACGGCCTGCAGCGCCATGCCGGCGTGGCCGAACCAGAGAAAGAAGTTTTCCGGGTAGATGTTGCCGGTTAGCTGATATTGGGTGATAACCGCTACCGTCCACAGGCCGTGCTTGATCAGTCCGAAATAGGCAAGGCCCTCCAGCAGGCTAAAGCGCCGTCCCGTCCTAAAAAGGATCAGGACGATTAATACATATAGAACAGAGAGGGGAGAGTTGGCGACGAAAGGCCAGAAGTATACAGGTGTCTCGGCAAACTGCCCGAAATACCAGTAAAAACCGTACAGGGTACCAAAAAAATTAATAATAATAAGAGCGTCCAAAAACCAACTGCTGGACAGTGTTTTGTCAAATAGCTGTCTCATATTTTCTCCCGTAAGAGATGACAAAAGAACCGTCCCCGTGTCACTGATGACAAAAGAACCGTCCCCGTGTCACTTGTGTCATCTATTCTTCCAGTTGGGGGAGGGGGGTGGACTGGTGGTCAAACTCTTCGAAGACGCGCAGGACGGCCTGAATGGAGACGATGAGCATTTCGCGCTCGTCGGGGGAGATCCTTTCCGCCAGATTGCGGAAACGTAAGGAGCGGCGCTGGAAGACCAGGTTGGCTAACTGGCGGCCGTAAGAGGTGAGGTAGACGCGGACCACCCGGCGGTCCTTGTCGTCGCCTTTGCGCTTTACCAGGTTCATCTTTACCAGGCGATCCACCAGGCGGGTGGCGGCGCTCTCGGCCAGGTAAATCTCGGTACTGAGTTCGCCCATGGTCAGGTCATCGTGCATGAAAAGAATCAAAAGCGCGTTCACCTGGCCCGGGGTAATACCAAGGCCGGTCAGTTCCCGGATTTCTTCCGCTTCCAGATAGTGCATGAGTTTTGGGAAAATCTCCTGGATAGCGGTGGTAAAGGTGGCGATGTCTTTATAATCCGGAGTCATTGCAGCACCTCGCTTATATTGGTTTTAAATAGTTATTTCCCATTATAACATCTTACATTTGCAAAGGCCAGTGCAAATATTCCCCGCGTTCAACTGTTGAATGGGCAGGTAGCAAATAAAATAATTTAAAAAAAAATTGCAATATTGCAGGAATTAACGTATTAGTGACGAATTTGACAACATAAATATTTAACAGCTGGAAATAAGTCGGGAGGTGTTACATAGCAGTTTCACCGGAAAGAGTTTTTTTGGGAAAAGTAAATTTCCGAAAGGAGGAAAGAGCGATGAGAAAGATACGCAGTGCGGCAGTCCTTGGCGCCGGCACCATGGGGGCGGGCATCGCCGCTCACCTGGCCAATGTCGGTATTTCCTGCCTGGTGCTGGATATCGTGCCGCCGTCCATGACGGAAGAGGAAAAGCAGGCGGGGATTTCGCCGGATGACCGTAAATTTCGTAATAAACTGGCAACCCTGGGGATAGAAAACCTGAAAAAGGCTAAGCCGTCTCCTCTTTATGACGCTGCCGACGTTGCCCTGCTCACCCCGGGCAACCTTGAGGACGATCTGGAGAAAATCAAAGAAGTGGACTGGGTCATAGAAGTGGTGGCCGAGAACATGGCTATCAAGAAGGGCCTGTATGCACGGATTGAAAAGTTCTGGAAGCCCGGCACCATTGTCAGCACCAACACCTCGGGCCTCTCGGTAAACGAAATGGTGGCTGATTGTTCCCCGGAGTTCCGCAAATACTTCCTTGGCACCCATTTCTTTAACCCGCCGCGGTATATGAAACTGCTGGAGATCATTCCGGCGAAAGATACCGACCCGGCCATCGTGGAGTTTATGAAAGACTTTGCGGACCGGGTGCTGGGCAAGGGAGTGGTTATGGCCAAGGACACGCCGAACTTCATCGGCAACCGCATTGGTGTGTACGGCCTCATGGCTACGCTGGAGGCCATGGCTGCCGTGGGTATGACTGTGGAGGAAGTGGACGCCGTCACCGGGCCGGCCATGGGCCGCCCCAAGAGCGCCACTTTCCGCACCCTGGACCTGGTGGGTCTTGACATCTTTCTGAATGTGGCTAGGAACGTGGGGGATAAAGTAACCGAACCATGGGAAGTTGAGATTTTCAAAGCCCCCGCATTTCTGCAGGAGATGCTAAACAGGCGCTGGCTGGGTGACAAGACCGGCCAGGGATTCTATAAAAAAGTTAAGGAAAACGGGAAAAAGGAAATCCTGTCCCTTGACCTGGCCACTCTGGAGTACAAGCCGCAGCAGAAAGCCAAGTTTAAAAGCCTGGAGGCCACCAAGGCTGCTGCTTCGGTGCCCGAACGCCTGAAGGTGCTGGCAGGGAGCGACGACAAGGCTGGCCAGTTCGCCTGGCTGGTTTTGCGCGATGTGCTTTGCTATGCTGCCCTGAAAGCGGAAGAAATCGCCGATGATATCGTTAATATAGACAAGGCGATGTGCTGGGGCTTTAACTGGGAAATTGGCCCCTTTGAAACCTGGGATGCCCTCGGAGTGAAAGAGACCGCAGCGCGGATTGAAAAAGACGGTAAAACGGTCCCGCCCCTGGTCAGGGAAATGCTGGATGCCGGTTTTGAAACCTTCTATAAGAAAGAAAACGGCAAAAGACTCTTTTATGACTTTAAAACAAAATCTTACCGGCCGGTGGAAGTGCCCTTCGGAACTATCAACCTTACCGATATTAAGGAAGCGGGCAAAGTGGTCAAGTCCAACCAGGCGGCGAGCCTCATCGACATCGGCGACGGCGTGGCCTGCCTTGAACTTCACCCCCTGCGCCAGGCTATCGGCCCTGACCTGATCACCATGTTTTTGCGGGCAGCTGAGGAAGTGGAGAAGAACTTTGACGGCCTGATCCTGACCAGCCTGGCCAGAAACTTCTGTGTCGGTGCCAACCTGATGCTGGTTTTAATGGCTGCCCAGGCTGATGAATGGGATGAAATCGACCTTATCGCCATGCAGCTGCAGAACGCTCTGATGCGGCTGAAATACATGGAAAAACCAGTGGTGGGAGCGCCGGCCGGCATGGCCCTGGGCGGCGGCTATGAAATTCTGGCCCACTGCGACCGGGTGCTGGCGGCGGCCGAGACTTATATGGGCCTGGTTGAGCTGGGTGTGGGCGTTATCCCCGCCGGCGGCGGCTGCAAAGAAATGGCCCTCCGCGCTGCGGAAAACGTTATGGACAACGAAGCGGTGGATCTGTTCCCTCTGCTGTCGGCCAATTTCATGACAGTGGCCCAGGCCAAGGTGGCCACCAGCGCCAAGGAAGCGGTAAAACTGGGTTACCTGCGTCCCCGCGACGGCTTTGTGGTAAACCAGGACCGCCTGGTTTACGACGCCAAGCAGCTGGTTTTGTCCATGCTGCAGGCAGGTTATAAGCCGCCTGTGCAGCGCAAGATCCGCGTGGTGGGAGAAACCGGTTTTGCCACTATCAGGGCGGGTATTTACGGCATGAAGGAAGGACGCTTCATTTCCGCATATGATGCCTACCTGGCCGAGAAACTGGCATACGTAATGTGCGGCGGCAAAGTGGCGGCCAATACCTGGGTTACGGAGCAGTACCTGCTTGACCTGGAGCGCGAAATGTTCGTGCACCTGTGCCAGCAGCCCAAGTCCCAGGAGCGGATGGCCGGCCTGCTGAAAACGGGCAAGCCGCTGCGTAACTAAAATAACGAGAGATGGGAGGTATAGATATGAAAGAGGCGGTGATTGTTTCTGCGGTCCGCACTCCGGTGGGCAGGTCCAGAAGAGGCGGCCTTAAAGATACCCGTCCCGACGACCTGGCGGCCCTGGTGCTGGCTGAAGCGGTGCGCCGTGCCGGTGTGGATGCTGCCATAGTAGACGATATAGTCCTGGGCTGCGCTTTCCCTGAAGCGGAACAGGGCATGAACGTGGCCAGGATTGCGGCCCTGCGCGCCAAGCTCCCGCCGGAAGTTTCGGCGGTTACCGTGAACCGTTTTTGTGCCTCGGGCCTGGAAAGTATCGCCCTGGCCGCCGCCAAGATCCAGACCGGCATCTGCGAAGTGGTGCTGGCCGGCGGAGTGGAAAGCATGAGCATCGTCCCCATGGGCGGCAACAAGATGGCGGCCAACCCCACCCTGATGGACGACTACCCGCAGGCTTACATGTCCATGGGCCTGACGGCGGAGCGGGTGGCAGAACGCTACAACGTATCCCGCGAGGACCAGGATATCTTTGCCGAGCGCAGCCACAGGCGGGCGGCAGCAGCCCTGGCGGAAGGGAAGTTTGCGGCGGAGACCGTCCCGGTGCCGGTAAAGGTGAGGTCCTTTGACAAGAGGGGCCGCCTGGTCATCAAAGAAGAATTGTTTACCGCGGACGACGGCGTGCGGGCCGACACCACCCTGAAAGGCCTGGCGGCGCTGCGCCCCGCCTTTATGCAGGGCGGTACGGTAACGGCCGGCAACTCGTCCCAGACCAGTGATGGTGCTGCGGCGGTACTCCTGATGTCCCGCGAAAAAGCAGAGCAGCTGGGTCTTAAGCCTATGGCCGTTTTCCGCGGCTATGCCGTGGGCGGAGTGGAAGCGGACGTCATGGGTATCGGACCGGTGGTGGCCATTCCCCGGCTTTTGAAATACGCCGGCCTAAACAAAGACCAGGTTGATCTCTTTGAATTAAACGAAGCGTTTGCTGCCCAGGCTGTGGCCGTGGTCCGGACCCTGGGGCTGGATGAGGAGAAGGTCAACGTCAACGGCGGTGCCATTGCCCTCGGGCATCCCCTGGGCTGCACCGGTGCCAAGCTGACGGTTAGTCTGCTCCACGAGCTGGCGCGCCGCGGAGGGCGCTATGGTGTGGTCAGCATGTGCATCGGCGGCGGTATGGGTGCCGCCGGCCTGTTCGAGTTGCTCTAAACCAACAGAAAGGAGAATGAAAAATGAGTGAACTGATTAAAGGGTCGGCTTTTCTGACCTCAAAAGTCAGCCCGGACCAGGTTTTCACCCCGGAAGACTTTAGCGACATGCACCGCATGGTGGCCGACACGGTGGCCAGTTTTATAAAGGAAAAAGTGATGCCGGTCAGCGATGCCGTGGAAAAAATGGAGGAGGGCGTAACGGTAGGCCTGCTCCGGCAGGCCGGCGAGCTGGGCATGCTGGGCGCCGATATTCCGGAAAAATACGGCGGGGCCGAGATGGACAAAATATCCTCCTTCATCATCACCGAGCAGATGACCCGCGGCGGTTCCTTTGCTGTGGCTTTCGGAGCCCACACCGGCATCGGCACCCTGCCCATCCTCTACTTCGGCACCGAGGAGCAGAAGCAAAAATACCTGCCGGGCCTGGCCAGCGGCGAAAAAGTGGCCGCTTATGCCCTGACCGAACCGGAAGCCGGTTCCGACGCTCTTAACGCCAAGACCAAAGCGGTGCTGAGTGAAGACGGCAGGTACTATATCCTAAACGGCACCAAGCAGTTCATCACCAACGCCGCCTGGGCCGATGTCATTGTCACCTACGCCAAGGTGGACGGGGAGCATTTCACCGCCTTCATAGTTGACCGGAATACCCCCGGCGTCAGCATTGGCCTGGAAGAGCACAAGATGGGCATCAAGGGTTCCTCCACCTGCTCAGTTATCCTTGAAGACGCCAAAGTGCCTGTGGAGAACGTGCTCTGGAAAGTCGGCAAAGGACACCAGGTGGCATTCAACATCTTAAACATCGGCCGCTACAAGCTGGGTGTGGGTTGCATCGGCGCCTCCAAGCTGGCCATCGAGCTGGCGGCAAAATATGCCCAGGAGCGCCAGCAGTTCAACATGCCAATCGCTAAATTCGGCATGATCAAGAACAAAATCGCTGAAATGGCGATCCGTAACTACGTTAACGAGAGCCTGTGCTACCGCACCGGCGGCCTGATCCAGGACCTGGTGCACACCATTGATCTGGATGCGGAAGACGCCGGCCAGAAAGTGACCGAAGGCTTCCAGGAGTACGCCGTTGAGTGCTCCGTGGCCAAAATTGTGGGTTCTGAAGTGCTGGACTTCATCGCCGACGAAGCGGTGCAGATTCACGGAGGCTACGGCTACAGCCAGGAATACATGGTGGAGCGGATTTACCGTGACAGCCGCATCAACCGGCTTTTTGAAGGCACCAACGAAATCAACCGCCTGATTATTCCGGCCACGCTGATGCGCAAAGCCCAGAAAGGTGAGATCCCCCTCATCCAGGCGGCCATGAAGCTGCAGGAAGAGCTGCTGATGCCCATGTTCCCTGAGGAATCGGACGAACCTCTGGCCAGGGAAGAGCAGGCCATCGAGAACCTGAAGAAAGTCTTCCTGGTGGTGGCGGGCACCGCCGCCCAGAAGCTGGGCGAGAAGATGATCCGCGAGCAGGAGATTCTCGGCCGCATGGCCGATATGGTCTGTGAAATCTTCGGCGCCGAAAGCGCCCTGTTGCGTGCCAGGAAGATCCTGAACAACAAGGGTGAAGCGGCGGCGGCACTGGCCATCAAAATGACAACCTGTTATGTAAATGACCTGGTGCCCCGTTTTGACGCCTGGGCGAAAGAGG
Source organism: Dethiobacter sp. (assembly GCA_020725465.1). GTDB lineage: Bacteria > Bacillota > Dethiobacteria > Dethiobacterales > Dethiobacteraceae > DYEY01. Next base: position 62,814 of record DYEY01000057.1, read on the forward strand.
TCATTGCCGCCCTGGAAGAAGGGGACACCAAGCGGACCATGTTCACCGTGCTGAAAAAACTCACCCGCTTTGAGCCGGTAAACGGTTATGCCCTGAAGAGGGAAATCGCCGACGCTGTTTATAAAGCCAACAAATACGTTGTGGTAGTCTGAAAAACCAAAAATATAGCCGCCTGAGGACAGGGGCGGCTTTTTTTTATTGGCATATAACACGTCAATTCGTTATAATAGTCTTGGAAAAGGAGGGGATTGGATGCTTATCTTGGGGCTTACCGGAGGAATTGCAACGGGCAAATCAACTGTGGCAGAAATGTTGGAAAAATTGGGTGCGTACCGTATTGACGCAGACCGGATCTCCAGAGAAGTTGTACAACCCGGCATGCCCGCCTGGAGGGCGATTGTAGACCATTTCGGACCGGGCGTTTTGTTCTTTAACAGGCAGCTGAACCGGCACGCTCTGGCCTCCATCATATTCCAGGATCCCAAAGAAAGGGCCAAGCTGGAAGAAATTACGCATCCGCCTATAAAGGATATAATTCGTGAACAAATTCTCATTGCGCGTAAATCCGGTGCCAAGGTGGCACTGCTGGAGGTACCGCTCCTGTATGAAACCGGTCTGGCGGTTCTTGCCGACAAAGTGGTGGTGGTGGTGGCCGACGAAGAAACCCAGATCCAAAGGATGCTGAAACGCGACAACCTGAGTAGGGAAGAGGCCCGTCTGCGTATAAAGGCACAGATGTCCCTGGCCGAAAAAGTAAGGCAGGCTGACTACGTGATTTATAATACCGGAACACCCACTGAGCTGGAGACCCAGGTCAGGAATCTCTGGGAGGAGCTGTCAGCGCTGAAGCCGGCCGTCGCCGAAGCGCCGGAAAAAACCATCATCTGGAGTTCCGACAATGAACAGGTTGCCAGGGTAACAGATGAGGGAGTGGTGATACCGGTTGGCCCCGGTATTGCCAATATTACCGCCAAAACCAGTGAGGGCGGTTACAGCGCTTCCTGCCAGGTGAAGGTACAGGCTCCCCCGCAGCACTCCATCTTTGCCCTCTCCTGTGCCACCCCGCTTTTAACCGCCAGCAGCAACGAACGCGTAAATTTCCAGGTGTCGGTGCGGCCGGTGGCGGTAAAACAGCTGGGTTACGATTCCGTCAGCCTTAATGTGGCGGTATACGGCCCGGCGGAGGGCAAGGCGGAAATTAACGTACTGGAAGGCGGCCTAAGTTATGACGCCGCTGCCAGGGGTTACTGCGGCCCGACGGGAGGCTTTGCCATTCCAAAGGATTACAGCGCAGATTTTGACTTCAGCGGCAATTTTGATACACCCGGACGCTACAATGTTGTTTTCACACTGGTAAACCTGGCAGACCAGGCCAGGATACTGGCCACCTGCACCATCCAGATAGACGTTCAGGCGCCCCCCGAGTTTTCCGTCTACCAGCTGTCCGCGGACCTTACCGGCCTCCAGTTTGTGGCCGGAAGCGAAGGCACGGCAATTCCGTTGACCGTCAGGGCGTCTGAAGTGAAACAGTTGGGCTATGAAGCGTGCCGCCTCAACGTTGCTGTCACCGGACCGGCCGGCGCCAGGATCGAGCTTTTGACCCAGCGGGACGGCGCCAAAGCAGATGCCGCCCTCACCGGTTATATCGGCCCCGCCAACGGGTTCCCCCTCAGGTATGATCATAACGAGACGTTTTATATAAACGTGCGGTCTGATACACCAGGTATTTATACCATACGTTTTTCCCTGGTAGACCTGCACGGCAACGCGGGAATTATCGCTGAAGATACCATCAGCATTGAAGTGGAAAAAGCGCCTGAAGCCTCACTGTTTGAGTTTGTCTGTGACACCCGGGGACTGAGATTCATAGCGGGCAGCGAGACCGGCACCGTAGTTCCCCTTACTGTCAGGCCAAAAGAAGTTAAAGATCTGGGCTATGAGCGGGTCAGGCTCAATGTGGCTGTGGACGAACGCCCGCCCCATGCCACAGTTGAACTTATCACCACCGCCGGTGACGGGAGGACCCGGGACGCCGCGTCACTCGGGCATATCGGTCCGGCCGGGGGGTATACCATCAGTAAAGATTATACACAAACCTTTGAACTGCTCACCCGCTTTGACAAGCCCGGTTATTATTCCATCGTTTTTTCGCTGGTGGACTTAAATGACGGGTTTAAGGAGATCTGCTCTTGCACCCTGGCGATTAACGTTGAAGCGGTGCCCGAACACTCGGTTTACGAGCTTTACTGTGACACCAGGGGTCTGAAATTCCTGGCGGGGGACGAAGAAGGCACCATGCTGCCGGTGATTATCAGGACAAAGGAAGTTAAGGACCTGGGATATGAAAGTGTCAGGTTCAATGTTACCGTGTCCCAACGGCCTCCCGGCGCCAAAGCCCAGCTGCTCACCAAGAGCGGGCGGGGCAGGGTTTACGACACGGCGCTCCTGGGTTACTGGGGGCCGGTAACCGGCTTCTCACTCAGCAAGGATTACACTGCCCAGGTGGATTTTACCGCCAAATTTGACACGGTGGGAGACTACCTCATCACACTGTCACTGGCAGACCTTAACGGCGAAACCGAATCTATCGCCGTGCTGGAGTTGCCCATCAAAGTGGAACCTCAGCCGGAGCCCTCCGTTTATGAATTGGTTTGCGACCCAAGCGGCCTGTCTTTTGTGGCCGGGTCCGAGGCGGGAACGGTCCTGCCCGTAACCATCAGGCCGCTGGTGGTAAAGGATCTGGGCTATAAAAATGTAAAATTGTTTGTGGCCGTTACCAGGAAACCAGCCAGAGCGGCGGCCCACCTGCTGGTGGTAGGCGACGGCGGCAAACTGTTGGACGTAACGGAGCGCGGTTTCTTTGGGCCGGATGAAGGATTTGCCCTTACGCCCGATTACCAGGAAACCATCGACCTGATAGCCAGGTTTGACACAGTGGGCACCTACACCATAACCTTTACCCTGGTTGACCTTAACAACAAACTGGCTACCATTGCCAGGAGGCGGGTCAATATTACGGTGGAGCTGGAAGCGGCAGACAGCGATATAACCGGCCTGGCGCTGGACAGAAAATCCGTTGTGCTCACAGCAGGCGGCCAGCCCGTAACACTGAAAGCTGTTCCGGTAAGGGCACAGCAGACGGAAAAGGACCACTAGACGGCAGAACTGACTGGAGAACAAGATGAGACAGCAGACCGGAAACAATATGATTCTTATCATGCTCTGCCTGTGTTGCGCTGTCCTGTTTCTGTTTTACACCAGGACGGCGCATTTCGGCAGGCTGTACTACCCTTATCATTACAGGACAACCATCGAGTCATATGCCTTAAGAAATAAAGTTGACCCGCTCCTGGTGGCGGCGGTGATCCGTGTGGAAAGCAAGTTCCGTCCCGATGCCGTCTCACACAAGGGGGCTCTTGGGCTGATGCAGATCATGCCCGCCACCGCTGAGTGGATAGCGGGCCGCATTGGCGTAACAGGCTTCACGCCCGATATGCTGCTGGACCCCGAGGTCAACATCCGGTTTGGCACCTGGTACCTTTCCAGCCTGCACGATGAATTCGGCGGGAACCTGGCGGTGGTAATTGCCGCCTATAACGGCGGCAGAGGCCACGTGAGCCGCTGGCTCGAAGAAGGCACCTGGAACGGCAGTTACCAGGAGCGTAACCGCATCCCATTCACAGAAACCCGCCTCTTTCTCCACCGGGTCTGGACCACTTACTGGCGCTACCGCCAGCTCTACCAACCCCCCGGCCATGCCCATATGACACAGGGGATGGTAAGGTTCTGTTGTTATCTCTGCCTTAGCCAACACTCAAAAATTTTTTGTTTCCCTGCCGCCAGGCAGGGAATTTTTATTGGCGGGACGAATAAAAGTTAACAGTATAATTTGAATTTTCCAAATATTTATATTCAGGAGGGGATTGCATGCAACAGAAAAATCTTGATGCGCTGCTCAGTGCCTCTGAGGCAGTAGAGCCAAATCTGTCACTGGCCGCAGAAGATGCCTACATTAAAGACTGGCGGGCGGAGCACGCCCGTTCGCTGGCTGACCCGGAAAAGTTCTGGGCCGAAGTGGCGGAAGATTTCCACTGGTTCAGGCGATGGGACAGGGTCCTGGAGTGGAATTACCCTTATGCCAAATGGTTTACCGGCGCCAAGTGCAATATTACTTACAACTGCCTGGACCGCCATGTGGACGGGCCGAATAAAAACAAGGTGGCCCTGTTTTGGGAGGGGGAGGACGGCACCGAGAGAGTCTATTCTTACCGGCAACTCCTTTACTGGGTCAACAAGGCGGCCAACGCCCTGAAAAACCTGGGTGTCACCAAGGGAGACCGCGTCTGCATCTACATGCCGCTGACACCGGAGGGCATTATCGCCATGCTGGCCTGTGCCCGCATCGGTGCCGTTCACAGCGTTGTTTACGCCGGACTTGGCCCCACCGCCCTGCGCGACCGCTTAAACGACGCGCGGGCCAAGGTGATAATCTGCGCCGACACCGGTGTACGGCGCGGCAAGCCGGTGGAACTGAAAGGCATCGTGGACAAAGCAGCCGAGGGGCTGGATTACATTGAAAAAGTCATGGTCTTCCGCCGCCAGGAGCCCAAAATAGAGCTTAAAGCAGGCGAGGTGGACTTTGAGGAAGCGGTGTCCGCCGCCTCTCACCACTGCGAAGCCGAAGTCATGGACTCCGAAGACCTGCTGTTTATCCTTTACACTTCCGGTACCACCGGCCGCCCCAAGGGCACGGCCTTCGTCCACGGCGGCTACATGGTGGGCACCAGCTACCATGCCAAAGCCTTCTTTAACCTCGGTCCCCGCGATGTATATTTCTGTACCTCCGACATCGGCTGGATTGTAGGCCACAGCTACATTGTTTACGCTCCGTTTGCCAACGGCATCACTTGTCTCGTCCGGGAAGGCGCACCCGACTACCCCGACCCGGGCACCTTTTACCGGCTGATTGAAAAATACGGCGTGACCAGGGTCTTTACCGCGCCCACCCTGGTACGCATGCTGATGAAGTTCGGCGAGTCCTGGGCACAAAAATACGACCTTTCCAGCCTGCGCCAGGTCAACTGCGCCGGCGAACCGCTGAACCCCGAAGCCTGGTGGTGGGCCTTTAAGCATATCTGTGCCGGCGGGCGGGCCCACATGGCCGATAATATGTGGCAGACGGAAACCGCGGCACCGCTGGTCTGCTCGCCCCTGGGGCTGCCCGTCAAGCCCGGCAAGTGCGGCATCATGGCCATCGGCATGGACGGTGATGTGGTGGACGGCAACGGCCAACCGGTAGGGCCCGGTATGGGCGGCAATTTTGTTATTAAAAATCCCTGGCCGCATATGTTCCGCACCATCTACGGCGATCCCAAACGCTATGAGGAGTACTGGTACACCATCCCCGGCTGTTACGCCAGCGGTGACGTGGCCACCCGTGACGAAGACGGCTATATCATGTTCCTTGGCCGCTCCGACGATGTCTTAAACCCGGCCGGACACCGCATCGGTACCGCCGATGTGGAATCGGCCCTGGTCAGCCACCCGGCGGTGGCCGAAGCGGCGGTCATCGGCAAACCCGATCCTGTCAAAGGCGAAGCCATCAAAGGCTTTATCGCCCTGCGCGTGGGCTTTACCCCCTCCCCCGAACTGTCCAGGGAAATCACCAACCATGTCAGAGATACCCTGGGCCCCATCGCCGCCCCCTCTGAACTGGAATATGTCGACAAACTGCCCAAGACCCGCTCCGGTAAAATTATGCGCCGTCTCCTAAAGGCCCGCGAACTGGGGCTGGACACCGGCGATACCTCCACCCTGGAAGAATAAGAACCCGGCAGGGGTTAATCAAAACAAACGCTGCGGCGGGACGAAAACCTCCTGCCGCTCTTTTTTCTTTCTTGTTGTTGATTGACAACGGTTATATAATAATAGAAGAGGACCTTGGGTATTTTCAAATGCTCAGTCAATATGGACGCCAGAATTATGTTTGAGTATACTGGAAATGACACTTTCCGGTTAAAAAATATTGAATATCTCGATGCTGCCTTGCGAAAACCGTAAAGCAAACGTGTTACCAACATCCCTGTATTGCAAAAATTTCACTTGCCAGCGGCAGGGTGCAATAATAAAATTAAAAAGGACTGACCCCAAGGAGGGCGGATATGTCGGCCAAAGATGATATGCTTGCCAAAAAAGTCTGGGCGGTGGTGGGTGTCTCCGCCGATAAGGCCAAGTTCGGTTACCGGGTGTGGGAACGTCTGAAGAAAGCGGGATATACAGTCTATGCCGTTAACCCCAACCTGGATGAAATTGACGGTGAGCGGGTTTATCCGAGCCTTATAAAATTGCCGGAAAAACCTGATGTGGTTAACTGCGTGGTGCCGCCGGCTGTCACTGAGCAGGTGATACCGGTATGTGCAGGTGAGGGCATCAGGTTTGCCTGGATGCAGCCCGGCTCCGATTCGCGGCGGGCGGTGCAGCTGGCCAGGGAAAACGGGATTCAGATAGTGCAGGGGTGCGTGCTGGCGGAGCTTCGTAAGAGAGTTTAAGTTTAAAAGTTGAAACCTGACCCCAGGGAGGGGTGTAAGGATGGCGGGACATTCCAAATGGGCTAACGTCAAACACCGCAAGGCAAGGGTGGATGCGGCCAAGGGCAAGATTTTCACCAAGGTTTCCAAGGAAATAATGGTGGCGGCCCGCCAGGGCGGCGGCGACATCAGCAATAATTTCCGGCTTCGCCTGGCGGTGCAAAAAGCCCGGGAAAACAATATGCCAAACGACAATATCCAGCGGGCCATCCAGAAAGGCATAGGCGATACCGATGGCGCCGGTTACGAAGAAATCATCTACGAGGGCTACGGTCCGGCCGGGATTGCGGTAATGCTTGAAATACTTACCGATAACCGCAACCGGACCGCCGGTGAGATCCGTCACCTTTTCACGCGGCACGGCGGCAGCCTGGGGGAGAGCGGCTGTGTGGCCTGGATGTTCAGACGGCGCGGCTTCCTGACTGTGGACCGGGATGGCGCTGATGAGGATGCGCTGCTGCTGGCGGCGCTTGATGCCGGTGCCGAGGACTTCCAGGCCGAAGACGAAGGCTTTGAAATTTACACTGCCCCGGAGGATTTTGAGGCTGTAAAAGCGATGCTGGAGTCGCAGGGAGTTGCTTTCACCGGCGCTGAGGTCACCATGATACCTGACAACACGGTAACCATCAGCAATCCGGAAGATGCCAGGCTTGCGCTTCGCCTGGTGGAGGCGTTGATGGACCACGACGACGTGCAAAACGTCTACAGCAATTTGGACGTACCGCGGGAACTGCTCTGAATAACCGGGCAAAAATCCGTATAAACGCCCCCCGTACGGGCATTGTATTAGCAAAAGCGTACGAGGGGGGTTTTTTCATGCGCCGGCGCCAAAATCCCTTTGCTTATCTCCTGCCGCTCTTAATCCTGGCGCTGTTTCTGATTGGTGCCAGTATGTTGCTAAAAGCTGTCTCCGACCGGCAGCCCGCTCCTCCGGCGGAAGGGCAGGAACCGCTGGCGGTGCCGGAAGGAGCCGATCTGGTTTACCGGGTGTACTACAGCCTGTGTGGACACCGGGAGTTGCTGGAGGGCGGCAGCGAGCCGGTTGGCCTGTTAACCCCCCCCGGCATAACTTTGGCCAAACTCCAGTCCTTGCTGCCCGCGGGCTGGACGGTGGCGGAATTCTCACCGGGCCGGGTGGTCATAGAGAGTATGACCGGCGGGCTCTGCTCCGTCTGCCGTGAGAAAAGATTTCTGGGGGTGCGCGGCGACAGGATAGCCATTTACCGCGGCGTCCCGCCGGAAGGCACCCTGGAGCGGGTGACGGAGTATGAAGTCAAGGAAGACGTACGTGACCAGCTGGAAAAGGGTATTCCCTTCTCCACCATGGAAGAACTGATGCAGCTTCTGGAAAGCTACACCAGCTGAATGAAACAGCTGCCAGGTGGGCATAATATGGACAAAAACCGGAGGATGGTATGCGTTTTTCACGGGAAATAACCGGGATTCCTGTTATTGAAGCAACCAGCGGCAGGGAACTGGGCAGGGTAAAGGAATGGCTGCTGGACAGCCGGGGTCGCTCCATAATGGCTTTAGTGGCCGAAGGGGAGAGCTGGCTGGCCCGCAAAAAAACTTATCCCTACGACCAGGTGGTTGGCCTTGGCGACGAAGCGGTTATTGTGGAACCGGAGGATAAGGACACAAAAACGGTGGATGCCAGGAGTGTCCTTGGTAAAAGATTGCTCAATGCCGCCGGCATTGAACTGGGTGTGGTGGAGGATATTCTTTTTGAAGAAGAAACGGGAAATATCAGGGGCTTTCGCCTTTCATCCGGCCTTATCGAAGACCTGCTCTCGGGCCGCCGCGTCATGGAGATAAACTCTCAGATCAGTCTGGATGAAGACGTGCTGGTTATCAGTGAATAAACGCCGCCTGCCCGGGAAAGGAGGACCGAAATGAAGTGCCCTTTGTGTGGCAGTATTGACACAGGCAAGGTAGGTACCGGCCAGTATTATTGCTGGCGGTGCCTGGTTGAATTTAATATGACCGGTCCGCGCGGTTTCACAGCCTATTATGTGGATGAAGAGGGGTCGCTCCTGGTTCTGGATACCCCGGAGAATCCCGATTCGGCTGAGCTTTCAGTGGGGGACGGGGTGGAGGCAACGGTGGAAGTCTGACTCATGCCGGCCCGCGGCCCCGCATATAGATAAACAGGCTGAAAATGGGGGTGGGCCATGTGGAGCAAGACAGGGAAGTCCAAAGCAGGTGGCTGCGCTACTTTGCGCCGGCCCTGGCGGCGGTTACCGTCATAGCCCTGCTCTGGTGGCTGGCCCGCGCCGGCAGACCGGTTTTTGCCCTGCTTTTCCCGTTTTTCCTGGCCGTTATCATCGCCTATATACTGAATCCCCTGGTGGACTTTCTTGACAACCGCCGGTTGCCACGTTGCCTGGGGATTCTGCTTATTTACGCCGTTTTTTTTTCCCTGGGCGTAGTGGCCGCCCTCACCGTCATCCCCGCCCTGGTGACGGAGCTGCAGAAACTGGGGGAGGACATCCCGCAATACGCCGTTCGGGTACAGGCCTTCCTCCTTAGGCTACAGTCAGATTACCAGCGCTTCAACCTGCCGGAGAGCATCCGCCAGGTCATCGACCAGAATATCCTGAACCTGCAGAGCGCTGCCCTGGCCCTGGTCCAGCGCGTCACCGACTGGGTGCTCGGCATCTTTTCCCACCTTTTCACCATAATAATCGTACCGCTCCTGGTCTATTACCTCCTGCGCGATGAAGCCAGCCTTAAAAGGTCACTGCTTATGCTGTTCCCCAAAAAATACCGCCGTTTTGTCACTAAAGTAGGCAGCGAGATGGACCGGACACTGGGCGCCTACCTGCGCGGAATGCTCTTTATCTGCTTCCTGGTAGGCCTGATGACTTACGCGGGACTGCTCATAGTGGGCCTGGATTTTGCCCTGATCCTCGGCATCATCGCCGGTATCACCAACATTATTCCCTACTTCGGGCCGCTTATCGGCGCTGTGCCGGCGGTGCTCATTGCCCTGCTTCACTCGCCTGCCCTGGCCCTGAAAGTGGTGATTGTGCTGGTAGTGGTGCAGCAGATAGAAAGCCAGCTTATCGCTCCCCAGGTGCTGGGCCGGAGCCTCGGCCTGCACCCCCTGGTGGTAATCTTTGTCCTTCTCCTTGGCGGCAGGCTGTTCGGCCTGGTAGGCCTGATTTTTGCCGTGCCTTTTACCGCACTCCTGCGCGTGCTGTTCCGCCACGCCATAGACTTGGCCGCCAACCGTTAGCGACGTTTATTGACACCTTTTTTAATCATCTATATAATTGATGTGAAACGCCAACAGGGAGGGTTTGCCATGCTGTCCAGAGATATCCGGTCTTCATTCCTTGATTTCTTTAAAAAGTATGATCACCTGGTTCTCCCCAGCTTTTCCCTTATACCGCAAAATGACCCTACGCTGCTTTTAATCGGGGCGGGTATGGCGCCCCTTAAACCTTATTTCACCGGGGAAAAAATACCGCCCAACCGCCGCATGGCCACCTGTCAGAAATGTGTGCGCACACCGGACATCGAAAGGGTGGGCCGCACTTCCCGTCACGCCACTTTCTTTGAGATGCTGGGCAACTTCTCTTTTGGCGATTACTTTAAAGACGAGGCCATCGCCTGGGCCTGGGAGCTGGTCACCAAAGACTATAACCTGCCGGAGGACAGGCTCTACGTCAGTGTTTACCGGGAAGACGACGAGGCCTACGATATCTGGCACAAAAAAATCGGTATCCCGGAGAAAAAAATATTCCGCCTCGGCAAAGAGGACAACTTCTGGGAAATCGGCCCCGGTCCCTGCGGACCGTGTTCGGAAATATACTACGACCTGGGCGACAAGTACGGCTGCGGGCGGCCTGACTGCGAGGTAGGCTGCGACTGCGACCGCTTCATGGAAATCTGGAACCTGGTCTTTACCCAGTTTGACCGTACCGAGCAGGGCGAATACATCCCCCTGGAAAACAAGAACATCGACACCGGCGCCGGTCTGGAACGGGTGGCGGTGGTGCTGCAGGGCGTGGGCAACCTGTTTGAAATCGACACGGTACGGCCGCTCCTGGACCATTTCTGCGGCGCCGCCGGCCGCGATTACGGCCGGAAGGCGGAAGACGACGTCTCTTTGCGCATTATAACCGAGCATCTGCGCGGCATTTGTTTCATGACCGGCGACGGGATCATGCCCGGCAACGAGGGACGTGGCTACGTGCTGCGCCGCTTGCTCAGGCGGGCGGTGCGCCATGGCCGGCTGCTTGGGCTGGACGAGCCCTTCCTGTACCGGGCGGTGCCGCTGGTAGCGGATCTTTTGGGCGACCCCTACACCGAGCTGGTTAAGGGCCGTGACCATATCGCAAACGTAATCAGGCTGGAAGAAGAGCGTTTCTTTGAGACCCTGGAGCAGGGCATGCGCATCCTGGACGAGCTGGTGGGCCAAAGCAGGTCAGGCGTCTTTTCCGGTGAGGCCGCTTTCAGGCTTTACGACACCTTTGGCTTCCCCGTGGACCTTACCCGGGAAATCCTGGCGGAGCGCGGCTTAAAGCTGGACGACGAAGGTTTCAGGGCGGCGCTGGAAGCCCAGCGCGAGCGGGCCCGCAGCGCCCGGGGCAGCGTAACGGCGGCCCGGGACGATTCGGCCTGGCAGGATATCAGGGGACTTGATACCAAATTTGTGGGATTTGAAGGTCATAGCGCCGCCGCGAAGATTCTGGCGCTCCTGCGCGGCGGACGCAGAGTCGCCTCTGCCATGGCAGGAGAAGAGGTGGAGGTGGTCCTCGACGTCACACCGTTCTACGCTGAGCGGGGCGGCCAGGCAGGTGACCGCGGCCGCATCGTAACCCAGGGCGGGATAGTGGTGGTGACCGATACAGTCCTTACACCGGCGGAACAGATTATCCACCGCGGCCGCGTGGAAAGCGGCACCGTGAGCGCCGGCGAACCGGCCGACGCCGCGGTGGAGCACGCTTACCGCGGCGCCATCTGCCGCAACCATACTGCCACCCACCTGCTGCACCGCGCACTGCGGGAGGTCCTGGGAGGACACGTCAGGCAGGCCGGTTCACTGGTGGCGGAAGACCGCCTGCGCTTCGACTTCACCCATACCAGCGCCGTCAGCGCGGCCCAGCTGGAAGAGGTGGAGCGTAGGGTCAACAGCAAGATCTGGGAGGACATGGAGGTTAGAATTTCTGTGGTCAGCCTGGACGAGGCCAGGGATATGGGGGCCACCGCTCTCTTTGATGAGAAATACGGCGACCAGGTACGGGTAGTGAGTATCTCCGATTACAGCATGGAGCTTTGCGGCGGCACTCACGTAACCAGCACCGGACAGATCGGCCTCTTTAAAATACTCTCCGAAACGGGTATCGGTGCCGGCCTGCGCCGCATCGAGGCCCTCACCGGCCAGGGCGCCTACGATTTCCTGGCCGGCCGCAACAAGGTGCTGGAACAGGCGGCCCAGCTTTTCCGGGCTCCCGCTGAACAGCTGCCGGAGAAACTGTCCGAGATGAGCCGGGAACTGAAAGACCTGCAGCGGGAAAACCAGCGCCTGCAGCTGAAACTGGCGGCCATGGAAGTGGATTCCCTGCTGGAGCGGGTACAGCTTGAGGACGGTGTACCTGTGCTTTCCGCCCGGGTATCGGCGGGCAACATGGAAACCCTGCGGGAGATGGCCGACCGGCTGAAAAACAGGCTGGAGTCGGGAGTCATCGTCCTTGGCGCCGCTGCCGGGGGCAAGGTGCTGTTGGTGGCCACGGTGACACCGGATCTGGTTAAGGCCGGGTACCACGCCGGCCGTCTCATCGGCGAAGTGGCCGCCCTTACCGGCGGCGGCGGTGGTGGGCGGCCCGATATGGCTCAGGCCGGCGGCAAAAACATTGAGGACCTCGACTATGCCTTAAGCCAGGTGAATAATTTTGTGCGCAGCCAGAAGAAGTAAAAGGGAAAAGGCCCCTTCGAATAGAAATTCTACCATAGGCAAGCTTGCCGGGGGGTGAGGTTTTTGCACGACTCGTTCGACCAGACCGTGAAATTCAAACTCAGGGAAGACGACGAAGTATTCTCAGCCGCCGATGTCTTTAAGCTGGTTCATGAAGCGCTGAAAGAAAAGGGGTACAACGCCATCAACCAGATAGTGGGTTACCTGCTGTCGGGCGACCCTGCCTACATCACCAGCCACAAAAACGCCCGTGTCCTGATACGCAGGCTGGAACGGGACGAACTGCTGGAGGAGCTGGTAAAATCATACCTGGAACGCCTGTCCGGTGGGGGTTGACGTTTACACCCTCCCGCCGGTGCAGGGACGGTAAATGCACCCGTGATTTGGCACACTGACTGTCAGGCCCCCACAGGCTATCTCAGTGTGAGCTTACCTGCCTGCCTGAGATACCCTGGGTACAGGGGCCAATTATTTTAATGCCACGCTCACCCGGCTTGGCGGGCGCGGAAAGGATGACGCCATGAGGATAATGGGCCTTGATCTTGGTGACAAAACCATCGGAGTAGCCGTCAGCGACCCTCTGGGTTGGACGGCGCAGGCGGTGGAGGTAATCAGGCGGAGCCATTGGGAAGAAGACATAACCCGGCTGCGTGAACTGGCAGCCGCCTATGGGGTGCGCGAAGTGGTGGTGGGGCAGCCGCGGAACATGGACGGCACCTTCGGGCCGCGCGCGCAGGCCGCCGCCGACTTTGCCGGCCGCCTGGCTGTTGAACTTGGCCTTCCGGTGCGGCTCTGGGACGAGCGGCTGACCACCGTGGCCGCGGAGCGCACCCTGCTGGAGGCGGACATGAGCCGCGCCCGGCGGCGCAAGGTAATAGACAAAATGGCCGCCGCCCTGTTGCTCCAGGGCTACCTGGACGCGATCGCCACGAAAAAGGGATAACAGCTGCTCCCAAAGAGAAAAATATGGTCATTTACTAATATATGCAAAGGAGATTATAATTAAATGACAGAAGAAAACAACGAAATCCTGACGCTGCTGGATGAGGAAGGACAGGAACACAGCTTCGTGGTCCTTGATGTCCTGAACGTGAACGACAAAGAATACGCCATTCTCCTTCCCGCCGGGGATATGGAAGGCATGGAAACCGGCACCGATACCGGAGCGGACGGGCCTGAGGCCATCGTCTTCCGCATCGAAGAAACCACAGAAGGCCAGTCGCTTTTGGTGGTGGAAGATGAACAGGAACTGGAAGAAGTGGCCAGAGCCTGGGAAGAGGCGTATGAAGGGGAAGATTACGACGAGGAAGATGAAGATTACGAAGACTAGTTTGCAGGAAGGATGACATATGCTGCGCACGCCGCTAAGGTTCCTGGGAGGAGCGGGACTTCTCCTGGCTGTGGCCATTGGTTTTTTTGCGCTGCAGCTGAATACACTCCTGGCGCCCGTGGACAGGCCGGCCCAGGGTGAAGAACAGGTGCTGCTGGCCGTTGCGCCGGGAACTTCCACCGCCGGCATAGCCGCCGCCCTGGAAGAAGCGGGACTGGTCCGCAGCGGCCTTGTTTTCCGCTATTATGTGCGCCGCCGCGGCGTTGACCAGAAGCTGCAGGCTGGCAATTACCTGCTGCGCTACGGCATGACCACAGACGAAATCATAAATGAACTGGTGGCCGGCAATGTCTACCGGCCCACCTTCACCGTCACCATCCCCGAGGGCCTTACCCTGGAGCAGATTGCCGCCCGGCTTGCCGAAGTCGGGGCAGTGGACTACGATGAATTTATGAACCTGGCGAAGAGCGCCTCCCCCGCGCTTGGCGAAATCCTGCCCGGGCAGCGCCACGCCATGGAAGGCTACCTTTACCCGGACACCTACCAGTTTGAAGTGGGCGCCACCGCTCAAACCATCCTCCGCCGCCTGGAAGCGCGCCTGCTGGAAGTGTTCAGCCCTGAACTGCGCCAAAGGGCAGAGGAGCTGGGCCTTACCACCCACCAGGTGATTACCCTGGCCTCGCTTATTGAAAAGGAGGTCAGCGTACCGGAGGAGCGGGAGCTGGTATCTGCCGTTCTGCACAACCGGATTAAGAAGAAAATGCCGCTGCAGATAGACGCCACGGTAATTTACGCCCTGGGTGAGCATAAACCTGTGGTGTTGCTGAGAGACCTGGAAGTGGATTCACCCTACAACACATACCGGGTGGACGGGTTGCCTCCCGGACCCATCGCCGCGCCGGGCAGGGCTTCCATCCTCGCCGTCCTTTACCCGGCCGATGTGGACTACCTCTACTACCGGGCCAGGGAAGACGGCACCGGCGGCCATTATTTCGCCCGCACCTTCAGCGAGCACCAGGACAACATCAGAAAGGCCCAGCAGAACCGCGGCAGCAGGTGAGGTGAACCAGATTGAACAGGCCGGAAATCCTGGCCCCAGCCGGTGACCCGGAAAAGCTGCGCATGGCTGTTATCTACGGTGCCGATGCCGTGTACCTGGCCGGCCGGGAATTTGGCATGCGGGCATTTGCCGGCAACTTCTCAGACCATGAACTGCGGGAAGGCCTGATCTTTGCCCGCGCCCACGGAGCAAAAGTCTACGTAACAGTTAATATTATAGCCGGCAATGACGACATCCGCCGTTTGCCGGCTTACCTGTCTTTCCTGCAGGAGGCGGGAGCGGACGGCCTGATTATCGCCGACCCCGGCGTATTCGTCCTCGCCCGGAAATACGCGCCGGAAGTGCCCTGTCACCTCAGCACCCAGGCCAACACCACCAACTGGCAAAGCGCTCTCTTTTGGCAGGAGGCCGGCTTTAAACGCATCGTCCTGGCCCGGGAACTGTCGTTGCCCGAAATAGCTGAAATCCGTGCCCACACCGACCTGGAACTGGAAGTGTTCGTCCACGGCGCCATGTGCTGGGCCTATTCCGGCCGCTGCTACCTCAGCCACTACCTGGAAGGCCGCAGCGCCAACCGCGGCCGGTGCGCCCAGGCCTGCCGCCGGAGTTACTACCTGGTGGAAGAAAAGCACCCGGGAGAATACATGCCTGTCTTTACAGACGAACGGGGCACCTACATCATGAACGCCCGCGACCTCTGCCTCCTGGATTACCTGCCCGGCCTCGTGGAAACCGGCGTCAACAGTTTCAAAATCGAAGGCCGCATGAAAAGCGCCCACTATGTGGCCACCGTCACCAAAGTCTACCGCCGGGCCCTGGACGCCTGCCTCTTGGACCCGGCCGGCTTCCGGCCGGACCCGGCCTGGCACAACGAGCTTCGCAAAATCAGCCACCGGCCTTATACCAGCGGCTTCATCGCCGGCAACCCCGGCACAGAAGGCCAGGTCTACCACACCACCGCCCAGGAGTCCAGCCACGAATTCATCGGCATCGTCCAGTCCTGGCAGGACGGCCGCGCCGTGGTGGAAATGCGCAACCGCTTCGTGGAAGGTGAACAGGTGGAAATCTTCGGCCCCGCCACTGACCCCCGCCCTCTCACCGTCCGCGACCTCCGCAACCCTGAAGGCGACCCTATCCCTGCAGCCATCCGTGTCCAGGAGCACGTCTCCTTTGCCATCCACTTCCCCGTAGAACCGTTTTCCCTCCTCCGCCGCCCCCGCTAACACAAGATGCCACGGGGACGGTTCTTTTGTCACCTGCCGGGAAGAGGCTATTTACAAACTTGATAAAACATAATTGAATTGTAAGTTAAAATATGCTTTGTGACGGGATAAATTGAGCCGGAGCAAATCTGATGGTATAATATAGAAAAATATTCCTTAAATGGGGATGACCATTGTGAAATATCTGGAAAAACTTTTCCATTTCTTTTCGGAAAGCAGGAAATTATAGCTGTCTTCCTGTTCGGCTCGCGCGCGGAAGGGTTTGCCCGTAAAGACAGCGATACTGACCTTGCCCTGCTGACAGACGGGCAAGTTGCGGATACTTTTTTATACCGCCTGGAAATTGCTGAAAAGCTCGAATCGCTTTTGGATACCGAGGTAGACCTGGTGCTTTTGCGCGGAGCGCCTCTTCTTTTACAGTTCCAGATATTTAAAAACGGCAAGCTTATCTTTGACAGAAATGCAGACAGAAGGGCTGCCTATCAAATGTATATTCTAAGCAGATATTGCGACTATAAAAGATTCCTTGACTTTCATTCGCAACTTCTGCGTGAAAGGATAAGAGAGAGGAGAGAAGGTCGTGGATACCATGGTAATTGGTGCCAGGCTGAAGAAACTGGAAACCTGCCTGAACAGGTTGCGTAAATACAGTCATTCTTCTCTTGGTGAATACCTTATGAACGAAGAAATACAATCTGTTGTCGAAAGGCAGCTGCAATTAGCAATCCAGGTTTGCATTGATATTGCCAACTATATAATCGCCAGAGAAAGACTGGACATCCCGGAAGAAGAAAAGAACATGTTTATGATACTGGGGCGCCATGGGATAATACGAAATGATTTGGCTGAAAGAATCAGAAGTATGTTGAGCTTCAGGAACATATTGGTGTACGATTACCTGGAAATAGACCACAGTATTGTCTTCCGGGTACTTACGGAGCAACTGGGAGACCTGGAGGACTATGCCGGGGATGTGGTGGCCTGGCTTGAACGGAAAGAACAGGAGTATTTGACTGCATAAAATACACCCCGCGGGAAAGACTAAGGTTTTACCAGTCATGACGCGGGGTGTTTCTTTTGCGCAAGTCCCAGGCCCAATCCAGGCTGCTTTCGGTTATCCTCCTGTTTTTCCTGGCAGGGGGGGCTCTTTTATTACGCCTGGGCTATATACAGCTGATCAGAGGAAGCGACTTTGCCCGGGCGGCGGTCTCCCAGCGCACGCTGCGGCAAATTTGTTCGACCGGGCGCGGCCAGATACTGGACCGTCACGGCAAATCCCTCCTGGACAGCAGCTATGATCCCGCCCTGGTATCTTTTGAACCGCTGCTCGGGCAGGAAACAGAAGAGGTGCTGTCAAGGTTTATGCCCCGCGAGAAACGCAGCGCCATCCAGGTCATCACAGATCAAAAGACTGTTGGTTATCTCATGGCGAGGGAAACCAGCGGGCTGGTGCCGGTAAAACTGGAAACCCGTTACGGAGCCAACTTGCTTGCCCCTCATGTGGTGGGCTATGTACAACCGGACGTGGTAAAAGGGGAGAAGCCGTTTTTCCGGGAAACCACCTATACCGCAAGAAACGGGCTGGAACTGTATTTTGACCACTACCTGGCCGCCTCCCGCCCCTCAGCTATTGCAGCGGTGGTAGATGCTCAGTACCGCCTGATACCAGGGCTTGGCATCCGCGAATGGCGGGACGAAGACCCCAACCGCCCCTACAGCGTGATAACCACCCTGGACAGGAGAATCCAGGCAGCGGTGCAACAGGTGGGCGCCACCCATATCAGGCAGGGTGCCATCGTGGTGGTGGAGCCTTTTAGCGGCGATATCCTGGCCATGGCTTCCTTTCCGGATTACTCACCGGCCAGAATGTTTGCCGGCATACCACAGGAATCCAATTACAGTGAATATAACCGTGCCATAAAATCGTACCACCCCGGTTCAGTTTTCAAGGTTGTATTGGCCGCTGCGGCCATTGACCATGGCCTTGCCGGTACTACCTACAACTGCACCGGCACCATTGGGGTGGGCAGCGATGAGGTCGGTTGCTACGGCCGCCGCGCGCATGGAGAACTGGATCTGACCCGGGCGCTGGCTGTTTCCTGCAACTCCTATTTTATCCGCCTGGGGCAGCTGCTCGGGCGTGAAAACATATATGATTATGCCCGCCGTTTTGGTCTGGGTGAGTCCACCGGCATTACCCTGCAGGGCGAGGTGGCGGGACGACTGCCGGCACCAGCTGATTTGCCCAACCCGGGCGACCTGGCCAATATTTCCATCGGCCAGGGAGAACTTGAGGTAACACCGCTACAGCTGGCGCGCATGATGACTGTCATCGCCAACGGCGGCAGAGACATCCGGCCGCGGCTGGTAAACAGGGTTGTAAACCAAGGCGGTGAAACCGTCCTTTACTACCCGGTGCGCCCCGGAACACGCGCCCTGAATCCGCTTACGGTTGAAAAACTTGTACCGATGCTTACAGAGGTAACGCTGACAGGCACAGCGCGGCAGGCCAAAAGCGACAATTTTATTGCCGCCGGGAAATCAGGCACCGCAGAGGCCCGCAGAGAAGGAGTGCCAAGTTATTTCTGGTTTGCCGGCTTTGCCCCCGCCGGCGGCAAGCCCCTGGTGGCAGTGGTCTTTGTAGAAATTGAAAGAAACAGGGGTAACATAACCGCCGCAGGCATCTTCGCTGCCGTCATGGAAGAGATACTGCCCCTCTGGCGGTAAATCAGCAAAAAAATACAAAAGAACCGGCACAAGTTGCACCACCCCCGCATATCATGTATGAGTGACTAAAATGGGGGGTGGCATTGCAGTTGTTACCGTTCGTGGCAATGGTAGCGGCCGTGGTCCGGGAGATTGTGCTTCTTGTATCCTACCTGAACAACAACTCCTTCCCGCAGCCGCTTTCGCCTTTAGAGGAGAGAGAGTGCCTGCGAAAAATGGCGGAAGGGGACGAGGAAGCGCGCAGCATCCTTATTGAGCGTAACCTGCGCCTGGTAGCCCACGTGATAAAGAAATTCGAGAATACCGGTGAAGACCAGGAAGACCTGATTTCCATCGGCGCGGTAGGGCTGATCAAAGCCATTGACTCTTTTAACTCAGAAAAAGGTACCCGCCTGGCCACCTACGCCGCCCGCTGCATAGAAAACGAAATACTTATGCATATAAGAGCCATGACCAAGCGCAAAGCGGAGGTGCTGCTCCAGGATCCCATCGGCATTGATCGTGAAGGCAACGAAATCACCCTGCTCGACGTCCTCGGCACCGAAGCGGAACAGGTCCTGGACGAAGTAGAGCAAAAGATCCTGGAAGCCAAGCTCTACCGTATCATCGGCCAACTGAAAATGCGGGAACGCAAAGTCTTGGCCATGCGCTTTGGCCTTCCCAGCGGCCGCCGCTACACCCAGAAAGAAATCGCCATGATGCTTGGCATCTCCCGCTCCTACGTCTCCCGCATCGAAAAGAAAATTATCAACAAGATCTCCCAAGAGTTCAGCGACTACTGACCGAGGTAAAACGGGGCGGTTCTTTTGGAGCTAAATATGTTGAAATCGGCCGCCCTCCATACATATATGTACGTCATAGAAAACCCGGACCGTAACCCGCAGACCCAAGTGAGGTGAACCTATGAAAGCTGTAATTGACCGTTTTGAAGGCGAATATGCCGTAGTGCTGTTTGGCGACGGGGAACTGAAAGCAGGCATACCACGGCAACTCCTGCCCCCGCAAGCCCGGGAAGGCAGCTTACTGCACGTCACTTTTGAACTGGACCACGAAGCAACGGAAAAACAAAAGAAAAAGATTCAGGACTTACTGGGAAAGCTCAAAAACAAGCCAAAAAACAACTAACGGGAAAGCACCCCCAGATCTGGGGGTGCTTTTGTGCTAATGTTCATTAATTATTTCCGGAAAATATTTTGATAATTGTTCTCCTGGAAACAGAATCCCCACTGAAATACTTCCGTATCGGTATAAGCGTTCAGCTCGCCACCGGCGACAGCTTTTAAAACATCCGGGCATCCGGCCTTCAGCGGGTGTTCCTCCCCTGCCGCGTACATGGGAATACCGGTATCTACAAACACTTTCAGTTTTCTAAGATGCCTGCCTCTATCTTTTTATTCATCTCTTCCCAGTTTGTAACCGGTTACTGTAAAGGCGTATACAAGCGACATCAGAAAGTTTGCCCCGCTGGTGCCGCGAGACTTCTGAACCGGACATGCGCTCCGTGGGTCCGGTGGAAGTTGCAGAATTCAAAAGGCACTCCCGCCACCGATACCAAGCGCGCTAAGTGTAAGAGCCACTGCAGGCACCCGGTATCCGTACGGTCAGTGAGCTGTGCCCGCACTCTCTCCCACACCCAGAAGAGCCATCCCCAGTCTGTCCGGGGGCTCCCGCTCCCTTTGGGCAACCTCACGTGGGGAAGCCGGGTCAGTACCGTACTCCAGAAAGACGGTTCCACAGCTTTCCGTAACCGGTCCCAGTCCTTCTTCCAGCGCCACAGGCTTTTTTCGGAGTACGGCTGTGTAGGTAAAGCCAAACCATTTGCCACCTCCCGCAAAGGGGTCCCGCCGTCCAGTTCCCTGACCACACGCTACTGGAAGTCCAGATCAGCTGTCCGGTGAGGGGTGAGAAACGGCAGCAACAGGCCATAGGTCTTGCGGCAGGCAGTACACCTGAAGCGGAAAATGATAATTTCCAATGCATCCTCCTGGGTGTACAGCATGCGGGTGAGAGACGGACAAAGTTGGTCCGCCTCTTATATGGTTCCAGTCGGACAAGCTGCTTACATACGAAACAAATTCGGTAAAAAGAGAGTTATTGGCGGAATATAAGTGACGAAGATTAAAGCAACTATTAATACCAGCAAAAATGGCCAAATAGATTTGACTAGAGTCTCAAACTTCAGACCTGTTATACCGCAGGCTACAAAAAGATTAGAACCAATAGGGGGTGTTATGAACCCTATGGATAAATTTAATATCATCATAACCCCAAAATGGTATACATCAACCCCGTATTGTGCAACAATGGGGTAAAGTATGGGACTTAAAATAATGATTGCCGTAAAATTTTCCATGATGCATCCCACGACTAACAAAATAATATTTATAATAATCAGTAATACATATACATTGCTGCTCCAAGAAGTTAAGGCA
Source organism: Dethiobacter sp. (assembly GCA_020725465.1). GTDB lineage: Bacteria > Bacillota > Dethiobacteria > Dethiobacterales > Dethiobacteraceae > DYEY01. The sequence continues at coordinate 84,096 of DYEY01000057.1, forward strand.
GTTTCCACCATTTTCGGCACTCCTTCCACTGCGAGAATTTTGCCCAATACCGAGCCGGTGGCAACTACAATCAATATTGATGAGACAGTAATGGAAGTGCTGACCAAAGCTTTTGATACAGCCTTAATCGAAAGCTCCTTGTAGATAAATTTTCCGATGATGAAGCCGTAGACACAGGCAACAACAGCTGCCTCTGTTGCAGAAAATACACCGCCATAAATTCCACCGATAATAATAAATGGTACCAATAAAGCCCATATGGCATCGATTGCAGATTTCGTTGCCTTTTTGATATTAAACTCGATGTCCGTGCTTTTATAGCCATGTTTTTGGGCGTAATAGTAAGCTGAAATCATAAGAAAACTGCCGGCCAAAAGCCCCGGCCCTATTCCACCCATAAACATATGGCCGGGAGAAGCGGCAGGAACAGCGACACAAAACATGATCATAGGGATGCTTGGAGGTATTATTGTGCCTAAAACGCCGGCTGCAGCAGTAAGTGCTGTGGCGTAAGAACGGGAGTAGCCCCTCTCTTCCATTGCAGGAATCAGGATAGTACCAACGGCAGCAACAGTGGCAAGCGCTGATCCACTGATGGCACCGAAAAATATGCAGGTTAATACGGTGACAATCCCCATGCCACCAGTGAGATGACCAACGAGTGAGTTTGACAAATTGATGAGCCTTTTAGATAAGCCTCCGCCTTCCATCAGCGAGCCAGCTAAAATAAAAAATGGAATTGCAATAAGAGGAAAGCTGTTCATTGAGGAAAAGATGGATTGTGAAATAAAATTCATGCCCATTGTGCCGCCTGTAAAGGCATAAAGGCATAGTGCCATTCCAATGGAAACGCCAATTGGCACTGACAAGAGTACAAATACTGCAAAGGAAGCCAACAGTATGAATATGTGCATTAGCAGACCCCCCTGTTTCTTTCCTCTGTTCTTTCTTTAAACAAAAGCTTCGTGTCAGTTATGAGCCTGTAAATGCTAAGTATAAATCCGAGGGGGACGGCAATTTGGATCAGCCACATGGCAAGGCCGGTTGATTCAGAAATCTGTGGGTTGACATAAATCAATCTGTAGATTTTGCCCAATGAATAGTAGCTGATAATGACGCAAAATAGTATAAACATTAAGTTTGACAGTACTTTAAGACTAAATTGCACTTTTTCAGAAAAAATCACCAGTGCCAGTTCCACCTTGATGTGCCTTCTCTTTTTTACAGCCAGTGAAACGCCTATGAACACGGACCATATCAACATAAAGGTAAGCAGGTCCTGGCTCCAGGATATTGAGTAATTAACCACATACCTAAAGAATATTTGAGCTGTTGCAATTATCAGCATAGCTGTATACGTTAAAGTTAAGAGCCATTCCTCAATATGTTCGTCCAGTAATCTGAGAAACCTCATTTGCACCCTCCTAAATTTAATAATAAGGTGTCAGCAGACACCTTATTATTTTAATCAGTGCTTTGAAAATGCTTATTTACCTTCTATTTCTTTTTCTATTTCTTTGATTTTGGCAAGGGCGCTTTCCAGCAGCTCTTTTCCGATTTTTTGTTCAAAATTCTTGTATGTCGTCCTTGACGTATCAATAAATACCTGTCTTTCTGCATCTGTTAAGAAATACATTTCAGTGGTTGCTTTAATCTTTTCTATTCCTTCCTTTTCAAGTGTCAGGGCTAATTTTCTGTTAAATGTCTGTGTGCTCAAAGCAGCTTCTTCTATTATTCTCTTGACATCATCCGGATAAGATTCAAACACGCCTGTATTGATGAACAGTCCGACCGGGTCAAATGCATGCATCGTATCGGTCATATATTTCTGCACCTCATTGAACTTCATAACGGCAGTATTACTGAAACTGTTCTCCTGCCCGTCAATTGTTTTTGTTTGAAGTCCGACGTAAATATCACCATAGGGAAGCGGTGTCGGATTGGCGCCCCAACCTTTAAAGTAATCGAGTTGAATGGGGTTATCCAATGTTCTTATTTTTAAACCCTTTAAATCATCGGGGTGTTTGACAGGTCTTATGTTATTGGAGACATTCCGGTAACTGCCGTCAAACACTGCAAGCTGTTTAAAGCCTTTTGGCTCAATTTTTTTAGCGATATCTTTAGCCAGCTCGCTGTCTAAGAATTTAAAAGCCACTTCTTTGCTGCTGAATAAATAAGGCAGGTTGTAAAGCAAAAAAGCATCTGAGAATTGGGCAAAAGGCGGGTAAATGTTTACACACATCTCAATACTGCCATCCTGAACACCGTTAAAAATATCAGCACTGCCGCCCAATGCCCCTCCAACAAAGACCTCAACATCAACCCGTCCCTGAGAAAGTTTCTCCACTTGCTCTTCAAAATGACGCATGGAACGTGTGGCGATATCTCCTTCGGGTGTAACAAGACCTACTTTGATTTTAAATTCTCCCTGCTTTATTACCGGACCTGTTTTGTTGGGTTCAGCATTGTCTGGCTTGGCGGAACAACCCACAGCTACCAACATCACATGGATAAGTACCAGTGCCAAAAGCTTTTTCACACAGATTCCCCCTTTTTCCCTAAAGTGTACTTTCTCGGAAACTCGAAAGCTAGTCTCCATGCCGCTTTTCGGCCTGGAGGCTTTTCATTTTCCTCCAGTTTGCCCCGACAGCTTCACATGGCAATAACAAGAGATATTTAAAGATATCAATAGATATTTAAAGACA